>NZ_JCALCI010000019.1:0-41528 GCF_059812245.1 Mycobacterium sp. NGS64 | reverse complement strand
GCGGGTTTTGGGAGCGTTTGCGTCTGCTCGCGCCGTTAGCGGCTGCGCTCGCCGGCGATCCTGCGCCCGGCGGCGTGCCGCGCGGCCACGTAACCGAACACCATCGAGCTGGCGATGCTGGCGCCCGCGCCCGGATAGGTGCGGCCCATCACCGTCGCGGTGGTGTTGCCCGTGGCATAAAGGCCCTCGATCACCAGGTCCTGCTCGTCGAGGACCTGCGCGTGCTCGTTGGTGACGACGCCCCCGCACGTCCCGACGTCCGCCGGGAAGACCCGGGTGGCGTAGTAGGGCGCGCGGTCGAGCGGGCCGACGGCGGCGTTGGGCCGGTAGCCGGGATCGCCGAGGCAGTCGTTGTAGGCCGACTGCCCTCGTCCGAAGTCGGGGTCCAGGCCCTTGGCGGCGAACCGGTTGAACCGCTGGATCGTTTGCGCCAATTCGTCGGCGGGAAGGTCGATCTGGCGGGCCAGTTCGGCGATGGTGTCGCCGCGTTTGACCGCGCCGCTCTCGATGAGCTCGGGCGGCAGGTTCTGGTTGCGCTTGAGCGGGTTGGTGCTGGTGACGTACCTGCGCACGTATCCGTCATCAAAGATCATCCAGCAGGGCACCGCCTTGTTGGCGTACATCGCCTTGCCGACCTCGACGTAGGAATTCGACTCGTTGCAGAATCGCCGGCCGGTCGCGTCGACGTAGATGGCACCGGGACGCTGCCGGCCCGAGCCGAGGGAGGCGGCCGCGGCCCCGCCGTCCTTGATGAAAACCGAAGGCAGCCACCAGGCTTCGTCGAGCAGGTCGGTCTTGGCCCCTAGGCGCATGGCGGCCTGCAGCACCTCACCGGTGTCCCCGGCGTTGGCGATCGACCACTGCGCCTCGTTGGGTTGATCGCCGCTGTACTGGCGGCGCATCTCTTTGTTGTGCCCGAATCCGCCGGCCGCCAGCAGGACTCCCTTGCGTGCCTCCACGTTCAGCGGCTCGCCGCCGCAGGTGACGCGGGCTCCGACGACGCGGCCGTCCTCGACGATGAGGTCTTCCATCGCGGCGTTGGTCCACAGCGGGGGCTGCCCGTCACCGAATTCGATGAGCGCCTTGAGCATCTGGGCGATCAGCGAGGCGCCGTTGGTGAGGATTTGCCGGCGGCGGGCCCGCGCGGCCGCGGTGCGCAGGAACACCCGGGTGGCCACGGCGAACGCGCGCGGCGATCGGTTGTAGTACTGGACCGAACGCAACTCGTTGGTCAGGACCACGAACCCGTAGTTCTTGGCCAGCGGCGGCTGCACCTTGTCGCTCCAGCTGCCAAGCTCCGCTGCGTCGAAGGGGATCCCTTCGATGGCGCGGCCGGACTCGTTGCCGCCCTTGTGATTCGGGTAGTAGTCGCTCCATCCGGCGCAGCGGATCAGCCGAACGCCTTTGCGGGTAAGGAAATTGATCATTTCGTAGCCCGCGGTGAGGAACATCTCGCGGCGCGCGGGCGAGGAGGGGGCGCCGATGTCGCCCACCACGTCGGCCAGGTAGGCCAGGCCGTCCTCGTGCGAGTCCGCGATGCCCTCGGCCCGCATCAGCGGGTTGTTGGGCAGCCAGACGATGCCGCCCGATAGCCCCGTCGAGCCCCCGACCAGCGCCTGCTTCTCGAGGATCAGGGGTTCGAGCCCGCAGTCGATTGCGGCCAGCCCGGCCACCATGCCGCCGCCGCCGCTGCCCGCGATGAGCAGGTCGACGGAGCGGTCCCAGCGCGTGGTCATCGCGCCTCCGAGCTGAGTCCCAGGTCGGCGATCGGCACGTCGATGGTGGTGTTGGTCTTTTGGATCGCGGGTAGCAGCGCGTCATAGGGCAGGCCGGCCAGGAAGCCGTCGATGACGCGTTCGAAGTTCGAGATCAGCCCTTCGATCCGGTCCGACAGTCGCATGTAGTCAAACCCCTTAGAGTGCAGGCCTTTCTGCTGACGCGGGAGGTTGGAGAAGTCCTGGGCGGGGATGGGCGGCCAGCGCGGGTCGTCGGGGGCCATGGGTTCCGGTGGCGTGGGCTTGGCGGTGGCCTGGTCCGGCGGGATGCGGGTCAGCGACCAGATCTCGAACAGCGTCTCCTCCGGACCGAGCGGACGGATTCGGTACGACGAAGCGCTGCTGTACTGGGGCAGCAGAAAATAGTGCGGGAAGCAGAAGTTGATCGCTTCGGTGATGCCGCGCCGCTCCAGCTCGTTGAGGTCGGGCATGTCGCAGCCGCGGGCCCGATGCCACTTGACGATGGCGTCGTTGAGCGCGGCCCGCCAGGTGGCCATCGCCGCGGCCGGGTCGGCCGGCAACTCCATGGTCTGCAGGCCCTCGGCGATGCGGACGTCGTTCTCGTGGGTCATTCCGGCCATGCCCTCGCCGAGGGTGCGCATGAAGTACAGGTTGGTCTGGGCCAGCCCCGGCGGTTTCGACGTGCTGGGCATCGAGGACGGCAGCAGCTGCGGGTGGGTCTGCGGGACGTGGTAGCCCTCCATGAAGGCGGCCGTCGCCAGCTTCCAGTTCACCGGCAGCCGGCACGCCTGCCACCACTCGACGCGCAACGATTCCACTTTCCACGCGTCGTAGATCGACGCGAACGGTTCGAAGCAGTCCCGCATGGGCGGCGCGTCGTCGTCGAGGTTGATCCACGCGCAACCGCCCCAGAGCTCACACCTGACCGGGACGAGTTGCAGGTCGTCGGGGCTCAGGTTTTCCTCGGCGAACTCCTCGGGCCGCAGCACGAAGGTGTTGCGGCCGTCGATGGCCCAACACCAGCCGTGGAACGGGCAGACGAAGGTGCGGCGGTTTCCGTTGCCCTCCACCAGCTTTACTCCGCGGTGGCGGCACGCGTTGTGGTAGGCCCGCACGTTCTCGGCGTCCAGCCGGACGACGATGACGGAGTCGTCCAGGATCTCGTACTCGACGTAGTCGCCGGGCTTCGGGATCTCCTCGAGGCGGCAGGCCATCTGCCAGACGCGGGGCCAGAGCAACTCGGCCTCGAGGGCGTAGAACTCCGGGTCGTAGTACCGCTGCTTCGGGATCCGATCGGGCCGCTGAACCGCCCACGGCACCGGCAGCGGCGCCCAGTTCACGTCGGGGTGGGTGCGTTCGGTAGTCACCATGTCCGTTCCCTCGTTCATACGATCCGTGACGCCCGCCCTTGCCAGTAGCGTTCGCGAATGCGCCTCTTGTACAGCTTTCCGTTGGGGTCGCGGGGCAGCTCGGGATCGAATTCGACTGTGCGCGGGCACTTATAACCCGCCAGGTGCTCCCGGCAGTACGCGATGAGCTCCGCCTCGAGATCGGGCCCGGGCGTGACGCCGTCGGCCGGCTGCACGACGGCCTTGACCTCCTCGCCGAACTCCTCATTGGGCACGCCGAACACCGCCGCGTCGACGAGCTTGGGATGCATGACCAGCAGGTTCTCCGCCTCCTGTGGGTAGATGTTCACCCCGCCCGAGACAATCATGAACGTTGACCGGTCGGTGAGGTAGAGGTATCCGTCGTCGTCGACATACCCCATGTCGCCGAGCGATCGCCAGCCCCGCTCGTTGGAGACCGACGCGGTCTTGGCCGGGTCCTTGAAGTACTCGAAGTCGGGCCCGCCCTCGAAGAACAACTCGCCGGACTGGCCCACCGGAAGCTCGACCCCGTCCTCGCCGACCACGTGAACGGGGCTGAACGGCTTGCCGACCGACCCCGGATGAGCGAGCCACTCGTCGGGGTCTATCGTCGTGCCGGCGAATCCCTCTGTGCCCCCGTAATATTCGTAAATGATAGGACCGAACCATTCCATCATCCGGTGCTTGACGTCCACCGGGCACGGGGCCGCGGCGTGGATCACGCATTCGAGGCTCGAGACGTCATACTTGCGCCGCACCGCCTCGGGCAGCTTGAGCATGCGCACGAACATCGTCGGCACGAACTGGGCGTGGGTGACGCGGTGGGTCTCGATCAGCCGCAGCACCGCCTCGGCGTCGAACTTGCGCATCAGGATCGACGCGGCGCCGACGCGGTGCACCGCCATGGTGTAGTTCACCCCTGCCGCGTGATACAGCGGTGCGGGGGAGAGGTACACACTGGACCGGTCCATCCCGTACTTGTGGATCAGCGCCAGCTCCAGCACCGACTGGGCCCACGACCCGTTGCCGTCGGCCGGCAGCGACCGCCGAACCGCCTTGGGCCGTCCCGTGGTGCCCGACGAATACAGCATTTCCGACCCGTCCGACAGCGGCGGGGCGTCGCCCGCCGCCGCCAACGCGTCGTCGTACGATTGCCAGCCCGGCAGGGCGCCCCCGACGGACACGTGGATCCCGACGCGAGGGTTGGCCGCGCGCACGTGCGCGGCGAGGTCACCCATCGAGGCGTCGACGAACACCGCCTTGGCGTCGGAGTCGTCGATGACGTAGGCGACCTCGTCGGGGGTGAAGTGGGTGTTGACGGCGGTGTAGTACAGCCCGGAAAGCTGGCAGCCCCAGGTGATTTCAAAGAACTCGGGCCGGTTCGGCAGCACCAGGGCGACGCCGTCGCGGCGCCGCAGCCCGGCCTGGTGAAGGGTGGCCGCGACGCGTTGGCTCTTGACGTACAGGTCGCCGTACGTGATCGTGCCGCCGTCCGCGACGAGGAGGGCCGGCGACTCGGCGGCGGTGCTCGCGTGGTCGGCGATGTTCACCGGTGGACCTCGCGAGGGCTCAACTCGCCGGCGCCGCGCCGTCGGTGGCCGAGGCTGCCGCCGCCGCCTGGCGCCGGGCCTGCTCGGACGGCAGCACCTTGTCCTTGAAGACGGTCTGGATCAGCTCCTGCACGTCCTTGCTGATCGACGCCAGCGCGACGAGGTCGTTGGAACTCTGCCAGTGCACCCGCATGCCCATCAGCTCCCAGGCCCGCTTCAGGTTGGCCTTGGTGGCCAGCAGCGTCGTCATCGGCGCCTGGGCGATGTGGCGGGCGATGGCGTCGGCCCGCGATTCCAGTTGGTCGCGCGGAACGACCTCGTTGACCAGACCGACCTCCAGGGCCTTTTTCGCGTCGATGACCTCGGCGAGGTAGAGGTAGTACGCCGCCCGCCGCCAGTTCATGAAAACCCATGGCTCGATTGAGCATTCACCGGACGGCATGCCGAAGCCCTGCAGCGGCGGATAGGAGAAGTACGCGTCCTCCGCGGCGATGACGATGTCGGTGGTCAGCCCGTAATGGGTGCCG
The DNA here is from genome assembly GCF_059812245.1 of Mycobacterium sp. NGS64. NCBI lineage: Bacteria > Bacillati > Actinomycetota > Actinomycetes > Mycobacteriales > Mycobacteriaceae > Mycobacterium > Mycobacterium sp. NGS64. The sequence goes on along the minus strand of NZ_JCALCI010000019.1, from coordinate 36,345 downwards.
CCGCCGACGCAGTAGCCGTGCACGGCCGCGATGGTCGGCTTGGAGAACTCCCACAGGTTCAACACGGGCTTCACGAACAGGTCGGTCTGCGGCTTCCACGGTGTGCCCATGACCTTGGCGCCCTCCACGAACGCCGGGTAGTCGACGGCGTTGTTGCCGATGGCGTGTCCGGAGCAGAAGCCCTTGCCGTTGGCCTTGAGGATCAACACCTTGATGTCGTAGTCGCGGTCCGCGTCCAGCAGGGCGGCGTCGACTTCTTCGGCCAGCTTCTGGTCCTGGGCGTTCGCCTTCTCGGGCCAGTTGAGCGTGACGCGCGCGATCGGACCTTCCTTTTCGTAGACGATTCTCTCGCGGGTCTCGTTGAGATCCATGTGTTTGCGTCCCTTTCTTATGACGTTATGACGCCGATTTCGGCGCCGATGTCGTAGGTGGTCCCGACCTGTCCGGTCCACTGCACGATGCCCGAGGCACCGGCCTCGATTTCCTGCTCCACTTTCTCGGTGGCAATCACGTAGATCGGCGTGCCCTCCTCCACGCGCTCGCCGGCGTCGACGAGTAGGCCGGTGAGCTCGGCCTCCGACACGGCCACCGACACCCGCGGGATACGAATGACGAAGTCAGCCATGGACTTTGGCCCGGTCTAAGGTTCGCTGGGCCGCGGCGACGATCCGCGCCGGTGACGGGTACACCTGCGCCTCGAGCGCCGCGGCCGCCGGGTTGGGGACGAACCGCGCGGCGACGCGCTCGATGGGCGCGGCCAGCTCCCCGAACAACTCCGACTGCAAGGTGGCGGCAATCTCGGCCCCCGGGCCGGCGAATTGGACGGCGTCGTGCACGACCACGACTCTCCTTGTGCGGCGCGCGGATTCGACGATGGTTTCGACGTCGAGCGGCACCAGCGTGCGAAGGTCGACGACCTCGGCGCTGACGCCCTGTTCTGCCAGCGTGTCCGCCGCCGCGAGCGCGTCGTGCACGGGGCGCCCGTAGGCGATCAGCGTTACGTCGGTGCCGGGTCGCTTGATGTCGGCCTGGCCCAGCGGGATCGAGAACCCGGGTTCGACGGGCACGGGACCCTTCTTGCCCTGCAGTCGGATCGTCTCGACGAACAGGCAGGGGTCCTCGTCGAAGATCGCCGATGTGAGAAGGCCTTTCCCGTCGCGAGGAGTGGACGGCACGATCACCTTCATGCCGGGGATGTGCATGAACCACGCCTCCAGGCTCTGCGAGTGCGTGGCGCCGGTGGCCAGCCCGGCGTAGACCTGGGTGCGGATAGTGATCGGCGCCGTCGTTCGTCCGGCCGTCATGAAGCGCAATTTCGCGGCGTTGTTGATCAGTTGGTCGGCGGCGATGCCGATGAAGTCCATGATCATGATCTCGGCCACCGGCAGCATCCCGTCGATCGCCGCACCGATCGCGGCGCCGACGATCGCGGCCTCGGAGATGGGCGTGTCCAGCACGCGTTCGTGGCCGTACTTCGTCGACAGGCCCGCCGTCGGTCCCGAGGCGCCGGGATCGGCGATGTCCTCACCGAGCAGGAAGACGCGGTCGTCGGCCGCGAGCGCCTCGTCGAGCGCGAGGTTCAGCGCCTCGCGCATCGTCATCTCTTTGTCGTCCATGCGTTTACACCGGGTACCTGATCGGGGTCGCGTACACGTCGTGGTCGAGTTCGTCGATCGAGGGCGCCTCGGCGGCCATGACGGTCGCCAGCGCGTTCTCCACCGCCGTCGACGCCTCCTCGTCGATGCGGTCGAGCTCGTCAGCGCCGCAGACGCCGGCTTCGGCGAGGTGGTTGCGGAAGCGGGGCACCGGGTCGGCCGCCATGGCGGCGGCCAGTTGCTCCTTGGGGATGTAGGGCATCCGGTCGCCGAAGTAGTGGCCGCGGAAGCGGAAGGTCACACACTCGATGAACGTGGGTCCCGCGCCGGCGCGCGCCCGCCGCAGCGCCTCGTCCAGCGCCGATTTCACCGCCAGCGGATCGTTGCCGTCGACGCGCACCCCCGGCATGCCGTAGCCGGCCGCCCGTTCGGCGACGTGCTCGAGCTTCATCGTGTCCGAGGTCGGCGTCATCTCGGCGAACAGGTTGTTCTGGCACACGAACACCAGCGGCAGGTCCCACAGGGCGGCCATGTTGGCGGCCTCGTGGAACGAGCCGGTGTTCGTGGCGCCGTCGCCGAAGCTGACCACCGTCACGCGGTCGAGGCCCTTGCGCTTGCCGGCCATCGCCAGCCCGACGGCCACCGGCGGCCCGGCGCCGACGATCCCGGTCGAGAGCATGACGCCCTTGGCGGGGTTGGCGATGTGCATGGTGCCGCCCTTGCCGCGGCTCGCGCCGACGGTGCGCCCCATCATCTCCCCGTAGATCTCCTCCAGCGGGACGCCCTTGCCGATCAGGTCGTGCAGCCCGCGGTAGGTCGTCACCAACTGGTCGTCGGCCCGCAGCGACACCCCCATCGCGGCGGCGATGGCCTCCTGGCCGCGCGACGGCCAGTACACGCACATGAACTCGCCGGTGCCGATGCCCTTGGAAAGCCGGTCGTCGGCCGCCTTCATCAGAACCATGAGTTCGTAGAGGCGACGCTGCACGTCGGTTGCGGATCGACCGTCGCTCACTCAGGTCCCTCCACTTCCGTTGCGCGGCACAGTCTTACGTGCCCGACCACGGCTTGACCTTCAGGAAGCCGCCCCCGTCCACGCGGAGCTGTTGGCCGGTGACGTACCGCGCCGCGTCCGAGGCGAGGAACAACACCGCCTCGCTGATGTCCTCGGGCTCGACGTAGGGGATGGGCATCGCCTGGACCACCGGGAAGACCGGTTCGGCGTCCTCGCGCTTGGGTTCCGACAGGTCCGGCCGGAACGCGCGGTACATCGGTGCGCTGTGCAGCATGTCGGTGTTGACATTCGTCGGGTGCACCGCGTTCATCCGGATGCTGAAGGGCGCGAGCGCCAAGGCGAAGTCGTGGACATAATGCGCGGCAGCCAGTTTCGCGAAGGCGTAGCCGGCTCCTCCGGGGCCCCCGGTCACGCCGCCGCCGGTGTTCAGCGACGACATGAACGCCGCGTTGGACCCGATCACGATGATCGACGCCCCCGCTTGCAGATGTTTGAGGCTCGCGTGCACCAGGTTGAGCACCCCGAGCAGGTCGACGTCGACGGCATCGGCGAACGCCTGGGGCGGAAGGCCCGCGGTGAGCGGGCAGATGCCGGCGTTGGCCACGACGATGTCGAGACGGCCGAACTCGGCCACGCCCTGATCGATCGCGGCGGCCAGGGCCACCCGGTCGCGCACGTCCGCGATCGCCGTGTGCGCGCGCTGCCCTTCCTTTTCGACCAGCCGCGCGGTCTCGTCGAGATCCTCCGGCCGGGCCAGCGGGTACTCGTTGGTTTCGATGTCGGCGCAGATGTCCACCGCGATGATGTCGGCGCCCTCCGCGGCCAGCAGCCGCGCATGCGAACGGCCCTGCCCGCGCGCGGCCCCGCTGATCAAGGCCACCTTGCCCGTCACCCTGCCCATATCCCGTTCCTTCGCCCTAAATCAGCGACCCACGTTGGGGGCCAAAGCTATTCGCTGCCAAAGAATCGGGAAGGCGCGCGCCAACCGCAGCGCGGAGCGGGGTCGGACCCATGGTCTGCCCCATCGCATCTCTTCCACGAAAACCGCGCGTGGCCGCAGCCGGGCTGTCGATATCCCTTAGAGTAGCTAGAATACTTAAAATAGCAAGAAAGGCGGCTGCCGTGCCTGGGGTGCTGAGCGGTGTCCGTGTGGTCGAGTTGGCGTCGTGGACGTACGTGCCGTCGGCGGGGGCGGCGCTATCGGACTGGGGCGCCGACGTGATCAAGGTGGAGGGCGTCACCGCGGGGGATCCGGGACGCGCGCTGGTGGTCGGTGGTTTCACCCGCGAAGCGGCCCGCCCGGACGCCGACTTCATCCTCGAGTTGGGCAATCGCGGCAAACGCAGCATCGCCATCGACATCAAGTCCGAGGTCGGCCGCGACCTGTTCGGCCGCTTGTTGGCCAGCGCGGACGTGTTCCTGACCAACTGGCTGCCCGGCGCGCTCGAACGGGCCCGGCTCACCGTCGAGGACGTCCGCGGGTTCAACCCGAAGATCATCATCGCGCGCGGCACCGGGCTCGGGGTCCGCGGTCCGGACCGGGATCGCGGAGGGTTCGACGCCGCCACCTACTTGGCCCGCGGCGGGGTGGCCTACACACTCACGCCGTTCGGCACCGACACGCCGGCGGTCCAGGGCCCGGGGTTCGGCGATCTGCAGGGTGGTGCGACGCTGGCCGGCGGCGTGTGTGCGGCGTTGTTCCACCGGGAGCGGACCGGCGAACCGACAATTGTCGATTCTTCGCTGCTGGCGCAGGCGATGTGGGCGATCGCGCCGTCGATCTCGGCGGCCGATTTCTTCGACATCGACGGCATCCCGGGCGCCCCGCCCGGACTGGCCATCAATCCCCTGGTGAATCGGTACAAGACGAAGGACGGCAGGTGGATTCAGCTGGTCTTCCTGCAGCCCGACAAGTTCTGGGCGGGCTTCTGTGAGCGGATGGGCCTGGGGGAGTTGGCCACCGACGAGCGGTTTGTGCCGTCGAGCAACCTGATCGCGAATGCGGCCGCGGCGACCGAGATCTTCGCGAACGCGTTCGCGCGCAATGACCTTGCGCACTGGCGCAAGGTGCTCGCGGACGAACCCGGGGTGTGGGGCGCCCTCGCGACGCCGCGGGAGACCCTCAACGACCCGCAGGTGGAACCGAACGGCTACGTGGTGACCAACGTCGACGACCACGGCGAGAAATACCGGATCGTCGCGGCGCCCGTTCAATTCGACGAGACGCCGCCGGCTCCCGCGCGCGCCCCGGAGCACGGGCAGCACACCGAAGAGATCCTGCTCGAGCTCGACGTCGACTGGGACGACATCGCCAGGGCAAAGGACCTCGGGGCCATCCTCTAAGGCCAACGCCTCACCGGGCCGCGGCCCAAAAATCAACCAGCACAAGCGGGTTGTCGGGGATCGGTGATCCGAATGTGTCGTGGGTGAGGTCGGTCGTCGGCATCGTCGACCCCTTTCGGCTCGGTGCGCAGGGATGACAGCTGATACCCGGTGGGGTATATTGGAGGAAGGTCGGCCAATACCCCCTCGGGTACCGGTGGTGGCAAGGGGGAGACGGAGGGATTCACATGGTGGGTGATCAAGACAGCATCGCCGCGGTGCTCAACCGGCTGCGCCGCGCCCAAGGGCAACTGGCCGGGGTGATCTCGATGATCGAGCAGGGACGCGACTGCAAGGACGTCGTCACCCAGCTCGCGGCGGTTTCGCGCGCGCTGGATCGCGCCGGGTTCAAGATCGTCGCGACCGGGTTGAGGGAATGCGTCACGGGTACCACCGCCGACGGCTCGGCGCCGCTGAGCGAGGCCGAGCTGGAGAAGCTGTTCCTTGCGCTCGCCTGAGCGCAATCTGGGACGAATGGAAGGAATCATGATGGACATCGCAATCGCTACGCCGCTGCACACCTCATTCGAGGACGCGGTCGCGCGCACCCGCGAGGCACTCGCGGCGCAGGGCTTCGGCGTACTCACCGAAATCGACGTGAAGGCCACGATGAAGGCCAAGCTCGGCCACGACATGGAGGACTACCTGATCCTCGGCGCCTGCAACCCGCCGCTGGCGCATCGCGCCGTGCAGGCCAATCGCCAGATCGGCCTGCTGCTGCCGTGCAACGTCGTCGTGCGCGCCGACCCGCAGGACGCCGCCAGGGTGCTCGTCGAGGCGATGAATCCTGGGCTGCTGGTGGAGGTCACCGGTGAGCCGGAACTGCGTCCGGTCGCCGAAGAGGTCGGGGACCGGCTGCGAGCGGCGATCGAGTCACTCAAGAGCGCTTCGCCGGTGACCGCGGAGTAGGCCGCCATGTCAGACCAACATCATCATCACGAGGTCCTGCAGGAGTTGCTGCCCCAGCACCGGGAGCTGCGTAAGCAAATCCCCGAGGTCTACAAGGGGTTCGCGGCCCTGAGCGGTGCGGCCCTGGCCGATGGGGCGCTGAGCCACAAGGTCAAAGAGCTGATGGCGCTGGCGATCGGGATCGTCCAGGGCTGCGACGGGTGCATCGCCTCGCACGCCCAGGCGGCCGCGCGTGCGGGCGCCACCCGGGAGGAGGCCGCGGAAGCCATCGGCGTCACCATCCTCATGCACGGCGGGCCGGCCACCATTTACGGCGCTCGCGCCTACACGGCCTTCTGCGAATTCGCCGACGCCGCGCCGGGGGCATGACCCCGCGACATTAGACGCCCGGACGAATGGCCCGATGTCGTGGGACCAAAGTCATTGGCTGCCAATGATGTGCTGACCTTTGCCGCCCCGAGTCGTAGGTTTAGGCCCGGAGCACACCATGACTGCATTTCTGCGCAACAGCGACGCCTTCACGTGGGCGATGGAAACCGATCCGCGGCTGCGATCGACCGTGGTCAGTGTCGTGCTGCTGGATCGGTCCCCGGACTGGAACGCGGTGCGCGAACGTTTCGACCTGATCAGCCGCAAACTCCCGATGTTTCGGCAACGGGTGGTGCCCTCGCCGCCCCCGGCCCCGCCCCGCTGGGAGTACGCCCCCGACTTCGACCTCGACTACCACGTCCGGCGCGGTGTGGCGCCGGGCGCCGGCACGCTCGACGACGTGCTCGAGATGGCTCGGTTGGCCGAGATGCAGGACTTCGACAGGGCCCGCGCGCTGTGGGAGACGACCTTCATCGACGGCCTGGAAAACGGTGGCGCGGCGATGATTTGCAAGTTCCACCATGCCCTCACCGACGGGATCGGCGGCGTGCAGATCGCGATGAGCCTGTTCAACCTTTCCGAAGACCTGTATGAACACGAGCCGCTGCCGCCCGAGCCGGAGGCGTCCAGGCCGTCATGGGTCACCGGCTACCGCGACACCTGGCGCTACGACGCCGGCCTACTCGCGAACGCCGTTGCCGGCGCGGCTAAAGCGGCACCGCGGCTCGTCTACGACGGTGCGCGCCGGCCCGTCGCGACGGTCAGATCGGCGGCGGCCGTGGCGGGGTCGGTCTATCGGCTGATGCGGCCGATAAGTCGCCCCGGCTCTCCGCTGGTGACCGACCGTGGCCTGATCCGGCATCTCATGGTGCACGAGGTGCCCATGCCGCAACTGCGCGAGGCGGCCCACCGCTGCGGTGGCGCGCTCAACGACGCGTTCGTCTCGGGCGTGGCCGGCGGGCTGCGCCGCTATCACGAGAAGCACGGCGTCGAAATCGGCGACCTGCATCTGTCGATGCCGATCAGCCTGCGGGCCAAGGCCGACGACATGGGCGGAAACCGGATCACGCTGATGCGCTTCGACGTGCCCGCGGGTGAAGCCGACCCGGCGGCGCGCATCGAGGAAATCCATCAGCGCGCCGCCGCCGTGCGCAACGAGAAATCCGTCCCCTACACGCAGCGGATCGCCGGGGTGCTCAACCTGATGCCCCGCTGGTACATCGGATCGGTGCTGCGCCATGTCGACTTCGTCGCCAGCGACGTGCCCGGGGTGCCGGTGCCGGTGTTCCTGGGCGGCGCACCGGTGCGCGCGCAGTACGCCTTCGGACCGACCATCGGCTCGGCGGTCAACGTCACGCTGCTCACCTATGTCGACAAGTGCGCGTTGGGCATCGACGTCGACACCACTGCCATACCGGATTTCGACGTCTTCTACGACGCCCTGGTGGCCGGCTTCGACGAAGTGCTGGCTCTCGCAGGCTGATTCGCGCGGTCCCGGATCGGTCACAAGCCCATCTCGATTCCAGCGCTGCTCTGGCACAACGCCTTCGATCCACAAATCATGGGCATAGGGCGCCTTTTAGGGGACAAGGCGCGACGATGCGTACCGCACGGGTTCTGTGGCCGCCATCCGGGTGGCGGATTCCGTTCGGGCGCAACAGGAGGTATCGAAAGCATGATGGCGTACGGCCCGAACTCCGGCCGCATTCTCGACACCGCGCGGGGGATCTTGATCGGACTTCGCCGATGCCCTTCGCAGGTGGCTTTGGACGAATTGCACAGTGCCGCATCGCGTCACAAGGTTCCGGTATTCGCCATGGCGTGGGCGCTCGTCCACCTGGCGGGCGACGGCGAGAAGACGCCGAGCTTCACCGACGCGCAGTCCGCCGCTCGGCACGAGTGGGGTTCTCTGTTCACCAAATCGGCGGTGAGCTGCTGAGCGGCGGCTAGGGACTTGGCGCCGGCCGGGGTCCTGGGGGGTACCGCGGCCGTCGCCAGCCGGCCGTTCACGTGGTCACCGCGTCCATGCGGGCGAGGCGGCCGCCGCGCGCAACGCGGTGAGGATGCGCTGCTCCTTTTCGCGAAAGCGTGCGGTGGGGGCGGGAACCGAGATCGCGACCACGTTGTCGCCGGCGGTGCGCCGCGCGATCGCGGCGGCCGAGATTCCCCGGGTGTGCTCGTCGCGGTCGAAAGCGACACCGGTGCGCCTGATCTCGGCCACCTCGTCACGCAGCTCCTCGGTCGCACCGGCGCCCAAGCGCGCGAGGACGGCCTCGGCCTCCGCGGCGTCGAGGGCCGCCAGGGCCGCTTTTCCGTTGGCCGTCGATGCCAGCGGGAATCGGACGCCGACGGCCGAGACCGCGCGCAGCCGGTGCGGCGATTCGATCTGGTCGACGAACCACATTCGCTGGCCCCGCAGTATCGACAGATCGACCGTTTCGCCGTCGGTGGCGCGCGCCACCCGTTCGATCGTCGGGCGGAAGATCGTCGCGATCTGTTCCCCGTCGGCCCCGCCGAAACCCAGCAGGCGGTCGCCGAGCGAAAAGTGCCCCTGGGCATCGACGCTCGCCAATCCCACTTCCACCAGGCCGACCAGCAAGCGGCGAGCGGTCGACTTGGCCAGCCCGAGTCGCTCGCCGAGGTCGACCAGGCGGAGCCGCCCCGGCTCGGCGGCGATCTCGTCCAGCGCGGCGGCGGCCCGGCGCAGGACCTGGATTCCTTCGTCGCGACCGGTCGGCAAAATCTCCCCCTCAGACGCTCTTATTTGGCACGCGTCCACTATAGTGATCCGCATTGCGGACTAAAAGAGCCGAAATGCGGATCAAAGGAGTTCCCCATGGGCGCGCTACCAGCCGGGCGGCACTTTTTCCGGGGCGATGACGGGTACGAGGCCGCCCGGCGCGGCACGGTGTGGCATGAGCGAGTGCCCGAACGCTACCCCGAGGTGATCGTCCAGGCCGTCGACGCCGCCGAGATCATCGCCGGCATCCGCTATGCCAAGGCCAACGGACACAAGGTCAGCATCGTGTCGGGCGGGCACAGCTTCGCCGCCAGCCATCTGCGCGACGGCGCCGTCCTGCTCGACGTCAGCCGCCTGGATCACGCCACGGTCGACGCCGAAAAGGGCCTCGCCGTCGTCGGTCCCGGCAAGGGCGGCAGCCTGCTCATGGCCGACCTGGAGGAGCAGGGCCTGTTCTTTCCCGGCGGCCACTGCAAGGGCGTCTGTCTGGGCGGCTATCTGCTACAGGGCGGCTACGGCTGGAACAGCCGCATCTTCGGCCCGGCGTGCGAGAGCGTCGTCGGCCTGGACGTCATTACCGCCGACGGCGAGCAGATCCATTGCGACGCAGACAATCACGCAGATCTTTACTGGGCCGCCCGCGGGGCCGGCCCGGGTTTCTTCGGCGTCGTCACGTCGTTCTACCTGAAGCTGTATCCGCGCCCGGCCATCTGCGGCACCAGCGTCTACGTCTATCCGTGGGACCTCGCCGACGAGGTCTACACCTGGGCCCGCAGCATCAGCGCCGAGGTGGACCGCCGCGTGGAGATGCAGGCCATCGCGACGCGCAGCCTCCCGGAGATGGGCATCGACAGCCCTGCGATCGCCTTCGCGTCCCCGGCGTTCGCCGACACGGAGGACGAAGCGCAACAGGCCCTCGCCATCTTCGGCACCTGCCCCGTCGTGGACAAAGCGCTCCTCGCCGTCCCGTACATGCCGAGCGACCTGCCCACCTGGTACACCGCCGTGATGACCCACTACCTGAACGACCACCGCTATACGGCCGACAACATGTGGACCTCCGCGTCCGCCGAGCAGCTGCTGCCGGGCATCCGGACGATCCTGCAAACCATGCCGCCCGCCCCGTCGCACTTCCTCTGGCTGAACTGGGGGCCGTCGCCGCCGCGCCAGGACATGGCCTACAGCGTGGAAGACGAGATCTACCTGGCGCTCTACGGCTCGTGGAAGGACGCGGCCGACGACGAGAAGTACGGCGATTGGGCCGGATCCAACATGGCGGCGATGTCGCACCTGGCCACCGGAATCCAGCTCGCCGACGAAAACCTGGGCAACCGGCCGGCGAAGTTCGCCACCGACGAGGCGATGGCGCGCCTGGACCAGGCGCGCGCCACCTATGACCCCGACGGCTTGTTCAACAGTTGGATGGGAAGGCTCTGATGTCCGGCGATCTATACCTGGGCTACCGCGGCGACGACGTGAACACGCCGTTCGGCAAGTTCTTCAAGCCCGAAATGGACCCGCTGCCAAAGCACGTCGTCGAGGCGCTTCAGCATGGCCCGCAGGGTGGGATGGCGCTGCTGGCGTTCGATGACGCCGCAACCGTCGCCGAGGAGGGGTACCACCAGACCGAGAACGGCTACGGCATCCTCGAGGACGGCGGCTTTCAGGTTTCGGTGCGCACCGATATGCCCGGCGTCAGCCCCGCGATGTGGGCGTGGTGGTTCGGCTGGCACGGTTGCGACACCCGCCGCTACAAGTTGTGGCACCCGCGGGCGCACCTGTCCGCCGCCTGGAAGGACGGCCAGGCTGACCAGCGGTACATCGGCCGCTGGTCGATGATCAGTGAGTACATCGGCTCGACATTGCTCAACGGCGCAATTCAATTCGTCGAGCCGACAACCCTGGGCTGCCCGCCCGACAGCGCGGAAGCGGTGTCGATCTGCGCTCGGCTGGGCTCGGCCGACGCCCCGGTGGATACGGGATGGTTCATCCATCACATCCGTTCGACGCATGACGGCGCAGAGATGCGATCACGGTTCTGGATGGGCGGAGCGCACATCGCCGTGCGCAACGCTCCGGACGTGGCGTCGCGGGCGGTTCGCCCGTTCGCCTCGCGGGTGCTGGGCACCCCGGAGGCGACCGCCCGCAACCTGCTGGTGCACTGTGCGCAGGAGATGAACCACCTGGCGGGCTTTCTGCCCGAGCTCTACGGCGCCTTCGCCGACGAATAGGGCGCACCGTGGCGAGAGTGCCACTGGCAACACGTTTCTCGAGTGGCGCGTCGCCGGTTGCACTCGCGCGGCTTGGGCATCAAATTGACGGCGCCGCCGGCTGGTGTGGCGCACCGACCACCACGAATGCCTCGACCATCGTGGCCTGCTCGAAGCCCTCCACCTCCACCCGCCACTCGTAAAGGCCGGGCTCGAGGGGTATTCCCGCGGGGATGTTGAGCGTGAGCGGCATGCGGACCGACGTGCCGTGGATCGCCCCCGGGGGACGCCCGGCCTCCGCCGAGGCTTCGAAAGAGATCCGCTGTGGCCCTTGCGTTCCCATCACCACCACTGGCTCACCGTCGGTGGTCAACAATTGACACGTCAGCTTGTGCGGTTTGTTGGTCTCGTCCCAGTCGATGTCCAGGAAAAGCACCAAAGCGAAAGCGGGCGTTGGTGTTTGACACTGCCGCCACCCGAGCCCGAGGGCATTGACCTTCCCGGATTGGACGTCGGCCTGCGCCGCGTCCGCAAGGAACAGGCTGATCTTCACGCCGGAGCCGCGATCGCCTTAGCGGTTGTCACCGCGAGACCCTGCCCTGCCATCTCCGCCGCCTCGAGATCCACGAGATCCTTCCCCCGTCGTTATCCGGAGGATCATACCTTCGCGCGGACAAGGCATCGCGGCCGTGCACCCGCGCGGGTGCCGGGCGAAACGGTCGTTCGCTATGCGCCGGCGGGCTTCGGCGATTCGCCTTCCTCGGTCTGGGTCAGCTTTTCCGGGCAGTACGCGGAGGCCGCGATCGCCGCGAACTTGGCGGCCCCGGGCCCTTGGAATCCCGGGTTTTTCTCCTGCAGGTTCTTGACGATTTCCTCGCCCGTCATCCCGTCGTCCGCCGACTTGCAGACCTGCTTGCCGGCGGTGATCGCACGGTCGGCGTTCAGGTAGGTCAGCCCGGCCTGGGTGAGCGCGTTGAGGAAGCTTTGATCCTTGGCGTCAGGGTCGGCGTACGCCGGGGCGGCGGTACCGATCACCAGGGCGGCACTTGCCATCAACAGTACGAGTCTCATAGTTCGGTGATTCTCGCAAAGGGGCGCTGAGGGCGCCATCCGTTGCGGCCAACGGGACTTTAACGGCAGCTGGCCGCCCGATGAAAAATCCGAGGGGAGTCGGGCGCCGCGCAGCCGGCGTCATTCCCCGGGCGGTAGCTGCCGCGGGCCCTCGGGCGCACGCAGCTCGCCCGGCCCCTCCCGCTGCGTCAGCTCGGCCTTGCGGTCGCGCCCCGCCACCGCCAGGTCCTCGACGTCCTTCGCGGCGATCGGGCGCCCCGAGCGCCGCTGGTGGCCGCCGACCCGGTGCGGTGTGCCCGCGCCGCGGTCGCCGCGCGAAGACGAGATCCGTGCGGTCGCAGGCGGGGCTTCGTCGGTCGCGGACCGCGGCGGCGCCTGCTCACCGGGATCGGTGCTTTCCGAGTCCAGCGTCACCTTGCGGGTTCGCTTGAGCGCGAAGGTGATCTCCTCAACCTCTTCGAACACGTGGCGCGCGGTGCGCAGCGGCTGGGTGGTGTTGTCGATGACCCGGGCGACGAACGGCGGGACCAGCGGGCGAATCCAGCGCGCGGCGGCCTTGGTGGCGTCCGGAAGCGACGGGATCAGCGGCGTCGCCCGCTCCTCGTGCGGCGCGACGTCGCCGCCCGCCTCGACCGGGGCGGGCAGGTTCGCGGGGGTCTCGGGTGGCACCTCGACCTCGGGCTCCTGCTGGTCGGCGGGCAACGGCGCGATCGCCCGGCTGGCGGCCTCCGCCTCCGCCGCGATCGGCAGGTAGATGTCGTCTTGCACCGGCTCGAACGTACGCCGCGACGACGCGCGCACCGGCGCCTCGAGGGCGTCCATCACCCGCCGGCGCTGCTGCTCGCGGTCGATCTCGGTCTGCGCCTCGATGGCGAGCCGGGCCTGGGTGAGTTGGTGCTCGGCCCACATGATCTCGGCCTCGCGGCGGACCTGCGCCCGTTTGATCGCGATGGCGGTTTCGGCCTCCATCTCGGCCCGTTCGCGCTCGGCCCGCGCGGTCGCGTGCCGGTCGTGCGTCGTCTCGCCACGCCAAAGCCGCAGGATCAGCGGCAGCAGGCACAACAGCGCGAAGAACGCGATCGCCGCCAGCCGCAGCGCCAACGGCCCGGCGCCGGCCAGGGTGACCTCGTTCATGGCGACCCAGCGCGCGCCCAGCCCCCGGCCGGCGTCCGCGGCCACGTCCTGACGCGCCCGGGTCAAGGCCTGCTCCTCGCGGGAGACCTGGGCGTCCAGTTCGGGCGCCTGGCGGTCACGGGTCGCCAACGCGTTGTCCAGTTCGTGCTGCGCGTCGGCGAGAAGCTCGTTCGCGGTTCGGGTTTCGGGCCCGGCCCCGGGCACGCCGGTGATCCGGGTCTGGGGGCATGGCGGCGTGGGGTTGTACTCGCAGCGTGCCACGACCAAAGCCTGGTCCTGGCGTTCGCGGGCCTGCGCGACGGCGCGCTCGAGCCCGGCCCGCGCGTCCCTGGTTTGTTGCAGCGAGGCCGAAGCCCGCACGACGGCCGGCGCCGAGTCGGCGTCGCGCAGCGCCCGTTCGTCGAGCCGGTGGTCGATCGAGCTGGCAAAGATGACGAGGGAGGCGAGCTCGCCGACAACGACCCCGACGGCGATCGCGACGGCCCCGCGAGCCACGACGCCGGGCCAGCGCCGCCGGGGTCCGCCGGCCGTGCCGCGGGTCACCGCGCCGACCAGCAGGCCGAAGACGAGCGTCAGCGCCACGACGGCGAGCGTTGGCCAGCGGGTGGACTCCCGCAACGCCAGCCCCGCGACCAGCCAGGCCAGCGCGGCCGCGAGCAACACGACCGCGCCGGCCAGGCCTTCCTCGGCCTGAGCCTGCCGCTCGTGGCTTTCACCGGGCTCGCGCCGGTGGCCGCCGCCGAGCCAAGTGAGCGGTCCCTGGATCCGGGACTTGAACGAGCGCGACGCAGTAGCTTCCTGGGCGCACATCAGCTCTCAACACCTCCAAGTCAGTCCAGCCTCCCAGGCCGGCGGCCGGCGCACCGAATCCAGGCGCCACGCGTGTGGTGATGTTCACAGCGCAACGGGGTGGGTGCGGGGTCACATCCTCGTGATACCCATCGGGTCCGCCCAGCCTGGGCCGGGGCCACGCCTGGCTCGAATTTGCTGCGACGCGAGCAGATCAGCGGCGGTTCCGGCAGGGGACGTGAGACGGTATAAGCCTATGCCAAACCACGATTATGTCACCTACGAAGAGTTCGGCCGCAGGTTCTTCGAGGTCGCCGTCACCCCCGAGCGTGTCGCCGCCGCGTTCGCCGACATCGCGGGCAACGAGTTCGCCATGGAGCCCATCGCCCAGGGCCCCGGCGGGATCGCCAAGGTCAGCGCCAACGTCAAGATCCACGATCCCAAGGTGACCCGGCGTCTGGGGGATGAGATCACATTCGTCATTCACATCCCGTTGGCCCTCGACCTGTTGCTGGATCTGCGGCTCGACAAGCAGCGCTTCGTGGTTTCCGGAGACATCGCGCTGCGCGCCACGGCACGGGCCGCCGAGCCCCTGCTGCTGATCGTGGATGTCGCCAAACCGCGCCCCTCCGACATCACCGTTAACGTGTCGTCGAAATCCTTCCGCGGCGAGGTGCTGCGCATCCTGGCGGGCGTCGACGGCGAGATCCGTCGCTTCATCGCCGCGTACGTCGCCGAGGAGATCGACTCGCCGCAGTCGCAGGCAGCGCAAGTGATCGATGTGGCCCACCAGTTGGCGGAGGCCTGGCCCTGAGCCGGCGCGCCGGGTTTATCCCTTCGGGACAGGCGGGTATGCGGTTGCAACGTCCGTGACCGCCTGACGAGGAGCGAGAACCGTTGGCACGAGTAGATGTTTCGATGGCGTCCGATGTGCCGCCCGAAACCGCCTGGAAGCTGGCGTCCGACCTGCGCCGGTTCGATGAGTGGTTGACGATTTTCGGTGGCTGGCGCGGCCCGGTTCCGTCGACGATCGAGAAGGGCACGTGCGTTTCGTCGTGCATCAAGGTCAAGGGCTTCCGCAACATCATCCACTGGGAAGTCACCTGTTACGACGCACCGAAAGCGGTTGAGCTGCAAGGCCGGGGCCGCGGCGGGATCCGGATCGGGGTGGGCGTGACGATCTCCGACGACGATCCCGGATCGAAGTTTCACCTCACGGCGGATCTCAAGGGCGGGGTGCTCAGCGGGCCGGTCGGGGGACTGGTCGCCAGGGTGCTGCGCTCGGACATTCGCAATTCGGTCAACAACTTGGCGAACCTGCAGTAGCGACTATCCGCTGCGAAATGCCCTCTGCGGAAACGGCTTAGCCCGCTTACAGCGTCTGGTGCCGCCCGAAATACTTGTGGTCCTCGCTGTAGCCCCCGTAACCGCTGCCGATGTCGCGGTAGTCGGCGACGAACTCGATCCCTTTGATCCACTTCACCAGCTTGAAGCCGTGCTGCAGCTCGTTGCGCAGCCGCAGCGGCTTGCCGTGCATGTAGGGGAGCGGCTGGTCGTTCATGTTGTAGGCCAGCATCGTCATGTGGTGGTCCATCTGGCCGATGTGGTGGGCGTTGTAGTAGATACCGCCGGTGGCGCCGAGGCCCATCGAATAGAACACCGCCCATTTCGCCCCGGGCAGCGGTTTGACGATGTCCATGATCGCCTTCATCTGCACGCCGCCCCACTTGGCGACGCCGGACCAGGCCTGGATGCAGAAGTGCTGGCTGATCTGCTCGTGATAGGGCAGCGCCTTCAGGTCGTCGAGGGAGAATTCCATGGGGTGCTCGACCAGGCCGTACACCTTCAACCGCCAATCGCGAAAGTCGTTGGCCTCCAATTCCTTGTACTCGACGGTCTCGGGCAGGCGGCCGTTGCGCCAGTGGTGGGGCGAGATGTCCTTCTCGGTGAAGGCGCCGGGCTTGGGGTCGAGCTGCTCGAGCGCGCGCTGGAATGGGCCGACGAGCGCGTACCCGACCCGCTGGATCACCCGGGGATGACGAATGGTGAAGGGGGTGGCCCACACCCACGCGATCGCGGTCACGATCATCGCCGCGGCGAAGATCAAGAAGCCCACCCAGCTGTCGTCGTCGCGGGAGGCGAACATGTGGTTGAGGTTTCGCAGCGCGCCGGTCGTCAAGACCATGGTCACGTGCACCAGGATGAAGAACAGGAAGTACACCAGCACCAGGAAATGCAGGGAGCGCGCGTGCTGAATGCTCAGCCGCTTGCTGAGCCAGTGGACGCGCTGCGACAAGGCCGGGGACATCCCGAGGCCGGTGATCAACGCGGCCGGCGCGGCGACGAACACCGTGGTGAAGTACGCCAGCAACTGCAGGCCGTTGTAGGCGACCCACCCGTTGTCCTTAGGCCAGTCCAGGGACAGATACTGAATCGCCACCGAGGCGGCGTTGGGAAACACGTCCCAGCTGGTCGGCACGATGTGTCGCCACTGCCCGGTGGCGAACAGCAGCACATAGAAGACCGCCCCGTTGACCAGCCACAGGACGTCGACGCCGAGATGCCACCACCGCGCCAGCCCGATGGAGTGGCGAAACCCCGGCAACCCGAATTGCGGTGGCAGCGCGACGGTGTCGGCGTTGGCGGTCCACAGTTCGTCGTCCGGCACCGGGGGTCCGACCCGCAGCCACTCGTCCTTGCCCGGGGTGGCGTTGCGGCTGAAGTAAAGCCGGGGATGGTCACAAAGGATCTGGATCCCCGTCCGGATGATGAACATCATCATGAACAGGTTGAAGAAGTGCGTCCACCCGATCCAGGCGGGCAGGCCCGGGCTGCCAGCGGAACTGGCGTCGGTCCCCGGGTAGCGCTGGATGAACGACTGCACCGCCGGCATGTTGTGCAGGCCCTTGCCGATCGCCACGCCGACGACCAACAGCGCAAAGCCGATCGGGATGAGCCAGAGCAGGTTGAACCATTTGTCGCGTCCGACACGCAGCTTGGGCGCCGTCGCACGCCGGGTCAGGTCGAAACCGCCGCCGTACGCCTCGACGTCGATGGTGTCCTCGGCGGTGTGGATTTCGTTGCGGTAATCGGGGATTGACGTCAGCGGCGTGCCCACCGCGAGTGCCGCCACGGCGCTGTCCCGATGTTCGGTGTTCGTCACGCGCCCGAAATTACCCGAATGGACTTGGATAAATTGGACTCGTTCGGGAAGGAAGGCGCCGCTCTGCGCTCGACAACGTCGGCAATAGTTGCTAACGGGCAAAATCCGCCTGGGTCACAATGGGGGTTTCCGCAACTGCCTGCGGAATGACGATTTTCTACCGCAGGCTCGGTTCCTTGGCGGTCGCTGTGAGTTTGGGCATAACCCTCTGGAAGCCGTCGGGAAAGATGCCGCGTCAGGCGGGGCCGTGCGGCCGCAATCGGCGGACCGGCCGGGTCTCGATCGCGTTGATGGTCAGGGTCCGGCGGCTGATCCGCCAGCCCGCGTCGGTCAGCCGGTACTCGTCGTCGTAGCGCAGATGCCAGACCACGTCGAGCACCTCGTCCCCGCGGTGGCTCCAGTGGTGCGCGATGCACGCGACCCGCCCGACGGCGCTTCCGCCCGTTTCGGTCTCGTCGTACACCTCACCGACGATGGCGTGTTCGGTGCGGGCGACCGCGGCGACGGCGGCCACCGCGACGCCGATCGCCTCGCGGCCGCGGTGGGAATGGACCGGCTCCAGCGCGTCCGGCGGGTCGGGCACCGCCAGCTCGGCGGACTCGGTGAAAAGTGTTGCGACCGAGTCGAATTGACGGTCATCCACGTGGGCCGCGTATCGGTGCACCAGATCGCTGAGGGCCGCGCGGTCGGCCGCTGAGAGGGTCACGAGGCCAATGACAGCCGCTGGGCGCACGCCGACAGGGCGTCCTTGGCCTCCTCGATGTCGGCGGTCGGCGGCATCGACAGCACGATCCGGTCGGCCCCCTGTTCGGCGAGGGCGCCGGCGCGCTCGGCGTCGATCTTGGTGACGGCGTGGCCCAGCGATAGCTCCAGCGCCGCCGGGTCTCGGCCGGCCGCCGACGCCTCGTCGCGCATCAGGGCGATCAGTGACGCGAGCTCGGGGCCGGCCACGCCGAGCGGCTGCAGGCCGTCGCCGAACCGCCCGGCCCGGCGGGCCGCCGCCTTGCTATGCCCGCCGATGTAGATCGGAAGTCGTTCCCTGGCAACGGGTTTGGGATAACACACGACGTCGTCGAAGTGGAAGAACTCGCCGTGGTGCGACACCCCCTGCGGCGTGTCGGCCCACAGCGCCCGCAACACGACCAGCTGCTCGTCGGCCCGCCTGCCGCGGCTGTCGAATTCCGTGCCGCACGCCTCGATTTCTTCCTTGAGCCAGCCCACCCCGACGCACAGCCGCAGCCGTCCGCCCGAGAGCGCGTCGACGGTGGCCGCCCGCTTGGCGAGCACCACCGGGTGGTGGTTGGGCAGCACCAGCACCCCGGTGGCCAACCGCAGCCGGCTGGTGTGCCCGGCCAAGAAGGCGAGCATGTCGAGCGGGTCGGGTATCGGGCAGTCGGCGGCCAGCCCGACCCGCCCCGAGCTGTCGTACGGGTAGACGCTGTCGTAGCGGGTGGCCAGCACGGT
Source organism: Mycobacterium sp. NGS64 (assembly GCF_059812245.1). Classification (NCBI taxonomy): domain Bacteria; kingdom Bacillati; phylum Actinomycetota; class Actinomycetes; order Mycobacteriales; family Mycobacteriaceae; genus Mycobacterium; species Mycobacterium sp. NGS64. Next base: position 17,504 of record NZ_JCALCI010000019.1, on the reverse strand, counting down.
GTGCTCGACGACCACGATCGATTCGAACCCGCACCGGTCCAGGTGGCCCGCGAAGCTCGCCATCCATTCCGGATCCGCGGTGACGCCTTCGGCGACGGGGGCCAGGACCGCGATTTTCGGGGAAGCCGTCATGGCAACCGAAGCTAACAGGTGGGGTTTATCGGGGCGCCGCGATCGCCTCTCGGACGGCCTCGGCCAGCGCGGCCGCCCGCCGATCGGTGAAAACGTCCTCGAGCAGCACCGGCTTGCCGTCGGGGCCGGTCAGCGGGACCCGCCAGTTCGGGTACTCGTCGGTGGTGCCTGGCTGGTTCTGGGTGCGCCGGTCGCCGACCGCGTCGGTCAGCGCCACCCCCAGCAGCCGCGACGGCGTCCGGCCCAGGTATCGGTAGAGGGCGAGAATCACGCGCTCCGGGTCGTCGTGAGCGTCAACGCCGTCGCCGAGCAGGCCGACCCGGCGCAGCTCGGCCATCCAGGCCGCCAGCTCGGCCCGGTCGGATTCGAGCTCGACCTCCACCGGCCGGGTCAGCAGCCCCAGGGACTCCCGCAGCCGGACATGGTCGCCGGCCAGGTAACCGGCCGTCGGCGGCAGATCGTGGGTGGTGACCGACGACAGGCAATACTCGCGCCAGCGCTCGGCCGGCAGCGGGCCGCCGTTCCCGTCCCGATCCAGCTCGAACCACAGGATCGAGGTGCCCAGCACGCCCCGTAATAAGAGGTAGTCGCGGACCCACGGTTCGACGGTGCCGAGGTCTTCGCCGACGACGAGCGCCCCGGCGCGGTGGGCTTCCAGGGCGACGATGCCGATCATCGCTTCGTGGTCGTAGCGCACGTAGGTGCCCTCGGTCGGCGGGGCGCCGCCCGGGATCCACCACAGCCGGAACAAGCCGATGATGTGGTCGATGCGGACGCCGCCGGCGTGCCGCAGCACGGCGCGGATCAGCGCCCGAAAGGGGCGGTATTCGCACTCGTCCAGCCGGTCCGGGCGCCACGGCGGCTGCGACCAGTCCTGGCCGAGTTGGTTGAACTCGTCCGGCGGCGCGCCGGCCGTCACGCCCAGCGCCATCACGTCCTGCAGGGCCCAGGTGTCGGCGCCGTTGGGATGCACGCCGACGGCCAGGTCGTGCATGACGCCCAACGCCATCCCCGCGCGTATCGCCTGGGATTGGGCCGAGGCGAGCTGCTCGTCGAGTTGCCACTGCAGCCAGCGGTGAAAATCGATGGCGTCCGAATTCCGTTCGACGAAGCCCTCGACGCCGGTGGCGCCGGGGTGCCGCAGCGACTCCGGCCAGCGGTGCCAGTCGTCGCCGTATTCCTCGGCCAGCGCGCACCAGGTGGCGAAGTCGTCGAGCGCCTGGCCTTCCCGGTCGCGGAACGCGGTGTAGGCCAGCTCGCGGCCCGCCGAGCGGGGCACTCGATGCAGCAGACGCAGCGCCGCGCGCTTGGCCGCCCAGGCGCCGTCGCGGTCGATAGCGTCGAGTTTTCCCGCCCGGTGTTGGACGTCCGAACGCAGCCGGCGCACCCGACCCCGCTTGGTCAGGTCGGCGTATTCGGGGATCGCCTCGACGCGAAGGTAGAGCGGGTTGAAGAAGCGACGCGACGTGGGCAGGTACGGCGACGGCTCCATCCGGCTACCGACGCCGGCCGGCCCGGAAAATCCGGCGGCGTGCAGGGGGTTCACCAGCACGTAGTCCGCGCCATGGCGGGACGCCGACCACACCGCGAGGTCGCCCAGGTCGGTGAGGTCGCCGACGCCCCACGATTGCCGCGACCGCACGCTGTAGAGCTGCGCGGCCAGCCCCCACGCGCGGCGCGCGCCGAGCTGCTCCGGCAGCCCGAGCCAGTCCGGCGTGACGATCAGCGCGGTGCTCGTCTCGGAGTCGCCGGAACGCAGGTGGACGCGGTGGTATCCGACCGGCAGGTGCGCCGGCAGGACGAAGCTGGCCTCACCGATCCAGCGCCCGTCCAGATCGAAGGGCTGCGTGAAGTTGTCGACCTGTACCACCCCGCCGCGCACGGTGCCGTCCTCGAGCTGCAGCCACACTTCGGCGGGAGCGCCGTGCGTCACGTGCACCCAGAATCGGATCTGCTCACCGGTTCGCCCGACGATGGTCGCCGGCATCCGGCGCTCCCAATACGACCGCCGCTGCGCGGTCAGGGCGACGTTGCGCTCTTGTTCGGTGCCGGCGGCGACGCCGAGCGCGGCAAGCACCGCCACCAGCGTGTCCTCACCGACGAGCACGCGCCGACCGGTCCAGTCGTCGTACTCGGTGGCGATGCCGAAGCGGCGGGCGAGTTCGACCAGCGAGGGCGCGAGCTCCGTCATGTCGCCCATCTTGCTTGAGAAGCCGTTCGGTCGCCTCATCGCCGAGCCGGACGGCGAAGCTGGGCATTCGACAGGACTAAGTGGCCATACCCGGTTAACATGCCCAATGAAGACGTGAGGAATCCAGCCGGGGGATGAGTGGGGAACAGCAAGACTGCCAGCGGCGCTGCTGGCACGGTTCGCCACACTCACCACCCGAACGAGGCGGGATTCGCCTGCGCGGCCAGATTGAATCGAAGTGAACGCGCACGGGAACGCGTGGCGAGGTGCGAGGGCGTCCCTTACGGTTGTCACGGTTGTCGAAGCAATTCGCGCCCGGATATTTTTCAAGGACAATATCCAGGCGTTCTAGCAGACCGGATGGTGAATTAACGTGGCGGAAGAGAGTCGCGGGCAGCGAGGGTCGGGGTACGGCCTTGGGTTGTCGACCAAGACCCAGGTAACCGGCTACCAGTTCCTGGCCCGGCGGACCTCGATGGCACTGACCCGTTGGCGGGTCCGCATGGAGATCGAGCCCGGCCGCCGCCAGACGCTGGCCCTGGTGGCATCGGTTTCCGCTGGGTTGGTGATCTGCCTGGGCGCCCTGCTGTGGTCGTTCATCAGCCCGTCGGGCCAGATCAACGAGTCGCCGATCATCGCCGACCGCGATTCCGGCGCCCTTTACGTCCGCGTGGGTGACAAGTTGTACCCGGCGCTGAACCTGGCTTCGGCGCGGCTGATCACGGGGCGGCCGGACAACCCGCACCTGGTCCGGTCGAGCCAGATCGCGAGCCTCCCGCGCGGGCCCCTGGTGGGCATCCCGGGCGCGCCGTCGAACTTCGCCCCCAAGACCCCGTCCGCGTCGTCGTGGCTGGTGTGCGACACCGTCGCCGGATCGACCGGCGTAGGGGCGCCATCCGGGGTGACCGTGACGGTCATCGACGGAACCCCGGACCTCAGCGGCCACCGACAGGTCCTGAACGGCTCGGACGCCGTGGTGCTGCGGTACGGCGACGACGCCTGGGTGGTCCGGCAGGGGCGCCGGTCGAAGATCGACGCGATGAACCGCTCGGTGTTGTTGCCGCTGGGTCTGACGCCCGAACAGGTCAGCATGGCGAAGCCGATGAGCCGCGCGCTCTACGACGCGCTGCCGGTGGGGCCGGAGCTGACGGTGCCCGAGATTCCCGGCGCAGGTGCCCCGGCCACGTTCGCGGGGGCGCCCGGCCCGGTGGGGACGGTGATCGTCACCCCGCAAATCAGTGGGCCGCAACAGTATTCGTTGGTGTTGGCCGACGGCGTGCAGACATTGCCCCCGCTGGTGGCGCAGATCCTGCAGAACGCCGGCGGCCCCGGCAACAACAAGCCGGTGACGGTCGAACCGTCGTCCCTGGCGAAGATGCCCGTGGTCAACAAGCTGGACCTGTCGTCGTATCCCGACAACCCGCTGAACGTGATGGACATCCGGGAGAACCCGGCGACCTGCTGGTGGTGGCAGAAGACCTCCGGTGAGAACCGGGCCCGCATCCAGGTCATCTCCGGGTCGACCATTCCCGTCGCGTCCAAGGAGATGAGCAAGGTCGTGTCGCTGGTCAAGGCCGACACCACCGGCCGCGAAGCCGACCAGGTGTACTTCGGCCCCGATCACGCCAACTTCGTGGCCGTCACCGGCAACGACCCGGGCGCCAAGACCACCGAATCGCTGTGGTGGCTGACCGACGCCGGCGCGCGGTTCGGGGTCGACGACACCCGCGAGGCCCGCGAGGCCCTCGGCCTCAAGACCGCTCCTAGCCTGGCGCCGTGGGTGGCGCTGCGGCTGCTGCCACAAGGCCCGACCCTCTCCCGGGCGGACGCCTTGGTGGAGCACGACACCCTGCCCATGGACATGACCCCTGCAGAGTTGGTGGTACCCCGATGAAACGTGGATTCGCGCGCCCGACACCGGAGAAGCCCCCGGTCATCAAGCCGGAGAACATCGTCCTCCCGACCCCGCTGAGCATCCCCCCACCGGAGGGCAAGCCGTGGTGGATCGTCGTGGTCGGCGTCGTCGTGATCGGCCTGCTGGGCGGCATGGTCGCGATGACCTTCGCGAGCGGCTCGCACGTCTTCGGCGGCGTCGGCGCGATCTTCCCGATCTTCATGATCGGCGGCATGGCGATGATGATGTTCGGCGGCCGGTTCGGCGGCCAGCAGCAGATGAGCCGGCCGAAGCTGGACGCGATGCGCGCCCAGTTCATGCTGATGCTCGACATGCTGCGCGAGACGGCGCACGAGTCGGCCGACAGCATGGACGCCAACTACCGCTGGTTCCACCCGGCGCCCGACACCCTGCCCGCCGCGGTGGGCTCGTCGCGGATGTGGGAGCGCAAGCCGGACGGCAAGGACCTCAACTTCGGTGTGGTCCGCGTCGGCGTGGGCATGACCCGTCCCGAGGTGACCTGGGGTGAGCCCCAGAACATGCCGACCGACATCGAGCTCGAGCCGGTGACCGGTAAGGCACTGCAGGAATTCGGCCGCTACCAGAGCGTCGTCTACAACCTGCCGAAGATGATTTCCCTGCTGGTCGAACCGTGGTACTCGCTGATCGGGGACCGCGAGCAGGTGCTGGGCCTGATGCGCGCGATCGTCTGCCAGCTGGCGTTTTCGCACGGCCCCGACCACGTGCAGATGGTCGTGGTCAGCTCCGACCTGGAGCAGTGGGATTGGGTGAAGTGGCTGCCGCACTTCGGTGACTCGCGGCGCCAGGACGCGGCCGGCAACGCCCGCATGGTCTACAGCTCGGTGCGCGAGTTCGCCGCGGAGCAGGCCGAATTGTTCGCCGGCCGTGGCTCTTTCACGCCCCGGCACGCCAGCTCGTCGGCGCAGACGCCGACGCCGCACACCGTGATCATCGCCGACGTCACGGACCCGCAATGGGAGTTCGTGATCAGCGCCGAGGGCATCGACGGCGTGACGTTCTTCGACCTGACCGGCTCGTCGATGTGGGCGTCCGTCCCCGAGCGGACGCTGCGGTTCGACGAACGCGGCGTGATCGAAGCCCTGCCGCGCGATCGCGACACGTGGATGGTCATCGACGAGAAGCCGTGGTTCTTCGCGCTCACCGACCACCTCAGCATCGGAGAGTCGGAGGAGTTCGCCCAGAAGCTGGCCCGCTGGCGGCTGGCCGAGGCGTACGAAGAGATCGGTCAGCGGGTGGCCCACATCGGCGCCCGGGACATCCTGGCCTACTACGGGATCGACGATCCGGCCGACATCGACTTCGACTCGCTGTGGGGCAGCCGCACCGACGCGATGGGCCGGTCGCGGCTGCGCGCTCCGTTCGGCAATCGTTCCGACAACGGCGAGTTGCTGTTCTTGGACATGAAGTCGCTGGACGAAGGCGGCGACGGCCCGCACGGGGTCATGTCCGGTACGACCGGTTCGGGTAAGTCGACGCTGGTGCGAACCGTGATCGAGTCGCTGATGCTCGGCCACCCGCCGGAGGAGCTGCAGTTCGTGCTGGCCGACCTCAAGGGTGGTTCGGCCGTCAAGCCGTTCGCCGGTGTGCCGCACGTGTCGCGCATCATCACCGACCTGGAAGAAGACCAGGCCCTGATGGAGCGCTTCCTGGACGCGCTGTGGGGCGAGATCGCGCGCCGCAAGGCGATCTGCGACAGCGCCGGGGTGGACGATGCCAAGGAATACAACAGCGTGCGCTCCCGGATGCGGGCCCGCGGGCAGGACATGCCGCCGCTGCCGATGCTGGTGGTCGTCATCGACGAGTTCTACGAGTGGTTCCGCATCATGCCGACGGCCGTCGACGTGCTGGACTCGATCGGCCGTCAGGGCCGCGCCTACTGGATCCACCTGATGATGGCGTCCCAGACCATTGAGAGCCGGGCCGAAAAGCTCATGGAGAACATGGGTTACCGGTTGGTGCTGAAGGCCCGCACCGCCGGGGCGGCGCAGGCGGCCGGTGTGCCGAACGCGGTGAACCTGCCGGCCCAGGCGGGTCTGGGTTACTTCCGGCGGAGCCTCGAGGACATCGTGCGGTTCCAGGCCGAGTTCCTGTGGCGGGACTACATCTCGCGCGGCGTCACCATCGACGGCGACGAGGCCCCGGCGTTGGTGCACAGCATCGATTACGTTCGGCCGCAACTGTTTACCAACTCGTTCACCCCCCTCGAGGTGAGCGTCGGGGGACCGACCATCGAGGCGGTTCACTCGAACGGCTCGAACGGTGAGCCGCTCGAGGTGTTGGAAGCCGAGGGCGAGGACGACGAGGGCATCAGGACGCCCAAGGTCGGCACGGTGATCATCGATCAGCTGCGCCGGATCGACTTCGAGCCCTACCGGTTGTGGCAGCCGCCGCTGAACGAACCCATCGCGATCGACGATCTGGTCAACCGGTTCATCGGCCGCTCGTGGCAGCAGGACTACGGGACCGAGCAGAACCTGGTGTTCCCGATCGGGATCATCGACCGGCCGTTCAAGCACGATCAGCCGCCGTGGACCGTCGACACCTCCGGGCCCGGTGCCAACGTGCTGATCCTGGGCGCCGGCGGTTCCGGTAAGACCACGGCGCTGCAGACGCTGATCTGCTCGGCGGCGCTGACCCACACGCCGGAGCAGGTCCAGTTCTACTGCCTGGCCTACAGCGGCACCGCGCTGACCACGGTGGCCCGCCTGCCCCACGTGGGTGAGGTGGCCGGTCCGACCGACCCGTACGGTGTGCGCCGCACGGTGGCCGAGCTGCTGGCGCTGGTTCGCGAGCGCAAGCGCAGCTTCCTCGAATACGGAATCGCCTCGATGGAGGTGTTCCGGCGCCGCAAGTTCGGCGGCGAGGCCGGGCCGGTGCCCAACGACGGGTTCGGCGACGTGTACCTGGTGATCGACAACTACCGGGCGCTGGCCGAGGAAAACGAGGTGCTGATCGAGCAGGTGAACCTGATCATCAACCAGGGACCCTCGTTCGGCGTACACGTCATCGTCACCGCGGACCGCGAATCGGAGCTGCGGCCGCCGGTGCGGAGCGGTTTCGGCTCGCGCGTCGAATTGCGTTTGGCCGCAGTCGAAGACGCCAAGCTGGTGCGTTCCCGGTTCGCCAAGGAAGTCCCGGTCAAGCCGGGACGCGGCATGGTGGCGGTCAACTACGTCCGCCTCGACGCCGACCCGCAGGCCGGTCTGCACACGCTGGTGGCGCGGCCCGCGCTGGCCAGCACGCCCGACAACGTGTTCGCGTCGGACAGCATCGTCGAGGCGGTCAGCCGCCTGGCGAGCGGCCAGGCCCCGCCGATCCGCCGCCTGCCGGCGCGCTTCGGTGTCGAGCAGGTGCGCGAGCTGGCGGCCCGCGACACCCGTCAGGGGGTTGGTGCCGGTGGAATCGTCTGGGCCATATCGGAATTGGATCTGGCGCCGGTCTATTTGAATTTCGCCGAGAACGCGCACCTGATGGTGACGGGCCGGCGCGAGTGTGGCCGCACCACGACGCTGGCGACGATCATGTCGGAAATCGGGCGGCTGTACGCGCCCGGCGCCAGCAGCGCGCCGCCGCCCCCGGCCGGGCGACCCTCCGCCCAGGTGTGGCTGGTCGACCCGCGCCGTCAGCTGCTGACGGTGCTGGGCTCGGAGTACGTGGAGAAGTTCGCGTACAACCTGGACGGCGTGCAGGCGATGATGAACGACATGTCCGCCCTGCTGGCCAGCCGCGAACCACCGCCCGGTCTGTCGGCGGAGGAGCTCTTGGCGCACTCGTGGTGGAGCGGCCCGGAGATCTTCCTCATCGTCGACGACATCCAGCAGCTGCCGGCCGGTTTCGATTCGCCGCTGCACAAGGCAGCCGCCTGGGTGACCAGGGCCGCCGACGTGGGCCTGCACGTGATCGTCACCCGCACGTTCGGTGGCTGGTCGTCGGCGGGCAGCGACCCGATGCTGCGGGCACTGCACCAGGCGAACGCGCCACTGCTGGTGATGGACGCCGACCCCGACGAGGGCTTCATCCGCGGCAAGATGAAGGGCGGCCCGCTGCCCCGCGGCCGAGGCCTGCTGATGGCCGAGGACACCGGCGTGTTCGTCCAGGTGGCCGCGACCGAGTTCCGCAAGTAGCGACCGCTACTGGGATTGGCCGCTGCGCTGGGTCTGAAAAATTACGCCCAGCGCAGCGGCAATGTCTTGAGCGCGAAGGTCTTCGACGGGAACTTGATCTCCGGTGTGTAATCCTCGGGCAGTTCGAAGTCCGGGATCTGCTTGAGCCATTCCGCCACGATGATGGTCAGCTCGATGCGCGCCAGGTGGGAACCCAGGCAGCGGTGCGGCCCGCCGCCGAATCCCCAGTGCCGGTGCACCTTGCCGTCCAGGAACAGCTCATCGGTGGACATCGGGTCGCTGCCGTCCCGGTTCACCGCGGCCATGCACAGCCGCACCGGTGTGCCCGCGGGCAGCGTCATGCCGCCCACCTCGACGATCTCCGTCGTCACCCGGGGCGCCACCGGCGCCGACGGCTCGAGCCGCACCATCTCCTCGATGAAAACCCTGATCTGCCGGGGATTGTCGCGTAGCGCCGCACGCAGGTCCGGCCGGCGCGCCAGGTGGTAGAGCGAGAACCCGATGGAGGCGGTCACCGTGTCCAGGCCGGCGAGGATCAGCAGGTGGCTCATGCCCAGCAGCTCGAGGTCGGTGAAGTTGCCCTCGCCGGTCATCACCCGGGACAACATGTCGGTGCCCGGATTTTCCCGCCGCTTCTGGATGGCGTCGGTGAGATACGCGAGCAGCTTGCGGGCTTTTTCGTGGTCCTCCTGCGTCATGTAGGGCCGCTCCCCGATGACGGCGTCCTTCCAATCGATGAGGAGGTCACGATCCTCGACCGGCAGGCCGTAGAGATCGAGGAATACCTGGTAGGGGTACAGCCGCGCGAAATCCGCCATCGCGTCGCACTTGCCTTGTTCGGCGAGCGCGGCGATCATCTCGGCGGCGTGCCGTTGCAGCACCGGCCGCGACTCGCTCAGCCCCTGCGGGCTGAAGTACGGCTGCAGGATCTTGCGGTAGCGGGTGTGTTCCGGCGGGTCGAAGGCCAGCGGCACGACCGGCAACGGGCTGCCCGGGGGTTGCAGCGCCAGCCGCGACGAGAACACCTTGGTGTTGCGCAGCGCGGCGAGCACGTCCTCACGCCGCGTCAGGTAGTAGTGGCCGTTCATGAACACCACCGGTCCGGCGTCCCGAAGCGTCTTCCATCCGACGCCGCGGTCGGCGGACATCGGCAGCTTGGTGTATTCCAGCCGGGGTAGGTGGAAGGTGGCCGGCTGGCCTTCGCCGAGAGTGCTCATGCGCTCTGATCTCCGCTTGTCCGTTCGGTTTTCGTGTTGTCGCCGTCGTCGTCGACGCCGCCGGACCCGCCCGGATCCTCTCGTCACCGGCTTGTCGACGGCACATCAATATCCCACGGGGGACGAGGGGGATACCAATCGTGTAGGCCCCGATCGGCACCCGTCTCCTAGACTTTATCGACCGGCTAATCTACCTATCGATCGTCCGTTCCGGGTTTTCGCGAATGCCGCCGAAGGAAACGAAGAAGGAAACCTTGTGAAGGTTCGTCTCGAAACGTCCAAATGCGTGGGCCACGCCCAGTGCTATGCCGTCGATCCAAACCTGTTCCCCATCGACGAGTCGGGCTATTCGATCCTCGAGGAGCACGAGGTGCGGCCCGAGGATGAACAGTTGACGCGCGACGGCGTGGCCTCGTGCCCGGAAATGGCGCTGATCCTCGAAGAGGACTAGCGGCGCAGCAAGGCGAACCGATCGGGAAACGCACGATGAACATTCGGTTGTCTCTGGTAAACCGCCGCTGGCCGGGAGTGAACATTGGTTGGCTGGGAATGAACAGTTGGCGTCGTCGGTCGGAGCGCCTGGCACGAGCAGCTAATGTCTTTCGCGAGCGGCAGTTCAGGCACCAAAGAGCTGTCGCTCGGTTGCTGACAGCGGGGTAGTCGAGGCGGATTGTGCATGTCGTTCCTGACCGGAAGTCCAGGCAATCCTGGTGGTAGAGCACGCATTTCGGCCGGAGGGAACCGGTGCGCCACGGTGCGCGGACTATCGCGACGGCTGGGTTTGCTGGTCAACAACGTTGTGACCGCGCCCACCATGGCTTGTACCTGACCGCGATGATCGCCGCCGCGATCATGGCCAACTGAGGAGGACACGGTGTTCGACTTCGGAGCGCTACCGCCCGAAATCAATTCCGGTCGGATGTATGCGGGTCCGGGGGCGGAGTCCATCATGGTCGCCGCGACCGCGTGGGACGAGCTGGCGTCGGAGCTGAGCACGGCTGCTTCTGGTTACGACTCGGTGATCAACGATTTGATCAGCGCTCCCTGGGTCGGGCCGTCGTCGACGGCGATGGTCAACGCGGTGGTGCCCTACGTGAGCTGGCTCAGCTCGGCCGCCGGTCTGGCGGAGGACAGCGCCAGCCAGGCCCGCGCGGCCGCGGGCGCCTTTGAGGAGGCTTTCGCCCTGACGGTGCCGCCGCCGGTGATCGTGGCCAACCGGGTGCTGTTGGCGACGCTGGTCGCGACCAACTTCTTCGGGCAGAACACGCCCGCGATCATGGCCACCGAGGCGCAGTACATGGAGATGTGGGCCCAGGACGCCGCGGCGATGTACGGCTACGCCGCTTCCTCGGCGGCCGCGACGGTGCTGACCCCGTATCCGGAGCCGCCCAACACCAGCACCCCGACCGCGGCGGCCAACCAGAGCGCCGCCGTCGCCCAGGCCACCGCCCAGCCGGCCGCGCAGACGGTGCTGGATCAGATCGCCGCGATCCCGCAGGCACTGCAACAACTCGCGCTGCAGCAGGTGTCCAGCTACACCTTCACCAACTGGCCGTTCTCGATGCTGCAGCAGCAACTGCAATCCTTCCTCAAGTACGGGCTTCCGACCGCGACCAACGACTGGTTCGGGATCCGGAACAACGGGTTGACCTTCCCCGCCACCGGCGTCAGCCCATTGGGCAACGAGATACGGCAGTTCGCGCAGGCCTACTTCGGGGTGGGTATCGGAAACTTCGGGTGGTCGATCGGCCAGCAGCTCACCTTCGGCCCCGGCGGTGCGACGGCCGGTGCCGGTGGTGCCTGGTTCCCGACACCGCAGTTCGCCGGCCTGCACCTGGGCGGCATCGGCGGCCTGGGCGGCGTGCACCCCGCCGGCGCCGTTTCGGCGAGCGCCGGCGAGGCCGGCAGGATCGGGGCGCTGTCGGTGCCGGCGAACTGGACCAACCCGGCTGCGCAGGCAACCCTGGTCAGCGCCGTGTCCGAAGAGACGCCGCCCGTCAACGCGGGTGCCGGCGCCGTACCGGGGAACGCCCTGCTGCGCGGCATCCCGACCGGGGCGGTCGGACGGCGCAGCGCCGGCTACGGCTACACCACCAAGTACGGCTTCCGCTACAGCGTCCTGACTCGACCACCGTCGGCCGGATGATCGAGAGGCGGCGAGCAATGACCTTCCATCCGGCAAGCCTGTCCAGGGCGGCCCCGAATGAACAGCAGTTGTCCAGCAATGAACAGTTGGCGCTAAGGAGGCGCGACCCGACGGGATCCAATTAGTCTCACTAGCAAGCCCTGTCTGAAGTGAACTTCAGCAGCGAAGAGCATTCCTTGAAGGTCATCGAGCCTGAAAGTTGAGGAGGAAAACAGATGTCGTTTGTGACTACCCAGCCCGAAGCGTTGGCGGCGGCGGCAGGCAGTTTGCAGGGTATCGGCTCGGCGTTGAGCGCCCAGAACGCCGCGGCGGCGGCCCCGACGACCGGGGTGGTGCCCGCTGCCGCCGATGAGGTGTCGGCGCTGACCGCGGCCCAGTTCGCCGCGCACGCCCAGATGTACCAGGCCGTGAGCGCTCAGGCCGCGGCCATCCACGAGCAGTTCGTCAGCACCCTGGGCATCAGCTCCGGGTCCTACGCGGCGACCGAGGCGGCCAACGCGGCCGCGGCCGGCTAGGGGGTTTAGGACATGACAATGGATCTTGGAGCGCTGCCTCCCGAAGTCAGCTCCGCGCTGATCTACTCGGGCCCGGGTTCGTCGTCCCTGATGGCGGCCGCCTCGGCGTGGAACGGCGTTGCCGCCGAGCTGACTTCGGCCGCGATGGGCTACGACAACATCATCACCCAGCTGGCTGGCGAGGAATGGCTTGGGCCTGCCTCGGCGTCGATGGCCGCGGCGGCGCAGCCCTACGTGCAGTGGATGACGACGACCGCCGGCCAAGCCGAGGAGGCGGCCGCCCAGGCCCAGTCGGCCGCGGCGGCCTACGAGACGGTGTTGGCCTCGGTGGTCCCCCCGCCGGAGATCGCCATCAACCGCACCACGCTGACCCAGGCCCAGGCGACCAACATCCTGGGTCAGAACAACGGGATCATCGCGCAGCTGGAGGCGCAGTACGCCGAGTTCTGGGCGCAGAACGCCTCGGCGTTGTACAGCTACGCCAACCAGTCCGCGGCGGCGGCCAAGGTGACGCCGTTCCAAAACGCGCCCACCGTCGCCAACCCGGCCGCTGCGGCCGTCACCCAGTCCGCGGCACCGGCGGCGTCGATCCAGCAGACCCTGCAGAGTTATCTCACCCAGATTCAGCAGGCGCTGGGCGCGTTCGGCTCTCCGGCCACGACGAACACGTTCTTCTCGCAGTTCTCGAACTCCAACCCGTTGATTAGCGAGGTCTGGTTCCTGCTGACCGGTCAGACGATTCTGCCGTCGAACATCGGTACCGCGCTGGGTGGCTACTCGAACTACGCGAGCTTCTTCTACAACACCGAGGGTCTGCCGTACTTCAGCGTTGGTATGGGCAACTTCGGTGTTCAGATGGCCAAGACCCTGGGCGCCATCACCGGCCCGGCGGCGGCCGCGGCCGCCGTCCCGAAGGGCCTGCCTGGCCTGGGCGGCCTGCTGGGCGGCGGCGCCGGCGGCGCGGCAGCGCATCTGGGCAGCGCGACGTCGATCGGCAAGTTGTCGGTGCCGGTCTCGTGGACGGGCGCCACTGCCCCGACGGCGGCCGCGGCCCACGCCATTCCGGTCAGCAGCATCAGCGCTGCGCCGGAGGCGGCCGGCGGACCCGGCAACCTGCTGGGCGGCATGCCGCTGGCGGGTGTCGGCTCCGGTGCCGCCAGCGGTGCCGGTCCCCGGTACGGGTTCCGTCCCACCGTCATGGCCCGGCCGCCCCTGGGTGGCTAGCCGCCTTTCCGTCACAACTGGCGTCGTGGGCGCAGGCACAATTGCCTGCGCCCACGACGGCGTTTCGGGGGCCTGATCGGCCGCCGTCCGAGCGCGTCCGCGCACGGGCCGTGCTACCGCCCTCACTGCGCCGGCCGCATCCCGGGGCCGTCGCCGACCGACGACGCGTTGACGGCGGCCCGGAAACCGGGCGCCGACCCGGACTCCGCTAACGCGGCTCGCGGTGGCTGAGCCGCCCGTCTGGCAACCCCTTCGGCGGCTTTAACTGCGGCCGGATTTTTACCCGGACCCGTCACTGTCGGCCCGCCGACTTCCCAAAAACTGGGCCCGTTCGGGACGCGCGCCGGGCGCGCACAGGACTCATTTCCGCAGGTAGCGGCCGGTGCTTTCGACGAGCTGCCGCTCACCGAGCGAGGCCCCCGTCGCTCTCCGGCCACCGGGCGGGCCGGCGTCGCCGCTTGGGCCCTGCAGCTCGGCCGGCGCCGGGCGGGGATTACGGGCCTTAGCCTCCTCTCTAGCGAACAGCCTCTTAAACATCCCTTGCATCAGTCGTCATTAGCCCGAACTTGCGGAGAAAACATGTCGTTCGAGTCCGGTGGTTCATAGGTGTTGGACTTCGGGGCGCTACCGCCAGAGATCAACTCGGGCCGGATCTATGCCGGCCCGGGTTCCGGCTCGATGATGGCCGCGGCTTCGGCCTGGGATGGGCTGGCCAGCGAGCTGAGTCTGGCGGCGACGGGCTACTCGTCGGTGATTACCGAGTTGACCAGCGCACCCTGGTTGGGGCCGGCATCGCGCTCGATGCTGGCCGCCGCCACGCCCTATGTCTCGTGGCTCGGCGCCGCCGCGGCGCTCGCCGAGGACGCCGCGAACCAGGCCAGAGCCGCAGCCGCCGCCTTCGAAACCGCCTTCACTTTGACAGTGCCGCCACCACTGATCGCGGCGAACCGGGTTTTGTTGGCCACGCTGATTGCGACCAACTTCTTCGGACAGAACTTTCCGGCCATCGCCGCCACCGAGGCCCAGTACGCCGAGATGTGGGCCCAAGACGCCATGGCGATGTACGGCTACGCGGCCGCCTCGGCGATCGCGACACAGTTGACCCCGTTCACCGAGCCGGCACAGGCCACCGACCAAGGCGGGCTGGCCGCCCAGGCGGTCGCGGTCGGTCAGGCCGTCGCCACGCCGGCGGGCACCGGCGCGCCCCAAGTGGCCGCGGCCACCCCGGGGCTTGCGCTGACCCCCGACGCGGTTTCCATCACGTCCGTCTTCACGTCGATCAACCAAGCGCTGCAACAGCTTTCGGCCGGGGCGCTGGCTTCGCAGCTGAACCCGTACAACTGGTGGATCGTGCAGCAGGTCGTCGCACTCAACGTGTCGAACCGAACCGCGTTGTCACGCACCACCGTGGGTCTCGCCTATTTCTCCACCGGGCTGATGCAATTCTTCGGCTCCATCGCGCAGCAGATCACCTTCGGCCCCGGTGGGACGACGGCCGGGGCGCAAGGCGCCTGGTACGCGACCCCGCAGTTCGCCGGCCTGCATCTGGGCGCCGTCGGCAGCGGTGCCGTCGGCCACGGCGGGATCGCGGCGAATTTGTCCTCGGCCACCAAGATCGGGGGGTTGTCGGTGCCGCAGGGTTGGGCGGGCTCTCCCGGCGCGGTCGAGGAATCGGCCGCCCAGGCGGTCGCCGTCGACTACGCCACCGACCCGCAGGGTGCGGGCAACGGGCTGCTGCGCGGCATGCCGATGGGCACCGGCAGCCGACGCTCGGGCTCCGCCTTTCCGCCCCGCGAATACGGATTCAGGCGCAGCGTGCTCGCGCGCCCACCATCCGCCGGATAACCAGCTGTACGAGGCGGCCAACGTGGCCGCGACTGATGAAGGAGTCAGGACATGGCAATCGATTTCGGTGCGTTACCGCCGGAGATCAACTCGGCGCGCCTGTACACCGGTGTGGGCTCGACACCACTGGTGACCGCGGCCTCGGCCTGGAACTCCCTGGCCGCGGAGCTGAACGCGGCCGCCCTGGGCTATGAGAACGTCGTGACGCAGCTGGCCGGCGAGGAGTGGCTCGGCCCGGCCTCGGGGTCCATGGCCGCCGCGGTGCAACCGTATGTGGACTGGGTGAGTACGACCGCCGCCCAGGCCGAACAGGCCGCCGCGCAAGCCAGCGCGGCCGCGGCCGCCTATGAGGCGGCGTTCGCCGCGATCGTGCCGCCGCCGCTGATCGCGGCGAACCGCACCCAGTTGGCTCAGGCGGTGTCGACCAACGTGCTGGGACAAAACACCGGGATCATCGCGCAGCTGGAAGCCCAGTACGCCGAATTCTGGGCCCAGGACGCCGCGACGATGTACAGCTACGCCGGCAACTCGGCGGCGGCTTCCAACGTCACACCGTTCACCTCGGCACCGACGGTGGCCAATCCCGCCGCTTCGACGATCCAGGCGGCCGCCACTACGTCCGCCGCGACCACGTCGGTCGGCTCGATCCAGAACCAGATCAACAGCGCCATCAGCCAGATCAGCGCGCAACTGGCGAGCCTGGCGTCGCCGTTCTACACGCCACTCCAACAGGAATGGTGGTATTTGGCATCGGCCAACGGGCCGCTGTCGGCCGTGTGGCAGGTCCTGTTCGGGTCACCGTCGTTCCCGGGCAACAGCCTTTCCGCCTTCATGTCGGCGTGGTCGCCGTATGCCGGCGTCCTCTACAACACCGAGGGTCTGCCATATTTCAGCATCGGCATGGCCAACTCGATGACGCAGACCGCGAAAACCGTCGGGGCGATCGGCGGCGCGGTGCCGGCGGCCGCGGCCGCCGTCCCCAAGGGCCTGCCCGGCCTGGGCGGGCTGCTGGGCGGCGGCGCGCCGCCGGTGGCGGCGCACCTGGGCAGCGCCACCTCGATCGGCAAGCTGTCCGTGCCGGCCGCATGGTCCGGGCCGGTTTCGACGCCCAGCCACGCGACGGCCATCCCGGTGAGCAACGTGCGGGAGGCACCCGACGCGGCGCCCGGCAACCTGCTGGGCGGCATGCCGCTGGCCGGCGCGGGGACCGGCGGGAGCGGGGCCGGCCCCCGGTACGGATTCAAGCCCGTCGTGATGGCCCGCCCGCCCGCGGCCGGCTAGGCGTGGACAGGCCAATGGTGCCCAGGCGCGTCCCGAGCGGGGCCCTGCCGCCGGCCCGGCAACGGCATTTGCTCCAGCGCGATTTCGGCGCATCGATGCTACGCTCCATACGTGCTGGCCAACCGGCCTTGAACGGCAGCCTCGCGGGGACGACCTTCCAGGTTTGCTGTGACGGTCCTGTGAACGCCAGCGACAACGGCCAGGCGCTGTTACTGTGTCGTTACTAAAAGTGAATTCGCCGTGCCATCCAGTGAACAATTGCGAACAGGTGGACTCGGAGTCAGCTTGAAACGGATGCTGTCATCTACTCTCTTGCACAGAGCAGTGCGGGGGACAATCGAGGAGGGAAAAACATGTCGTTCGTGACCACACAGCCGGAGGCCCTGGCTGCGGCGGCCGGGAGCCTGCAGGGGATCGGCTCGGCGCTGAGCGCGCAGAACGCGGCCGCGGCCGCCCCGACGACCGGGGTAGTGCCCGCTGCGGCCGACGAGGTATCGGCGCTGACCGCGGCCCAGTTCGCCGCCCACGCGCAGATGTACCAGGCCGTCAGCGCCCAGGCGGCCGCGATTCACGAGCAGTTCGTGAGCACGCTGGGAATCAGCTCGGGCTCGTACGCCGCGACCGAAGCCGCCAACGCAGCGGCCGCCGGCTGATCAGGTTCAGCGGTTCTGCAATGTCGGGTCTGACGGCTTCGCCGGGATCCGAACTCACGTCGATTCAATCGCCGCGGTTGGCGCCTGGGGTCCACACGTCAGGCGCCGGCCGACGGTATGGGGGAAGTCTTTTTCGTATGTGGCTTGACGGTGCGCTAGCGCGTCACCGTTCGGCCAGCGTCACTCACAACTGAATACAAGTCACTCAGAATTAAGGAGAAAGCCAACATGGCAACACGT
>NZ_JCALCI010000018.1:0-42856 GCF_059812245.1 Mycobacterium sp. NGS64 | reverse complement strand
GCCGGCATGCCTCGGCCAGATCACCGTCGCGATAGCGGGCCGCCGCGAGCAGACCCGTAGTGACCGCCTGTGCCAGTTCGTTTCCGGATGCACTGCACAACTGCTGGAGCTCGTCGAATCCCGTGTCGGCGGTGGAGATGCCGACCCGCCAGGCCGTGGCGCACAGCGCCGTGCGCGCCGTGGTCTGCATCGCGGTCCGGTCGGCGTCCGCCGAGGGCAGCCTGTCGGCGACATCGCGGGCGTGTCGCCAGTTGGTGCGGGCCGCCCGAATGTCGCGGGTCGACGACCATGCGCCCGCCCGCATATGCCACATGAACGCCGCACGGAGGTCCTCAGCAGCCTCGAGATGCGCCGCAATGACCGCCGCGCTCTGGTCGAGGCAATGCGCGTCGCGTTCTTGGATTACTGCGGCAATACGCCGATGTTGTTTGACCGTGCAGATTTCAGCTGCGACTCGTAGGCGACGGTCCTGAGCAACGGGTGCCGGAAAACGTACTCGACCTGCGGTTCACGTTTGGCCTCGTCGATGAGTTCGGCATCGACCAACGCGGCCATATAACGGTCGGTGTCACCATCGACGAGGGTGGCGATCATGTCGGCATCGAACGGAGAGCCGACCACGGCCGCCGAATTCAGCGTTTGTTTGGCTGCGGCGTCGAGACGGTCGATGCGCGCTGCGATGGCGGCTTCCAGGGTTGCCGGCACCTTCACTTCGGCCGAGCCGCCCGGGCAGGTGTAAGCACCTCGGGTGCCGGTCAAGACGCCGCGTTCGGCAAGGTCACGCACGATCTCTTCGGCGAAAAACGGATTGCCGCCGGCATGGTTACAGATCTGTGGCAAGAGCGCAGCGGCCGAGTCCTGCGGACCCAGGAGTTCGGTGACGAGAGCCCTCGTGTCGACGTCGGCAAGCGGCGCAAGCCCTATCGTCGTTGTGCTCGTTGCCTGCAGAAGCGCGCCCCCGTACTCAGGTCGGTGGGTAACGAGGGCCATCGACCGGTTCTGCGCCAGCGCGGAAATTAATTCAGCGAGTAGAGCATCGCTGGCTTCGTCGATCCAATGGACGTCTTCGACGACATAGAGTGCAGGTGCACTTCGTTCGAGCAGTGCGGTGTTGATCAAACGGGCGAGGCGCCTTCGGCTGGCGTCCAGCGGAATGTCGGGCATCGGATCGCCCGGGTCTGCGACGCCGAGCAGGTCCTCGAGCAGCAGAACGTCATCACCATCGCTGTCGGCGAACTGTGCTCGAAGTCTGGCCCGGGCGACATTGGGTTCGGTCCCGCCGACGCCGAACGTCTCCCGTAGGAGCTGGGCCGCCACCCCGAGTGGGACGTCAGTGGCGTGGGATTGGCACTCCACGCTGACCACCTCAGCACCACGGTCACGGGCGAGGGTCGCCAGCTGGGAAGCGATTCGGCTTTTGCCGATACCGGGTGCCCCGACAACGATCACTACCTGGCCCTCGCCGCTGGTCGCCCGCTCGAGGTGACCAGCCAGTGTCGCGATTTCACTGGTGCGGCCGACGAATGTCGACTGCCGACGCTCGATCGCGGTCCTATTGCTTACACCCAGCAGTAGCCGCGCGGGTACACGATCCCGGGCACCCTTAACGTGCACAAATTGCGGATCGCTCAGCTCCGCTGAATCCTGCACCAGGCGAGCAGTCGATTCGCTGAGCATTACCCCTCCGGGCGGAGCGACCGATTCCAGTCGTTGCGCGAAGCCGACCTGCTCACCGACGGCGGTGTAACCCAACGGTCTCGAACCGATTTCACCGGCGATCACCTGACCGGAGTTCAATCCCACGCGCAACTGAAGGTCCACTCCGTCGCACTCTTGGACGTCGACGGCAAGCCGCTTGACCTCTTGCTGAACGCCCAGGGCCGCCAAACACGCGCGAATGGCGTGGTCCTCCAACGCCACCGGTGCGCCGAACACCGCCATGATCCCGTCGCCGGTGAACTTGTCGACGGTGCCGCCATAGCGCTTCACCATCAAAGCCGAACGCTCGACCAGCTCGGTCATGATTTCGCGAAGCCGCTCTGCGCCGACCGCCGCGGCGATGTCCATCGAGCGCGCAACATCGGCGAACAGAACCGTCACCTGCTTGTACTCTGCACGGGTATCGCCCTGTTGGACTCGTGAACCACATCCGTGGCAGAAGCGCGCATGCTCCAGGGGTTCGGTGCCGCACACGCGGCACGCCAATACGGCCGTCATCCGACCTCCGCCAATCCCGGCCCCCGAATCACACGGCACGCTCAGGATAAGGCGCTATACGGCTGACGGCCCCGCAACTTGAAAGTCGCTAGGTCGCCATCTTCCGATCGGTGTCCCGGCTCGGCTGCACCCGCTTGGGCTCCTCCGGCATCTTCGGGGTGCCTAAGCCTTGAGCGTTGTTCTCACTGCGGAAACGCAGATCCGTCGGTGGCGTTGTGCAGGGTGTTATCGGGTGAATTTCGCCCCGTTTTGCGGAAGCTTGAAGACTGCTGGCAATCCGGTCGAAGAGCCTTTCCCGCCAACCAGACCCGGGACATGGCCCAACTACGCCAGTAAGTCGGGGCCGCTCACCGCTGGCGCAGCTGGTGCGGCACAACGGAGCTTTGTGATCATGATCTCTACTCAATGCCGGTTGGGCGGAGATCAATTCGAACGCATAAACCGTTCATTTCAATCAAGGACGCGAAAGATCGGAGCCTTGAAATGAATGTTCACGCCACGCCCGACCGGATCGACTACCACCTGACCCGCGCGTTCGTCGCCATCGAGCTACAAAGCCAAGACCGGATCGACCAAGCCGTAGACCGGCTGGCGATCAGCCTGCTCGTACAAGCCTGACCATGAGCACGCAAACCGCCGTCATTACCCAGCCATCGCACCTCTGCGCGCAGTACGCGACTTTCTGACTGGCGGCGGTCAAGACGCAACGATTCCCCGGCGGGGTTGTTAGCGAGCCTCAATCGGTGGTGTGGACGATCAGCACGTCGGTCTTGGCCCTGCGGGAGACTTCGGATGGGACTGCTCCCAGCAACCGCCCGGCGACCTTGCTGAGCCCGACGTTGCCGACGACCAGTAGGTCGGCATGGACCTCCTCGGCCAGATTTACCAGCGCGTCGACCGGATGGCCGACGATCGCCTCCTGCAGCACGTTCTTGGCCCCGGCTTTGTACGCCCGGTCGCTGGCGTCCCGCAGGATCTCGCGGAAGGGGGTTTCGCGCTGCGTCCGGTAGTCCGCGCCGTGGTCGCTTCCCGGCGGGATGGCGTAGCGGCCCTTTTCCTCGCGGACGGGGGCATGCGCCGTAGCAACGATCAATTTCGCGCCCTGATCCGCAGCGATCGCCGCTGCGCGGTCGACCGCCAGCATCGACGTGTACGAGCCATCGGTGCCGACCACGACGGTCTGATAGCCGCTCATTTGCCACAGTGTAGGGGCCGATGAGGTCGCGCGTAACGGGCCCGCGCGTGATAGAAGCCGCTAGCAGGCTGACTACTCATTTCGGCTTGTTTTTCCTAGTCAGATCGGTGTCCCGGCTCGGCTGAACGCGCTTCGGCTCGCCCGGCATCTTCGGGTAGTTCGGCGGATACGGCATGTCGCCCAGCCCGCGCTCCTCGTCGGCCGCCGCCAGCTCGAGCAGGGGCGTGATCGACTGGGCGACGTCGTCCATAGCGGCCCACGGATCGTCCCGGCTCTTCACCAGGTCGGGCACGGTCGCCATGGTGTAGTCGTCGGGATCGGCGCCGGCCAACTCGTCCCACGTCAGCGGCGTCGACACGGTCGCGATCGGCGTGCGCCGCACCGAGTACGGCGACGCCATGGTGCGGTCGCGGGCGTTCTGGTTGAAGTCGATGAAGATCCGCTCGCCCCGCTCTTCCTTCCACCACGACGTGGTCACCGCATCGGGTGCGCGGCGCTCCACCGCGCGGGCCAGCGCGATGCCCGCCCGGCGCACCGCGACGAAGTCCCACTCGGGGGCGATGCGCAGGAACACGTGCACCCCGCGGCCCCCGGACGTCTTCGGATAACCGACCAGACCGAGTTCGTCGAGCAGCGGTCGCAACACGTCGACGGCCACCGCCCGCGCTTCCCCAAATCCGGTGCCCGGCTGCGGATCCAGGTCGATCCGCAACTCGTCGGGATGGTCCGTGTCCGGGCAGCGCACCTGCCACGGGTGCAGCGTGACCGTGCCCATCTGCGCCGCCCACACGATGGCCGACGGGTGCGTCACCTTCAGCGCGTCGGCGGTGCGGCCCGACGGGAAGGTCACCCGGCAGGTCTCCAGGTAGTCGGGATGATGCTGCGGCACCCGCTTCTGGTAGATCTCCTCGCCGTCGATGCCGTCCGGGAAGCGCTGCAGATGGGTGGGCCGGTCGCGCAGCGCGGTCAGCATCGGACCCCCGACCACCGCCAGGTAGTACTCGACGAGCCGACGCTTGGTGCCCTGAGCGCCCAGGGCGGGGAAGTACACCTTGTCGGGGTTCGTGACCCGCACGGCGATGCCGTCGACGTCGAGCTCTTCTGCAGCAGCCATATCCTCAGCTTATGGACCTACCCGTCATGCCGCCGGTGTCGCCGATGCTCGCCAAGCCGGTGCACTCGATGCCGCCGGAAGCGTCGTACGAACCCAAATGGGACGGATTCCGGTCCATCTGCTTCCGGGACGGCGACGACGTCGAACTGGGCAGCCGCAACGAGCGCCCGATGACCCGGTATTTCCCTGAGCTGGTCGCGGCGGTGCGGGCCGAGCTGCCGCAGCGCTGCGTGATCGACGGCGAGATCGTCGTCGCCACCGACCACGGCCTAGACTTCGAGGCGCTGCAACAGCGGATCCACCCGGCCGACTCGCGGGTGCGGATGCTGGCCGAGAAGACGCCGGCTTCCTTCATCGCGTTCGACCTGCTCGCCCTGGGTGACGACGACTACACCGGGCGCCCGTTCAGCGAGCGGCGCGCGGCCCTCGTCGACGCCCTGGCCGATTCCGGGCCGTCGATCCACGTCACGCCGGCCACCACCGACATGGAAACCGCGCAACGATGGTTCAAGGAGTTCGAGGGCGCCGGCCTCGACGGGGTCATCGCCAAGCCGCTGGGCATCACGTATCAGCCGGACAAGCGCGTCATGTTCAAGGTCAAACACGAACGGACCGCCGACTGCGTGGTCGCCGGCTACCGGGTGCACAAGTCCGGCGGCGACGCGATCGGCTCGCTGCTGCTCGGGCTCTACACGGACGACGGCCAGCTCGCGTCGGTCGGCGTGATCGGCGCCTTCCCGATGGCCGAACGGCGGCGGCTGTTTACCGAATTGCAGCCGCTGGTAACCACTTTCGACGGCCACCCGTGGAACTGGGCCGCGCACGAAGCCGGCGAACGCACCCCACGCAAGAACGAATTCTCGCGCTGGAACGCGGGCAAGGACCTCTCGTTCGTGCCGCTACGGCCCGAGCGGGTGGTCGAGGTCCGCTACGACCACATGGAGGGCCCGCGGTTCCGCCACACCGCCCAGTTCAGCCGGTGGCGCCCCGACCGCGAGCCGCGCTCGTGCACCTACGCGCAACTCGAACAGCCGGTCACCTTCCGCCTCGGCGACATCGTCCCCGGGCTGGGGCCCGACTAGGGGCACCGTCGGATCACGCGTGAGGGCAGAACATCCCGAGGATCTGCTGGCAGTTGTCCCTGTTGATCAGGCCCGGTGGCGCCGGCGGGGGTGGCGGCGGCGGATTGTCTCCGTCCCAGATGTTTTGGGCGACGTTCCCCTGCCCGAAGTACACGTAGTAGTAGGTGTGGCAGATGTTGTTGTCCCAGATCACCGGGTTGGTGACGTGGTTGCCGGTCGGCGGCAGCGCTTGTCCCGGGCACCAGTGGCACGGCCCCTGCGGGTGGTCCTCCGGGCAACCGGGCCACGCGTTCAGTGGCGCGGGACCGGGATGGGCCGACGCGGTTCCCACGGTCAGACCCAGGCCGGCAACGCCGAGACCGCCGGCCACCACCGCGGTGGTCGCCAGCCGCGCGATTCGCCCTGTCATGGAACGAACGTTGTTCATCATTGTCCTTTCCGATCGAGGCCCGGGTGGGCCGCTGTACTGAACAAAGTCGACATCGCCGGCGCCGCTACCGGTCCCAATTTCGGCGCCGAGGGTTCCTTTCGCCACTGTGGGCCGTAACCTATCGCCGCCCACTTGCGAAATTCTTGCGACTGCCGCACCGAATGGAAACCCCCGAATTCGGCTGCGGGACGCCCACTAAGCTGTCGTGATGCTCAATATCGCCGCGCTTTTCGTGGCCGGCACCGCCGCGCTCGACGACACCGGCGCGATCTACGCCACCCGCATCCCCACGACGGGCTTTCAGGTTCCGCAAATCCCTTTAACGGCAAAGGTTCCGGTCGTGCTGGTGGTGCACGCACGCTGCGGCGGCGACTACGACCCGGAACTACATGTCGTGTGCAAAGATCCCGGCGGGACACCCCGCGGCAGCCTGGAGGGGAAGTGGCATTGGCCGGACGACGGCGATAAGCCGTCCAAGTATCGGTGCTTTACCCAAGACCTCATCATTTCCGTCGAGTCGGTGGGCGAGTACACAATCGGCGCCTATTACGACCCGCAGGGAAAGATCGAGTTGGCCACACCAATCCCGGTGTCGATTTCCTTGGTCGAGGCAAGCCCGGGGGCCGACGACGGGGAAGGCACCGAACCCGAGGCCTGAGCGGCGTTTATCCCGGCCCGGGAGCGGGCACGCGAAAAGAATGTCAGTAACAGCATTTAAGGACCTGCCGTTGGCCGATCGGGACCGCAAGTGGGACGGGGACGCCGCCGACAAGCGCGTCCGCAAGTGGGCCGGTGCCGAGGACAAGCCGAACCAGAAATACCGGGACGCCCACATCTGGTACGACAGCGACAAGAAGGACAACTTCACCGCATACAAGTTGCTGTTCGCCGACGTGATCGGCGGCGAACTCAAAGCGGTCCCGCGCGGAGTGATGATCGCCGGCGCGATCATGGACGGCGCACGCGGCGGCATCGATTTACCCAAGGCCGACATCGACCGCGTCAAAAGTCACCTGGCGAAGTACTACAAGAAGATGGACGAGACCGCGCCCTGGGAACGCGGCTGATCTCACCAGCCGCGACAGTTGCCGGTGAGCAGGTTGTAGCAAGTCGATCATCGCCGGCAGCGTTGCCGCAACAGCACTTTCGTACGGTGATGGCATGCTAGGACAAGAAGCACGTCAATGACGTGGTACTGCTGGGCCACCCAGGCAATCATGGTCATTTGCCTTACCGCACGCCACCTGACACCTCAGGGAACGGAAAACAATCGGCCGGGCCGCGGCGAATCTCCCGCGCCCCACGCACGGCCGTTCGCGCACAGCGGGATTCACGACGAGGCCTACCGCCAGCGCATCATGTGAACGTTCGCCGCTAGACGGAGACCTTCAGCTGCGACAAACCGCGCAGGGTGACGTTCGCCTTGTATTGCGGCTCGCCGGCCAGCCGGGCGTCCGGGAAGCGGGCGGTCACCGCCGACAGGGCTGTGCCGGCTTCCAGCCGCGCCAGGGGCGCGCCCAGGCAGTAATGGATTCCGCGACCAAAACCCAAGTGCCGCACGGTCCCTCGGTCTGGGTCGAACGTGTCGGGCCGGTCGAACTCGGCGGGGTCACGCTGGGCCGCGGCCAGCAGGACCATCATGATGTCGCCCGCCGGCACGTCGACGTCGCCGATCGTCATGTCCGCCAGGGCGACTCGCCCGGCCAGTTGCACTGGCGGGTCGTAACGCAGGGTCTCCTCGACGATCGCCGGCGCCCGACCCGCGTCGGCGCCCAGGGCCGACCAGTGCACGCGGTTGCGCAGCATGGCCAGGATGGCGTTGCCGATCAGGTTCACCGTGGTCTCGTGCCCCGCGATCAGCAGCAGGTTACAGGTGGAGACGATCTCTTCTTCGGTCAGCTGATCGCCGGACTCCTCCACCGCGATCAGGCCCGACAGCAGGTCGTCGCCCGGCTTCGACCGGCGCCGCTCGATCAACTCGTGGAGATATCCGCGCAGCCGCCGCACCGCCTGCATCCGCTCGTCCATGACGTCGGGCGGCACGCCGGTGATCGTCGAGAACGGGTCCAGCGCCTGCGCGAGTACCGCCGACGCGCGGCTGAAGTGCGGCTCGTCGTCGAGCGGCACGCCGAGCAGCCGGCAGATCACCGCCACGGGCAGCGGATAGGCGAAATCCTCGACGACGTCGAACTCGCCCTTCTCGGCGATCCGATCGAGCAGCCCGTCGACCAGCGCGGTGATTTCGGGCTGCAGCGCGTTCACCACTTTCGGCGAGAAGGCCTTGGCGACCAGCTTGCGCAGCCGGGTGTGATCGGGAGGATCGAGGAACAGGAATCCCGGCGGGAAAAGCCGGGGCTGCACCACGCCCGCCTCGAGCTGGCGCTTCGCCACCGTCGAGTTCGCGTTGCTGCTGCTCGACGAGGGATGCCGCAACACCTCGTCGCAGTCCCGGTAAGCCGAAAAGACGACCAGCGTCGTCTCCGGCAGCACGATCGGTCCGCGCTCGCGAAACTGCGCAAGGAGCCGATACGGGTCGGCGCGGTTGGCCGGGTCGAGCAGCTGCAGCAGGAGACCCTGCGATTCGGCTTGGGCGGCGGTCGTCATCCTCACATTCTGCCCGCACCGCACGGGACGCTCAGCGCCGCAAGAACTCCACGATGTGGTTGGCCAGTTCCTCGCCGGCGTCCTCCTGCAGAAAGTGACCCGCGCCGCGAATCGTCGGGTGATCGATGCCCTGCGCGCCGCGCATCTCGCGCTGAAAGATCGCGGCCATCGGCCCGGTGATGGGATCGCCGTCGCTGAACGCGACGAGCATGGGCGTCGGGCTCACGGACAGCTTGGCCCACGCCGCCTTGTTTGCCGCGGCCGCGGGATCGTCCGGCGAGGTCGGCACCAGGGTGGGCATGGCGCGCGGGCCGGCGCAGAACCGGTCGTCCGGGAACGGCGCGTTGTAGCCCTCGCGCACCTCGCCGCTCAGCTGCGTGCTGCAACCGCCCTGCACGAACCAGCCGATGTTCAGATCCGGAGCGATGGCGATGGCCTTGCGGAAGCGCCACCAGTCCTCGGCCATCGGCTGCTCGCCGTTCGGCAGGCCGGTATTGGCGACGACCAGGCGGGCGAACCGTTCGGGATGCTCGGCCGCCAGCCGCAAGCCGATCAACCCGCCCCAGTCCTGGCCGACCAGCGTCACATGACGAAGGTCGAGGACGTCGAAGGCGACGGCCCGCATCCATTCGACGTGGCGCGCGTAACTGTGGTCCTCGCGACGGGTCGGCTTGTCCGAACGACCGAACCCGACCAGGTCGGGGCAGACGACCCGATGCCCCGCGGCGGCCAGGATCGGGATCATCTTGCGGTACAGGAACGACCACGACGGCTCGCCGTGCAGCATGAGAACCGGGTCGGCGCCTGGCGGCCCGTCCTCCACCCAGGCGACCCGCACCGTCCCGCCGTCACCGTCGGCGATCTCGCAATACCTTGGGGCATAAGGAAAATCGGGCAGGTCGTCGAACCGCTCGTCGGGTGTGCGCAGTGTTTGCATGTCAACCCCCCTCGGTTAGGCCGGCCAGTGCCGGATGCGCCATCAACCGATCGAGAAACGGACGCTGGCCCTTGAGCAGCTTCGTGCGCGCCTGCGCCACCGCGAACCAGCCGACCCGGTCGACCTCGGGGAACTCCCGCATCCGGCCCGAGCCCTTTGGCCACTCGATCTGGAAGGTGTTGCTGTGTGCGTCGGTGACGTCGAGGTCGGCCCCGACGGCGAAGGCGGTGACCACCTTGCCGCTCGGTTGTTTCAGCGGGCCGAGGTCGAGCCGCGGCCCGGCCGGCACCGGCAGCCCCAACTCCTCGGAAAACTCGCGTTGCGCAACCGTCCAGGGGTCCTCGCCGTCGGCGTATTCCCCCTTCGGTATCGACCAGGCCCCCTCGTCTTTGCGGGCCCAGAACGGACCACCGGGATGCGCGATCAGGACTTCGACGACGCCGTCACGCGCCCGGTACAACAACACACCCGCACTGAGCGTGGGCATGGACGGTCAGACCCCGACGGCCCGTTCCAGATCCTTGAGCGCCGACTCTAGGTGCGTGAGTAGGCGCTGCAGGTGTGGAACGCTGCGACGGCATCCGACCAGTCCCAAATCGAGGTTGCCCGCGTTGCTGACCAGGGTGATGTTCAGCGCCTGCCCGTCCAACGCAATAGAAAGCGGATAACTGCCGTCGAGCCGGGCGCCGCCCCAATACATCCGTTCGCGAGGCCCCGGCACGTTCGAGATGACCAGATTGAACGGCGGCGACATTGACGACACCCACCCGGGAACCGCCGCCAGGGCGAGCGGCGCCGTGTTCACCGCCGAAAGCGCCAGCGCCTGGGCACGGGGCAACTCGGAGAACACCCTCTTGTTCTTGTGCATCGACTCGCTGACGGTCTGCAGCCGCTCTGCGGGGTCGTCGGTGTCGGTTGCCAGATTGCAGAGGATCGCTCCGACGAGGTTGCCGCCGGCGTCTGCCTCGTCCTCCCTGCGCAGGCTCATCGGGACCATCGCGACAAGCGGGGTGTCCGGCAGCGCGTTCTGCTCGAGCAGGTAGTAGCGCAGGGCGCCCGCGCACATCGCCAACACGACGTCGTTCAGAGTCACACCCGAGGCGGCCTTGACGGTTTTGATGCGGTCCACCGACCACGACTGCGCGGCGCAGCGCCGCGCGCCGCCGATCTTGACGTTCAGCATGGTGCGCGGGGCCCCGAAGGGCAACGTCACCTGCTGCTCGAACAGCGCCGCGCGGGCGAGCGAAACCGTCGAAGGGCCGAGCGCCGCAAGCGATCCCAACGTCTTGACCAGTGAGCCGAACCGAGATGCGGGGCCGGACGTGCGCTTTCGCCTGGGCAGGCTCCACATCGCCCGAATCTCGTTGTCGTTCGGGTCGATCGACATTGCGCGCTGCATCAGCTTCATCGCCGAAATGCCGTCGATCAGCGCGTGATGCATCTTGCTGTACATGGCGAACCGGCCGTCGTTCAGCCCCTCCACCACGTAAAGCTCCCACAGGGGGCGGTGGCGGTCGAGCAAACCGGTGTGCAGCCTGGACGTCAGCTCCAGCAGTTCGCGAACCCGGCCCGGTGCTGCCAGCGCCGAGCGCCGGACGTGGTAGTCGACGTCGACCTCGTCGTCATAGGTCCACGCCATCGGGGATATCCCGCCCAGCAGCGTCGCGGGGTGCTTGCGGAAGGTGGGCTGGAATTCGTCGTTGGCGATCAGCGCGTCGGTGAACTCGCGGACGAATTCGGGGCCTGCGCCCTCCGGCGGTTCGAACAACGACAAGCCCCCCACGTGCATGGGATGCTCACGGGATTCGCCCAGAAGAAATACCCCGTCGGTGGGCGCCATCGGTTCCATGCACCCATTAGACCGCGAACAGCGCAAGACGCAAGGTCTTTAGTCCCCTCCGTCCGGGGATTGCGGCCCTGTCGAGGCGGCCGCCACTGCGGGACCATCGCAACACTCGAATAGCGACGAGTCGGCGGGTGACGAAATGACTTATCCCGAAATCGCGAAGTGGGACCCGACCTTCACCGAGATGCTGATCAACGCGGTGAATCCGGTCATCACGCGCTGGTTCCGCCCGGAAGTTCGGGGCCTGGAAAACGTCCCGGCGGCCGGCGGCGCGCTGCTGGTGTCCAACCATTCCGGCGGCGTGCTGACGCCCGATTGGAACGTGCTGGCGCCGGCGCTGTACGGCAAGTTCGGCTACGACCGCCCGCTATACACCGTGGCCCACTACGGCGTGTTCTTCACACCGTTTCGCGCCGCACTGGGACGACTCGGCGTCATCCACGCCAGCCGGGAGAACGCCGGCGAGGCGTTGCGTTCGGGTGCGGTGGTGCTGGCCTTCCCGGGTGGCGACTATGACGCGTTCCGTCCGACGCTGCGCCAGAACGTCATCGACTTCGATGGCCGCACCGGATACGTGAGGACCGCCCTGGAAGCGGGCGTGCCGATCGTGCCGGCGGTGTCGATCGGCGGGCAGGAGACCCAGCTTTTCCTCACGCGCGGAAATTGGCTGGCGAAGAGCCTGGGGCTCAAGCGTTTTCGGATCGAGATTCTCCCGGTTACCATCGGCTTCCCGTTCGGCATGTCGGTGTTCTTTCCGGCCAACATGCCGTTGCCCACCAAGATCGTCTACCAGGTGCTGGAGCCCATCGACGTCGCCGAGCGGTTCGGCGAGGATCCCGACGTCGACGAGGTCGACGCTTACGTCCGCTCGGTCATGCAGGCCGCGCTCGATCGATTGGGACGCGAACGCCGCGTGCCCATCCTGGGTTAGGCGACCGCCCACGCCGAGGTGGCGATGAGGTCGCCGCGCTCCAGCCCGGCGGCGCGATGCTCGTGCACCTTCGCGTACTCAGGCGTGGTCACCATGTCGATGAACGCCTGCGGCGTCGGGTATTCGACGATGAGAATCGCGTCCCACCAAGGCCGTTCGCCGTCACCGATGACGACGGTCGGCGCCGCACCGGCGTACCGCAGCGTCGCACCCACGCGTTGCAGGTGCGGCGCGACCTCCTGCCCGTATTGCAGGTAGGACTCGAGCCCGCCGGCGGTCTTGAATTTCAGCAGGTTGACCATCAGCACGGGCGCGTCGGCGGGCCTGGCGGCCAGCGCCGCGAACTGCTCCGGGGTGGGCTCAAGCGAGCTGCTCATGCGAATCTCCTCGAATCATCCGGCGGGCGTGATCCCCGCGTTGGAGATGGAAAAGCCGCGACCTGACGTCGCCTTGCATGTGATGCCGCTGGGTTCCGACTGACAGCTGAAGGGGCCGAGCGATGCGGTTTGGCCGTAGGGCAGGGCGGGCGTGCCCTCACCGGGGTTTCCGAGGCAGGATTCTCCGGTGCAGCTCTTGTACGTCCCGTCGGGGGACATGTGCACGGACTGCGGCGGCGACATCGTCTGGCAATACGTCCCGTCCGGTATGCCGGGGCTACGTTGATAGTTGATCTCGCAGCTGATGTTGCGTGACGGGGACAAGAAGGCACACCACGTCTGGCCGCAGACCGGGTTGTCGGCGGCGGCCCGGGGCGTCCCGACGCACCCGAGCACGACGAATCCCAGTGCGGCCCCCAGTGCGGCAGCGACTGTCCGATGCACGATGCCTCCCAGCCTCGCGGAACCGTTGGCGTGTCCGGAAAGTAGCAGATCGACGTCGGTCGAGGTGGGCGATTGCTATAGCAGATCGGTGATGGTCTTCAGGCCCGCGTCGTAGAGCACGCCCGGCAGCATGCCGCCGTCGCATTCGATGGTGGTGCCGTTGACGAAGTCCGCGTCCCCGCCGGCCAGGAACACGCAGACGCGGCCCACCTCCGCGGGCTCCCCCGCACGGCGCAACGGCACTGCGGCGAAGTACTTTTCGCCGGTCGGGTCGTCTTTGGGCAACACGAACGACCGGAAGTTCTCGGTCATGGTCGGTCCCAGGGCGACGCAGTTGACCCGGACCTTAGGCCCCCATTCCTCGGCCAGCGACCGGGTGAGATGGTTCAGCCCGCTCTTGGCCGCCCCGTAGGAGACCAGGGTCGGAGATCCGGCCGGGTGCCCCGCGCCGCTGGAGATGTTGATGATGCAGCCCACGCCGTCCTGGGTGCACATCTGCCGGTACGCGCGGATCGCGAACCAGAGCGGGCTGATGAGGTTCATCTGCACCGCGAACGCGTGAAACAGCGCCGTGCGCTCGTAGTCGTCGTCGCTGTCCGGTGCGCCCTGAATGCGCGAGACGAGCGGGGGAATGCTTTCGGCGTGCGGCGCCGGCACCGTGCCGCCGGCGTTGTTCACCAGGATGTCGACACGCCCGTGGGCGGCCACGACGTCGGCGACGAACGAGTCGATCGAGCGGTAATCGCCTTGATCGCAAACCTTTTGGGATGCGCGGCTCTCCCAGTCGGCGTCGATGCCGGGGATGGTGTCCAGGGGCGAGCGGGAACAGCCGACGACCGTGGCACCGGCGCGCAGCAACTCGTGTGCGATGCCGACGCCGACGCCGCGGCTGGTGCCGGTGACGATCGCGACCTTGCCGTCGAGTGCGCCCATCGCCAGCCTCCCATGCATTATTGACAGTGACTGTCAGCGGGTCATACTGTGCCATTCCAGCCGTTGGCGTGTAAAGCACTCGGGAGGTCACAGGTGAGCATTCGGGTCATCCAATGGGCGACCGGGGGCGTCGGCAAGGCCGCCATCGCATGCGTGCTGAATCATCCGCAGCTCGAACTCGTCGGGTGCTGGGTGCACAGCGCCAACAAGGACGGCGTGGACGTGGGCGAGATCATCGGAGCCCCGCCCCTGGGTGTCACGGCGACCACCAGCGTCGACGACGTGCTGGCCCTCGACGCGGATTGCGTCGTGTACAGCCCGCTGGTCCCCAATGACGACGAGGTGCTGGCGATCCTGCGGTCCGGCAAGAACGTGGTCACCCCCGTCGGCTGGGTGTACCCCGACCTGAGCAACCCGCGTCACCAGGCCATCGCCGACGCCGCGCTCGAAAACGGTGTGACGCTGCACGGCTCGGGAATCCACCCCGGCGGCATCACCGAGCGATTCCCGCTGATGTTGTCCTCGCTCTCCTCGGCGGTCACCCACGTGCGCGCCGAGGAGTTTTCGGACATCCGCACCTACAACGCCCCGGATGTCGTGCGCCACATCATGGGATTCGGCGGCACCCCCGAGGAAGCGATGCAGGGACCCATGGCCAGCCTGCTCGAGGCAGGTTTCAAGCAGTCGGTGCGAATGGTGGCCGATCACATGGGATTTCGCATCGAGCCGAACATCAGGACCATCCAGGACGTCGCTGTGGCGACCTCCGACATTGACTACGCCCCGTTCCCGATAACTACGGGAAAGGTGGCCGCGCGCCGGTTCCGCTGGCAGGCGCTCGTTGACGGCGAGCCGGTCATCACCGCCGCGGTCAACTGGCTGATGGGTGAGGAAAACCTGGACCCGGCCTGGAATTTCGGCGGGCGCGGCGAACGCTTCGAGGTCGAGATCACCGGCGACCCCAGCGTCAGCCTCACCTTCAAGGGGTTGCAACCGGAGACGATCGCCGAAGGGCTGGTGAAGAATCCGGGCGTCGTGGCCACCGCCAACCACTGCGTCAACGCGATCCCCGACGTCTGCGCCGCCGAGCCGGGCATCAAGACCTACCTCGACCTCCCGCTGTTCGCCGGGCGCCCGGCACCGGATCTCGCGGAAAAGCCGTGACCGTGCTGAACGACGTGTCGTTCTGTCACCTCGTCGTCGGGGTGACCGACATGGACCGCGCGCTGGCGTTCTACCGCGACACGCTCGGCATGGACGTCGTCTTCGAAACGCTGATTTCGGGCGAGCCCTTCGACGCCGCATTGCACGCGAAGCGAAAGCAGGAGGGTCGGGTGGTGGGCGGCCTGCTGGGCGGGCTGATGGTCGAGCTCCTCTCACTCGGCGCCCAACCCGGCACCGAGAAGCAGCGGCGCGGCATCACCGGCATCCACAACGTGTCGCTGCGGGTGCCCGATCTCGACGACGCCCACCGCCGCATCGCCGCCGCCGGCTATCCGCCCGACCAGGATCCGTTCGAAATCGGCGGGGTGCGAATGTTTTTCGTCAAGGATCCCGACGGAACTCCGGTCGAGTTCATCGAGCTGCCCGACGGCGCGCGCAGCACCTACGAGATGCACCGCGGCGTGCCGCTTCAGCTGGGGCCGGCGCGATGAGCTACTCGCACCCCGACTCGATGCGCGGCCACGCCGCGATCGTCACCGGCGCCGCGCAGGGCGTCGGCAAGGGCATCGCCGCGGCGCTGCTGGAACGCGGCGCGTCGGTGCTGCTCGTGGACATCCAGGACGAGGTCCTGCACGCGACCACCACCGAACTCAAGCAGATCGGGCGCGCCGAACAACTGGTCGCCGACCTGCGCGACCCGGCCAGCGCACCGCGGATCGCGGCGGCCGCGGTCGACGCGTTCGGCACCGTGCACGGCCTGGTGAACAACGCCATCGCCACCAACGAGCCCAAGCGATTCGTCGACATCACCACCGAGGACCTGGCGCTCGGGTACGACGTCGGACCCCGGGCCACCTTCCTGCTGATGCAGGCCGTGTACCCGCTGATGGTCGAGGCCGGCGGCGGGTCGATCGTCAACCTCGGCTCCGGCACCGGCACCGGCGGCGAACCCAAGTGGGGCGGTTACGCCGCCGCCAAGGAAGGCATCCGCGGGCTCTCCAAGGTCGCCGCCTTGGAGTGGGGACGCGACAACATCCGCGTCAACGTCATCTGCCCGTTCGCCGAGTCCGACGGCGTCAAAGCGTGGAAGCAGTTCGCGCCCAACGACTATGCCAAGGCCGTCGGGCGGGTCCCGATGAAACGCATCGGCGACGTCCGCACCGACGTGGGCGCACTGGTGGCGTTCCTGCTCAGCACCGACGCCACGTTCATCACCGGCCAGACGATCCAGGTCGACGGCGGGATCGGCTGCTTCCGTTGAGCCAGTCGTTGCGGGAACGACAGCGCGCCCAGATCCGCGCCGACATCCGTCGCGCGGCGTTCCGGCTGTTCGTCGAGCGCGGTTACGACGCCGTGACGACGGAGGAAATCGCTTCGGCCGCAGGTGTTTCACCGCGCACCTTCTTCCGGCACGTGCCGGCCAAGGAGGAACTGCTGCTCGCGCCGCTGCGCCACGGTGGCGCGGCGATCGTCAGCCTGCTCGAGGAGCGGCCCGCCACCGAATCACCCGACGTCGCGCTGGTCAACGCGATCGTCGTCCGCACCCGATCGTTCGACCCGGCCGACTGCGAGGAGTGGCGCGAGGCGCTGCTGGTGGCGCCCGGCCTGCTCGACAAGGTCACGCTGCACACACCCGCGGACAAGGAGCGCGCGACGAAGCTGATCGGCGAGCGGATGGGAACCAACCCCGACACCGACATCCGGCCCGGCCTGCTGGTCCAACTCGGTTTCGCCGCAGGCGATTTCGCGTTCCAGCGGTGGGTGCGCCAGTCCACCAGGAAACCCCGTCCGCTCGACGGCTACGTCACCGACGCCGTCGAGGCCATCAAGAGCCCGCATTGGCGAAGGAAGTCGAAATCGTGAACGACACGTACAAGGTAGCGGTATGGGCCACCGGCGGAGTGGGCAAGTACGCGATCCGAACCATCGCCGACCGGCCGAACCTCGACCTCGTCGGGGTATGGGTGCACTCGGACAGCAAGAACGGCAAGGACGCCGGCGAACTCGCGGGCATCGACCCACTCGGCGTCACCGCCACCCAGGACGAGTCGGACATCCTCCGTGGCGACGCGGACTGCGTCGTCTACGCTGCGCCGGCGCCGCCACGAATGAAGGAAGCGATCGGCGATCTGTGCCGAATCCTTTCCGCTGGAAAGAATGTCGTCACCACCGCGATACCGGGACTGGTCTACCCGCGAGGGTCGATGCCCGCCAAGGTGACCGATGCGATCCGCGGCGCGGCCGAAGCCGGTGGCAGCTCGCTGTTCTCGAGCGGCATCGAGCCGGGATTCGGCGCCGACCTGTTCCCCATCGCACTGATGTCGATGTCACACAAGGTGTATTCGGTGCGCGGCATCGAAATCACCAACTATTCCGAGTACCCGGCCGAATACGACATGCGCGAGCTGTTCGGCTTCGGCCAACCCCTCGATTACCAGGGCGGGTTGATGATGCCCGGCGTGCTGCGCTGGGGCTGGGGCGCCGCCGTCACCATGGTCGCCGAGGCGCTGGGGGTGGAGCTCGACGACATCCGCGAGACGTGCGAGTTCTTGCCCACGCCACGCGAAATCCCCACCGCCTTCGGGCTTGTCGAGGCGGGAACGGTCGGCGCCACCCGGGCCCGCTGCATCGGCGTCGTCGACGGCGTCGACGTCATCACCATCGAGCACGTCGACCGCATCGCCGACGACCTCGCCCCCGACTGGCCGAAGGGCCGAACCGGCGGCACCGACGGCATCTGGCGCGTCATCGTCGACGGCGAACCGAGCTTCGACGCCGAGTTCGAGGTGGGACATCGGCCCGGTGACAGCCACAACGATCACGGACTGCTGGCCACCGGCATGCGCGCGGTCAACGCCATCCCGTGGGTCTGCGCCGCCGAGCCCGGAATCGTTGACGCGCTGCACCTTCCGCTGACCTCCCCGATCGGAGCGCTGCATCCGCACCGCGACGGGATCCCCGCCTTCTGAGGTCAGAAGCTGTCGTTTCCTCCGCCGGAGTCGAAGCCCCCACCGGAGTCAAAGCCGCCGCCGGAGTCGAACCCGCCGCCGGAGTCCCAACCGCCACCCGAATCGAATCCGCCGAAACCGACGTCGCCGCCGCCGGAGTACGAGTCGCCGCCGAAGCCGGTGTCGCCGCCACCCGAGTACTGGTAATTCCCGTCGAAGCCGACGTCGCCCTGCTGGCTGTCGTAGTTGCTGTCGTAGCCGCCCTGGTAACCGTCATAGCCCGAATTGGCCAGCGCTGAATCCCGCCCGTCCTCGAACCCGCGGTCGTAGCTGCCGCCCCAGTGGTCGTCCAGCAGGGCATCGACCAGCAGCACATCGGCGATGGCCCAGCCCCAGCCCGGACCCCAGAACGCGTACGGGTAGTAGCCGGGGTAGAAGAACATTCCGTTGTGGTAGCCACCGGGGTAGTAGTTCGCGTAGCCCGGCTGCGGTGTGGTGCTGTAGTTGTTGTTGTTGATCGTCACGACCTGCCCGGTGTCCGGGTTCCTCGCCTGCACCGTGGCCTGCTTGCGCTCCCCGGGCGGCACGGAGGTCACGGCGTTAACATTGGGGATTGCCGCCGGGTTCAGCTTGCGATTGGCCTTGTCGACGGTGGACTGCACGGCCCGCAGGTGTGCCCGGGCCGCGGTGTAATCACCCGCCTGGTACGCCTTGCGGGCGTCGGACAGGCTGGCGTTCGCCTTCAACGACTCGGCGCTGACGTCTATGTCGGCATTGGCGATTACCGCGCTATCGAGGTCGGCGGCCTCGGATTCGGCGGCGATCAACTGTTCCTTGATCCGCTCGCGCGCCTCGGCGTCCTTGCGGCGCTTGCGGTTTCGCCCCACGGCGAACCAGATCGCCAGCACCACGCCGACGAAGATCAGCAGCACCCACAGCCAAGTCCAGCTGGTGTGCTTCGCGGTGCCGACCGGGGAGGTCGTCACCGGCCCGCCCGACGCGACGCTCACACCGGCCAGCTTGCTGACGAACTCACTGGTCGCGCCGTAGGGATCGTTGCGGTGGGCCCGGGCCGACTGGTCTAGGAGCGAATTCACGCTGTCGGCGACCTCCCGCGGCACGTTGTAGGCCCGCACGTGGTAGCCCCTGGCGTCGATCACAAGGATGACGCCGCTGAACCCGGGATCGCGGCCCAGGATGACGTTGTGAATGGCATCCGCCGTCGTCACGCCGGTCTGGTCGGGGGCCACCGCGGCGATCCAGAGGCGGGGTGTCGAGCTCCACGCCCATCGAGTGGTCAGGATCTGGTCGTTCACCCTGTCCGGGTTCTGCAGAGGCGGCCTGCCCGCCGGGTCCGCAACCACATGCGTCTGCGCGTTGAACCTGCCCACCACCTGGTCGGTGTAGGCGTCGGCCCACGCCGATGGCGCGATCAGCATCGCCAACGCCCAGATGAACGGGATCACAAAGATCCGGCCGAATCGTCGAGTCACTTTTCTCCTGACCTCGTCTTGTGCTGATCGAACCACACGGCGACACCTCGCCGCCCGGCGATTCGCGGCGAGCTGAATGGGCACAGTATTCCCATGAGCGTTGTGGTGATCGGGCAAATCGGGCGCGATCTGGTGTTGCGTACGGACGGGCCGCCGTCGGCGAGCGAGGCGAAGACCGTCCTGCAGCGCGACGAGCTGCTCGGCGGCAAGGGCGCCAATCAGGCGGTCGGTCTGGCTCAGCTCGGGGCTCCGGTCGCGCTCATCGGCGTGGTGGGCGACGACTCGGCCGGCACCTCGGTGCTGCAACAAGCGGAGCGTGACGGCATCGACGTCGACGGTGTCGTGCGCCGCGGCACCACGGCGCTGCTGATCGACATCGTCGGCCGGCCGGCGGAACGCATGCTGCTGGAAGACGTGCCGGAAAGCTCCCTGGTTCGCGTGGCCGACCTCGACCGGAGCGCCGCCTTATGGGAGGACGCCGACACCGTGTCCATCCAGCTGCAGCAGCCGCCCGACACCGCGCTGGCGGCGGCGCGGCGGGCGCGGCGGCGGGGACTGCGGGTGGTCGCGGACGGCGTGCCGGCACCCGATGTCCGCGACGACCTCCTCGCCATGGTCGACGTGCTGCGTGCAGATTCGACCGAGGCTGCCCTGATCGCCGGCACGGAGGTCACCACCGTGGAGCAAGCGGCGGCGGTGGCCGACGACTTGTTGACGCGCGGTCCCGAGCTGGTGGCGCTCGCCGTCCCGGACGTCGGCGACCTACTGGCTTGGCAGGCCGACCGCGAGCTGCTCGAGTTCGCCGACGTGAAGGTGGTCGATCCCACCGGCGCCGGAGACGCCTTCGTGGCCGGGCTCATCGCCGCCCTGCGTGACGGTGCCGGGCCGCGTCAGGCGGGCCGGCGCGCGGCGGCGGCCGCCAGTTCGACGGTGCAGCGCCTCGGCGGACGGCCCGACCTGACCGGGCTCGCTTCGTGAGAGCGGCCTAGCCGCCACCGCCCCCGGCGCCACCACCAGCGCCGCCGCCCGCGCCTCCCCCGGCGCCTCCCCCGGCGGGGGGCACGCTGCCGGAGCCGCCGCCGTACGAGGGCACCGACGACGGTGGGGGCGGCGGAGCGGGGCTGGACGAAGTCGGCGGCGCCGCGGGCGCGTTGGTCGCGGAGGCGTTGACGGTGCCACCCAAGGCGACCCCGAAGACGACCATCACGACACCACCGAAGAGTGCGACTCCCCTGCTGGCTACAGATTTCACGGGTTCCCCATCCTTGTGATCTCAGTTCCGGACGCAAGGGCCATACCCCTTATTCGGGTGCGCAATCAGGTGAGCGCGGGCAGGACCTTGTCGGTGAGCAGCTGGACCGACTTCCACGCCTCGTCGACGGGCATGCCGCCCACCAGCGGGTGCATGACGAGCGGCCCGAAGTCCTCTGCGTCACGCACCTCGGCGATCAGCTCATCGGGCGTGAGGAACCGGTATCGTCCCGACGCCCTGACCTCGTCCAGGGTCCGCACGCCGGGCAGGTGCATGAGTGAACGCTGCTCGTGTGACCAGGCGCCGTAAGTGACTGCCTCCCAGAGGATGTGATCGCCGAGCTCCGCCCAGGCGCGATCGGGGTCCTCGTGCAGGAAGATCATCCCGCGGTTGATCGCTGCGGGCATGACGACGAGCGGCTTGAGGCCGACCTCGGCACAAAGCTCGCGGTAGTAGGCGGCGATGTCGGGCAAGTGGTCGGCGAGGCTGAGCGGGAGCCGAAAACGTGCGGCGCGCCGCGCCGTCGCCCGCGAACCGCCGCCGACGAACAACGGTGGGTGCGGCCGGGTCCAGGTGCCGGTGCAGACTCCCGCGTCCGCGCCAGCGCCGGACCACACGGAGAGCATCCGCTCGACCAGGCCGTCCATCAACTCGCCGCGGCGGCCGAAATCCATTCCGAGCGAATCGTATTCGACCGTTCGATAGCCCAGGCCCACCGTCGTGAGCAGCCGGCCGCGACTCATGTTGTCGACGAGCGCGATGTCTTCGGCGAGCCGGACCGGATTCCACAGCGGTCCCAGCGCGCAGTCGACGCTGGCGATCAGCGTCGTGGTTCGGGCCAGGAACATCGACGCGGCCATGATCGGGTTGCAGCTCCACCCATGCCCGGTCGCGTGGTGCTCGTCGACGCTGATCGAGGTGATGCCGCGCGACTCGCCCCACTGCGCCAGCTCGAGCGCGGCGCGGAGCAGCGCGCTCTGGGTGCGCGGATCACCTTGCGGTGACGCGAAATTGAAGCGCAGCACGCTCAGCAGCACGTCACGCCTCCTCCTGCCCCGCCATCGACTGCAGGAAGGCGGGGAAGTCGGGGAAAAGCGCGCGGTCGACGATCTCGATGCGGGTGCCCGAAGCGTCCGTGAAGTAGGCGAACAGCGAAAGTTCGGACCCGGGCGTATCGGCGGTCATCTCGAGAGTGAAGCCGTTGGCCTCCAACGCCCGCGCGCTCTCGGCCAAATCATCGCTGAAGTAGCCGAGGTGATGGACGGCGTTACCCGGCGCCGCCGTCCACGGGCTGCCGGGAACCTCCTGCACCAGTTCGACGTGGGGGCTCTGCAAGGAGTAGACAATCGTCGACGTCAATTCGCGGACGCCGGAGGCGGTGCGAAACGGCAGCGTATAGCTCATCGGATTGATCCACCGGTAGCCGGCCAGCGCGCTCAGCCTGGCCATCGCCGCGCCGAGGTCGGGCACGACGACGCCGGTGTGGTAGAAGTCCTGCGGGTGCAGAGCGAATGTCATTGTGAGTCCCTTGCTTTCAGACACAGTCCGACGCGCCGTCGACGACGAAGAGCGCGCCGCTGGTATAGCTGCTTTGCTCCGTGCACAGGAAGGCCACCGTCGGCGCGATTTCCCCGACCGATCCGAAGCGGTGCAACGGGATGTGGGCCAGCTCGGATTCGACCAGCTCGGCCGCGCCGTGCATGGGCGCGGTCATCGGGGTGTCGATCGTGCCCGGCGCCACCGCGTTCACCCGGATTCCCTTGCGCGCCCACTTCACCGCGAGGTTGCGCGTGATGCAGACGACGCCGGCCTTCGCGGCGCCGTAGCCGGGGACCAGTGGGACGGCGCGCAGCGCAGACATCGACGCGACGTTGACCACGCTGGCGCCGCCGGTGGCGGTCGACGACTTCAGCGCCGGGTACAACGCGACGGTGAGCCGGTAGGGACCGATCAGATTGAGAGCGACCGAGGCGTCGAAACCGTCGGGTTTCGACTCGTCAAGTCCGCCGGGGAAATTCGCGCCGGCGTTGTTCACCAGGACGTCGAGGCCCGCGAACGTCTGTGCCAACGCGTCCACCGATTCGGGGTCGGTGATGCGCAACTGTTGATAGGTCATGCCCGACAGGTCGGTGTCGTAGTCCGCGGCCGCGGGTTTGGTTCCTGTGATGGTGACGTCGGCTCCGGCGTCCCGGAACAGCGTCGCGGTGGCATGGCCGATCCCGCTGGTGCCACCGGTGACCAAGACGGTCGTCCCGGTGAAGTCGAAGCTGACTCGCGCCGTCATGCGTTCCTCGCTAGTTGGTTTCTGAGCCAAGCACTTTCCCAGAAGTTGGTGCTGCCGGCCAGCAGCGTCTCATGCGCACCGTTCAACACGTCACGGGCCCCCGGGTGGTCGCGGGGAACCAGCTCGGCGAGGTGGATGGCGTGCAGTGGCCGCCCCGCCTCGAGGTGCGCCCGCGCCCTGTCCACCAGCGCGTCGGCGCCGGCCAGCTCGACCACGTCGGCGGCGACAGCCTCGAAACCGACCGGATACAGTTCGGTGGTCGAACGATGATGGAACCAACCCGAGTAGTTCTCCCACACGGCGCGCACATCCCAGTCGACCTTTCCGTAGCCTTGGCCCACTTCGTATTCCGGGGGCAGGCTGATCTCGCGCATCAGGGTGCGGACGTCCTTGCCCGCGTTCATCCCGGCGACGGTCTGGTCGTGGACGTACCGGATCGCGTCACGCAGGCGGGTCAATTCGGCGTTGATGCGCTCCCCTCCCGCGATCGGTTCGAAATGACCGGTCACCAGGAGTTCGGGTTCGAGGTCGCGGACCCGCTCGACCGACTCGATGGCGGTCAGGGCGTCACGGTACCGGTCGCCGCGCATGGTGACGAGGTTGGGGATGTGGCCGAATATCGGACCAAAGGTGTTTCCGCACAGGCAGATCCGCTCGTCCGGCAGCCATACCACCAGCGAGTCGGTGGTCTCACCGCCTGGCACGGCTATCAACTCCATGCGCCGCCCGCCGAGCTCCAGGGTCAGGGTGTCCCCGAAGTCGAGATCGACGGCGGGGACACTCTGGGCGGGCAGCCGCTTGGTGCCGAGCCGGCGCTGGATGTCCTGGATTCCCGACGCCAACGTGTCCTTGAAGGCGAACGCGCTGCGGGCGGCGCGGTACGGGATCAGCCTTTCGTTGTCGTCGCGCCACGCCGTCCAGTTCGCTTGCGCGACAACCGTCGTGTCGGGGTCACGCACGCTGTCCAGGCCGCCGACGTGGTCGACGTGGCCCTGCGTGAAGATGATGTAGCGCACCGGCGAGGGGTCGACGGCGTCGAAGTTGGCGCGGTGCACCGGCCCCTCGAAGCCCATGCCGGTGTTGACGACGACCCGGCCCTCGGCGGTGGTCAGCAGGTAGGCGTTCGACAGCCCCGGCGAGCACCACAGTCCCGGCGCGATCTGCTCGGCCTTTTCGGCAGCCGCCGGGCGCAGGCCGTCGGCGCCGGGCCTCTCGCGATAGATCGGCTCGAACATCGTTGTTGACTCCTTCATTCGGGCCGGACGTCGAATCGGTTGAAATAGAACTCGAAGCGCCCGCGCAGTTCGTCGGGCGAGATGCCGAAGTGCCGTTGCAGCGCGTAGCGGACGCGGCCGTGTTTGCCCCGCGGGTTGCCGTCCAGGTAGTTCTGCAAGCGGGCGCGTACCTTGGGCGTCAGCTCGACTCCCCCGCGCTGGTACAGCTGCTCCAGCAGCGGCATTTCGTTGCCGTTGAGGTG
The DNA here is from genome assembly GCF_059812245.1 of Mycobacterium sp. NGS64. Taxonomy (NCBI): domain Bacteria; kingdom Bacillati; phylum Actinomycetota; class Actinomycetes; order Mycobacteriales; family Mycobacteriaceae; genus Mycobacterium; species Mycobacterium sp. NGS64. Next base: position 18,128 of record NZ_JCALCI010000018.1, on the reverse strand, counting down.
GTGGAAGCTGACGTCGATGCTGCGTTCGGCCGCAACGAGGTCCCGGTCGCGCACGCACGCGCCGAGCAGCCGCTGCACGCGGTCGCTCCAGTAGTCCAGCAGCCATTCCGGGTCGATGGTGGTCCGGCGCAGCCGGTCCGAATAGGCCATCATCGTGATGGCCGACTGGACCACCGCGACGGGATCGCGGTGGGTGAAAGCCACGGTCGCGTCGGGAAAGGTCGCCATCAGCGGGCCGAGCTGCTCGCAGTGCTGCGGGCTCTTCAGCACCCAGGTCCGCGGACCACGCAGGAAGGTCAGCGCCTGCAGAACCTTCTTCAGGTACGCGTAATGCCGGGTCTGGTCGAGCCCCAGGTAATAGTCGCGCCAATCCGGCACGCGCGCATGCCATTCCAGGACGTAGCCGGCAAGGTCGAGGTCGAGGAGTTCGACCTCCTCCTCGATCGCCTCGGGGAAGCGGTCGTGCATGGCGGCCACCACCGGGGCGCTGGCCATGAGCGCGTCGTGTTCGGCCTTGGCCCGCGCGTAGCGGGGGTCGACGCCGGATATGTCGGGGCCTTGGCCGCGCGCCGGTATCGGTTCCTGGCTCTCCCAGTAGGGCAGCGCGCGCCGGCGCGGGTCGGCCGCGATGAGGTTGACCAGGTGCGTGGTTCCGGAGCGCGGCATCCCGACCACGATGAAGGGCTTCTCGATGGGGATCGATTCGATTTCCGGATACCGCTTGACCAGATCGGTCAGCGACAGCCGGTTGCGCAGCAGTCGAACCACGCGTTGCCGCAGCGACGAACGGCTGAGCTGGGTCAGGCCTTCGTCCGCTTCGATGGCCGCCACGTGTGCGGCCAGCCGGTCGCCGAACCCGTCGGTGTCGTCCAGGTCGTCGGCCCCCGCTTGCTCGACCGCTTCGGCCAGCATCCGGTCGACGTCGAAGTCGACGCGCCTCGCCTCGGTGAATTCGAGGATCTGGCGCTGGACGTCGGTCAGCCGGGGCGACGTCAGGTCGTCGAAGTCGATGTCATCCACGCCGCCGACCGTAGAAGCCACGCGAGCTCTACAGGTTGGCCAGGTCGTCGGGAACGTCGACCTTGTGTTCCTGCAGCGCCTCCAGGGGCACCACCTCGAGCGTGCGCTCGTGGGTGGACGCCAACACCACGGGCGCTGCGCACCCGTCGTTGTGGGCCCGGAGCCAGTTCAGGGCGGTGACGCACCAGCGGTCGCCGGGCAGCAGGCCGGGGAACCGGTGCTCGGGGACGGGCGTCAGCAAGTCGTTGCCGATGGAACGCTGGTGTTCCAGGAATTCGGCGGTCATCACCGCGCAGATCGTGTGCCGGCCGAGGTCTTCCTCGCCCGTCGAGCAGCAGCCGTCGCGGTAGAAACCTGTAAGCGGGTCGGTGCCGCACGGTTCCAGCGGACCGCCGAGCACGTTGCGATCAGGCACCGGTTTAGTATCGCGCCCCCGGGTGCGAAATTTGTAGTCACTTTGCCCATCCGCTCCGGCCGATTTTTTGCCGCCGCCGGCATTCGGCGCCCGAGCGGCCGGGCTGCGCGGTAGGTTCTGCCTGTGAAACTTTCCGGGGCTTTCCTGGCGGAAGCGGCCGCGACCGTCGACAACAAGCTCAACGTGCAGGGCGGCGTGCTGTCGAAGTTTACGGTCGGGCCCGACCGGTACGCCCGGGTTGTCCTCGTGGTACTGACGCAGGCCGACAGCGAGGATTCGGACCGACGGGTCGACGTGGAACTCAAACCGCCGACGCTCGACGCGGCGCAATACAAGTGGTTCGACGCGCCCGAGGCCGCCGTCGGGGAATTTCCGGGGTTCGCCTTCTTCGAAATCGAGGCGCGGCTGCCCGTTGACGGCCGCTGGACGATCGAGGTCAGTTGCGGTGATACGGCGGTCTCGCTGCCGCTTGTCGTGACCGGGTGGGCGCCGCCGTCCCTTGACATTTGAGCAGGGCCGTTTTCGCTTAGCGCGCAATGGCCTTGCACACCAAGGAAATCCGTTTTGTCGGGGTGGCCGGCCCGTCATGACGCCCGACCCTAGGCGCGAATGCCCCTAGGTCACAACAAGATAACAATTTCCGCGGCGCCGAGAAGGCGGCGCGACGCGCTGGCCAAATACCGGGTCCGGGGCCGCGGGAAATTTATCGTCATTTGGTGCATCGTCGTACAGCCTTGAAGCTTCCATTGCTGCTGGCGGCGGGCACGGCCCTGGCTCACGTACCAGGCGCCTCCGCGGACCCGGCGCCGCGCTCCTCCGGTGAGATCACCCGGTGGTCGCCCGACCGGGCCAACCGCTGGTATCAGGCGCAAGGATGGCTCGTCGGCGCGAACTACATCACGTCGAACGCCATCAATCAGCTCGAGATGTTCCAGCCCGCCACCTACGACCTTCGGCGCATCAACACCGAGCTGAGCTGGGCCCGGGCCTACGGTTTCAACAGCGTGCGGGTTTTCCTGCATGACCAGTTGTGGGCGCAGGATGCGAGGGGTTTTCACAATCGCCTCGCGCAGTTCGTCAGCGTCGCCGCCAGTCACGGCATCCGGCCGCTGTTCGTGTTCTTCGACTCGTGCTGGGACCCGTTCCCCAAACTCGGCCCGCAGCGCGCGCCGAGGCCCGGCGTCCACAACTCGGGGTGGGTGCAGAGCCCCGGCGCGGAACGCCTCGGCGACCCCGCCTACACCCAAGTCCTGCACGACTACGTGACGAGCGTGTTGACCCAATTCCGCAGTGACAACCGGGTTTTGGGTTGGGACATGTGGAACGAGCCGGACAATCCCGCGCGCGTGTACGCCAAGGTCGAGCGGAAGGACAAGCTGGAGCGGGTCGCGGAGCTGCTCCCCCAGGTGTTCCGCTGGGCCCGTTCGGTCGATCCCAGTCAACCCCTGACGAGCGGCGTGTGGCGAGGCGCCGACCAGGGCGAGCGCGCGGGCGCCAGCGCGATCAGCGACATCCAGCTCAGCAACGCCGACGTCATCACGTTCCACTCCTACGCAGAACCGGCGGGCTTCGAGTCGCGGGTCGCCGAGCTCGAACCGCATGGGCGGCCGATCATCTGCACGGAGTACATGGCCCGCCCCCAGGGCAGCACCATCGAGTCGATCCTGCCCATCGCGAAGCGCCGGAACATCGGCGCGTTCAACTGGGGGCTGGTCGCCGGGAAGACCCAGACGTACTTCCCGTGGGACTCGTGGGATCACCCCTACGCGGCGCCGCCGAAGGTGTGGTTTCACGACCTGCTGCAACCCGATGGCCGGCCCTATCGGGACAGCGAATTCCAGACGGCCCGCAGCCTGGGCGGCGGCGGCCCCACGTAAGACGCCTCCGAGCTGCGCAAAGAGGCAACTACGGGGTGTTTGTGGTGGGAAGCAGTTCGGCGATGAGTGCGTGGACGTGCTTGGCGATGTCATCGCGGATGGCGCGAACGATGTCGGCGGGCTGGCCTTCCGGGTCCGCCAGTTTCCAGTCGCGGTAGGTGACTCCGGGTAAGTGGGGGCTGATGTCGCCGCAGCCCATGGTGATCACGATGTCGCCGGCCCGCACGGCGCCGGGGGTGAGGAGTTTGGGGGCCGCGGCGGTGATGTCGACGCCGATTTCCGCCATGGCCGCGACGGCGGCGGGGCTGATCACCGAGGCGGGTTGGGTTCCGGCGGAGCGCACGTCGATGCGGTCACCTGCGAGGTGCGTGAGCAGCCCGGCGGCCATTTGAGAGCGGCCGGCGTTGTGCACGCAGACGAACAAGACGCTGGGTTTTTCTGTCATCGGCGGGGGCTCCGGGAGTGGATTGCGCACCGCCAACCTATGGAATTTTTGATTCGAAATTTGCACATTTTGTGCCCAAACGTCGCCACTCAGCAGCGCTGGGGCGTTAAGCAGGCGCGTTACCTGCCGTTCCTATTCTTTCCGTGGCGGTGGCGGAGGGATTTGAACCCTCGGACGGTTTTAGCCGTCACACGCTTTCGAGGCGTGCTCCTTAGGCCGCTCGGACACGCCACCGCCAGGCAGCTTACCGAACCGGAGGCCGCACGCCCCAATCGCTGATTCTGGCCACCGAGATTGCCGCCATGGTTGTGCTCGCGGCGAGATCACCGCCCTCAGGGCAATCTCGACGCGGCAGGAACTCACCCCGATCGCTGGCGGGCGAAGAAGGCCTCCAGCGGCGCGGCGCACTCCCGCGCTAGCACGCCGCCGCGCACCTCGGGGCGGTGGTTGAGCCGACGGTCGCGGACCACGTCCCACAGCGACCCGACCGCTCCCGTCTTGGGCTCCCACGCCCCGAACACCAGCCGCGCGACGCGGGCCAGCACCAGCGCGCCGGCGCACATGGTGCACGGCTCGACCGTCACCGCCAGCGTGGCCCCCTCCAGCCGCCAACCGTCGCCGAGCACGCCAGCGGCCGCCCGCATCGCCAGGATTTCGGCGTGCGCGGTCGGATCGCCAAGGGCCTCACGGGCATTCACCGCCCGGGCGAGCTCTCTCCCGTCGGCGCCGACGACCACCGCACCGATCGGCACGTCGCGCGGCCCCGCCGTCGCGGCGACCTTGAGTGCGGAACGGATCAGGTCTTCGTCAGTACTCACCGACCCGGCTTGATGGCGGCGACCCGCTTCGCCCGGCTCCGCCGCGCTCGCGATCACCGACCGAGGCGGTCGATCACCGCCGACAGCTGGTCGGCAAAGCCCATCTCGCGGGCGATGCGGCCGAGTTGCTCGTCGGCGTACAGGTCGGTCTCGTCGAGGATGACGCCGAGCACCGCCTCGGGGAGCCCGACGTCGGACAGCAACCCGAGGTCGCCCTCCTCGAACGGGTCGGCGTCCTCGAGGTCTTCGGGATCGATGTCGGCGTCGAGGTTGTCGAGCACCTCGGCGGCGATGTCGTAGTCCAGCGCGGCCGTGGCGTCGGAGAGCAGCAGCCGGGTCCCGGACGGGCCCGGGCGCACGATGACGAAGAACTCGTCGTCGACGTCAAGCAGCCCGAACACCGCGCCCGAGCTGCGCAGCTCACGCAGCTCCGTCTCGGCGGTCTGAAGGCTCGTCAGCGCCTTGGCGCCCATGGGATAACAGCGCCACTTACCCTCTTCTCGCACGACGGCAACGCCGAAGCCGTCCGGTGCGTCCGCGGACGGGCCTTGCGCTGGAGCGCGCTGTGCTCCCATGGGCGCCTACGCTAGTCGCTGACCAGCCCAACTGACCAGACGGAACACCGCCGCCCGCCGAAAGTGTGCAAACCTAAGACGGTGGCGCACCCTGTATCCAAGACTCCGGTTTGCGTGCTGGGGCTGGGCCTGATCGGCGGCTCGATCATGCGGGCCGCGACCGCGGCAGGCCGCGACGTGTTCGGCTACAACCGATCGGTCGAGGGCGCGCACGCGGCCACCGCCGACGGCTTCGACGCCAGCACCGATCTCAGCCACACCCTGACGCGGGCCGCCGATACCGATGCGCTGATCGTCGTGGCCGTGCCGATGCCGGCGCTGGCAGGCATGCTCGCCCACATCAGCGAGCTGGCCCCCGCTTGCCCGCTGACCGACGTCACCAGCGTCAAGAGCGCGGTGCTGAAAGAGGTGACCGAGGCCGGTCTGCTGGAACGCTTCGTCGGCGGCCACCCCATGACGGGCACCGCGGACTCGGGCTGGGCCGCCGGATACGCCGGTCTGTTCACCCGGGCCCCGTGGGTCATCAGCGTCGACGACCACGTCGACCCCGTGGTGTGGTCGATGGTGATGACGCTGGCGCTGGACTGCGGGGCGCTGGTGGTACCGGCCAAATCGGACGAGCACGACGCCGCGGCGGCCGCCATCTCGCACCTGCCGCACCTGCTCGCCGAGGCGCTGGCGGTCACCGCGGGCGAGGTCCCGCTGGCGTTCGCGCTGGCGGCCGGCTCGTTCCGCGACGGCACCCGGGTCGCCGGCACCGCCCCGGACCTGGTCCGGGCGATGTGCGAGGGCAACTCCGAGCAGCTGCTCCCGGCCGTCGACCAGGTCATCGAGTTGCTGGGCCGCGCCCGCGACTCGCTGGCCAGCCACAACTCACTGGCCGACCTCATCGATGCCGGCCACGCCGCGCGGACGCGTTACGACAGCTTCCCGCGCTCCGACATCTTCACGATCGTCATCGGCGAGGAGAAGTGGCGCGAGGAACTGGCCGCCGCGGGCCGGGCGGGCGGGGTGATCAGATCCGCTCTGCCAAGCTTGGGTAGTCCACAATGAAGCCGTCCTCGTCGACGCTCACGGTGGTGTCGGCGACGGGAGAGCGCAACTTGATTCCGTCGAGACGGCCCTCGCTGGTGTAGCTGACGGTCGCCGCGGTGACGCTCATGTCGGGCACGTTCACGTAGACCATGGGCAGCGTCACCGTGTCCGCCCGTTCGTGCAGAGCGAGGCGCCGGATCGGCAGCGCGTTGAAGAACGGGCTGAACACCACGTCGACGTCGAGCGCGCCGTTGTAACCGGCGCGCCGCTCGCCCTGGTGGTCGGTGACGAGCCACATGTTTTCCTCGTCGCGGGCGATCGAGAGCACTCGTTCGCGCTCGGCCAACGTCACGGTCAACCCGAGCCGCTTGGTGGCGCCGGTCTCGTCGGTCTGCAGGTCGTAGTAGGCGCCGAACGCCGGATTGGTCGGGGTGGCGGCGGCGACGATGCGCCCGTTAGCCCTCATCCGCTTGTTGGACAACTGAATTCGTACCGATTCCATGCGCGAGATGTCCTGTGCGCGCCAGGTCAACATCGCCTGCCATACGCGCCGGGCGGGGTCGGAGGAGGCCGTGTTCACTCTTCTACCGTAAAACTTGTCCACCGACGGCGGCACGTTTGTCGACAAGTGCGGTCGGCGTCACGTGGTCGCGCCGACGTACCCGCCCGCGTAACCGGCCGGTACCGGGCGCCGACGCCCACACCGCGAGCGCCAACAGGCCGTCGAGGATCAGCGCCAATGCGGCCACCATCAGCGCGCCGACCAGCGCGAGGTGAAACTCGCGCTCCTTGATCCCGTCGATCAGGTATCGGCCCAGGCCGCCGAGGCTGGCGTAGGCGGCGACGGTTGCGGTGGCGACCACCTGCAGCGTCGCGTTGCGCAGCCCGCCCAGGATCAGCGGCAGCGCGTTGGGTATCTCCGCGCGCAGCAGCACCTGGGCCTCCGTCATGCCCATCGCCCGGGCGGCGTCGACGACCGTCGGCTCGACGTTGGCGATGCCCGCATAGGTGCCGGCCAGCAGCGACGGCACGCCCAGCAACATCAGGGCGACCAGCGGCGGCCCCAAACCCAGCCCGAACAGCAGCACCCCCAGCAGCAGCACGCCCAGCGTCGGCAGGGCGCGCAGGCCGTTGACGGCGCCGACCACCAGGAGCGTGCCGCGCCCGGTGTGCCCGATGATGAGCCCGACCGGGACGGCGATCAACGCCGACGCGCCCACCGCGATCGCTGTGTACTCCAGGTGTTCGAGAATGCGCGAAGCCAGGCCGACGGGGCCGGTCCAGTTGTCGGCGGTCAGGAGGTAGGAGACGGCCTGCTGCACGAAGTTCATCGCGCACCGCCCACGACTGGGGCCACCACCGACCGGCGGCGCGGCGTGCGCCCGGCCCGCTCCCACGGCGTGGCCAGCCGGCCCGCCAGGACGATGAGCGCGTCGATGGCGATCGCGAGCACGAACAGCGCGATGATGCCGGCGACGATCTGATCGCTCTTGTCGGTCTGGTAGCCCTCGGTGAACCAGGTGCCCAGGCCGCCGATGCCGATCACCGAACCCACCGAGACCATCGCGATGTTGGTCACCACCACGACGCGCAGCCCGGCGACGAGAACCGGAATGGACAGCGGCAGTTCGACTTTCAGCATCCGCTTGATCGCCGGGTAGCCGATGGCGGTGGCGGCGTCGCTCACTTGGGCGGGCACCGCGTCCAGCGCCTCGAGCACCGCCCGCACCAACAGCGCGGCGGTGTATGCCGTCAGCGCCACCATGACGTTGGCCTCGTCGAGGATCCGGGTCCCGATGATCGTCGGCAACACCACGAACAGCGCCAGCGACGGGACGGTGAACACGACGCTTGCGGTGGCGGTCGTCAGCCGCCGGGCGATCGGTGCGCGCTGCACCAGCACGCCCAGCGGCACCGCGATGGCCAACCCGATCACGACCGGCACCAGCGAGAGCCGCAGATGGACGACGGTCAGGGCCCAGGCGTCGTCGAGGTGGGTGAGCAGGTAGTGCATGCCTAAGCCCTTCGCCGGGCTTCCACCGCGGCCAGCACGTCGGCGGCCAGCACGCCGCCGATCAGCTTGCCCCCGTCGTCGACGGCGACCCCCAGGCCCGACGGCGAGGACAGCGCCGCGTCGAGGGCGTGGCTGAGGTTGCCGTCGGGGCGGAACACCGACCCGACGCCGCCCATGCTGTCGGACAACGACGCGCCCGCGCGGTGCTTGCGCAGGCCCTCGGCGTCGATCCAGCCCACCGGGACGCCGGCGTCGTCGACCACCACCGCCCAGCCGTCCGGGAGGCTCGCGTCGGGGAGGCTGGCCGCGGCGACCCGGTCGATGTCGTGCAACGGCAGCCCGTCCGCGCCCATGAGCTGCAGCCACCGATACCCGCGGCCCAGACCGATGAACCGGGCGACGAATTCGTTGGCCGGACGCGACAGCAGATGCGCGGGTTCGTCGTACTGCTGCAGCACGCCGTCCCTGAATACCGCGATCCGTTCGCCGAGTCGCAGCGCCTCGTCGATGTCGTGCGTGACGAACACGGTGGTCTTGTGCAGTTCGCTTTGCAGGCGCAGGATTTCGTTCTGCAGCTCGTGGCGCACCACCGGGTCGACGGCGGAGAACGGCTCGTCCATCAACAGGATCGGCGGGTCGGCGGCCAGCGCGCGCGCCACGCCGACGCGTTGTTGTTCGCCGCCGGAGAGCTGCGCCGGATAGCGGGTGGCGATCTTGGGGTCCAACCCGACGCGCTCGAGCACCTCGTAGGCGGCCTTGCGGGCATCCCGGCGAGACCTGCCCTTGAGCACCGGAACCGTTGCGACGTTGTCGATCACGCGCTGATGGGGCATCAGGCCGGCGTGCTGGATTACGTAGCCGATCCCGAGACGCAGTCGTACCGGATTGACGGTCGACACATCCGCCCCGTTGACGGTTATCCGGCCGGAGGTCGGCTCGATCATCCGGTTGATCATCCGCAGCGCCGTGGTCTTGCCGCTGCCCGAAGAGCCTACGAATACCGTTAATTCGCCGTTGGGGACCACCAGGCTCAGCCGGTCGACGGCCGTCGTCCCGTCGGCGAACACCTTGCTGACGTTGTCGAAGACGATCAACGCTGCTGACCGATCGGGTGGTTGAAGCCGTTGTCGCGCACCCAGTTTCGCGCCGCCTGATCGGGATCGATGCCGGAGTTGCCCGACACCGCGGCGTTGAGGTGGGCCAGACCGGAGGTCGTCAGCTTCGCCGACACCGCATCCAGCACGTCCTTGAGGCGGTCCGACTTCTTCTGCGAATTCACCAGCGGCACAATGTTGCCGGCCAGAAAGTTGTGCTGCGGATCCTCGAGCGCCACCAGATGATTCTGCAGCATCGCCGGTGAGGTGCTGAGGATGTTGGCGGCCGTCACCTTCCCCTCCACCAATGCGCGCACGGTCACCGCGCCGCCGCCGTCGTTGATCGCGACGAAGTTGCCCGGGGCGATGTTGAGTCCGTACTTCTGTCGCAGGCCCGGCAGCCCGGACGGGCGCGTCTCGAACGCCGAGGGCGCCCCGAAGCGCACATCCGGCGAGTGCGCCGCCAGATCGCCGATCGTTTTGAGGTTCCAGTCGCCGGCCGTGCCGCTGGTGACGGTGACCGTGTCGGTGTCCGAGGCCGGCGACGGCGTCAGGATCGACAGGTCACCGGGGAGCTTCTTGTACAGCTCCAGCTCGACGTCGTCGAGCATGGTCGCGGTGGAGTCGGGCGCGAAGTACAACAGCAGGTTCCCGATGTATTCGGGCACCAAGTCGATGGAATGATCCTTCAGCGCAGGAACATACGTCTCCCTGCTGCCGATCCCCATCCGCCGCCCGATCTCGAACCCGTTGGCCTGCAACGCTTCCGCGTAGATCTCGGCGACAATCTCCGACTCCGGAAAGTCGCCGGAGCCGACCACGATCGATTTCGGGCTGCGCATCTGCGTCCCCAGCGGATCGGAATTGCTGCACGCCGCGATCAGACCTACCGCCGCCAGCCACGCTGCCGCCCGGACAGTCACGCGGCGCGCGCGCAGCCGCATCCTCATACCGCCGACACTAACGGCAGAACCGCTGCGACGCGGCAGGCCGCGGGCGTCGGTTTGGGTGGATTTGTTTCAATCTGCGCAGGATGGGACAAAGATGAGATTATGAGCGGCCAAACTCCTGTCCCCCCTCCCCCGCCTCCACCGCCGCCGGATCCGCACGTCGGCGCGACGCCCAAGGAACCGGCCGTCGGGTTCACCCGCGCCGGGGCTTTATGGACCTTCCTGATCGTCGGCTTCCTGATCCTGATCCTGCTGTTGATCTTCATAGCCCAGAACACGGATTCGGCGCGGTTTACGTTCTTGAGCTGGCACTGGAGCCTGCCGCTGGGCGTCGCGTTTCTGCTGGGCGCCGTGGTGGGCGGCCTGATCACCGTGGCCGTCGGCACCGCGCGGATTCTCCAGCTGCGCCGCGTGGCCAAGAAACACCACGCGTCCGCGCAGAACTTCTAGCGCCGGGTTTCGGTGTGAATCGAGGGCGTTGCGTGTGAGACCACGGCGAGAAAATCGCCGGGTTCCCGCCCTGGGCTCACACCGAAAGCCCTGAGCGCACACTCAGCCGGGCAGCTTGGCCAGCTCAGCCAGCCCGCGGGAAATCAGCGGCGCGACGACCTCGGGCGTGTGCTCGGATTCTTTTCCGCTGGCCAAGTCCGACATGCGCCGGCGGAAGTCGATGCCGGCGGCGATGATGGCGAGCTTGAAGTACGCCAGCGCCATGTAGAACTCCCAATGCGCCAACGGCAACCCGGCCACCAGCGAGTAGCGGTCGGCCAGCTCGTCCGCCGTCGGCAACAGCGGCGACGTCCAGGCGGCCTGCGCGTTGACGATCAGGTCCAGCGCCGGGTCGCGGTAGACGCACATCAGCGCGGCGTCGGACAGCGGGTCACCCAGGGTCGAGAGCTCCCAGTCCACGACCGCGCGCACCTTCGTCGGGTCGTCGGCGTCCAGGATGGTGTTGTCGATCCGGTAGTCGCCGTGCACGATCGAGGTCCGGCTCTGCTGCGGAATGGATTGGCGCAGGCCGGAATGCAGCCGTTCGACGTCGGCGTCGCGGTGGTCGTCGGGCAGCCGCACCAGCTCCCATTGCGAACCCCAGCGTCGCACCTGACGCTCCAGGTAACCGCTGGGCTTGCCAAAGTCGGCCAGCCCCACGGCGTTCGGGTCGACGCTGTGCAGATCGACGAGGACCCGGATCAACGAGTCGACGCAGGCGTCGATGACGGTGTGACTGAACGCTTCGAGCTGCGCGCGTCGGCGCACCACCTGCCCGGCAACGAATTCGACGATCTGAAACGGCGCGCCCAGCACCGAGTCGTCCTCACACAGCGCGATCGCGCGCGCCACCGGAACCGGCGTGTCCTGCAGCGCGGCGACGACCTTGAATTCGCGCGCCATGTCGTGGGCCGACGGCGTGAGCCCGTGCAGCGGCGGGCGGCGCACCAGCCAGCTGGTCGCGTCGTCGTACACCCGGAACGTCAGATTCGAGCGGCCACCGGAGATGAACTCGCCCCGCAGCTCGCCGTCGCGGCCTATCCCGAGCGAACGCAGGTACCGGTCCAGCGAGGCCAGGTCGAGCCCGTCGAGTCGGTCAACTGAAGTCACTCGAACTTGTTTACCACCGCTGATGTCGGTCAACTTCACCACCACCGATTTGCCCGACTCCACCTCAGGCCGTTCCACGGCCTGCATCGTCGCCGGGCAGCCGCTGGTTTCGCGGCAACAGATCCCACACATGCTCGACCGTGTTGACCCCCGCCACCGTCGCCTGACCCGTCCGCGAGAACAGCAGCCGGGTCACCGACGCGTAGTCGACGGGGAAGGACAACAGCCGCGTCGTGCCCAGGATTTCGTGCAACAGCACGTTGATCACCCCGCCGTGGCTGAACACCGCGACCGTGTCCTCGGGGTCGGCGGCGGCGACGAGGTCGTCGACCCCCGCGCGGACGCGCGCACGAAACGCGTCCTCGTCCACCGCGCTGGGCAGATGCCCCTCGGCCAGGCGGGCCCATTCCTCCGGTCGTTCGGCTTTGATCTGCTCGACGGGGATGTAGACGGGAAGGTCGCGGTCGTATTCGGCGAATCGGTCGTCGATTTCGACTCGCAGCCGGCGCGCGGCCGCGACGGGTTCGGCGGTCTGAATGGCGCGCCGCTGCGGGCTGCTCACCACCCGCGCGATGGGAAACCGGGCGAGCGCGTCGGGCAGGCGCTCGACCTGCGCCCACCCCTGCTCCGACAGGTCCGGGTCGGAACCCTCGCCGTGTTCGCTGCGCAGCGGTAGCGCATGCCGGACCAAGAGCACTTGCATGTTTGTTCCCGTCGTCGGATGGTGGGCAGCGCCCAGTTTCTCATCGTGCCCCCCGACACCGATCCCGAGGAGGAGAGATGACACAGCCGCAGATGGATTGGGACGCCGCATACCGGCAGGAAACGCCGCCGCCGTGGAGCATCGGCCGGCCGCAGCCCGAGCTGGCGGCGCTGATCGACGAGGGCAAGATCCGCAGCGATGTCCTGGACTCCGGCTGCGGCCACGCCGAGCTGTCGCTCGCCCTCGCCGCGCGCGGGTACACCGTCGTCGGACTGGACGCCAGCGCGACGGCGGTCGAGGCAGCGACCGCGACGGCCGCCGAACGAGGCTTGACGACAGCGACTTTCGCGCAGGCCGACGTCACCAACTTCCGGGGCTATGACGGTCGCTTCTCCACGATTCTGGACAGCGGACTGTTCCACGCGCTGCCGCCCGAGAGCCGCCAGGACTACCTGCAGTCGATCTTTCGGGCCGCCGCGCCGGGGGCGGCGCTGTACATCCTGGCGTTCGCCGCGGGGGCCCTGGGCCCTCAGAGCGCCGACCGGCCCGGCCCGCGCGGCTTCACCGAGACGGAGCTGCACGACGCCGTCGCAGAGCTCTGGCAAGTCGACGATCTGCGCCCCGCCAAGCTCTACGGCAACGCCGGCGCGCTCGCGGCTTCCGGTGATCCGTTGCCCGAGGTCGAATACGACACCGACGGCCACTTCATGGCGCCGGGCTTCCTGCTGAGCGCGCACAAGCCCGGATAACAGTCGAGGGTTTCCGCGCCCCGTGGAGAATGCTATTCTCCCCACGGAGAGCGGGGTGTGCAGCCTATGACGAGTGTCAGCGAAACCCAACTGGACCCGGGCGTCCTTGCCCGTTGGCTGGATGCGAGCGGGGCGCCCGGCGCCGGCGAGCAACCGGTGCTGAACCAGCTCAAGGGGGGTTCCCAGAACACCCTGTACCTGATCGAACGCGGCGGCGAACGAATGGTGCTGCGGATGCCGGGCGCGCGCGCCGACGCGGCCCGCATCGACGGCCTGCTCCGCGAGATCCGGCTGGTCCGCGCGCTGTCGGGCACCGACGTGCCACACGCGGCGCTGATCGCCGCCGATGACACCGGCACCGTGCTGGGCATGCCGTTCTACGTGATGCAGGCGATCGACGGGTGGAGCCCGATGGACGGCGGATGGCAGGCGCCGTTCGACACCGACCTGGAGGCCCGTCGCGGGCTGGCGTTCCAACTGGTCGAGGGCGCCGCCAAGCTGGGCCGGGTGGATTGGCGCGCGCAAGACCTCGAAGGCTTCGGGCGCCCGGACGGCTTCCACGAACGACAGGTTGATCGCTGGCTGACGTTCCTCGACGCCTACAAGGTGCGGGAGCTGCCTGGGCTGCACGAGGCCGCCGACTGGTTGCGCAACCACCGGCCCGACCACTACAAGCCCGGCATCATGCACGGCGACTACCAGTTCGCCAACGTGATGTTCGCGCACGGTGCGCCCGCCCGTTTGGCCGCGATCGTGGACTGGGAGATGACGACGGTCGGCGATCCGCTGCTCGATCTCGCCTGGGCGCTGCTGGGCTACGACGGCGAGGAGCCCAGCACCGACGGGTTCTACCTCGACATGCGCGGCATGCCGACGCGCAGCGAATTGCTCGAGCACTACGAGAAGATCAGCGGGCTGTCCACCGAGAACATCGACTATTACCTGGTGCTGGCCAACTGGAAGCTCGGCATCGTGCTCGAGAAGACCTACGCGGCGGGGGTCAAGACCGGAAAAGTCGACCCGAACATCCAGGACACCTTCGGGGCGATGATCCCGCGGCTCATCGCCACCGCGGCCACGCTGGCCGGGGCACGCTGAAATGGGTTACGCGGACCAGCTTTTCGACCTCACCGACCAGGTGGTGCTGATCACCGGCGGCAGCCGCGGGCTGGGACGCGAGATGGCGTTCGCCGTCGCCCACTGCGGCGCCGATGTGGTGATCGCCAGCCGCAACATGGACAACTGCGTGTCGACCGCCAAGGAGATCGAGGCCGAGACCGGCCGCTCCGCGATGCCCTACCAGGTGCACGTGGGGCGGTGGGACCAACTCGACGGCCTGGTCGAGGCCACCTACGAGCGGTTCGGCAAGGTCGACACGTTGATCAACAACGCGGGCATGTCGCCCCTGTATGACAAGCTGACCGACGTCACCGAGAAGCTCTTCGACGCGGTGCTGAATCTGAATCTCAAGGGCCCCTTCCGGTTATCCGCCTTGGTGGGCGAGCGGATGGTCGCGGCCGGGCGCGGATCGATCATCAACGTGAGCACGGCCGGATCGCTGCGGCCGGCCCCCGACATCGTCCCGTACGCCTCGGCCAAGGCGGGCTTGAACGCCATGACCGAGGCGTTGGCGAAGGCGTTCGGACCGGACGTCCGGGTCAACACGCTGATGGCCGGACCGTTCCTGACCGACGTGAGCAAGGCCTGGAACCTCGAGGGGGCCAAGGGCAAGCCGTTCGGGCACCTGGCGTTGCAGCGCGCCGGCGACCCCCGCGAAATCGTCGGCGCCGCGCTGTTTCTGGCGTCCGACGCCTCCAGTTTCACCACCGGTTCGATCCTGCGGGCCGACGGCGGAATTCCGTAGCAGACGTGGCGATCGCAGGCGCGGCGCAGCCGGGCCACGCGGGTCGCCACCAAACGAACGAGTAGGAGCATTCGAATGTCCTGGGACTTCTCCACCGAACCGGAGTTCGAAAAGAAGCTGACCTGGATCCGCGAATTTGTGCGCGAGGAGGTCGAGCCCCTCGAGGTGCTGTTCCCTGGCTGCGAATTCCTTCCGCTCAACGACGAGCGGCGCCGAATCGTCGATCCGCTCAAGCAGCAGGTCCGCGACAACGGCCTGTGGGCACCGCATTTGGGCCCGGAGCTCGGCGGGCAGGGGTTCGGCGCGGTCAAGCTGACGCTGATCAACGAGATCCTCGGGCGCAGCCCGTGGGCGCCGATCGTGTTCGGGACCCAGGCGCCCGACACGGGCAACGCGGAGATCATCGCCCGCTTCGGAACCCAGGACCAGAAGGACCGCTATCTGTCCGGCCTGCTGTCCGGGGAGATCTTTTCCTGCTTCTCGATGACCGAACCGCAGGGCGGCGCGGACCCGCGGGTCTTCACCACCCGCGCGGTCCGCGACGGGGACGACTGGATCATCACCGGGCGAAAGTACTTCTCCTCCAACGCGTCCGTCGCGTCGTTCTTCATCGTCGTCGCGATCACCGATCCCGACGTGCCCGTCCACCAGGGCGCCTCGACGTTCCTCATTCCGGCCGGCACCCCGGGCTTGAACGTGGAGGCCACCCACCACCTCGTCGGCGCCGACCCCCACGAGCCGGGGCATTCGCTGGTCCGCTACGACGGGGTGCGGGTGCCTTCGGAGGCGCTGCTCGGCGAACCCGGTCAGGGCTTCCTGATCCTGCAGACCCGGCTGGCCGGCGGCCGGCTGCATCACGCGATGCGCTCGATCGGGATGGCGCAGCGCGCCGTCGAGATGATGTCGCGGCGCGCGAAAAGCCGCTTCACCCAGGGCAGCTCGCTGGCCGACAAGCAGTTGGTGCAGGAGTTCGTCGCCGACTCATATACGGAGCTGATCCCGTTCCGGCTGACCGTGCTGCACGCCGCCTGGCTCATCGACAACGGCGACGAGCGCGCAGCGCGCGCCGAGATCGCCGCTTGCAAGATCCTGGCGTCGCAGGTGCTGAAATCGATTGCGCTGCGGGCGATTCAGGTCCACGGTGCCCTCGGCCTCACCGACCAGCTGCCACTGGTCAACGTGCTGCTCGGCGGCATCGCGCTCGGCCTGGCCGACGGTCCGACCGAGGCGCACAAGGTCAACCTGGCGCGGATGCTGCTCAAGGGCTACGACGCCGAAGAGGGCGATTGGCCGAACGAGATGCTGGACGTACGGCTCGAGGCCGCCCGCGCCAAATACGGTGAGCTCGTTGGCCAGTAGCAGGGTCACCGCGGCGGTCGAGCGCGCCCTGGACGACCGCCAGCGCGAGGCGACCGAGGAGGTCGAGCGGATCCTGGCCGCGGCGGTGCGGGTGATGGAACGCGTCGCGCCCGAGGAGCCGCGGGTCAGCGACATCGTCGCCGAGGCCGGCTCGTCGAACAAGGCGTTCTACCGGTACTTCGCGGGCAAGGACGAGCTCATCCTGGCGGTCATGGAACGCGGCGTGGCCATCGTCGAGTCCTACCTGCAGCACCAGATGGCCAAGGAATCCAGGCCGGCAGACCAGGTGGCGCGCTGGATCGAGGGCACGCTGGCCCAGGTGGCCGACCCGCACCTGATCAGCATGAGCCGCGCGGCGGCCGGGCAGATGTCGGCGCCCAATTGGCGGGTGGCCGACACCGAAATGCTGCGGCCGCTACGGGATCTCCTCATCGAGCCCATCGCGGCGCTGGGCAGCACCGACGTCGACCGCGACGTCGAGGCGGTGTTCTCCTGCACCGCGGCGACCATGCGCCGATATGTGGGATCCGGCGACCGCCCCCTGCTCGAGGACATCGCCCACCTGGTGGGCTTTTGCCTGCGCGGCCTGGGGATCGGGTGATGCGCGCCGTCGTCTGCCGTTCGTATGGCACGCCGGAGGACCTGGTCGTCGAAGACCTTCCCGATCCGGTCCCCGGGCCCGGCCAGCTGGTGGTGCGGGTGCACGCCGCCGCGGTCAACTTCCCCGACGTGCTGCTGATCGCGGGCAAGTATCAGGTCAAGATTCCGGTTCCGTTCGTGCCAGGCAGCGAACTGGCCGGCGAAGTGGTGGCGGTCGGCGACGGCACCCCGTTTCGCTTGGGGCAGCGGGTCTCCGCGACCACCCCGACCGGTGCATTTGCCGAGCGGGTGCTGCTCGATTCCAGAGCGGCCGCGCTGATACCCGACGGCGCCGACTTCGCGTCGGCCGCGGCGTTCGGGGTGACCTATCGCACCGCGTATCACGCGCTGCGGTCGATTGCCGCAGTGGCACAAGGTGATTGGGTGGTGGTGCTGGGTGCCGCCGGCGGTGTGGGGCTGGCGGCCGTGGACCTGGCGGTCGCGATGGGCGCCCGGGTGCTGGCCGCCGCGTCGAGTCCCGAAAAACTCGAGCTGTGCCGGCAGCGCGGCGCCGAGGCCGCCGTCGACTACGACCACGAAGACCTCAAGACCCGCATCCGCGAGCTCACCGGCGACTCCGCCAGGGTGGCCCTGGACCCCGTCGGCGGGCCGTACGCGGAGCCCGCGCTGCGCGGCCTGGCCCGCGGCGGCAGCTTCATCACCCTCGGCTACGCGTCGGGCACCATCCCGTCCATCCCGCTGAACCTGGTCCTGCTCAAGGGCATCACGATCCGCGGCATGGAGATCCGCACCTTCATGGGCGACCGGGCCGACGACGCCGCGCGCGACCTGCGCGAGCTGGAGCAGATGTTCGCCGCCGGCACGATCCGGCCCTACATCGGCGCGCGCTTCCCGCTTTCCGAGGCCCCGGCCGCGCTGCGGCACGTGGCCGAGCGAAAGGTGCTGGGCAAGGTGGTCATCGACGTGGACGCGTCGTAGCGCGAGCAGACGCAGAATCGCACAGGTTCGGCG
>NZ_JCALCI010000017.1:0-49393 GCF_059812245.1 Mycobacterium sp. NGS64 | reverse complement strand
AGCCGACGACGACGCTGGCCCCGAAGGTGACCACCACGCAGGCGCCGGTGACGACGCAGGCGCCGGTGACGACGCAGGCACCCCCGCCGACGACGCAGGCGCCGCCGCCGACGAAACCGCAGACGCAGCAAACCATTCCGCCGCAGACGCAGCAGACCGTTCCGCATACCCAGCAGCCGGTGACCCCGCAGCAGCCGGTGACTCCGAAGCCGCCGCCGGCCACCACCCATCACTGATCGCGGCCCAGCGCATGCCCGACGACGCGGTCACGGTGGTGTTGCCCTGCCTCAACGAAGAGGAGTCGCTGCCGGGGGTGCTGGCGGCCATCCCCGCGGGTTATCGGGCGCTGGTCGTCGACAACAACAGCACCGACCAAACCGCGGCGGTGGCAACCCGTTTCGGCGCCCGGGTGGTCGCCGAGCCGCGGGCCGGCTACGGGTCGGCGGTGCACGCCGGCGTGGTGGCCGCGACGACCCCGATCGTCGCGGTCATCGATGCCGACGGCTCCATGGACCCCGGCGACCTGCCGCGGCTGGTCGCCGCACTCGAATGCGGCGCCGACCTGGTGACCGGGCGGCGGCGGCCGGTGCCCGGGCTGCACTGGCCGTGGGTCGCGCGGGTGGGCACCGTGGTGATGAGCTGGCGGCTGCGCACCCGCCACGGCCTGCCGGTGCACGACATCGCGCCGATGCGCGTCGCCCGGCGCGACGCGCTGCTGAACCTCGGCGTCGCCGACCGGCGATCGGGCTACCCGCTGGAATTGCTCGTCCGGGCCGCCGCGGCCGGCTGGCGCGTGGTCGAGCTCGACGTCAGCTACGGCCCACGCACCGGTGGCAAGTCGAAGGTCAGCGGATCGCTGCGGGGCAGCATCACCGCGATCCTGGACTTCTGGAAGGTGATCTCGTGAGCGTCCTGCCGGTGACCGTCCTGGTGGTCGCCAAGGCGCCCGAGCCGGGCCGGGCCAAGACGCGCCTCGCGGCGACCGTCGGTGACCGCGTGGCCGCCGACATCGCCGCCGCCGCGCTGCTGGACACGCTGGACGCCGTGGCCGCCGCGCCGGTCGCGGCGCGGGTGGTGGCGCTGACCGGCGATCTCGCAGCGGCGGCGGGCGCCGCCGAGATCCGGCGACGGCTCGAGTCGTTCACCGTGATCGCGCAGCGCGGGGACGACTTCGCCGACCGGCTCGCCAACGCCCACGCCGACTCGGCGGACGGATACCCGGTACTGCAAATCGGGATGGACACCCCCCAGGTCACCGCCGAGCTGCTGGCCGACTGCGCGCGCCGCCTGCTCGACGCGCCGGCAATCCTGGGGCTGGCGCACGACGGCGGCTGGTGGGTGCTGGGCGTCCGCGCGCCGGCGATGGCCGAATGCCTGCGCGGTGTGCCGATGTCTCGGCCCGACACCGGGGAATTGACGTTGAAAGCGTTGCGCGACGACGGCATCGACGTGATATCGGTGCAACTCCTGGCCGACATCGACGTGGCCGACGACGTCGGCGCGGTCCGCGACGCGTGCCCGGCCGCCAGTCGCTTCGCGCGGGTCACCCGCGCGGCCGGGCTCTAATGCGTGTGAATCCATGGCTTTTCGTGTGAACCCTTGGCGGAAAAATCGCCGAAATCCCGCCGTGGATACACACGCAAAGCCGTCGGTTCACACGCATAACCGTCGGTTCACACTTGCCGTGGCGGCGCCGTCTTCCGCGCATTGCGTGTGTGAATCCATGGCTTTTCGTGTGAACTCTGGGCGGAAAAATCGAAATCCCGCCCTGTATGCACACGCAAAGCCCTCAGTTCACACGCAATCACCAATTGGTGACGATGACGGTGTTCACGACCAACGCCCCGACGGCGTTGACCGCCAGCCACAGTCGGTGTGAGCGCACCGGCAGCAGCGCGGGCGCCGCGGTCAGCCAGACGGTGAACGGCAGCCAGATCCGCTCGACCTCGGCCTTGCTCAGCATGGAAAGGTCCGCACACGCGACGGCGGCCAGCATCGCCAGCAGCACCAGGTGGAAGCCGGAGCGCCGGCGGATGGCGGACCGGTCGAACACCCGCGTGATGCCGGCGACGCTGCCCAATCCGATCGCGCACACCACGCTGGCCAGGTTGGCCCACACCCAATACTGAAACGGCCGGTCCTTGGCGATGCCCTGCCAATAGCGTTGCTGCACAAGGGCATACCCGTCGAACCAATAAAATCCCGCGACGGCGAACGCCACCGCCACCGCCAGCGCGGCCAGCGCCGCGGGGCCGACCGCGCGCAGCACCGCGCGCCAGTCGGTCGCCGAGACCAGCACCGCCCACGCCGGCAGCCCCAGCAGCATCAGGCCGTAGCTCAGGAAGACGCTCCACCCCAGCAGCAGGCCCGCGCCGGCGGCCACCAACGCGGGGAACCGGACGGGGCGGCGCACCGCCACGGCCAACAGCGCCAGCCCCCACGCCGCAACCCCGGCGAAATAGCCGTCGGCCGAGACCGCGACCCAGATCGCCGTCGGGGCGACCGCGACGAACGGCGCCGCCCGCCGCGCGGTCTGTTCGTCGGCCAGCGCGCGCACCGCGACCACGACGGCCGCCGCCGCGCTGGACCCGGCCAGCAGGCACAGCAGCCCGGCCCAGGCGCCGCCGTGCAACCCGATCCGGTCCAGCCAGACGAACGTCAGGAGCGCGCCCGGCGGATGCCCCGACACGTGCGTCACCCACGAGTTCGGTTGGTAGTCGACGATGCGACTGGAGAACGTGCGCACCGCGGCGGGGATGTCGGTGATGCTGGGCACCTGCGACAGGTACTCGTCCCTGGTGGTCAGCCGCCCGGCGAAGCCGCGTTGCCAGCCGTCGATCAGCGCCAGCGCGAACGCCCATGCGCAAGCGGTGGCCCACGTCCCGAGCGTCAGCGCCCGCCACGAAAGCCGTTGCGCCACACGGGGACCCCACACCACGGCGGCCACCGCGATCAGGATGGCCGCCCCGGTTCCCCAGCTGGCGTGGATCTCCCACGCCCCGAAGATGGGCGTGGCCCCGGTGCGCGTGCCGAACCGCTCCTGGGCGACGTCCAGCCGCGGCCGAACCCCCCAGTGCAGGTGCGGCAGCACGAACGCCGCCGCCACCAGCACGGCCGCGAGCGCGACGGCAACTGACTCCCGTCGCGCGACCCTCACGGTCGCCCAGCCTATTAGTCCGTGCCGGAGAACCGGCGCACCAGCGCCGCGCGGTCGACCTTGCCGATGCCGCGCCGCGGCAGCGCGTCCACCACGTGCAGCTCGCGGGGCGCGGCGGTCGCCTCCAGCGCACGGCTGACATGGGCACGCAGCGCCTCGAGCGTCGGCGCGTCGCAGCCCTCGCGCACCACGATCGCCGCGACCACCCGCTGCCCCAGCCGGTCGTCGGCCAGGCCGAACACCGCGCAGTCGCCGACGGCGGGGTGGGTGCTCAGCGCGGCCTCGACCGGCTGCGGCAGCACGGTCAGCCCGCCGGTGCTGATCGCGTCGTCGGCCCGGCCCAGCACGGTCAGCACCCCCCTGCCGTCGATCGCGCCCAGGTCGTCGGTGTGAAACCAGCCCGGCTCGGCGAACGGGTCGGGCTCCACCGGGTTGCGATACCCGCTGGCCAGCGTCGCGCCGCCGATGACGATGCGCCCGCTGGGCGCCACCCGCAGCGCCACCCCGTCCAGCGGGAGGCCATCGTAGACGCAACCCCCCGCGGTCTCGCTCATCCCATATGTGCGCACCACCGCGATGCCCGCCGCCGCGGCGGCGTCCAGGATCGGCCGCGGGGCCGGCCCGCCGCCGAGCAGCACCGCGTCCAATTCGGCGAGCGCGCCCGCGGCCGACGGGTCGGCGAGGGCCTTGGCCAGCTGGGCGGCGACGAGCGACGCATACCGCCGCCCGGCCCCCAATCGCCTTACGGCAGAAGGCAATTCGGTGACATCGAAGCCATGGGAGACGTCCAGCTCGACGGGCGTCGAGCCGGCGAGCACGCTGCGCACCAGCACCTGCACCCCGGCGATGTGGTACGGCGGCAACGCCAGCAGCCAGGCGCCGGGCCCGCCGAGGCGGTCGTGGGTGGCCGTCGCGCTGGCGGTCAGGGCGGCGGCGGTCAGCAGCGCGCCCTTCGGTGCACCGGTGGTGCCCGACGTCGTCACGACCAGGGCCACATCGTCGTCGATGGGCTCACCCACCCGCAGCCCGGCCGCCGTGCGGTCGTCGTCGGCCGGCAGCGTTACCAGCGCCGAATCACGCCCGCCCAGCACCCGCTCCAGGGCGGGCAACAACAACGGGGCGGCGGAGCCCGACGCGACGCGGAGCGCGCGCAGCAGGGCTATGCGGGGTCCTCCGCGGCGCCGCTGGGCTCGTCGAACGGCCAACCGTGGGCGGCCAACCGCGCCCGCACCCGCTCCACGTCCCCTTCGGACGGCAACTCGTCGGTGATCTTGCTGATCGCCACACCGATGTCGATGTCGTCGAAACAGCCGCGCTCCATGAGTTCGCGCGCCACGGCGATGACCTCGTCGTGACCCAATCGTCGGGTCAGCAGGGCGAGCACCGGGAAGGTGTCGGTCGGCGGGACGCCCTCGGGGTATCCCGCGCGCAACCACGACACAATCGAACTGAGGAATCCGTTCACGTTGCTCTCACTCCGCGCGGGGGATGGCTGGGTGGACGATTCAATCCTACTTGGGCTTGGCTCCCAAGAACGCCTGTCCCGTCTGGTGCGCGATGAAGTCGCGCGAGATGTACAGCAGGGCGAACAGGATCACGGCCAGCACTATTGCGTAGATGACCCAGGCGATCCCCAGCAGCACCGGGTTCTTGTGCGGCGGGCTGCCGTCGGGGCTGACCTCTCCGCTCCCGACCGCCTGGAACCGCAGCCCGAGGGCGAACATCCCCGGCAGGAACGCCCCGGCCAGCATGCTGAAGATCAGGATCCGCAGGGAGGCCTGGTAGTTGAACCAGTCGCTGAAGTGGCTCATGAGGGGTTCCCCGCGCTCACGGTGTCGTCGTCGGACCCCACCTTGGACCCTCTATCGGACGGCGGATGTCCGTCGCCCTCGAGGCCGGCGGTGAGGCTGCCTTCCCATTCGGCGTTGACGTTCTTGTGGTCGACCTTGACCCGCCGCGACCGGATGTAGATCAACGTGGAGACCGCGACCAGCAGCCCGAAGCCGATGATCGCCCCGGGGTAGCCGCCGATGAGGTGGACGGTCCAGTAGGTGATCGCCCCGACCAATCCGGCCAACGGGAGCGTGATCAGCCACGCGGTCACCATCCGGCCGGCCACGCCCCAGCGGACCTCGCCACCGGGCTTGCCCAGCCCGCTGCCCATCACCGAGCCGGTGCAGACCTGCGTCGTCGACAGCGCGTATCCGAAGTGGGTGGACAGCAAAATGACTGCGGCCGAGGACGATTCGGCGGCCATGCCCTGCGGTGACTTGATCTCGACGAGTCCCTTGCCCAGGGTGCGGATGATCCGCCAACCGCCCAGGTAGGTGCCTGCCGCCATCGCCAGGGCGCAACAGAGGATGACCCAGAACGGTGGCGACGCCTCGGTCTTGCTGACCGCGCCGTACGACATCAGCGCCAGGAAGATGATGCCCATCGTCTTCTGGGCGTCACCCGTGCCGTGCGCTAGGGAGACCAGCGACGCCGACCCCCACTGGCCGTACCGGAAGCCCGCCTCGGTGCGCGACGTGTCGAGGCCGCGGGTGACGCGGTAGACCAGCCAGGTCGCGATCGCCCCGACCAGGATGGCCAGGATCGCGGCGACGACGGCCGGGATCAGCACCTTGGACACCAAACCCTTCCAGATCACCCCGTGCGAGCCGACGGCCGCGAGTGTGGCGCCGACGATGCCGCCGATCAGCGCGTGCGACGAGCTGGAGGGGATGCCGAGGAGCCAGGTGAGCAGGTTCCAGACGATGCCGCCGACCAGGCCGGCAAACACCAGTTCCAGCGTCACGATGTGCCCGTCGATGAGGCCTTTGGCGATCGTGGCCGCGACGGCGGTGGACATGAACGCGCCCACCAGGTTCAGCACCGCCGACAACGCGACAGCGGCCTTGGGCGCCAGCGCCCCACTGGCGATGGACGTTGCCATCGCGTTGCCGGTGTCGTGGAAGCCGTTGGTGAAATCGAATGCGAGTGCCGTGATTACGACAATGATTAGGAGGAACAAATCGATGTTCACAGCGCCTGATTCTCGTAGTAGGGGGATTAAATTGTCGAACCCAGGAATGGCAGAAACGCAGGTGTACCTTGACTTGTCTTCTGATGTTAGCCGTTAGTTAACCGAACGGTCCCCCTCAGTCGCCGCGGGTATCGCGGCGCAGCGGATGGTCGCCGGGGACCTCGACGAAGATCAGCGTGATCCCGTCCGGATCGGTCACGTGCATCTCTCGCAAACCCCACGGCTCGCGCCGCGCCTCGCGAGCGATCGGAACCCCGCGGCCCTCCAGCTCGGCCTGCGTTGCCGCGACGTCGCGGACCTGCAGCCACAGCGCGCCGGGAAACGGGCCGCGGGAATGGTCCGGCGAGCCGTAACCGGCCAGCTCCAGCAGGGACTGCCCCGCGAAAAACACCGTCCCCGCACCGTATTCGCGGGCTATCGCCAGGCCGATCTCGTCGCGGTAGAAGCTCAGCGACCGCTGATAGTCCGCCGGCCGGAGCAACATCCGGCTGGCCAGGATCTCCATAACCTCGTGTCTATCACGTCAGGCTTCATGGTTGGGCTGGATGGATTGGCGCTGCATGAGCGTGTTGACCCAGCGGGGGCCGAAGGTGTCCAGCGCCTTGGCGGCGATCGCCATGCGCGGCGCGATCCGCACCGGGCGGGTGCGGGCCGCGGTGACCATCCACTCGGCGGCCTCCTGGGACGTCAACGCGGGCATCCCGTCGTAGGCCTTGGTCGGCGCGATCATCGGCGTGGCGACCAGCGGGTAGTACAGCGTCGTGGAATGGACGCCCATTCGGCCCCACTCGGTTTCGACGACCCGGCTCACCGTCGACAGCGCGGCCTTGGAGGCGTTGTAGACCGAAAACAGCGGCGACGCCTCCGACAGGACTCCCCACGTCGAGACGTTGATGATGTGGCCGTCGCCGCGCTCGAGCATCGCGGGCGCGAGCCCGCGAATCAGCCGCAGCGGCGCGTAGTAGTTAAGCACCATGGTCCGCTCCACATCGTGCCAGCGTTCCAGCGACTCGGCCAGGGGCCGGCGGATCGACCGGCCGGCGTTGTTGATCAGGATGTCGACGCCGCCGACGCGCTTTTCGACGTCGGCCACCAGCGCGTCGACCGCGTCCAGGTCCGAGATGTCACAGGGGATCGGTATCGCGCTGCCGCCGGCCTTCGCGATCCGGTCCGCCAGCGCCTCGAGCAAATCCCCGCGGCGGGCGACGACGACCACCGTCGCGCCGGCGTGGGCCAGTTGTTCGGCCCCGGCCTCACCGATGCCCGACGACGCCCCGGTCAGCAGGATCCGCTTGCCGTCGAGGTCGACCGGCTTGATCGCGGGCCGGTTGACCAGTATCTGCGGGGACGCGGGCGGTCGCATGGTCGCCAGCACCAGCTGGTCTCTGAATCTGCTGAGGGGGCTCTTGCTCACGTGCGGAGTCTAGGCGGCGGCCCGCGGCCGCCTAGAAGTAGCGCGGGAACGCGCTCCAGTCCGGCGGCCTCTTCTCCAGGAACGCGTCGCGGCCCTCCACGGCCTCGTCGGTCATGTACGCCAGCCGGGTGGCCTCGCCGGCGAACAGCTGCTGGCCTACCAGCCCGTCGTCGAGCAGGTTAAACGCGAACTTCAGCATGCGTTGCGCCTGAGGGGATTTCGCGTTGATCTCGGCCGCCCACTGGATGCCGGTGCGTTCGAGGTCGACGTGATCCACGACCTCGTTGACCGCACCCATGTGGTGCATCTGCTCGGCGGTGTAGGGCCGGCCCAGGAAGAAGATCTCGCGGGCGAACTTCTGGCCGACCTGACGGGCCAGATACGCGCTGCCGTAGCCGCCGTCGAAGCTGCCGACATCGGCGTCGGTCTGCTTGAAGCGCGCGTGCTCGCGGCTCGCCAGGGTGAGGTCGCAGACCACGTGCAGGCTGTGCCCGCCCCCGGCGGCCCACCCGTTGACCAGGCAGATGACCACCTTGGGCATGAACCGGATCAGCCGCTGCACCTCGAGGATGTGCAACCGGCCGGCGCGGGCGGCGTCGACGGTGTCGGCGGTCTCCCCGCTCGCGTATTGATAGCCCGACCGGCCGCGGATGCGCTGATCGCCGCCGGAGCAGAACGCCCAGCCGCCGTCCTTGGGCGACGGGCCGTTGCCGGTCAGCAGCACCACGCCCACGTCGGGAGACATGCGCGCGTGGTCGAGCGCCCGGTAGAGCTCGTCGACGGTGTGCGGCCGAAACGCGTTGCGCACCTCGGGGCGGTCGAACGCCACCCGCACCGTGGCGTCGGTGACGTGGCGGTGGTAGGTGATATCGGTCAGGTCGTCGAATCCGTCGACGGGTCGCCAGGCCTGCGCGTCAAATGGGTTGTCACTCAAGGCTGTTGAACTCCGTCCTTGCTGATGGTGAGGTCGCCGCAGCCGATGGTCTGCGCCGAGACCACCGCGGGGTCCTGCGCGGACGTGGCCGCCACGGTGTCGGACTTTCCGATGGTAGCCAGCGTGCCGTTGAGGTTGATCTCGGTGCGCCGCACCGTCCACTGGCCGTCCTGGTTCAAGGCCTGCAGCCCGACCAGGTGCCGGCCGGGCGACGGTGGGCCGAGGTCGCTGCAGCCGATTCCGGTGCCGTTGCCGCGCAGGTTCGCCAGGTCGAACAGAAACGGCGCGCCCTGGTTGTCGGCGGCGGCCTGCAGTCGGCAGTCGGCGAACACGTAGAGGCGCGCGCTGCGGCCGTCGCTGACGATGATCTGGTGCTGCCCGTCTTGTTGCGCGTCGATCGCCAAGGCGCTCAACGAGATTGGGCTTGCTGACTCGATCTGTACGCCGGAGTTTGCGCCGCTCGCCGTCGTGACGCCGGCGACTCGGTTGGTGCGGCCACCGTCGCGAAACTGCCCGACCCACAACGTGTCCGGCTGGCCGTCCCAGTCGAGATCGCCGACCCTACGTTGTGCGGCGCCGGACGGGGGAGGGTCGCCGCCGGGCGCGCAGCCCGTCGCGCCGAAAGACCGCGCCGGGGGCACGCCCAACGCGGCGACCAGCAGCGTCACCACCAACAGCACACGCCGCATCGCGACTACACCGGGTCCAACCGGAACACCGCGCACCGGCCGGCCAGGGCTTCGAATTCCTCGGGGCGACCGTCGATCACAAGCCCCGCCCGCTTCATGAAGCCGACGCCGGTGGGCACCTCCGCCGGGAAGGCGCGCAGGATCGGCCGCGCATCGTCGGGCGACAACTCCACCATCCGCACCGTTTGGACGCGCCGCCCCCGGGCCACCGTCGCCTGCCCGGCGGCGCGCGCGTTGGCCACCCAGTCGGCGCCGGGGAACCCGGCGACGACGAACTCGTGGCCGTCGACCGTCATCGGGGTCACCGGTGTCGTCCGGTCCCGCCCGGACTTGCGGCCTTTCACCGTCAGCACGACCGGGCTCTCACCCCCGAAACTCATTCCCAGCCGCGACATCCGGATGACGAGCTTGTTTGCCGGCTTCAGCCACCACGGCGGCCGGACGGGTTCGACGCTGCCCACGGCAGCGACGTTACCCGCCGGGCTGCGCCTCGAGCCGTGCGAGCACGTCGGAACCCAGCGCGACGTCCCCGGCGCCGAGGTTCTCCTCGAGGTGCGCCACCGATCGCGTCCCCGGAATGAGCAATGTGTTGGGGGAGTGGGCCAGCAGCCATGCCAGCCCGATTTGAGCTGGTGTAGCGCCGATTTCGCCGGCGACCTCGACCACCACCGGGTGGTCGGTGACCTTCGGGAGGCCCGGGAAGGCCGACCCCAACGGGAAGTACGGCACCCACGCAATGCCCTCCGCCTTGCACAGGTCGAGCGTGGCCTCCTGGGACCGGTCGAGGAGGCTGTAGGCGTTCTGCACGCAGACGATGCCCGCGGGTAAGGCCCGGCGCACCACGTCGAGCGGGACGCTGCTGATGCCGATCGCGCCGATCTTGCCCTCGTCGCGCAGCGCGATCATCTCGGCCAGCTGGTCATCGAGGTCGACGTCCTGGTCGCCTTCGACGGCCGCGGAAGGCCCGAGGTCCATGCGCCGCAGGTTGACCACCGGTACGCAGTCCAGGCCGAGCTGGCGCAGGTCGTCCTCGACCGCGGCGCGCAGCTCCGCGGGTTGTTGCGCGGCGGCCAGCGGCATCGGCTCTTCGCCGGTCCATCGCGCGCCGACCTTGCTGACGATGACGAGGTCTTCGGGGTAGGGGGCCAGCGCCGCGCGGATCCGCCGGTTCACCTCGCCGGGACCGTAGAACGACGCGGTGTCGATGTGGTTGACGCCCAGTTCGACGGCGCGGCGCAGCACCGCGGCCGCGTCGTCGTCGGAGACCCCCTCGAACAGTTGCATCGCGCCGTAGCCGACACGGGCGACGATGGGAAAGGTTGTCATGGTGCTCCCGTCTGACACACTGGTAAGAAATGCGGAGGATCCTCCGCTTGTCCGAGCCTAGCAGAAACGGAGGAACCTCCGCTTTGGCTCAGCCGACCCGATCCGACGCGCGCCGCAACCGCGAGAAGCTATTGCAGGTGGCGACCGCCGCGTTTGCCACCGCGGAGGGGCGGCCGGTGTCGCTGGAATCGATCGCGCGCGACGCCGGCGTCGGGATCGGCACGCTTTACCGCCATTTCCCGACCCGGGAGGCCCTCGTCGAGGCGATCTACCGCGCCGAACTCGCCGAGGTGGCCGCGGCGGCCGAGGAGCTGCTCAAGCGCCATCCGCCCAGGACGGCCCTGCGGCGGTGGATGGACCGCTACGCCAGCTTTGTCGCCGCCAAGCGCGGGATGGCCGAGTCGTTACAGGCGATCTTCGCCTCCGGCGCCCTGCAGCCCAGCCAGACCCTCGACAGCATCGTCGGCGCCGTCGGCACGCTGCTGCGGGCGGGCGCCGACGACGGCAGCCTGCGTCCCGATGTCCACGCCGACGACGTGGTGGCCAGCCTGCTCGGCATCTTCCTGGTCACCGGTTCGCCGGAGCAGACGGCCCGCATGCTGGACCTGCTGCTGGCGGGCGTGTCGCGCTGATCGGGGTCGATCTTCGTGCCAGGACGCCGACGGGTTACCACGAAACGGCGTTGATCCCCAAACGGAATTCGCCTCAGAGCCGCTGATCACGGTGTTCCCGAACACAATTGGTGCTAGCCGCCGCCGTTGCCGCCGTGACCGCCGTTGCCGGTGCCGACATTGCCCGCGATGGCTCCGCCGCCGCCACCGCCGCCGATGCCGGCGTTGCCTCCGCTCCCGCCCGGGGCGCCGGGGTTGCCGCCGGTGCCGCCGGAGCCGCCGCCAAAGATTGCGCCACCGCCCGAGGTATTGATTCCAGCTTCTCCCCCGTCTCCGCCATTGCCACCGAATCCGGGGATGCCTCCGCCGCCGCCGCCACCACCGCCGCCGGACCCGACAACCGCGGTGGTCGCCGAGCCGCCGCCGGCGGAGCCGCCGCTGCCGCCTTCACCGCCGTCGAGGGCGCCGCCACCGGTGGAGCCGGTGCCCCCGGTGATCCCGGTGCCGGTGGCTCCGACGCTTGCGGCGCCGCCGCCGCCCCCGCCGCCACCGAGACCGCCAGCGGGGCCGACATAGCTGCTGCCGTAGCCGCCGTCGCCGCCTTGGCCGTCGGCGTAAGCGGTGGAACCCGGGTTGATTTGGGCCTCACCACCGCCGCCGCCTTTGCCGCCGTTACCGCCGTGGCCGCTGGTGCTGTGGCCGCCGGCGCCGCCACCGCCGCCGCCACCACCGGCGAGGGTGCCTTGCGTGATGTTGGTGATCGTGCCACCACCGCCGGCGCCGCCATTCCCGCCGTCGCCGCCATTGCCGCCGACGCTGTTGCCGCCGTTGCCGCCGGTGCCGCCGTTGCCGCCGACGTCGCCGCTGGCGGCGAACAGGCCGCCGTGGCCGCCGTTGCCGCCGTTGCCGCCGTTGCCATCGACGCCCGCGACCGCGCCGGCGCCGCCCGCGCTGCCACCGACGCCGGCGTTGCCGCCATTGCCGCCGTTTCCGCCTGAGCCGCCAAGAAGCGGAGAACCGCCCTGGCCGCCCTGGCCGCCGTCGCCGCCGGCGCCGCCGTTACCGTTGGCGCCCGCATGACCGCCGAACGAGCCCGACAGTCCCTCCGGCTCGCCCCCGACCCCACCCATGCCGCCGTTGCCGCCTTGACCACCGTTCGTGCCGCTTCCGGCGAGCGCACCAGAGATGCCAGCGCCGCCGGCACCGCCGAGGCCGCCGAGCCCGCCGATACCGCCGGCGCCGCCGCTGCCCATGATCAGCCCGCCATTGCCGCCCGCCCCGCCGGTTCCGCCGGTGCCGCCGGTGCCGCCGTCGGCGTGGCCCGCCGCCGAGCCCGCGGTGCCGGTGACGCCGGTCCCACCGGCGCCGCCCCGGCCACCGTTGCCGAAGAACCAGGCGTTGCCGCCGCGGCCGCCGGGCTGTCCGGGTGCACCCGAGCCGCCGTCACCGCCGGGCCCGAACAGCAACCCCCCCGGCCCGCCGGGCGCCCCGGTGCCCGGCGCGCCGTTGACGCCCTTGCCGATCAACGGGGTGCCGAGCAACAGCTCGGTGGGCGCGTTGATCACCCCGCGCACCTCTTGCCACGCGGCATCTAGCGGCGAGGCGTTGGCCGCCTCGGTGGCCGCATAGGCGCCGCCCGAGCCTCTCAGGGCCTGCACGAACTGGGCGTAAAACGCCGCGGCCTGAGCGCTGAGCTGCTGAAAGGCCTGTCCCTGCGCGGCAAACAGCGACGCCACCGCCGCCGACACCTCGTCTTCGGCGGCGGCGAGCAGGCGTGTGGTTGGGCCCGCGGCCGCGGCGTTGGCGGAGCTGATGCTCGAACCGATGCTGGCCAGCTCCGTTGCTGCCGCCCCTACATACTCGGGCGCTGCGAAAACGAATGACACGTGCGGATCCTTCGAACTAGTAGCAGTGATGGTTGGGAGTGAGCGGCGGAATGGGACGCGTCCGGGCGGTGTCGCGGATAC
The DNA here is from genome assembly GCF_059812245.1 of Mycobacterium sp. NGS64. Lineage (NCBI taxonomy): Bacteria > Bacillati > Actinomycetota > Actinomycetes > Mycobacteriales > Mycobacteriaceae > Mycobacterium > Mycobacterium sp. NGS64. The sequence continues at coordinate 36,270 of NZ_JCALCI010000017.1, read as the reverse complement.
AGTGAGAGCCGCATCATGTCCGGATGTGCGGTTGCTGTGGCCGCGGCGGCCCGTGGGCGCGTCTGTTTAGTGTGTGCCGGCGGGGAGGCGCGGTTGATGGGCAATTGGGCCCATTTTTCTGGCACCCGGTACAGACGGTGGGGTCTTGGTCAGAACGAGGCGGCGTCGGTGGAGGGGTTGCTGGAGCGCTCGGCGGTGCTCGCCGAGCTCGGCAATGTGGCGCGGCAGGTTGCGCGCGGCGGTGCGGGGCGGCTGGTTTTGGTGCGGGGGGAGGCCGGGGTCGGAAAGACCGCGGTGCTGGATCACTTTGTGGCCGGGCTGGATTCCTCGATGCGGATACTGCGGGGGTGGTGTGATCCGCTGGCCGCACCGCGCCCGTTGGGGCCACTGATTGACGCGTTGGCCGGGGTGGGCCCCGCCGCTGCCGGCGCGCTGGACGCGGCGATTCAATCCGGTGATACCGGCGTGCTCTACCGGCGGCTGCTGGCGGTCCTGCGCGGCGGGCACACCTGGGTATGGGTGATCGAAGACGCCCATTGGGCCGACGGTGCCACCTTGGATCTGCTGCGCTTCCTGGCCCGGCGCACCGAGTCACTGCCGCTGCTGCTGGTGGTGTCCTACCGCGACGATGAACTTGACCGCCAGCACCCACTGTCGGTCGCCCTGGGGGATGTGGCCACCTGCGCGGCGGTGCGCCGCATCGGGCTCGAGCCGCTGAGCCGCCGTGCGGTGGCGCAGCTGGCCACCGGCAGCGGGGTTAACGCCGAGCAGCTACACGAATTGACCGGGGGTAACCCGTTTTTCGTCACCGAGGTGCTGGCCGCCGGCCCGGCTGCGCTGACCCGGCAGGGCTTGCCCCGCAGCATCGCCGAAGCGGTCCGCGGCCGGCTGGCCCGCCTGTCGCCGGCCGCGCGCGAGACCGCTGCTGCGGTTGCGGTTTGCGGCCCACGCGCCGCTGTCGCCCTGGTGGAAAAGGTCTGTCCCGCGGCCGCCGTCGGACTGGCCGAATGCCTCGACGCCGGGGTGCTGGTGGAAGGGCACGACGTCATCGACTTCCGCCACGAACTGGCCCGCCGCGCCACCGCTGACCAGATCGCCAACTACCAGCGCCGAGTGTTGCATAAACAGGCGTTGGCGGTGCTGGCCGAACCGCCAATCGATCCGGATACGTTGGCGGCGTTGGCATTTCACGCCGAGCAGGCCAGCGATACTGATGCCGTCATCCGTTACGGGCCCGCGGCCGCCGAACGGGCGTCAGTACTTGGCGCGAACCGGGAAGCCGCCGAGCTATACGAGCTCACGCTGCGCCACGCCGATAGCGTGCCCGCCGAACAAAAGGTGCGCTGGATCGAGCAGCACGCCTTGACCTGCTATCTGTGCGGGCTCGCCGAGGCGGCGGTGTCATCGTGGCGCGAGGCGATCCAATGTCGTCTCGCGCTGGGTGATCCGCTCGGCCAAAGCGAGAATCTGCGCTGGCTGTCCCATGAGTTATGGGGAATGGGCCGGGTCAGCGAGGCCTTCGATGCTGCACGGGCCGCGTTGGAGCTGGTGCAAGACGGCGGACCGAGTTCGCAGCTGGGCTGGGCGCTGGCCAACTTGGCCGAGTTCGGGAGCTGGGGATTCGACTCGGCCGCCGTTGACTACGCCGACCGAGCCATCGCCTTAGGCACGCGCATCGGTGATAACGCCCTGGTTATCCGGGCCCGCGCGGCTGCCGCAACGGCTCAGATCCTCACCGCCGACTCCGGTTGGGAGCAGCTGGAATCGGCGTGGCGTGAAGCGATGGTCACCGAAACCCGCGGCGAACATGCCGGACTGCTGGCGACTCTCGTTTGCTGGCTGGCGGCGCTGCACTACGACATCGATCGCGCCGATCGCTACATCACTGACTCGCTCGCCTACTGCCGTGACCATAACGTGTTCACCTTCGAGGCCCTAGTCGTCGGGGTCGATGCGGCGGTGCGGCTGCACCGCGGCGACTGGGATCACGCCCGCACGGCTGCCGAAGATCTCCTCACCCGGCCAGGCCTGGCCGCCGTGAACCGGATTCTGCCGCAGCTCATCCTCGCCCTAATCCATGCGCGGCGCGGACAGCACTCCGCCACGCTGCTTAACGACGCCCTAGCCAGCGCCGAAACGGACCACCTTCGGTTCTTCTCGGTGTGGGCAGCGCGTGCTGAGGCGGCCTGGCTGGCCGGCGACGACGAAACCTGCCGCGGTGAAGCCTACGCAGGGCTGGCGGCCACGGGTGCCCGAGCTGACCCCTGGCTGATCGGAGCGCTGCACCGCTGGCTGTATCTGACCGGCGCTGTCCCCGCACCCTCCAGCGACGACCCCGCCACACCGTTCGAGCTAGAGATCCGGGGCGACTGGCAGGCCGCCGTCGAGGAATGGCTGCGCCGCGGCTGCCCCTACGAGGCGGCCATCGCCCAACTCGGCGGCGATATCGCCGCCGTGCAATCGGCACTGGCGACCTTCGACAGCCTCGGTGCCAGGGCCGCGGCGCGGCGCGCCCAACAACGGCTCACCGAGTTGCGTGGTCGCACCCGCCGCAGCCGGCGTGCCGACATCCTGGCCGACCCCGACGGGTTGACCCGGCGCGAACGAGAAATACTCACCCTGATCGCCGCGGGTCACAGCAACGCCGACATCGCCACCGAACTCACCATCAGCCGCCGAACCGTTGCCCACCATGTCGCGGCGATCCTGGCCAAACTCGGCGTCGACAACCGCATCCAAGCCGCCGCCCACGCACTGCAACGCCAATCCACATCAGGGCTCTGACACGGCTCCACGGTGCCGCCTGTACCGGGCGCCAAAAATGGGCCTACTTGCCCATCAACCGCGCCGACGCGTCGGCGCATGCTACTCACACGCGCCCCGGGGCGGGCCGCCCGGACGCGTACCGCTCTCGCCGCCGCGCCGCGCTGTTGGGATCGGTAGCCGCCCGAGCGGACTGCACTGTGTGCACGACCTGCCGAGCACGGCAACCGACGACAAAGTAAACACGACATGAACACCACTCACACCGTGAAGAAGATCATCGCGGGGACACTACTGTCAGGCGGCGTCGCGGTGGCCAGTTTGGCGCTGGGCGTAGGCACTGTCCGAGCCAACGCGGAACCACTTACCTGGTGTCCAGGGCAGTCCATGGACTACCCGTCTGGCCGGACATGAGCTTCGGGGTGAAACCCAAGATACCCGACCGGCACGTTCGGGACATGAATGTCTGCCATGCCTGGTACATGGTTGCGACCGGCTGGGGCAATGTCCCGTGGATCCAACCGAACCGGCAGCAGACGCTGTCTCGTTCGGATGTTTGGGATGGAGACAATCCACCGGGCGATAACCCAGGAAACGTCCAGTGCGGCCTGATGTTTTGCCCCAACCCGGGAGGCACGCCTCACGGGTTTCCATCCATAAACAGAACACCGTGACCATTTGCTGATGGAGGAGGACGTGGTGGACAAGAATGACCGCGGACAACGCATCGCCGCGGACGCGGACGCGGCGGATGCGGGCGTTGGATCGAAAACACGGCGGAATCGCCGGCCGCTGGGGATTAGGGGCTGGTTGTTCGCGATCTTTTTCGTAGGGTTGGGACTGTACTTCCTTAGCTTCAGCGCGCGGCAATTCTACGGGTATCAGGTTGGGACGCCGACGACGGCGACGGGTATTGAGTGCCGCTACGGCGTGCCGGGCTCCAACCCGGCCGACCCGGGCGACTTTAGATCTTCGTTTACGTTGTCAGAAGGCTGCACTGCTGTATGGAGCGTCGGCGGACAATCACAGACCGGCCCGATCGTTGGCGTCCAGCACCTCGGATCGTCGGACGTTCATGTGAGTGGCGGCACAGCCTTTACGGCACCGTCGGCAAGCTGGTTTTTCGTCGGCCATATCTTCGGAGGCCTGTTTCTCATCGTCGTGTTGGGCTTGGGCCCCCTGTGGGACTTCGGCCGTCTGTGGAGGTGGATGAAGCCGACCGGCCGCTGAGCCCGTCGCGTCGCGGAGTGGCGTACGCGAGGTGTGCGTTTCGCCTGAGGCTCTGCAGGTCTTCTCTATGCCGTGAGCGCGCGTGCGGCTGCAATGGTTTCGGCGGATTTGTCGGATGGCGTTAGCAACACCAGGGGGTTTTCGGAGAGATAGCGCCTGCAGCATGGGTAAGGACGGTTCCTGTTGGGGCACATGGAACATCGGCGGTCCGGCACAGAGCGGCATACTGGCGCAAAAGGCTCCTGGCGGATCGACGCTCGATGTTCGCGTGAGAAATAGCGGGACGTACGGAGCCACCTCGTGGCGTATGGGTGCAGTCCTTGGTGGCGTTTTGGCCCTGATCTCGATCCTCGTCTTCGCTGTGGAGGGAAGTCGGATCGGCCGGTTAGTCGGGAGACCCTGAATTAAGCGGCCCTGACCGAATCCGGGCCGCAAGACCCCACGGTGCTGGCTGTTTCGAGTGCCAAAAAATGGGCCAAATTGCCCATCAACCGTGCCCACCCGGCGGCGCACACTTTATACCCACGCGCACCTGGGCGGGCAGCAGCGACGGGTGAGCCGGCAGCGCATCGACCGAAGGCGAAGTCACAACATGAACACCAAGCACACCATCAAGAAGTTCGTCGCGCGGACACTGCTGTCAGGCGGCGTCGCTGCGGCGGGCTTATGCCTGGCCGCAGGTACCGCTCAAGCCCATCTCGGCCTTATGGCACCGGTGCAGGGCCTTTCGCCAGAAGACGGGCCAGTGCCGCCGGGCGCATCCGGGCCGTACAAATGTTGCCCCGGAGATCCGATGGGACTGCGCCCAGCGACCGGTCACGGATGCCCGGGCGGGTCAAACGGGCTTGGCGTTAACTGGGACAGGTCTCAGTGCCACACGTGGTGGGGCGTCGTGTGGGGGCACGGAAACGTTGACGCCAGTGTCTGGGAGGGACCCGATCCACCGCCGCCGGAAGCGACGCAGAAGCCACCGTGCGGGTTCCCTTTCATGTGTTCGGGAACGCCGTGATCACCGGCTGGCAGCCCTTGCGGGATACCGCTCGCGCGGCGGAGTGACTTGCCTTGTCTAACAGGATGATTCGCCTGGACTCGGCCGCGACGGAGATCGTCCGGGAAAGGAACGCGAGGCCATGGCGCACCAACACGCGATACAGAGGACCGTCGCCGCCGCGCTGCTGTCGGCTGGCGTGGCCGTCATCGTATTGGGACTGTCAACAGCTCCGGCGCGCGCCGACACATTTTCTCCGCAGCCGCATAACTGGTGTCCCGGACAAGGATTGCCGTTCCGGGGCATCCAATGGGACATGGGTGTGTGCCACACCTGGTACGAGGTTCCGTTCGGGCAGGGCAATGTGCGGATGGTTGACACGCACGGAAACCCGTTGAACAGCTTCGTGTCGGCGGACATTCCTGCGCCGGTGTTTACGCCTCCGCCTTCGCCGCCGCCACCACCGCCGCACCCCTTCTGCACCCCGCGCGGCAATTTGATCATCATCCCGCCGATTTGCGACGAGATCGGCGTGCGCGATTGATCGGCCGGAATGGCAGATGTTGCGGCCCGGCCGCCCGCGAATGTGTCGGTGGGTCTTCATGATTGGTGTCGGACACGAGCGGAGGCATTCCGGATGAACGCCAACGACGGATCGACTGCGTCGCGCCAGTTCGTGGCCGCGTCGCCGTCCGTTTCCTCCACGATGAATGAATTCGCGACCGGGAGCCGAACCCTTGTCCTCCTATACGCCATGGGGATTGGCGTCGGTTTGGGGGTCGGCGCGGGCGTAGGGGCGAGCGTGGGCGTGGGCATGGGGCTCGGCGTGGGCCTGGCCTCCGGGACGGCCACCATCATGCTGGTCCCCCTGGTCTGGTTGGCCTACGCGTGGTGGCGTTCGCGCCGATCCGTCCGTATTGGCGTCACGAGCGACGGCCTGACAGTCGGTCAGTGGCCCGGTGATGTCTTTTCACTCGTCGAGGCAGAGCTGGGCCCATGGGTGACGATGGGCGTGGCGTTGCACCTGCGCTGTGGCCGCCACCGGTTTGTTCTCGGCGCGCGAGATCGTCGCATCAGTCCCGCTACACGGCTGGACGCACCACCCGTCGCGGCCGTCGACGCGTGGTTAGCGGACTCGGAGTTCAACGAGCTTCTCGCCATCGGCGGTGGTCGCGGTGCGGTGAATCTACGCGAGCCCGCACCCGGGGAACGGACTCGGTGCCTGTTGTTTCCCAACCCCTATTTGGCGGAACAGGCGGGGTCGTTTGCCCTCCGAAAACAACTGCGGCTTCAGCGATCACTGCGGCACCCGAGCCTGTTCCTTGACGTGGACGACAGTGCGATCCGAGTGATCGACCCGCACAGCGATGCCACAGGTGCCTCGGCGTCGCCTACGCAGGCGACCGCGATGCCCGCGGCCTTCCAGCCCGATAGCGTCACGAGCGGCGATGGCAGCACGCATGTCTATCCCGGGGTCACCGGCCTGGTCGTCTGCGTTCCGGGTGTGCAGCCACTGACCATCGGATGTCTGGAGGCGGCGGGGCCGGGATTTCGATTTTCGTGGCGCGGCGATGTGTCCACGCGGAATGAACGTCCTGTTTACGTCGTCTCGGGCGCGGATTGGCTGACGCTCGCTCAGACATTCGGGTTTGCCTCCCGTGTGGAAGACGCAGCGGCAACCGGCCGGCCCTCGCGGTAAGGCGCTAGCCCACGGCGCGGCCGGCGCCCTCCCAGAACTGCGCCCGCACGGCCTTCTTGTCCGGCTTGCCCAGCCCGGTCAACGGCAGCGCGTCGACGACCACCACCCGCTTCGGTGACTGCACCGAGCCCTTACGGTCCTTGACGGCGGCCTGGATCTCGGCGGTCATCGCGTCGATCGCGTCGTCGTCGCGCGGCGCGTCGGTGCGCAGCACCACCACGGCGGTGACGGCCTCGCCCCACTTCTCGTCGGGCGTGCCGACCACACACACCTGCGCGACGGCCGGATGCTCGGCGATCACGTCCTCGACCTCGCGGGGGAACACGTTGAAGCCGCCGGTGACGATCATGTCCTTGACCCGGTCGACGATGAAGTAGAAGCCGTCCTCGTCCTCGCGGGCCATGTCGCCGGTGTGCAGCCACCCGTCTTTGAAAGTCTTCGACGTCTCGTCAGGCAGATTCCAGTAGCCGCCGGCCAAAAGCGGTCCGCTGACACAGATTTCGCCCGGCTCACCCTGCGGCACCGGCTTGCCGTCGGTGCCCAGCAGCGCCACCCGGGCGAACAGGGTCGGGCGCCCGCACGACGTCAGCCGCTTCTCGTCGTGGTCGGCCTTGGCCAGGTAGGTGATCACCATCGGGGCCTCGGACTGGCCGTAGTACTGGGCGAAAATCGGGCCGAACCGCCGGATCGCCTCGGCCAGGCGCACCGGGTTGATCGCCGAGGCGCCGTAGTAGACGGTCTCCAGCGACGACAGGTCGCGGGTGTGCGAATCGGGGTGGTCCATCAACGCGTAGAGCATCGACGGCACCAGCATGGTCGCCGTAATGCGTTGCTCTTCAATGACTTTCAACACCTCGGCCGGGTCGAACTTGCTCAGCACCACCATCTCGCCGCCCTTGACGACCGTGGGCGTGAAGAACGCCGCGCCGGCGTGCGACAGCGGCGTGCACATCAGGAAGCGCGGGTGCTCGGGCCACTCCCACTCGGCGAGTTGGATCGCCGTCATGGCGGCGATGTTCCCGGTGGTCCCGATCACGCCCTTGGGCTTGCCGGTCGTGCCGCCCGTGTAGGTCAGGCCGCCGATGTTGTCCGGCGGCAGGTCGGCGACCACCAGCGGCTTGGGCTCGTACTTCGCCGCCTCCGCGGACAGGTCGACGGCCACCCCGCTCAAAGCCTCGGGCACCGGGCCGATGGTCAGGATCTGCTTGAGCGACGGCACCTTCTCCAGCAGGCCCAGCGCGCGCTCGGTGAACATCGGGTTGGGGTCGATGATCAGCGAGCTCACCCCGGCGTCGGTGAGCACGTACGCGTGATCGTCGAGCGAGCCGAGCGGGTGCAGCGCGGTGCGCCGATAACCCTGGGTCTGGCTCGCGCCGAGGATCATCAGCACCTCGGGGCGGTTGAGCGACAGCAGCCCGACGGTGACACCGGTGCCCGCGCCCAGCGCCTCGAACGCCTGCGTGTACTGGCTGATCCGCTCGGCCAACTGACCACCCGTCAGCGTGGTGTCGCCGAGAAACAGCACCGGCCGGTTCTTGTGGCGCTTGAGCGCCCCCACCAAAAGGTGGCCGTTGTGGGTCGGGTTGCGCAACAGGTCGTTGTCACTCATAGGGGCAAGACTAGAACGTGTTGCAATTCGGGTGGGCCGGACCCTCCGACCCGTAGCATTCGTGCTCATGGCCGTCGCAGACCTCGTCGTCACGGGGACCGTGCTGACCGTCGACGACGCGCGGCCCACCGCGGAGGCGCTGGCCGTGACCGGCGGCCGGATCGTCGCCGTGGGCACCCGCTCCGACGTCGCCGCTCTCATCGGCCCCGGCACCCAGAACGTCGAAATCGGAGACGGCTGCGTCATGCCGGGATTCGTTGAGGCGCACGGCCATCCGCTGATGGAGGCCGTGGCGCTGTCGGACCGGATCGTCGACATCCGGCCGGTCACCGTCCCCAGGGCCGACGACGTCGTCGCCGCGATCCGTCGGGAGGCCGCCGCGCGGGGACCGGCCGGCGCCTACCTGAACGGCTGGGATGCCCTGCTGCAGCCCGGGCTCCCGCAGCCGACGTTGGCGTGGCTCGACGAGATCGCTCCCGACGGGCCGCTGGTGATCATCCACAATTCCGGGCACAAGGCCTTCTTCAATTCGCGCGCCGCGCGCCTCAACGGGCTGACGCGGGACACCCCGGACCCCAAGGGCGCCAAATACGGCCGCGCCGCCGACGGGGAACTCGACGGCACCGCCGAGGAAATCGCCGCGGTGTTTCCCCTGCTGGGCGGCGCCATCCAGGCCGACAGCTACCCGGCGATGCTGCTCGCCGAGTGCGCCCGGCTCAACCGGGCCGGGCTGACCACCTGTTCGGAGATGGCGTTCGACCCGAATTTCCGGCCCCTGATCGAGCAGCTGCGCGGCCAACTGACGGTGCGGCTGCGCACCTACGAGGTGTCCAACCCGCAGATGTCCACCACCGCCACGCCGGGCCAGGGCGACGACATGCTGCGCCAAGTCGGCATCAAGATCTGGGTCGACGGCTCGCCGTGGATCGGGAACATCGCCCTGTCGTTCCCCTACCTGGACACCGACGCCACCCGCGCCATCGGAATAGCGCCGGGATCCTGCGGCTGCGCCAACTACACCGCCGAACAGCTGAGGGAAATCGTAGGCGCCTACTACCCGTCGGGCTGGCAGACGGCCTGCCACGTGCAGGGTGACGCCGGCGTCGACACCATCCTGGACGTCTACGAGGAGGCTCTCAAGCGCCATCCGCGCGACGACCACCGGCTGCGCCTCGAACATGTCGGCGCCATCCGGCCCGAGCAACTTCGACGGGCCGCCGACCTCGGCGTCACCTGCAGCATCTTCGTCGACCAGATCCACTACTGGGGCGACGTCATCGTCGACGGCCTGTTCGGCCCTGAGCGCGGATCCCGTTGGATGCCTGCGGGTTCCGCGGTGGCCAGCGGCATGCGGATCTCGTTGCACAACGATCCGCCGGTGACGCCCGAGGAGCCGCTGCGCAACATCAGCGTCGCCGCGACCCACACGGCGCCCAGCGGCCGGGTGCTGGCGCCCGAGGAGCGGCTGACCGTCGAACAGGCGATCCGCGCGCAAACCATCGACGCCGCCTGGCAGCTGTTCGCCGACGACGTCATCGGCTCGCTGGAGGTCGGCAAGTACGCCGATCTGGTGGTGCTGTCGGCCGACCCCCGAACGGTGCCGCCCGAAGAGATCGCCGACCTCGAGGTGCGCGCGACGTATCTGGCGGGCCACCAGGTCTTTGGCCAGTGATACCCGCGCTCGAGGACCTGCTGGACCGCCTGCACGTGGTCGCGCTGCCGATGCGGGTGCGCTTCCGCGGCATCACCACCCGCGAACTGGCGCTGATCGAGGGTCCCGCCGGGTGGGGCGAGTTCGGCGCCTTCGTCGAATACGAGCCGCGCGAGGCCGCGCACTGGCTGGCGTCGGCCGTCGAGGGCGCGTACCGGCCGCCGCCGCCGGTGCGCCGCGACCGCATCCCGATCAACGCGACCGTGCCGGCTGTCCCCGCCGCTCAGGTCGGCGAGGTGCTGGCCCGGTTTCCGGGGGCCGGCACGGCCAAGGTGAAGGTCGCCGAGCCCGGGCAGACGCTGGCCGAGGACGTCGACCGGGTCAACGCGGCTCGCGAGCTGGTCCCGGTCGTGCGGGTGGACGCCAACGGCGGCTGGAGCGTCGAGCAAGCCGCCGAGGCGGCGGCCGCGCTGACGGCCGACGGCCCGCTGGAGTACCTCGAGCAGCCCTGCGAAACGGTCGACGAACTCGCCGCCCTGCGCGCTCAGGTCGACGTGCCCATCGCGGCCGACGAAAGCATCCGCAAGGCCGACGACCCGCTGGCCGTGGTCCGCGCCGGCGCCGCCGACATCGCGGTGCTGAAAGTCGCCCCGCTGGGCGGGATTTCGGCCCTGCTGGCCATCGCCGCCCAGATCCACATCCCCGTCGTGGTCTCCAGCGCGCTGGATTCGGCGGTCGGCATCAGCCATGGCCTGACCGCCGCTGCCGCCCTGCCGGAACTCGGCCATGCCTGCGGCCTGGGCACCGGCGGGCTGTTCGTGGAGGACGTCGCAGACGTCGCCCCGCCCATCGACGGCTACCTGCCGGTCGGGCCGGTGACACCGGACCCGGCGCGGCTACGGGCGCTGGCCGCGCCACCCGAGCGGCGGCAGTGGTGGATCGACCGGGTCAGCGCCTGCCATCCGCTGCTTGTACCGTCGTCCGGATGATCAATCTGGCTTACGACGACCGCGGCTCCGGTGAGCCCGTCGTCTTCATCGCCGGCCGCGGGGGCGCCGGGCGCACCTGGCACCCGCATCAGGTCCCCGCCTTTCTGGCGGCCGGGTACCGCTGCATCACCTTCGACAACCGCGGGATCGGCGACACGGAAAACGCCGAGGGATTCACGACGCAAACCATGGTCGCCGACACCGCGGCGCTGATCGAATCGCTGGGCGCCGCCCCGGCGCGCGTTGTCGGGGTGTCGATGGGGGCGTTCATCGCCCAGGAACTCATGGTGGCGCGGCCCGAGCTGGTCAGCTCGGCGGTGCTGATGGCCACCCGGGGCCGCCTGGACCGCGCGCGCCAGTTCTTCCACGAGGCCGAGGTCGAGCTGCACGCCTCCGGGGTCAGGGTGCCGCCCCTGCTCGACGCGAGAAACCGCCTGCTGGAAAGCTTTTCGCGCAAGACACTCAACGACGACGCCGTCGTCGACGACTGGATCGCGATGTTTTGCACCTGGCCGGTCAAGCAGACCCCGGGACTGCGCACCCAGATGTACGTCTCCCCGCAGACCAACCGGCTGTCCGCCTACCGCAGCATCGCGGCGCCGGTGCTGGTGATGGGCTTCGCCGACGACATCGTGACGCCGGCCTACCTGGGGCGCGAGGTCGCCGATGCCATGCCCAACGGCCGCTACCTGCAGATACCCGACGCCGGGCATCTGGGGTTTTTGGAGCGGCCGCAGGCCGTCAACACCGCGGCGCTGCAGTTCTTCGCCAGCGTGCGGGTCTGAGCCGTGCCGGCGGGTTGTGACACGCTGTAGGAGTGAACCCCTCGACGACCCAGGCCCGCGTCGTCGTTGACGAGCTGATCCGCGGCGGCGTCCGCGACGTGGTGCTGTGCCCCGGGTCACGCAACGCGCCGCTGGCGTTCGCGCTGCAGGACGCCGACCGCGCCGGCCGCCTGCGGCTGCACGTCCGCATCGACGAGCGCACCGCCGGCTACCTGGCCATCGGGCTGGCCATCGCGGCCAGCGCGCCGGTGTGCGTCGCGATGACGTCGGGCACCGCCGTAGCCAACCTGGGTCCCGCGGTGGTCGAGGCCAACTACGCCCGGGTGCCGCTGATCGTGCTGTCGGCCAACCGGCCCTACGAGCTGCTGGGCACCGGCGCCAACCAGACCATGGAGCAGCTGGGCTACTTCGGCACCCAGGTCCGCGCCACCATCAGCCTGGGCCTGGCCGAGGACGGGCCAGAGCGGATGGATTCGCTCAACGCCACCTGGCGATCGGCCACCTGCCGAGTGTTGGCCGCCGCCACCGGATCTCGCACCGCCAACGCCGGCCCGGTGCAGTTCGACATCCCGCTGCGCGAACCGTTGGTGCCCGATCGCGAACCCCACGGCGCCGTGGTCCCGCAGGGCCGGCCCGGCGGCAGGCCCTGGACCTACACCCCGCCCGTCACGTTCGACCAACCGCTGGAGATCGACCTGTCGCCCGACACGGTCGTCATCGCCGGACACGGCGCGGGCACGCACCCCAACCTCGAGCAGCTGCCCACCGTCGCCGAGCCGACCTCATTTTCCGGCCGCCCCGTGCCCAACCCGCTGCACCCGCTGACGCTGCCGCTGCTGCGCCCAAAGCAGGTGATCATGCTGGGGCGCCCGACGCTGCACCGGCCGGTGTCCACGCTGCTGGCCGACCCGCAGGTGCCGGTCTACGCGCTGACCACCGGGCCCCGCTGGCCCGACGTGTCCGGAAACTCGCAGGCCACCGGCACGCGGGCGGTCACCACCGGCGAGCCGCACCCGGCGTGGCTGCACCGCTGCGCGGAGATGAACCGGCACGCCAACCGGGCCGTCCGCGACCAGCTGGAGGCGCACCCGCTGACCACCGGGCTGCACGTCGCCGCGGCCGTGGCCGACGCGCTGCGCCCCGGTGACCAGCTGGTGCTCGGCGCGTCCAACCCGGTCCGGGACGCGGCGCTGGTGGGCCTGAACACCCACGGCATCAAGGTGCGGTCCAACCGCGGGGTCGCCGGCATCGACGGCACCGTATCCACCGCCATCGGGGCGGCTTTAGCGCATGACGGACGCACCGTGGCGCTGATCGGCGACCTGACCTTCGTGCACGACAGCTCCGGCCTGTTGATCGGCCCCACCGAGCCGACGCCGCAGCGGCTGACGATCGTGGTGTCCAACGACAACGGCGGCGGCATCTTCGAACTGCTCGAGCAGGGCGACCCGAGGTTCTCCGACGTGTCCTCGCGAATCTTCGGCACCCCGCACGACGTCGACGTCGGCGCGCTGTGCCGCGCCTATCACGTCGAGAGCCGCCAGATCGAGGTCGACGAGCTTGCCGCGGCCCTCGACGACCCGGCGGCGGGCATGCGGGTGCTGGAGGTCAAGGCGGACCGATCGTCGCTGCGGCAACTGCACGCGGCCATCAAGGCCGCCCTGTGATGCGTCCAAAAGCGTTGCTGCACATACTTCTTCATGGGCGCAGCGACTCGCCCCCGAAAACGCGGGCCAGGATTGCGTTGCGCTGGTTGCGGATCGCGGTGCTGATCGTCACCGGCCTGGTGACGTTGCAGTCGCTGCTCCTGGTGGCCGGGGCGTGGCGCGACGACCTTGCGATCCGACATCACATGGGGGTGGCGCAGGCGGAGGTGCTCAGCGCGGGGCCACGCCGCTCCACCATCGAATTCGTCACACCCGACCGCGTCACCTACCGGCCCGAGCTCGGCGTGCTGTATCCGTCCGAATTGGCCACGGGCATGCGGATCTACGTCGAATACAACAAGAACGACCCGAACCTCGTTCGCGTGCAGCACCGCAACGCCGGGCTGGCGATCATTCCCGCAGGATCCATCGCGGTGGTGGCCTGGCTGGTGGCCGCGGCCGCTCTGACTGGGCTTGCGCTGCTGGACAGGTGGCTGGACCGCCGCGCCGCCGCATCCGACCAGCAAATTTCGCACGACGTATTCCCGCAGGCAACCTAATCGACAGGCGACGCTGAGACCGTGGTGTCGTGCGCGTTGCAATCGTCGCCGAGTCCTTCCTCCCCAATGTCAATGGCGTCAGTAACTCAGTGCTGCGTGTCCTGGAGCACCTGCGTCGCACCGGCCACGAAGCCCTCGTCATCGCCCCCGACAACCCGCCGGGTCAGCCGCGGGCGGATCGCATTCACGACGGCATCCGGGTGCATCGGGTGCCGTCGCGCATGTTCCCCAAGGTGACCACGTTGCCGCTCGGGGTTCCCATGCCCCGAATGGTGAGCGTGCTACGGGGATTCGATCCCGACGTGGTGCACCTGGCGTCGCCGGCGCTGCTCGGGTACGGCGGGGTGAAGGCGGCCCGCTGGCTGGGCGTGCCGACCGTCGCGGTGTACCAGACGGACGTGCCGGGTTTCGCGGAAAGCTACGGCATTCCGATGACGACGCGCGCGGCGTGGGCCTGGTTTCGTCACCTGCACAGCCTGGCCGACCGCACGCTGGCGCCGTCCAGCGTGACGATGGAATCGCTTGTCGCCCATAGATTCCCGCGGGTGCACCGGTGGGCGCGCGGCGTCGACGTGCTGCGGTTCGCGCCGTCGGGGCGCGACGAGGCGCTGCGGCGGCGGTGGTCGCCGGCCGGCAAGCCGATCGTCGGGTTCGTGGGCCGGCTCGCCCCGGAGAAGCACGTCGAGCGGCTGGTCGCGCTGAACGCCAACGATTCCGTTCAGGTCGTCATCGTCGGCGACGGCGTCGACCAAGCGAAACTGCAATCCGCCATGCCCACAGCGGTTTTCACCGGCGCGCTGTACGGCGACGAACTCGCCACCGCGTACGCCAGCATGGACGTCTTCGTGCATCCCGGTGAGCACGAGACGTTCTGCCAGGTCGTGCAGGAGGCGCTGGCATCGGGGCTGCCGGTGATCGCCCCCGACGCCGGGGGACCGCGCGACCTCGTCGCCCCGTACCGCACCGGTCTGCTGTTGCCCGTCAACGAATTCGAGGCACGGTTGCCCGCCGCGGTCGACCACCTGCTCGCCGAACGACACCGCTACGCGCCGGCCGCCCGGCGCAGCGTGCTCGGGCGCAGCTGGCCGGTCATCTGCGACGAACTGCTCGGCCACTACGAGGCGGTGTTGTCGCCCTTCGCCCGGCGGCGGATGTTCGCGAACCGCTACGCGCAGGGGCAGTGAGCTAGCCCTGCGCCAGCTCCGCGACGTCCTGCCACTGCTCCCAGTTGCGTAGCCGGCTCTCGTAGTCGGCCTTGGCCGTTTGCAGCGGGCCGGCGCCGAAGAACACCCGCAGCGGCGGCTCGTCGGCTTCCACCACCTTTAGCAGCGCGGCCGCCGAGGCCGACGGGTCGCCTGGGCTGGCCCATCGCTTGCTGCGCTCGGCCTGGACGGCGGCGCGAACCTCGTCGTATGCCGGCAGGGGCTCGGAGTGCTTGGCCGACGCCCCCGCCCAGTCGGTGTCGAAGCCGCCCGGTTCGACGAGCGTGACGTGGATGCCGAACGGCGCGACCTCCTGGGCCAGCGCCTGCGAGAAGCCCTCCAGCGCCCACTTCGAGGCGTGGTAGATGCCGACCAACGGGAACGCAACGATGCCGCCGATCGAGGACACCTGGATGATGTGCCCGCTGCGCTGCTCGCGCAGGTACGGCAACGCGGCCTGGGTGACCCACAGCGCGCCGAACACGTTGGTCTCGATCTGGTCGCGCGCCTCTTGCTCGGACAGCTCCTCGATGAAGCCAAAGTGGCCGTAGCCGGCGTTGTTCACGACGACGTCCAGGCGCCCGAAGTGATCGTGCGCGCGCTTGACCGCCGCGAAGTCCCCGTCGCGATCCGTGACGTCCAACTGGATCGGCAGTAGCGCGTCGCCGTACTTGTCGACCAGGTCGTCCAGCGTCGCAATGTTGCGCGCCGTCGCGGCGACCTTGTCGCCGCGCTCCAACGCGGCGATCGCCCAGTCTCGTCCGAAGCCTCGTGATGTACCGGTGATAAACCAAACTTTTTCGCTCACGCAGCCCTATAACGCATTCGCCGGCGTCCCATTCCCGCGGAGCCGCTACGGCTTGATCGGCGTCTTGGTCGTGTCCTCGAGGAACTTCGTCAACAGCCGATCGAACTGCGCCAGCTCGGCCGCCGACCAGCCCGAAAGCGCCCGGGCCAGGTGCTCCCGACGCACCTCGTGCAGCGATCCCGCGGCGCGTTCGCCGTCCGCCGTAGTCGCGATCACCGAGACGCGCCCGTCTGCCGGATCGGCGCGCCGCGTCACCAGCCCCGCGTCGGCCAACGCCCGCACCCGACGAGTGGCCATCCCGACGTCCATGTGCGCCATGGTCGCCAGGCGCCCGATCGGCAGGGGCCCCTCGTCGATCAACACGCGCAGCAGCATGTACGACGGCTGGGACAGCTCGGTGTCCGCCGCCGACGCCTGCCGCGCGAACGCTGAACGACTCACGCTGAGCCGCACGACCCGTGACAGCGCAGCGCTGATGGAATCCACGGAATCCAGCTTGCGCGCGTACGTCACAGCCGCCACGGTATCAAAGATATACTTGACAATGTCAAATACATGCCGATAGCCTGCCCAAATCAGCTCGCGCTGAGGAGGTTTCATGCTGGGCACGCGCTTCTACTTCGACTGGCCCAACTACCGGACGATGCTGCGGCTGTTGCGCCGCGACCCACCGGCATCGAAGCGCTGGTCGCGCTACTTCGGATTCCTCATCGTCGTTCCGCTCGTCGCGGCCATCCACGCCGTGTGCTTCGCCCTCGACCCCATCCTGTTTGCATCGCTGCGCCGCACGCGGGTGACCGGGCCGACGTTTTGCATCGGGCACGCCCGAAGCGGCACGACCTACCTGCATCGGCTGATGGCCGCGGACCCGCAGTTCAGCTACGCCCTGATGTACGAGCTGTTCTTCCCGTCGCTGTTGGAGAAGCGGTTGCTGCGCCTGCTGTTTCGGGTCGATGCCGCGGTGTTCGGCAGGCGTCTGCGCCACCGCCTCGACGAGATCGAGGAGCAACGGTTCGCGGCGACCGACGACATGCACAAGACCGGCTTCTTCGTTCCCGAAGAGGACGACTTCTTCCTCACCTGGTCGCTGTGCTCGGGCTTCTGGATCGTCGTATTCCCGTTCATGGGCGAGCTCGACTTCTACCACGTCGACCAATGGCCCGAACGCAAGCGGCGCCGGGTGATGAATTTCTACAAAGAATGCGTCCGCCGACAGATCGCGCTCAACGGCGGCGGCACGCACCTGAGCAAGAACCCCACCTTCTGCGGGCGCGTCGAATCCCTGATCGAGACGTTCCCCGACGCGAGATTCATTGTGCCCATGCGTAATCCCGACGAGACGATCCCGAGCCTGCTCAAGATGCTGAAGACCGAATGGGGCCTGCGCGGGCGCGACGAACGCTTGATCGCAAAGTCGCTGCGCGTCCTGGCCGATCAATCGTTCGACACCTACCAACGCCCGCTTGACGTTCTGGCCAGGCACCCCGAGGTTCGCTCGGTCGTCGTCGACTATCGCGAGCTGATCGCGCGACCCGAGGACACCATGCGCCGCATCTACCGGGAGCTGGAGCTCGACCTGGGACCGCAGGCCGCCAAGGCATTCCGGTCGGCGGGCGGCGGGCACGAATCGGCCCACCGCTACAGCCTCGAGGAATTCGGCCTCGACCCTCGCGAGATCCACACCCGCCTGGCCGCCCTGTTCGACGAATACCATTGGGACACCGAAGGAGAGGACGCGAATGTCCACTGACTCAACCCGGGTCGAACTCCGCGCGGCCTGGGCGGACATGATCGACGCCCTCAACCGGGCCCGCGACGCCGTCGACTCCGAGGAGCTGCACGCGCCACCGCCGACCGAACAGGGCCTGGCGGAGGGGCACCGCTACCTGCTCGGCTTCGTGTTCAGTGCCATCGAGCGGGCGTGCTTCGAGGATCCCGAGTTCCCGTATTTCCGGCGCGCCATCCAACCGCTCGACAAGGCCACCATCGACAACGCCGACGCCCTGTACCTCTCGGCCGCGATCGACGGCGCCAAGGACTACCGGGTGCGCGGCCGGCTCGCCGTCGACGAAGGCCGAAAGGCGCCGCAGTACATCATCTTTGAGGCCCACACCGTGTACGCCGGCGACACCGGCAACCTCGCCGAGCTCGTCCCGGGCGGGCGCGCCGTCACCGGATCGTTGGATCTCGCCGACCTCGTCGTCGACGACGACGGCCGCTTCGAGATCCTGCTGGCTCCCCGGCGGCCGGCCGGCCACACCGGCAACTTCATCGCCACGACCACGGACGACGGCACCCAAACGGCGCGATTCCTGATCGCGCGCATGCTCTTTCACGACTGGGAACGCGAGGAGTCGCCGGAGCTGCACATCGTCCAGGTGGGCAAGGAGGGCGCCCGCCCGCAGCCGATCGATCCGGCCGCGGCGGCTCATCAGCTGCGTCGCGTCGGCTCCATCGTGGAAAACCAGATGAGGTTCTGGAACGAGTTTTACGACGTCGTGTTGGAGGCGCACGGCGACAAGAACGGTGACGGGTTCACCCTCATGCCGCGCAACGCCCTCAACGAGCCGGCGCTCGCCAACCTCGCCATGGGCGGCGGCCAGAGCACCAACGTCTACTCCGGCGGCGTGTTCGACCTCGAGCCCGACGAGGCCCTGCTCATCGAGGTCGCCGTCCCGGTGGCGCCGGCCTACATGGGCTTTCACCTGTCGAACCTCTGGGGCGAGTCACTCGATTACGCCAACTACATCAGCAGCCTGAACGGGTTTCAGGCCGAGCCGGACCCGGACGGGACCTTCCGCTATGTGGTCGCCCACCGCGACCCCGGCGTGCCGAACTGGCTGGACACCGCCGGGCACCGCGGCGGATTTCTGGCCCTGCGGTGGACGTACTCCACGCCCCCTCCACAATTGCCGAAGGCGACGGTCACCAAGGTGTCACTGGCAGACGCGCGTCAGCACCTTCCGGCGACCACCCGCGCCGTCACCCCCGAGGAGCGGCGCGAGCAGATCCGGGTCCGCCAGGAACACGTCCAGCGAAGGTACCGACAATATTGAACCGGTAGCCTCGGGGCGGTGAGCCGCGCGGCGTTGGACAAGAACCCCCGGGACGTCGCATCGATGTTCGACGGGGTCGCCCGCCGCTACGACGTGACCAACACCGTGCTGTCGTTGGGGCAGGACCGGTACTGGCGGCGGGCCACCCGCTCGGCGCTGCGGCTCGGCCCGGGTCAGCGGGTGCTGGACCTGGCCGCGGGCACCGCGGTGTCGACCGTGGAGCTGAGGAAATCCGGGGCGTGGTGCGTGGCCGCGGATTTCTCGGTCGGGATGCTCGCGGCGGGCGCCGGTCGCCAGGTGCCGAAGGTCGCCGGTGACGCCACCAAGCTGCCGTTCGGCGACGCGGTGTTCGACGCGGTCACCATCAGCTTCGGGTTGCGCAACGTGGCCGACCAGCAGGCGGCGCTGCGGGAGATGTTCCGCGTCACCCGGCCCGGCGGCCGGCTGGTGGTGTGCGAATTCTCCACGCCCACCAACGCGCTGTTCGCCACCGTCTACAAGGAGTACCTGATGCGCGCGCTGCCGAGGGTGGCGCGGGCGGTGTCGTCCAACCCCGACGCCTACGTGTACCTCGCGGAGTCGATCAGGGCCTGGCCCGACCAGCCGACGCTGGCGCACCGGATTTCAGCGGCCGGGTGGTCGGCGGTGCGCTGGCGCAATTTGACCGGCGGCATCGTGGCGTTGCACGCCGGGTATAAACCGGATCGCGTCTAGCTGCCGGCCCGCTGGATGAAGCCGACCTGGTCGGGGCAGTAGTGGTCGATCGCGGCGCCCAGGAATTGGAACGCCTGGCCCTCGGTGGTGCCCCGGGGCAGGTTGCGCTGGACGAAGGTGGCGGACTTGTACGGGTCGCCGTCCACACCCCGCCCGATCCGTTCACAGCTGATCTTCGCCAACCAGGCGAGCTGGTCCTGCGGACCGTACACGCCGAACTTGTTGACCGTGCTCTTGAACACGTAGTCGTAGTCATCGGCCTGCGCGGGCGCCGCCAGTGCGACAGCGGCGCCCGCCATGGCGATCAGAGAAGCCAGCCTCGAAGCCTTCATTAGCCGGACTATACACCTGGTTCGTTCTAGGAGCCCAGGTGCGCGGAGAGCAGCCAGGCCCCCACCGACTTGCGGCCGTCGGGCTCGTCGCGCACGTCGACGAACGGCAGGTCCACGACGGCGCCCTCGGGCAGGTTGGCGTAGATGCGCGCCGGCCTGATCTCGTCGACGACCCAGTACCTGGACACCACGTCGCGCAACTCGTCGGCGGTGACGGCGTTGATGGGGCCCTCGGGGATCGCGGCCTTGTCGAAGACCAGGGCGAAGTAGGAGGCGCCCGGTGCGGCGGCCCGCCGGATCGACTGCTGGTACCCCTCGCGTGCCTCGACCGGAATCGAGTGGAACAGCGTCGAGTCGACGATCGTGCCGAACCGGCCGTCAAAACCGGTGAAGTCACTGATGTCGGCCACCTGGAAGGTGGCGTTGCTCAGGCCCCGCTTCTCGGCCTCGCGCCGGGCCAGGTCGATCGCGGTGGGCGAAAGGTCCAGCCCCACCGTGGTGTATCCCCGCTCGGCCAGCGCCAGCGAGATCGCGGCCTCCCCGCAGCCCACGTCCAGCACGTCGCCGTGGAACCTGCCCTGCTCGATCAGGGCGGCCAGCTCGGGTTGCGGGGCGCCGATGCTCCACGGCGGACGCACACCCGCACCGAACGGTGATTCGCCGCGGTAGGCGCTTTCGAATTCGAAATCGGTTGGTTGAGTCATGCCCTAGATATATCAACCGAGTTGATACATGTCAATGGGGTTGATAACAGACGCCATGCCGCGAACAGGCACAAAAGCCCCCAATTCGGCTGTGAAATGGGGGCTTTTGCGTCTGCTCGCGAACCGAACTCAGCTGAACGGCGTTCGGCGATCGATCAGCCGTGACAACCGCCCGCCGCCGCGCCAGGCCCGCGCCACCCAGTCGGCGTCGTCGTCGGTGACCAGGTTGGCCATCACCCGCACGGCGATGGTCATCAGCCGCGTCGAGCGCATCGCGATCGGCCCGGTGGTGGGCAGGAACCGCTGGAAGGTCAGCAGCAGCGCCAGCCGGCGGGCGACCGAAAAGCCGCGGGCGTAGTGGTCCTGCAGCAGCGAGGGCCACACCCGCGACAGGTCGGGGCAGTCCAACAGCTCGGCGGCCAGCCGCCCCGTCTCCAGGCCGTAGTCGATGCCCTCGCCGTTCAGCGGGTTGACGCAGGCCGCGGCGTCGCCGATCAGCATCCAGTTCGGGCCGGCCACGCCGGAGACCGCGCCGCCCATCGGCAGCAGCGCCGACGACACCGCGCGCGGCTCGCTGGAAAAGCCCCATTCGTCGCGGCGCAGGTCGGTGTAGTAGGAGATCAGCGGGCGCAGCGCCAGATCGGCCGGCCGCTTCGAGGTCGACAACGCCCCGACGCCGATGTTCACCTCGCCGTTGCCCAGGGGGAAGATCCAGCCGTAGCCGGGCAGCACGGCGCCGTCGGGAGAGCGCAGCTCCAGGTGCGAAGTCAGCCACGGGTCGTCGGCGCGGGGGGTGGCCAGGTACCCGCGGGCGGCGACGCCGTAGACCGTCTCCTGATGCCAGCGCCGGCCCAGCTTGCGGCCCAGCGGCGAGCGGGCGCCGTCGGCGACGATCAACCGTCGGCACCCCACCTCCGTGCCGTCGGCCAGCTTCAGCGAGACCACCCGCCTCGACGAGTCATGGTGCGCGGCAACGGCTTTGACTCCCAGCAGCATCCGCGCCCCGGAATCCTCGGCGCACTTGCGGATCCGGTCGTCCAGCTCGAGGCGGGCCACCGCGCTGCCGGTCGACGGGAACGACGGGCCCGGCCAGTCGATCTCCACCTCGCCGCTGAATCCGCTCATCCTCAAGCCCCGGTGCCGGATGCGGGTGTCGAGCCAGTCGCCCAGCCCCAGGCGTTCGAGCTCGGCGACGGCGCGCGGGGTCAGGCCGTCGCCGCAGGCCTTGTCGCGGGGGAAGCTGGCGGAATCGATGACCAGCACGTCGGTGCCGGCGCGGGCGGCCCAGGCGGCCGCGGCCGAACCGGCAGGTCCGGCGCCCACGACCACCAGGTCGGCTCCGACATTCACGCTCACCAGTATGTTGGTCGCGTGAGTACTCCGGCGACGGTGGTGGCGGGCATCGACTTCGGAGATGCCGCTTTCGCCGCGACCGTGCGGGACGGTGTCGGGCGGATCGAGCAGCTCATGGACACCGAGCTGCGCAGCGCGGACGCGGTGATGACCGACTCGTTGACCTACCTGTTCAAGGCCGGCGGCAAGCGGTTCCGGCCGTTGTTCACCGTGTTGTCGGCGCAGCTCGGACCCAAGCCGGACGCCCCGGAGGTGACGATCGCCGGCGCGGTCATCGAACTGGTGCACCTGGCGACGCTCTACCACGACGACGTGATGGACGAGGCGGAGGTCCGGCGGGGCACGCCCACCGCCAACGTGCGCTGGGGCAACAACGTCGCGATCCTGGCCGGCGACTACCTGTTCGCGACCGCGTCACGGCTGGTGTCCCGGCTGGGCCCGGAGGCGGTGCGGCTCATCGCCGAGACGTTCGCCCAGCTGGTCACCGGCCAGATGCGCGAGGGCCGCGGGGCGGCGGAGGGCGCGGATCCGGTCGAGCACTACCTGAAGGTGGTGTACGAGAAGACGGCGTGCCTGATTGCCGCGGCCGGACAGTTCGGCGCGATGTTCTCCGGCGCCGACGCCGACCAGGTTGAGCGGCTGAGCCGCCTGGGCGGCATCGTCGGCACCGCGTTCCAGATCTCCGACGACATCATCGACATCGACAGCGACTCCGACGAGTCGGGCAAGCTGCCCGGCACCGATATCCGCGAAGGGGTGCACACCCTGCCGATGCTCTATGCGCTGCGCGAGCCGGGTCCCGAGGCGCCGCGGCTGCGCGAGCTGCTGTCCGGCCCGGTCGAGGACGACGAGGCGGTGGCCGAGGCTCTGGCGCTGTTGCGGGCGTCACCCGGGATGGCCAAGGCCAAGGATTTTCTGGTGCAGTACGCGGCGCAGGCGCGCCAGGAGCTGGGCCTATTGCCCGAGCTCCCCGGGCGGCGCGCCCTTCAGACGCTGGTCGATTACACGGTGAGTCGGCACGGTTAGCGGGTCAGCGGAACCCCGACCGCCTCTTTGGGCGTTCAATGGGCGATAGGTAATGCTCCAAGGAGGACACCGATGACCTGGCATCCGCATGCCAACTGGCTGAAGACCTTCGCCCTGTTGGTCGGCATGTCCGCGTTGATCGTGTTTGCCGGCTCGCTGTTCGGCCGGACGGCGATGTGGCTGGCGGTGCTGTTCGCCATCGGCATGAACACCTACACGTACTTCAACAGCGACAAGCTGGCGCTGCGGGCGATGCACGCGCAGCCGGTTTCCGAGCTGCAGGCGCCGGTGATGTACCGGATCGTGCGCGAGCTGGCCACGGCCGCGCACCAGCCGATGCCGCGGCTGTACATCAGCGACACCAACGCGCCCAACGCGTTCGCGACCGGACGCAACCCGCGCAATGCTGCGGTGTGCTGCACCACCGGAATCCTGGGGATCCTCAACGAGCGCGAGCTGCGCGCCGTGCTGGGCCATGAGCTGTCGCACGTCTACAACCGCGACATCCTGATCTCCTGCATTGCCGGGGCGATGGCGTCGGTGATCACCGCCCTGTCCTACATGGCGATGTTCTTCGGCGGCGGAAATCGGGAGGGCGGCAATCCCTTTGCGCTGCTGCTGGTTTCGCTGTTGGGTCCGATCGCCGCGACGGTGGTCCGGCTGGCCGTGTCCCGCTCGCGCGAGTACCAGGCCGACGAGTCGGGTGCCGTGCTGACCGGCGACCCGTTGGCGTTAGCGTCTGCGCTGCGCAAGATTTCCGGCGGGGTGCAGCTCGCGCCGCTGCCCCCAGAGCCGCAGCTGGCCAGCCAGGCTCACCTGATGATCGCCAACCCGTTCCGCGCGGGCGAGCGGATCGGTTCGCTGTTCTCCACGCACCCTCCGATCGAGGACCGCATCCGCCGGCTGGAGGCGATGGCGCGGGGGTAGGCGCCTGCCATATGGTCTCGGGAGCCGCGCTCTCCCTGGGGATAGGTGACTCGCGAATCCGATAGCGCATCTGCTATCAAATCCGGCGTGAACCGCTATGCCTACCGCGTGCAATGGTCGCCCGACTACAACCAGTACGTCGGCGTGTGCATCGAATTGCCTTACCTGAGGCGCGAAGCGCCGACCGCCGAACAGGCCGTCGCCGCCATCGAACAGGCCACCGGCGAGCACGTGGACGCCATGCGGACGTGCGGAGAAGCGCCCCCCACGCCCCTTTGCGAACGCAACTACAGCGGCACCTTCGTCGTCAGGACATCACCGCAACTGCACGCCCGCCTCGCCCTGGAAGCCAGCGAGGAGAGGGTCTCGATGAATCAGTGGATCGTTCAGAAGCTCAGCGGTCGGACGCCCAGCGACACTTTTGGGCTCTCCGGGTTCGATTAGCCGACGCCTGGGCCGCCGAAAACTGTAGGGATTTCCCTGATTCGCTTGGCGCCGATCGCCCCTAACCTCTGACTCACGCGCTCGCCTGGTCCCGAAGGTCGGAGGAAACGATGTCATTGCTAGTGGCGATTCCGGAGATATTGACCTCGGCGGCCGGGGATTTGGAAACCCTTGGCGACACGCTGAACGCCGCGCATGCGGCCGCCGCCGCGCCGACGACGGGCATCCTCGCGGCCGGAGCTGACGAGGTCTCGGCGGCCGTGTCGTCGCTGTTTGCCGAATACGGGCAGGCCTATCAAGCGCTCGGCGTCCAGGCGGCGTCGTTCCATCAGCAGTTCGTGCAGCTGCTGAACGCCGGCGGCGCTCAGTACGCCCTCGCAGAGGCGGCCAACACCAGCCCGCTGCAGATCCTCGAGCAAGACATCCTCGCCGTCATCAACACCCCCAGCCAGCTGCTCACCGGGCGGCCGCTGATCGGCAACGGCGCCAACGGCGCACCGGGCTCGGGGGCCAACGGTGGAAACGGCGGATGGTTGATCGGTAACGGCGGGGCGGGCGGATCCGGCGCATCCGGTCACAACGGCGGCAACGGCGGCGCGGGCGGACTCTTCGGTGGCACCGGCGGCGCCGGAGGGGTCGGTGGGGCCTCAAGCGCGATCAACGCCGCCGGCAACGGCGGCAACGGCGGGCCGGGCGGATTGCTCGGTGGCCACGGCGGCGCCGGGGGAGCCGGCGGCCTCGGGGCCAGCGGGTTAAGCGGCGGGAGCGGCGGCACCGGTGGTGCCGGCGGGCTCTTCGCCGCCGGCGGGGCCGGGGGTGCCGGCGGGGCAACGAACGGCAACACGAGTGCGGGAGGAAACGGTGGCCAGGGAGGGGCCGGCGGAGCGTTTGGACATGGCGGAGCGGGAGGCATCGGCGGCTCCGCACCCGACCTCGGCGGCAACGGTGGTGGCGGTGGCGCCGGCGGGCTGTTCGCCGCCGGCGGGGCCGGGGGTGCCGGCGGCGCCTCCTCGGGAAACCTCAGCGGAATTGGAACTGGCGGCTCGGGTGGGACCGGCGGAGCGGGCGGGCTCTTCGCGTCCGGCGGCGCGGGAGGCAGCGGCGGCGCCGCTCTGATGACGTCCGGCATTTCCATCGGCGGTCACGGGGGCACCGGCGGCGCTGGTGGCCTGCTCGGCGGGGACGGCGGGGCCGGCGGGTTCGGCGGGGCAGGTGGCCGGGGCGGCGACGGAGGCGACGGCGGCGCCGCCGGTTTGGTATTCGGAGCCGGCGGAGCCGGCGGCGCCGGTGGGGGATCCGTTATCAACAATGCCGGCGGCGGCGGCAATGGTGGGAAGGCCGCGCTGTTCGGCAACGGCGGCCACGGGGGCGACGGAGGGCCTAGCGGAGCTCTCGGTGGCTTCGGCGGCAACGGCGGCAACGCACAGCTGATCGGCAACGGCGGCGTCGGCGGAAGTTCCGGACAAGCCCCAGTGAAGCAGCCGCCCGGCGCCGGCGGGACCGGCGGCATCTTGCTTGGCTTGGACGGGCCGCCGGGGCAGCAGTAGCCAATCAGGCGGCGGCTTCGGGCCTTTGGTGCTCGACCAGATCACCCGTGCGCCCGCCGGTCTCGGCCAACCCCTCGATCCGGACAGTGCCGCCCGTCGCCTCGTACTGGCGCTGCCAATCGGTGATGGCCTGATGCGCGGCATGGTCGACGTAGTGGGCCGAAATGTCCACCGTCACAACGGCTCCGGCCGGGATCGATGCCAGCACGCGGGTCAGCCGGGGCAGGGCGAGGAAGGTGCAGGCCGGACCCTCGATCACCACCCGCCAGTCGTCGCCCACCGGCGTGGCCTCGACCTTGACCCGGATCACCCGCCATCCGGTCAACACGACGGCCAGGGCGAGCCCGATCATCACCCCGTGCAGCAGGTTGAGGAAGACGACGCTGACCGCGGTCACGACGTAGACGGCGAGATCGCCGTGCTTCATTGCCGTTTCGATGTGCGCCGGCTTCAGCAGTTGGATGCCGATGACGATCAGCAGGCCGGCCAGCGCCGCCGTCGGGATCTGCTCGACGAGTTCGGCGAATGGAACTGTGAACAGCAGGATCCACACGCCGTGCATGATCGAGGAGGCACGGGATTTGGCGCCCGCGTTGACATTGGTTGAGCTGCGGACGATTACACCGGTTACCGGAAGGCCGCCGATGGTCCCGGACAAGAAGTTCGCGGTGCCCTGCCCGATCAACTCGCGGTCGAAGTCGGTGCGCGGGCCGTTGTGCATCCTGTCCACCGAAACCGCCGACAGCAGGCTTTCGACGCTGGCGATGAGCGTGACGGTGATGACGCCGATGGCTACGGCGCCCCAGTTGCCGTGCGGAATGTCGGGCAGCCGCAGCGCATTCAGCGGCGACTCGTCGATCTCGATCCGTCGCACGTGGAACGGCAGGACCAGCGAGACGACCGTCACCGCAACGATGGCCACCAGGGGTCCCGGCACGAAGCGCAGCCGAGCCGGCGCCCAGCGCCAGGCGATCAAGATGACGATCACCAGTGCGCCCAGCAGCGCCCCGGGCCGATGGGCATCGATGATCTGACCCGGCAGGCCGATCAGGTTGTGCCACGCCGTGCTTTTGGATTTTCCGCCTAGCAAGACGTGGGCCTGCTGCAGCGCGATGGTGATGCCGATTCCGGCCAACATGGCGTGCACGACGACCGGTGAGATCGCCAGCGCGGCGCGCGCAACACGACTGAGCCCCAACAGAATCTGGAGCACGCCCGCGGCGGCGGTGATCAGACACGTTACGCCCCAACCGAAGTCGGAGATAAGGCCCGCGACCACCACCGTCAGGCCGGCGGCGGGACCGCTCACCTGCAGCGGCGATCCGCCGAGGGACCCGACGATGATTCCGCCCACGATCGCGGCGATCAGCCCCGCCAGCACCGGCGCGTTCGAGGCGATCGCGATCCCCAGCGACAACGGCAGTGCGACCAGGAAAACCACCAGGGACGAGGGCAGGTCGTGTCGGAGGATGGATCGTATGCGTTCCATTTGAATGTCTTGCATCGGTCGCTTTCCACTCGTTGGGTGTAAGCGGGGAATGTTTTGAGCCCCGTAACTGCACTCGGCTACGACGGCGTAGCTTGTTGGCGCACAGGCGATTACAACTGCGCGATCCGGCCGTCAGGGCCTGGCTGCCTCGTTCGACGGTATTGGCGCGACGAAGCGCGGGTCAAGCCGACCGCGCGGGCGCATATGGAATGCAAATAATTTCGTTACGAGTTGTTTGGTTGACGAGTCAGAAGCCCGACCCGTGGACTTCGTGCCCCGGAACCTCGACCATCAGGCCGCGGTAGGCCTGCTCGACGGTCGAGCCGTGGTTGATCACCGCGTCGACCTCGCGGGCGATGGGCATGTTCAGGCCAAACTCATTGGCGAACTCGGTGATCACGCTGGCGGCCTTGACGCCCTCGGCGACCTGGTTCATCGAGGCGATGATCTCGTCGATCGGCTTGCCGGCACCGAGCTGTTCGCCCACGTGGCGATTGCGGCTGCGCTGGCTCGTGCAGGTCACGATCAGGTCACCGAGCCCCGCCAGCCCCGGGAATGTGTCGGGATTGCCACCCATCGCCACCCCGAGCTTGGTCATCTCGCGCAGCGCACGCGCGATCACCAGCGCGCGGGTGTTCTCCCCGATCCCCAGCGAATAGCCCATCCCGACGGCGATGGCGTAGACGTTCTTCAGCGCGCCGGCCAACTCGACGCCGATGACGTCGTCGGTGGTGTAGACGCGGAACCGCCGGGTGCGGAACAGGCCCGACAGCCGGGTCGCCAGGTGTTGGTCGGGCATCGCAAGCACTGCCGCGGCGGCGTAGCCCTCGCCCACCTCGCGCGCGATGTTCGGCCCGGCCAGGATTCCCGCCGGGTGGCCGGGCAGCACCTCCTCGATGATCTGCGACATCCGCATGTTGGTGCCCTGTTCGAGCCCCTTCACCAGCGACACGACCGGTACCCAAGGCCGCAGCTCCTTGGCCAGTTCGGTGAGGACCCCCCGGAAGCCATGCGAGGGCACGCCCATGACGACGACGTCGGCGCAGCTGGCGGCCTCGGCAAAGTCGCTGGTCGCGCGCAGCGTGGAGCTCAGTTCGACGCCCTCGCCGAGGTAGCGCGTGTTGCGATGGTTGTCGTTGATGTCGTTGGCGGTTTCCTCCGAACGCACCCATTGCAGGGTCGGCCCGCGGCGCGCGCAGATCGACGCGACGGTGGTTCCCCATGATCCGCCACCGAGAACGACAACGTTGGGTTCACGCATAGCCATGGCGATCACAGTATTGCCGCCACCGGAGATTTAGAAGCAGTTCACCAACTGTGCGTCTCTCGAAACCAAGGGCCCGAAGGCAGGGGACTTCCGCCCCTACTTCCGCCGCCCGGCGTGCCCGATCGTCAAGGGACAGGTTCATACGAGGAGGATGCATGCCCGGACGCGCTCGTTGCGGTCGCGTGTTCGCATTGCTGTCGGCGGCCGCTCTTGCCGTAGTGGTTGGCTCGCCCGGGATCGCGGCGGCCGACGACGGCCGTCCGCGCGTCAACCCGGAGGAACGGGCGGCGGCCATGATCCGGCCGGCGGTGATGTATCTCGCCGGCCAGAGCTACGGCGCGGTCCGCCTGCCCGACGGCCAGATCCTGTCTCAGTTCGGCCCCGGTACCACCATGCCGTTCATCGCGACCTGGAGCTGCACCGGCTTCGTCGTCAACCCCGACGGCTGGGTGGCCACGGCCGGTCATTGCGTCGATTCGGAGACCGCCAAGCTGCTGATCCTCAAACGCGCGGCCAAGGAATACATCACCCAGTTCCCCGACGCGTCCGAATCGCGGGATCCCGCCACGACCCTGGACTGGCTTCGCAAGAACGCGCGGGTCGAAGGGGACACCCCCGACCGGGGTCCCGAAATCGGCCTCGCGCTGTCTTACGGCACCGGGACCAAGATCGCCGGCAAGCTCGCGGCCAGCGTGGTGGATTTCCGGCCGCTGGGCAAGGGCGACGTCGCCCTCCTCAAGGTGGACAAGCACAACCTGCCGTCGTCGGAGCTCGCCACCGACGCCGACGTCAGCATCGGCACATCGGTTCTGGCGGTGGGCTTTTCGCAGAGCACCGAGAACGTCACCGGTCCCTCGCTGGACCCGACGAACAAGAGCGGCAAGGTCAGCAAGAAGTCGACCATGGGTTCGGCCGCCGAGTACGAGATCGATGCCGCGGTTTCGGAGGGCATGAGCGGCGGCCCGACCGTCGACCTCAACGGCAAGGTGGTCGGCATCAACAGCTTCGCCCCCGTCGGCGAACCGCAGGCGTTCAACTTCATCGCGCCCGCCGACGGCCTCGCCGCGATAATGGCGAGCAAGGGTGTCAAGGCGACGCTGGGGCCAGCCGACGCGTATTACCGCAAAGGCCTCAAGCATTATTACGCGGGCCAATACACCGAGGCGATCGACGACTTCGACCAGACGCTGTCGATGTCGCCCGACTATCCTGGGCTGGCCGATCTCCGGACCAGCGCGGCCAACCTGCGCCAGCAGCACGGCGACTTCTCGGTGCTCAGCGGCGCAAACCTGTTGTGGTACATCGTGGGTGGCGTCGCGCTGGTGCTTGCCGCGGGCGCGGGTTTCACGTTCCTGGTGGTGCGGAGGCGCCGGCCGTTGCTGTCCTCGGTCAGGATTTCGGGTTTTCGGCCGTTTACGCGCAAGCCCCCGGAACCGCCGACGGAGACCGAACCGCACTTCTGCTCGAGCTGCGGGGCCGAACACCACCACGCGGAAAAGTTCTGTCC
The DNA here is from genome assembly GCF_059812245.1 of Mycobacterium sp. NGS64. Lineage (NCBI taxonomy): Bacteria > Bacillati > Actinomycetota > Actinomycetes > Mycobacteriales > Mycobacteriaceae > Mycobacterium > Mycobacterium sp. NGS64. Next base: position 5,974 of record NZ_JCALCI010000017.1, on the reverse strand, counting down.
CAATTGCGGGACGCGAATTCAGCCGGCGAGCGACGCCCGGTCGGCCGCGCGGCCGAACACCATCGACTCCTCGATGCGGTCGAAGCGGTAGTCGAGGGCATCGGCGAAGTAGTTCTGCCGCACATTCCACGGCCGCCGGGTCCCCGACTTGGGCAGCGCATGACCCGACCGCTTCACGTAGTTGGCCTTGATGTCCCAGGACGGCTTGACGTCCATCGGCTCGTTGCCCAGCTGCGGGTAGGCGTGCGTGTAGCCGTGGGAAGCCATGTGCGCCATCAGCTTTGCCGTCGCACGGGCGGTGATGTCGGCGCGCAGCGTCCACGACGCCTTGGTGTAACCCACACACCAGAACAGGTTGGGCACGTCTTCCAGCATGTGCGCCTTGTAGACGAAGCGGTCGCGGTGATCGACCGGTTCGCCGTCGAGGCTGATGGCGGCCCCGCCCAGTGCCTGCAGCTGCAGGCCGGTCGCCGTGACGATGATGTCGGCGTCGAGGTGTGCGCCGGATTCGAGCGCGATGCCGGTGGCATCGAAGTGGTCGATGCGGTCGGTGACCACCTCGGCGCGCCCGGCGCTGATCGCGTTGAAGAAATCGGCGTCGGGAATCAGGCACATCCGCTGATCCCAGGGGTTGTACCGCGGCTTGAAATGGACGTCGACCTCATACCCGGGGGGCAGCTTGCCGATCGCCCTGCGCCGCAGCAGCCACCGCACGAAACCCGGGGCCTTGCCGGACAACAACACGAACACCGCCTCCATCAGCGCGGTGTGAATCCGGAGCACCAGGTGGGAGGCCTTGCGCGGCAACAGTTTACGAGCGACGGGGGCGACCTTGCCGTACTTGGACGCCGAGACCAGATACGTCGGCGATCGCTGCAGCATGGTCACTTTTCCCGCGCGTTCGGCCATCGACGGGATCAGCGTGACGGCGGTCGCCCCGCTGCCGATGACGACGACCTTCTTGCCGGCGTAGTCCAGGTCCTCCGGCCAGCGCTGGGGATGCGCGACGATGCCGCCGAACCGCTCGATGCCGGGGAACTCGGGCATGTAGCCCTCGTCGTAGTTGTAGTAGCCGCTGGCGAAGAACACGAACCGGCTTCGCAAAGTCATGCTGGCCCCGTCCTGTTCGACGGTCACCGTCCACGTGTCGGTGGATGAGTCCCAATCCGCCGCGCGCACATGGCTGTTGAACCGGATGTGGCGGTCGATGCCGTACTTGCGCGCGGTGGCGCTCAAGTACGCGCGGATGTGGCCGCCGTCGGCGATCCCCTCCTTTCGGCTCCACGGTTCGAACGGAAACGCCAGGGTGAACATGCTGCTGTCGGAGCGAACGCCGGGGTAGCGGAACAAGTCCCAGGTTCCGCCGATCTGCGCCCGCCGCTCCAGGATGGTGTAGGTCACGCCCGGGTTGCGCTCGGTGATCCGGTAGGCCGCGTCGATGCCGGAGATGCCCGCGCCAACGATGATGACGTCGAACTGGTCGACCTGCTGCGGAGTCACCGTCATCGTGAACCTCGCTTGGAAAACCAACGCCGCGAGCCTAACGTCACTGCGAAAAATGGCGCGAAATATCGCAGTGGCGTTAGGCTCGCGGATCCGACGGGGGCGTACATACCTACCGATAGTTGACGAACTGCAGCGCCACGTCCAGATCGGCCTGCTTGAGCAGCGCGATAACGGCCTGCAGATCGTCGCGCTTTTTGCTGCTGACGCGGATCTCATCGCCCTGGATCTGCGTCTTGACGTTCTTGGGGCCCTCGTCGCGGATCAGCTTGGTGATCTTCTTGGCGTTCTCGCTGCTGATGCCCTGCTTGAGGGTCCCGCTGACCTTGTAGGTCTTGCCGGAGGCCTGCGGCTCGCCCGCGTCGAAGGCCTTCATCGAGATGTCGCGGCGGATCAGCTTCTCCTTGAAGACGTCGACGGCGGCCTTGACCCGCTCCTCGGTGGACGACGTCAGCTCGATGGCCTCGTCACCCTTCCACTCGATCTTGGTGTCGGTGCCGCGGAAGTCGAAACGGGTGGCCAGCTCCTTGGCGGCCTGGTTGAGCGCGTTGTCGACCTCCTGCCGGTCGACCTTGCTGACGATGTCGAACGATGAGTCCGCCATTCGATCCGTCCCTTCTCGCGTGATAGCCGGGGTGATAGCCGTTTGTGCCTTGTCTACCCGTTCGTTGTAACCTGTCTGGCGGCAGGTTGCCCGAGCGGCCAATGGGAGCGGACTGTAAATCCGTCGGCTTACGCCTACACAGGTTCGAATCCTGTACCTGCCACCAAGGTCAGGGCCTACTTGCGCGGCCGCGGCGCGACGTTCACAAGCCTCCCTCAACCCCGGTGAAGGCGGCTGCGCACCGGGAGTGGAGAACAGCGATCTCGGCGCAACCTGCGAAGCCGCAGCTAACTCGACGCGTTTCATTGCGCTGACAAACGGCGAACCGACGGGAGGTCGCCACCATCGGCTAGTGCATGCGCGCGCTGCCACCGAGGCCGATCTCGAGGACGCTGCCGGTGATGACTCCGGGATCGGTGACCAGGTACACGACCCCGCGGCTGACGTCCTCGGGTTGCAGCCACGGCTGAGGTATCGGGTTGGCCCTCATCATCCGGCGCACCAAATCGTCCGGAACCTCGTCACTTTCGGAGGGCTGAACCATCGGTGTCTGGGTTGTCGTCGGGCACACCACGTTCACCGTCACACCCTCTTTGGCGACCTCGAGGGCGACGGATTTGGCCAGGCCGATGATGCCCCACTTGGTGGCGTTGTATGCCGCCAACTCGGGGATGCCCATCCTGCCTCCCATCGAGGACGTCACCACGATCCTGCCGAAGCGCTGGCGTCGCATCACCGGAATGGCTGCGCGCAGCGTGTGAAATACACCGGTCAGGTTGGTGTCGAGCAGCTGTTGCCAGACTTGGTCGCTCACCTGCTCCAGGGGACCGGTGCTGACGATGCCGGCGTTCGCCACCACAATGTGCAGGCCACCCATGTCTGTCACCGTCTGCCGCACCGCGGCGTCGACCTGCGCCGAGTCGCGCACGTCGAGAGTTATTGGCAGGCAACGCTTGCCGAGCTGTTCGACTCGCTTGGCCGTGTCTCGCAGGTCGTCCTCGGTGCCGAGCGGGTAGGTCAGGTCCACCATCGGTCCGGGCGCATCGGCGGCGACGATGTCCGCGCCTTCGGCCGCCAGTGCCAGGGCGTGCGAGCGCCCCTGTCCCCTTGCCGCTCCCGTGATCAGCGCCACGCGCCCGTCCAATGCACCCATAGCGGGCAACGGTAACCGCAAACCGGGAGCGTTGACACCGGCTGGTTAGGTAAGGCTAAGTTGGATGGGTCTGTCGCTGCCGCCGCACGAAGGAGCTAGCCGAGGGTGACCGAAACAACCACACCGGTGGCCGACGCGTCGGACCAGCCGCCCGAACCGGCTTCGCGCCGCGGTCGCTGGCTGCGCCGGGGGCTGCTGACGGTGTGGGGCCCGGGCCTGGTCGTGATGCTGGCCGACACCGACGCGGGGTCGCTGATCACCGCGTCGCAGTCCGGCGCCCAATGGGGCTACCGGATGGTGCTGCCGCAGCTGATCCTGATGCCGATCCTCTATGTCGTTCAGGAAATGACGGTGCGGCTGGGCATCGTCACCAAGAAGGGGCATGGCGCGCTGATCCGGGAACGGTTCGGCCGCTTCTGGGCGTGGGTGTCGGCGTTCACGCTGTTCGCGTCGTCGATCGGGGCGCTGCTCACCGAGTTCGCGGGCGTCGCCGGGGTCGGGGAGCTGTTCGGCGTCTCGCGGTGGGTGAGCATCCCGATCGCGACCGCGGCGCTGCTGGCCTTGGCGCTGACCGGCAGCTACCGGCGCGTGGAACGCATCGGCCTCGTCATCGGCTCGGCCGAACTGGCGTTCCTGGTCGCCATGGTGATGGCGCGGCCCGAGCCCAAAGCCTTTGTCGAGGGCCTGAAGTCGATGCCGCTGGGCAACTCGTCGTATCTGCTGCTCATCGCCGCCAACGTCGGCGCCGTCATCATGCCCTGGATGGTGTTCTACCAGCAGGGCGCGGTGGTCGATAAGCACCTGTCGGTGGCCACGATCCGCCAGGCGCGCCACGACACGGCCGCCGGCGCCGTGCTGACCCAGCTGATCATGATCTCGGTGGTGGTCACCGTCGCCTCGACGATCGGGGCCCATGGCGGCGAGACCGCGCTGAACACCGTCGGCGACATCGCCAACGCGCTCACGCCGTACCTGGGCCGCGTCGGCGGCACGGTCCTGTTCGGGCTGGGCATGCTCGGCGCGGCGCTGGTCGCCGCGATCGTCGCGTCCCTCGCCGGCGCGTGGGGGCTGTCCGAGGTCTTCGGCTGGAAGCACACCCTCAACCAGCGGCCCAACCGGGCGACCGCCAAGTTCTACATCACGTACGGGCTCGCGCATGTGATCGGCGCCGCGCTCGTGCTGGCCAGCGTCGACCTGGTCAACCTCGCCGTCGACGTCGAGGTGATGAACGCCCTGCTGCTGCCCATCGTGTTGGGCCTGTTGCTGGCGCTGGAATCTCGTGCGCTGCCCGAGGAGTGGCGCATGCGCGGTCCCCGCAAATACATCGCCTGGGCCCTGTGCCTGGTCGTGATGGGCTTCGGGCTCTACATGGTCCCGCAGGCACTCGGCTTCACTTAGCCGGTGTGCGCCGGGTAGGCGTGCACGAGCGCGCTGTCGAGCCGGGGCACGGCGTGGGTGAGTTGGTGTTCGGCGTCGTGCGCGATGCGGTGGGCGTCCTCGAGGCTGGTGTCGGGATCGATGTCCAGCTCGGCGTCTGCGTGCAGGCGGTGCCCGATCCAGCGCATCCGGACCATGCGCACGCTGCGGACGCCGGGCCGTGCGGCCAGCGTGGCTTCGGCGGTGTCGACGAGTTCGGGGTCGACGGCGTCCATCAGCCGCCGGAAGATGTCGCGCACGGCACCGCGCAGCACGGCCAGGATCGCCACCATGATGATCAGGCCGACGATCGGGTCGGCCAGCGGGTAGCCGAGGGCGACGCCGCCGGCGCCGAAAAGCACGGCGAGCGAGGTGAATCCGTCGGTGCGGGCGTGCAGGCCGTCGGCGACCAGGGCGGCCGAGCCGATCCGGCGGCCGATCCGGATCCGGTACATGGCGACGAGCTCGTTGCCGAGGAAGCCGATCACGCCGGCGGCCGCGACCCAGCCGACGTGCGCGATGGCGACGGGGTGGATCAGACGCACGACGGCTTCGTAGCCGGCGACGATCGCCGACAGCGTGATCATGCCGATGACGAACAAGCCGGCGATGTCCTCCGCCCGGCCGTAGCCATAGGTATAGCGCCGCGTCGCCGGGCGGGTGCCCAACGCGAACGCGACCCACAGCGGGACCGCCGTCAGGGCGTCCGAGAAGTTGTGGATCGTGTCGGCGGCCAGCGCGATCGATCCGGAGACGACGGCGATGACCACCTGCACGATCGCGGTCGCGCCCAGCCCGACCAGGCTGACTTTGACCGCCCGGATGCCGATGGTGCTGGATTCCAGGGCGGTGTCGACGCTGTCGGCGGCGTCGTGGCTGTGCGGCATCAAGAGCTGCGCCACGATGCCCCGAATGCCGTGGGCGTGTTCGTGCCCATGGTCGTGGGCATGGCTATCTGCATGCATACGCAGATAATAAGTTACCGGGACGGCGATCGCGAACTCGAGTCGGCGGGAGCGCCGGGGCGACAGAACGGGGCAAGCGGTTTCGTTGTGCTGCTTGCAATTCGATGAGCCCGCCCGGCTGCGGCGTCGACACGAGTAAGTCCTCGGCTGCCCTACAGGTGCGCGGCGAACATCAGCGCTGTGCCCGCCGCGGTGAACGCCTGGTGCCGCCTTGCGCGACAAGGGTATACGAGTACGTTGCGATGCTGAGGCCGAAGAGTACGGTGACCATCCATCGCACGACGTCGCTCGTCAGCATATGAAATAGCTAAGGCCCCGACGGGGTCGAGGCCT
>NZ_JCALCI010000016.1:0-54242 GCF_059812245.1 Mycobacterium sp. NGS64 | reverse complement strand
CGATGCGGAACGCAGTGACGAAGAGGAGTGGCGCCAATGAGCACCGAGATTCCGGCAACCGTCAACGCGGGCACGGTGACGTCATGGTCGGACGAGGTCGACGTGGTGGTGATCGGTTTCGGCATCGGCGGCGGGTGCGCGGCGGTCAGCGCGGCGGCCGCGGGCGCGAAGGTACTGGTGCTCGAGCGCGCCGCCGCGGCGGGCGGCACGACTTCCCTTGCGGGAGGCCACTTTTACCTCGGCGGCGGGACCGCCGTGCAGGAGGCGACCGGCCACCCCGACTCGGCCGAGGAGATGTACAAATACCTCGTCGCGGTGTCGAGGCAGCCGGACCACGCGAAGATTCGCGCCTACTGCGAGGGCAGCGTCGAGCATTTCAATTGGTTGGAAGACTTGGGTTTTCAATTCGAGCGCAGCTACTTCCCGGGCAAGGCCGTGATCCAGCCCAACACCGAGGGGTTGATGTTCACCGGCAACGAGAAGGTTTGGCCCTTCCTGGAAAAGGCGGTCCCGGCGCCGCGCGGTCACAAAGTGCCGGTGCCCGGCGACACCGGTGGCGCCAGCATGGTGATCGACCTGCTGCTCAAGCGGGCCGCCAGCCTCGGCGTGCAAATCCGATACGAGACCGGCGCCAGCCAGCTCATCGTGGACGACGCCGGCGCGGTGACCGGCGTGCTGTGGAAGCAATTCTCCGAAACCGGTGCGATCAAGGCAAAGTCGGTGATCATCGCTGCCGGGGGATTCGTGATGAACCCGGAGATGGTGGCCAAGTACACCCCGAAGCTCGGCGAGAAGCCGTTCGTGCTCGGCAACACCTACGACGACGGCCTGGGCATCCGGATGGGCGTCTCCGCGGGCGGCGCCACCCAGCACATGGATCAGATCTTCATCACAGCGCCGCCCTACCCGCCGTCGATCCTGCTCACCGGGATCATCGTGAACAAGCTCGGGCAGCGGTTCGTCGCCGAAGACTCCTACCACTCCCGCACGGCGGGCTTTATCATGGATCAGCCGGACAGCGCCGCGTTCCTGATCGTCGACGAGGCGCACCTGGAGCATCCCAAGATGCCGCTGGTGCCGCTGATCGACGGCTGGGAGACCGTGCCCGAGATGGAAGCCGCGCTGGGCATCCCGCATGGCAACCTGGTCGCAACCCTGGACCGCTACAACACCCACGCCGCCCGCGGCGAGGATCCCGATTTCCACAAGCAGCCGGAATTCCTTGCGGCGCAAGACAAAGGGCCCTGGGGCGCGTTCGACATGTCGTTGGGCAAGGCGATGTACGCCGGATTCACCGTCGGCGGGCTGGCCGTGTCGGTCGACGGGCAGGTGCAACGCGAGGACGGCACCGTGGTTCCCGGCCTGTACGCGGTGGGCGCGTGCGCGTCCAACATTGCCCAGGACGGCAAGGGCTACGCCAGTGGAACGCAGCTGGGGGAGGGCTCGTTCTTCGGGCGCCGCGCCGGGGCGCACGCGGCCCGGGAGGCCGCGGGCGCGCGGTCGTAATCGGCGCACGGCGTCGAGGCTGTAATTTTGCAGCGAAAGTGCGAGTAAACCCCTACGAATTTGCAGGCTCGCCGCGCCCTGGCCGCAACGCGAAAGCCTAGACCCCGGCGGGTTCCTTCTCCACCGGGCCGAGCCGCCACTGGCCGCCGCCCAGCAACTGGAGCTGTTGGCGGTGATGCTGCTCGACGGTGGGCCGGTGGCTGACGCTGACCAGCACGGTGTCCGGCAACTCGGTGCGCACCAGCTGATACAGCGCGAACTCCAGCCCCTCGTCGAGCGCCGAGGTGGCCTCGTCGAGGAACACCGCCTTCGGTTTGGTGAGCAGGATGCGGGCGAACGCGACGCGCTGCTGCTCGCCCGGGGAGAGCACCTTGGCCCAGTCCTGCTCCTCGTCGAGCCGGCTGATCAGCGGCGCCAGGGCCACCTTCGTCAGCACGTCCTGCAGTTCGCCGTCCGAGACGTTCGCCGGCTCGTTCGGGTAGCAGACCACGCCGCGCAGGCTGCCGAGCGGCACGTAGGGCAACTGCGACAGGAACATCGTCGCGTTGTCGCCGTCGGGGCGGCACAGGGTCCCGGAGGCGTACGGCCACAACTCGGCCAGGCTGCGCAGCAGCGTGGTCTTGCCGGCGCCCGATCGACCGGTGATCACCAGCGAGTCGCCGTCGTCGAGCGCCACATCGAGCGGGTCGATCAACTGGTCGCCGGCCGGCGTGCGCACCTCGACACCGCGAAGCTCGACGGTTGCCTCGTCGCTCGGCTTGACCAGGATCGTCGGCAGCGCGCGGCCCTGGCTGTTCGCATCGACCAGCCCGTGCAACCGGATGATCGCCGCGCGGAATGCGGCAAACGCATCGTAGTTGTTGCGGAAGAACGACAGCGAATCCTGGATGTTGCCAAAGGCCGTCGCGCTCTGGCCGACGTCGCCGAAGTCGATCCGCCCGGCGAACAGCCGCGGCGCCTGGATCACCCACGGCAGCGGCACGATGATCTGCGACATCGACCAGTTCCACCCGTTGAAGATGATGGTCCGGCGCACGAACTTGCGGTAGTTGGCGATGATCGGGGTGAAGCGCCGCCACAGTTGCGCCCGCTCGACTCGTTCACCGCGGTAGAAGCCCACCGCCTCGGCCGCGTCGCGCAACCGCACCAGCGCGTAACGGAATGCGGCGTTGAGCTTTTCGTTGTTGAAGCTCAGCCAAATCAGCGGATGGCCCAGCCAGACCGCGACCACGGTCGCGACCAGCACGTAGACCAGCACGGTGACGAACATCGCGCGCGGCAACACCAAGCCGAAAAGTTCCAGGTTCCCGGAGAGCTGCCACAGGATCGCGGCGAAGGAGATCACCGAGGCCACCGCGTTGACGGCGCCGAACAGCAGGGTGCTGCCCGTCCCGTTGGACGGGATGTTCGGGGTGCCCCCGGCGTTGGCGGTGAAAATGTCGATGTCCTGCTGGATGCGCTGGTCCGGGTTGTCGATGGTGTTGTCGATGAACAGGTCCCGGTAGTAGGCCTTGCCCTCCAGCCAGTCGTCGGTGAGGTGGGCGGTCAGCCAGACGCGCCAGGCGATGATGAATCGCTGGGTCAGATAGATGTCGATCATGAACCGGATGACATACAGCGTCGCCAGCACGGAAAAGATCCCGATCGACATCCAAAAGCCGTGAATCCCAGATTCTTTGACGTTGGCGTCGTCGGCCGCGATGCCCTGCACGGCCTTCTGCACCGCCGTGTACAGGTCGTTGCCCTGGTAGCTCAGCAGCACGGTGAGCCGCACCGAACAGAGCACCGACAGCAACAGCACGCCCAGCATCGCCCACACCTTGGCGCTCGACGCGCCGACGAAGTATCCGCGGGTGATCCGCCAGAACTGCCGGCCCCACGGGGTCAGGTACCGGAACGCCACCAGCACGGCGAGCAGGCAGACGGCGCCGATCGCCCAGGCTATGGCGATCCAGCGCAGGGAATCCATGGGTGCCGCCGACCAATTGATCGACGGCGTGAACGGCTTCGGGCCCATGGTCGATGTCTCCTTAAGGTCGAGGCCTGACACAAAATCCTTCGGCGAAGGTACCCGAGTGATTGCCGATAGGCTGCCTGGATGAGCATCGACGCTCCGTCCAGCCAGACCGTACATGCCGGCCGACTCATCGCACGCCGGCTCAAGGCCAGCGGCATCGACACCGTGTTCACCCTATCGGGCGGTCACCTGTTCTCCATCTACGACGGGTGCCGCGACGAGGGGATCCGGCTGATCGACACCCGCCACGAACAGACCGCGACGTTCGCCGCCGAGGGCTGGTCGAAGGTGACGAGGCTGCCCGGCGTGGCCGCATTGACCGCGGGGCCGGGCGTGACCAACGGGATGAGCGCGATGGCCGCGGCGCAGCAGAACCAGTCACCGCTGGTGGTGCTGGGTGGCCGGGCCCCCGCGGGGCGCTGGGGCATGGGCTCGCTGCAGGAGATCGACCATGTGCCGTTCGTGGCACCGCTGGCCCGATTCGCCGCCACCGCGCAGTCGGCCGACGACGCCGGCCGGCTGGTGGACGAGGCGTTGCGCGCGGCCGTCGGCGCCCCATCCGGGGTGGGGTTCGTCGACTTTCCGATGGACCACGCCTTTTCGATGTCGGAGGATGACGGCCGGCCCGGCGCCTTGAGCGCGGTGCCGCCCGGACCGGCCCCGGATGCCCAGGCCCTCGACCGCGCCGTCGACCTGCTGGCGGCGGCCCAGCGGCCGGTGATCATGGCGGGCACCAACGTCTGGTGGGGACACGGCGAGGCCGCGCTGCTGCACCTCGCGGAGGAACTTCAGATTCCGGTGCTGATGAACGGGATGGCCCGCGGCGCGGTGCCGGCCGACCATCCGATGGCCTTCTCGCGGGTGCGCGGCAAGGCGCTGGGCGAGGCCGACGTCGCGCTGATCGTCGGTGTGCCAATGGATTTCAGGTTGGGCTTCGGCAAGGTGTTCGGGCCGGAAACGCAGCTGATCGTGGCGGACCGCGGCGAACCCGTCCGCGAGCATCCCCGGCCCGTTGCCGCCGGCCTATACGGCGACCTCAGCTCGATCCTTGCGGCCCTCGCCGCCACGCGTGGCACCGCACACCCGGATTGGGTCGCAGGGCTACGAACCGCCGAGACCGCGGCACGCGCCCAGGAGGAGGCCGAGCTGGCCGACGACCGGATCCCGCTGCATCCGATGCGGGTGTACGCGGAGTTGGCACCGCTGCTGGACCGCGACGCCATCGTCGTCATCGACGCGGGCGACTTCGGGTCCTACGCCGGGCGGGTGATCGACAGCTATCTGCCGGGTTGCTGGCTGGACAGCGGCCCGTTCGGCTGCCTCGGGTCGGGCCCCGGCTACGCGTTGGCCGCCAAGCTGGCCCGGCCCGACCGCCAGGTCGTGCTGCTGCAGGGCGACGGCGCGTTCGGCTTCAGCGGGATGGAGTGGGACACCCTGGTCCGCCACGGCGTGCCGGTCGTGTCGATCATCGGCAACAACGGAATCTGGGGTCTCGAGAAACACCCGATGGAGGCGCTGTACGGCTACTCGGTGGTGGCCGAGTTGCGCCCGGGCACCCGCTACGACGAGGTGGCCCGCGCCCTGGGCGCCCACGGTGAGCTGGTGGCCGCTCCCGCCGAGTTGCGTCCCGCGCTGGAGCGCGCCTTCGCCAGCGGGCTGCCCGCCGTCGTCAACGTGCTCACCGACCCGGCGGTCGCCTACCCGCGCCGCTCGAACCTGGCTTAGCCGGGTGCCGTGGCCGACCGCGTACCGTTGACCTGTGCCAAAGACCACCCGGACGCAGCCCGGCCGCCTGAGTAGCCGATTCTGGCGGCTGCTGGGCGCCAGCACCGAGAAGAACCAGACGCGGTCCCTCGCCGAGGTCACCGCCTCGTCGGAGTACGACGAGAAGGCGGCCGGCCTCAGCGACGAAAAGCTGCGCGAGGCCACGGGGCTGCTCAAGCTCGACGACCTCGCCGAGTCCGCCGACATCCCGCAGTTCCTCGCGATCGCGCGGGAGGCGGCCGAGCGGGCCACCGGGCTTCGCCCCTTCGATGTCCAGCTGCTAGGCGCCTTGCGCATGCTCGCCGGCGATGTGATCGAGATGGCCACCGGTGAGGGCAAGACCCTGTCAGGGGCGATCGCGGCCGCCGGATACGCCCTCGCGGGACGGCACGTGCACGTGGTGACCATCAACGACTACCTGGCCCGCCGCGACGCGGAGTGGATGGGCCCGCTGCTGGAAGCCCTGGGGCTGACGGTCGGCTGGATCACCGCGGACTCGTCGAGCGAGGAACGCCGCGCCGCCTACGGCTGCGACGTCACCTACGCCTCGGTCAACGAGATCGGCTTCGACGTCCTGCGCGACCAGCTGGCGACCGACGTCGACGACCTGGTGTCACCAAATCCCGACGTGGCCCTCATCGACGAGGCCGACTCGGTGCTGGTCGACGAGGCGCTGGTGCCGCTGGTGCTGGCCGGCACCACCCACCGCGAGACGCCGCGGCTGGAGATCATCAAGCTGGTCGGCAAGCTGGACCCCGCCACCGATTACGAGACCGACGCCGACAGCCGCAACGTGCATTTGACCGACGTCGGCGCCCGCAAGGTCGAGAAGGCGCTCGGCGGCATCGACCTGTACTCCGAGGAGCACGTCGGCACCACCCTGACCGAGGTCAACGTGGCGCTGCACGCGCACGTGCTGCTGCAGCGCGACGTGCACTACATCGTGCGCGACGAAGCGGTGCACCTGATCAACTCCGCCCGCGGCCGCATCGCGCAACTGCAGCGCTGGCCCGACGGCCTGCAGGCCGCCGTCGAGGCGAAGGAGGGCATCGAGACCACCGAGACCGGCGAGGTGCTCGACACCATCACCGTGCAGGCGCTGATCAACCGCTACGCCACCGTCTGCGGCATGACCGGCACCGCGCTGGCCGCCGGCGAGCAGCTGCGCCAGTTCTACAAGCTCGGCGTGTCGCCAATCCCGCCGAACGAGCCCAACATTCGCGAGGACGAGGCCGACCGGGTCTACATCACCGCGGCAGCTAAGAACGACGCGATCGTCGCGCACATCGCCGAGGTGCACGAGACCGGGCAGCCGGTGCTGGTCGGCACCCGCGACGTGGCCGAGTCCGAGGAGCTACACGAGCGGCTGCTGCGCCGTGGCGTCCCCGCCGTCGTGCTCAACGCGAAGAATGACGCCGAAGAGGCGAAGGTCATCGCCGAGGCCGGCGAGTACGGCACGGTGACCGTGTCGACCCAGATGGCCGGGCGCGGCACCGACATCCGCCTCGGCGGGTCCGACGAGGCCGACCACGACCGCGTCGCCGAACTGGGCGGGCTGCACGTCGTCGGCACCGGCCGCCACCACACGGAGCGCCTCGACAACCAGCTGCGCGGCCGCGCGGGACGGCAGGGCGACCCGGGGTCGTCGGTGTTCTTCTCGAGCTGGGAGGACGACGTCGTCGCGGCGAACCTCGACCACAACAAGCTGCCCATGCAAACCGACGAGGACGGCCGGATCGTCAGCCCCAAGGCGGCCGGGATGCTCGACCACGCCCAGCGGGTCGCCGAGGGCCGGATGCTCGACGTGCACGCGAACACCTGGCGTTACAACCAGCTGATCGCGCAGCAGCGCGCGATCATCGTCGATCGCCGAAACACGTTGCTGCGCACCGCGACCGCGCGCGAGGAGCTCGCCGAGCTGGCGCCGGACCGCTACGAGGAACTCTCCGAGGAGATCTCCGAAGACCGCCTCGAGAAGATCTGCCGGCTCATCATGCTGTATCACCTCGACCGGGGCTGGGCCGACCATCTGGCCTACCTCGCCGACATCCGCGAAAGCATCCACCTGCGCGCGCTGGGCCGGCAGAATCCGCTGGACGAGTTCCACCGGATGGCGGTCGACGCGTTCGCGTCGCTGGCCGCCGACGCCATCGAGGCGGCGCAGCAGACGTTCGAAACCGCGAACGTGCTCGACGAGGAGCCCGGGCTGGACCTGTCCAAACTGGCGCGGCCGACGTCGACGTGGACCTACATGGTCAACGACAACCCGCTGTCCGACGACACGCTGTCGACCCTGAGCCTGCCCGGGGTGTTCCGCTGAGCTGAGCCGACGAGCGTGCGGCCAGCCGCACGCTCGAGCTCGAGTGTGCGGCCAGCCGCGCACTCGGCATTCGGCTAATGTCACGGCTCATGGAGCCCGCGCTTCCGCCCGATCGGGTGCTGACGGTGCCCAACGCGCTCAGCGCGATCCGCCTGCTGCTCATCCCGGTATTCGTCTACGTCCTGCTGTTCGCCCACGCCAACGGCTGGGCGGTGGCGATCCTGATGTTCAGCGGGGCCTCGGACTGGGCCGACGGCAAGATCGCCCGCACGCTCAACCAGTCCTCGCGGCTGGGCGTTCTGCTGGACCCGGCGGTGGACCGGCTCTACATGGTGACCGTCCCGATCGTCCTGGCGATCGACGGGATCGTGCCGTGGTGGTTCGTCATCACCCTGCTGGTGCGCGACGGGCTGCTGGCCGCCACGCTCCCGCTGCTGCGCAGCCGCGGCCTGTCGGCGCTGCCGGTGACCTACGTCGGAAAAGGCGCCACCTTCGCATTGATGGCCGGGTTTCCGTTGGTCCTGCTGGGCACCGGCGGCGCGGAGTGGAGCCGCGTGCTGAGGGCCTGCGGCTGGGGCTTTTTGGGCTGGGGCTTGTACATGTACCTGTGGGCGTTCGTGCTGTATGCGGTGCAGATGACGTTGGTGGTGCGCCGGATGCCCAAGCTCAAACAGTCCGACCGTCAGCCGGTCACCCGCAAGGCGGCTGGCCATGAGTGACGCGGACCGGATGCTCGGCGGCTATGACCCCAACGCCGGCCGCAGCGCGCACGCCGCGGCGCGGCCCCAGCTGATCCCGGTGCCCTCGCTGCTGCGCGCCCTGCTCTCGGAGCACCTGGATCCCGGCTACGCCGCGGCCGCGGCCAAACGCGACAGTGACGGCGCGGCGCCGAGCCGCCGCGCCCGCGCCCTCGGCTGGCTGTGGCAGGCCCTGGCCGCGCTGCTGATCGCGACGGTGTTCGCCGCCGCGGTCGCGCAGGCGCGCTCGGTGGCGCCCGGCGTGCGCACCGCGCAGCAGCTGCTGCTGGAAAGCGTGCGTTCCTCGGAGGCCGCCGCGGCCAGGTTGGGCCAACAGCGCAGCGCGCTCTCGAGCCGAGTCGACGACGTGCAGCGCCACGCACTGGCCGAAAACGCCCAGGGGCAGCGGCTGTTGGCCAATCTCGACGCGCTGGGCCTGGCGGCGGCGAGCACGGCGGTGATCGGTCCCGGCCTCGCAGTGACCGTGACCGATCCCGGTGCCGGCCCGAACCTTTCCGACGTTTCCAAGCAGCGCATCAACGGCAGCAGGCAGATCATCCTGGACCGCGACCTGCAGCTGGTCGTCAACTCGCTGTGGGCCAGCGGCGCCGAAGCCATCTCCGTCGGCGGCGTCCGGATCGGACCCAATGTCACCATCCGGCAGGCCGGCGGGGCGATCCTCGTCGACAACAACCCCACCAGCAGCCCCTACCGGATCCTGGCGGTCGGGCCGCCGCACTCGATGCGCGACGTCTTCGACAACAGCCCCGGCCTGCAGCGGCTGCGGCTGCTGGAGTCCTCCTACGGCGTCGTCGTCACCGTGAACGTCGCCGACGGCCTGTCGCTGCCCGCCGGACCGATGCGGGATGTCAAGTTCGCCAAACAGATTGGGCCCAAGTGAGAGACATGCCGAGAGGAAACCGAGCATGATCGGCATCGCGGCGCTCGCGGTCGGCATCGTGCTGGGGTTGGTTTTCCACCCCGCCGTGCCCGAGGTGGTCCAGCCCTATCTGCCGATCGCGGTGGTGGCCGCGCTCGACGCGGTGTTCGGCGGACTGCGCGCCTACCTCGAACGCATCTTTGACCCCAAGGTCTTCGTGATTTCGTTCGTGTTCAACGTCTTTGTGGCCGCGCTCATCGTCTACGTCGGCGACCAACTGGGCGTAGGCACCCAATTGTCCACCGCGATCATCGTCGTATTGGGCATCCGCATCTTCGGCAACGCCGCCGCGCTGCGGCGCCGGCTGTTCGGGGCATAACGGCCGTGAGCCAGGACCCGCCCGATCGCCCCGCCCCCGAAGACGGGGAAAGTCGCGACGCGCCGGCCGAGCCCGTCGCGGGCGAGGGAGCGCATCGCGGCCGGCACGAACTGCCGCCGCACCGCCCGCGGCCCGAGATCGGCCCGGTGCACCGCACGGGACTGTCCGCGATGTTGCGGGCCGGACGCTCGCGGCTGGCCTTCGGGGCGCTGGCGGTCGTGCTGTGCCTCGTCCTGGGGATTGCCATCGTCACCCAGGTCCGCCAGACCAAGTCGGGCGACTCGCTGGACACCGCCCGCCCCGCCGACCTGTTGGTGCTGCTGGACTCGCTGCGGCAGCGCGAGGCCACGCTGAACACCGAAGTCGCCGAGCTGCAAAACACGCTGAATGCGTTGCAGGCGTCCGGCAACAACGATCAGGCCGCCATCCAGAGCGCCCAGGCCCGGCTCGCGGCGCTGTCCATCTTGGTCGGCGCGGTGGGCGCCACCGGTCCCGGCGTCATCATCACCATCGATGACCCGGGCCCGGGGGTGTCACCGGAGGCGATGCTCGACGTGCTCAACGAGCTGCGTGCCGCCGGCGCCGAAGCGATCGAGATCAACGACGCACACCAATCCGTCCGGGTAGGTGTCGATACCTGGATAGTGGGTACGCCGGGCTCGTTGACCGTTGACACCAAGACCCTGTCGTCCCCGTATTCGATTCTGGCGATTGGCGATCCGCCCACGCTGGCCGCGGCGATGAACATCCCCGGCGGAGCCGAGGACAGCATCAAGCGCGTCGGCGCCCGGATGTCGGTCCAGCAGGCCGACCGGGTCGACGTGACCACCTTGCGGCAACCAAAACCGCACCAATACGCTCAGCCGGTCAAGTGAACGTGCCTCGTTGGCAGCGACCAGAACAGGATCACCCGTGAGCGATATCCCGTCCGATCTGCACTACACCGCCGAACATGAGTGGGTTCGACGCAGCGGTGAGGACACCGTGCGGGTCGGTATCACCGACTTCGCGCAGTCGGCGCTCGGCGACGTCGTCTTCGTCCAGCTGCCGGACGTGGGCAGCCAGGTGAGCGCGGGCGAATCCTTCGGCGAGGTGGAATCGACGAAGTCGGTGTCGGACCTGTTCGCGCCGGTCTCGGGCACGGTCTTGGCGGTCAACGCCGACCTAGAGGGCAGTCCGCAGCTGGTCAACTCCGACCCCTACGGATCGGGCTGGCTCGTCGACGTCCAGGTCTCGGACGCCGCCGAGCTCGAGTCGGCGATCTCGGCGCTGCTCGACCCGGAGGCCTACCGCGGGACGCTGACCGAATGACGATTGCTAATGTGCCTGCCAGCCCCGCTCGGTGCTGCGGGCGGCGCACGCGGTTCACGTCGGTCGGGCTTCCGATCGTCCGGTGGGGGGCACATTGCGAACCGGTGCGCGGTACGGTCAACAGATCGACACTTGATAGACACGAGACGGTCAAGTAATCAGCAGTGCGGGGCTAGAGAAACTCAGGAAACCTCGACAAACCTTGAGGGGAGCCGGGCGAGCGGCCCGGTTCGGATAACGCCACAGCGGCCAGTGAGGAGCAGCGCGTGACGGACATGGATAACGACCAGACCTCTGACGAAGTCACGGTGGAAACGACTTCGGTCTTTCGTGCCGACTTTCTCAACGAACTCGACGCGCCCGCCCAGGCGGGGACCGAGAGCGCGGTGTCGGGCGTCGAAGGACTCCCGGCCGGCTCGGCGTTGCTGGTCGTCAAACGCGGACCTAACGCCGGGTCGCGGTTCCTGCTCGACCAGGCCATCACGTCCGCCGGTCGGCATCCCGACAGCGACATCTTTCTCGACGACGTCACCGTCAGCCGTCGCCACGCCGAATTCAGGTTGGAAAATAACGAGTTTCACGTAGTCGATGTCGGTAGCCTGAATGGCACGTACGTCAACCGCGAGCCCGTCGATTCGGCGGTGCTGGCCAACGGCGACGAAGTGCAGATCGGCAAGTTCCGGTTGGTGTTCTTGACCGGACCCAAGCAGGGCGACGACGGAGATTCCGGAGGGTAGTGAAGGAGGGTAGTGAGCGCACCCGATAGCCCGGCACTGGCCGGGATGTCGATTGGGGCGGTCCTCGACCTGTTGAGGCCGGATTTCCCCGATGTCACGATCTCCAAGATTCGATTCCTGGAGGCCGAGGGACTGGTGACGCCGCAGCGCGCCGCGTCGGGATATCGCAGGTTCACCGCGTATGACTGCGCGCGGCTGCGGTTCATCCTCACCGCGCAGCGCGACCACTACCTGCCGCTGAAGGTGATCCGGGCGCAGCTGGACGCGCTGCCCGACGGCGAGCTGCCCCCGATCGGATCGCCTTACGGGGTACCGCGATTGGTGTCGGTTCCGAACGGCGGGGAATCCGGCGCCGTGGCCGCGGCCGCCCCGGGCGCCAAGCCCGACGCGGCGGCGGTGGCCCCGCCGCGGGTCCGGCTGAGCCGAGAGGATCTCCTGGAGCGTTCCGGGGTGGACGACGATCTGCTGACGGCGTTGCTCCGGGCGGGGGTGATCACCACCGGCCCGGGCCGATTCTTCGACGAACACGCCGTGGTCATCCTCCAATGCGCGCGGGCCCTGGCCGAATACGGCGTCGAACCGAGGCACCTGCGCGCGTTCCGTTCCGCGGCCGACCGGCAGTCCGATCTGATCGCGCAGATCGCGGGGCCGCTCGTCAAGGCCGGCAAGGCCGGCGCCCGGGACCGCGCCGACGACCTGGCGCGGGAGGTGGCCGCGCTCGCGATCACATTGCACACCTCGCTGATCAAGTCTGCCGTTCGCGACGTTCTGCATCGCTGAGGATTAGACTTCGTTGGACAGCTTGGTGTTCGGCGGGCTGAAGAGTTGCGGAGGGCAGACACAGATGGGTGAAGTTCGTGTTGTCGGCATTCGCGTCGAGCAACCGCAGAACCAGCCGGTGCTGTTGCTGCGCGAGGCCAACGGTGACCGCTACCTGCCAATCTGGATCGGTCAGTCCGAAGCCGCCGCCATCGCGCTGGAGCAGCAGGGCGTCGAACCACCCCGACCGCTGACGCATGACCTGATCAGGGATCTCATTGCGGCGCTTGGGCATTCGCTGAAGGAGGTGCGGATCGTCGACCTGCAGGAGGGCACGTTCTACGCCGACCTGGTCTTCGACCGCAATATCACTGTCTCGGCGCGCCCGTCGGACTCGGTGGCGATCGCCCTGCGGGTCGGCGTCCCCATCTACGTCGAGGAGGCCGTGCTCGCCCAGGCCGGTCTGCTCATCCCGGACGAGAGCGACGAAGAGGCCAACACCGCCGTACGCGAGGACGAGGTGGAGAAGTTCAAGGAGTTCCTCGACAGCGTGTCGCCCGACGACTTCAAGGCCACCTAGTCGCGCGGCGAGGGCCATCCCGCGGGGACTAGGCTGGACGCCGACATCACGGATCCATCTCATCTGGCGCCGCGATCTCGACACGCTGGCCGATAGTGCTGCCAGTTGGGCCTCCGGCCGCCATACTTTGATCACGACTTAAGGCGCGGCGGCTATCGAAAAGCGTAAGCTCACTAGCACTCGGGCCTGAGCAAACGTGGCTGCGGTGCAGCCTACAGACGCAGCTAACGATGACAGCGCGATCGGCGAGAGGAACCCCCGTGAGCGACCAGCCACGTCAAGAGCAGCTGGACCTAGCTGACCAAGCGAACGCCGCGAGCAGCGACCAACCCGTCTCCGCAGCGAGCGCACCGGTGCAGCCCGGGCTGTTCCCCGACGATTCCGTGCCCGACGAGCTGGTGGGCTACCGCGGGCCGAGCGCGTGCCAGATCGCCGGCATCACCTACCGCCAGCTGGACTACTGGGCGCGCACGTCGCTGGTGGTCCCGTCGATCCGCAGCGCGGCGGGCTCCGGCAGCCAGCGGCTGTACTCTTTCAAGGACATCCTGGTCCTCAAGATCGTCAAGCGACTGCTCGACACCGGCATCTCGTTGCACAACATCCGCGTCGCCGTCGACCACCTGCGCCAGCGCGGCGTCCAGGACCTGGCCAACATCACGCTGTTCTCCGACGGCACCACCGTCTACGAGTGCACCTCGGCCGAAGAGGTCGTCGACCTGCTGCAGGGCGGGCAGGGCGTGTTCGGCATCGCGGTGTCGGGCGCCATGCGCGAGCTGACCGGCGTGATCGCCGACTTCCACGGCGAGCGCGCCGACGGCGGCGAGTCGATCGCGGCCCCGGAGGACGAGCTGGCGTCGCGGCGCAAGCACCGCGACCGCAAGATCGGCTGACCCCGGGTAAACTGGTCCGCGCGTCGCACTCGGGCGGGAGAGTCTCGTGGCTGCCAGTCACGGGCGCCGAAGGAGCAACACCTCTCCGTCAACCTCTCAGGCACCCGGACCGCGCGAGTTAACGACGCCTCTGGAAAGCGGTGCGGACCGGTAGCGGTCCCACCCGCCGATGGGGAAAGGCGCCCCGGCAGCAGCCGGCGCCGAATCTCTCAGGCGCCCGGCGAACGGGTGAAGACAGAGGGAGAGGGCCGTTAGTCCCTCGACCTCAGGAGTTCGCCGTGGCCGATCAATCAACCTTCGCAGCGCGGCACATCGGGCCGGATCGCCAGGCCATCGCCGCCATGCTCGACGTCATCGGGGTCGACTCGTTAGACGAGCTGGCGTCGAAGGCGGTTCCGGCCGGCATCCTCGACACGCGCCCCGACGGCGGCGCCGCGCCGGGCCTGGACCAGTTGCCGCCCCCCGCCAGCGAGGCCGAGACGCTGGCCGAGCTGCGCGCCCTGGCCGACGCCAACACCGTGGCCGTGTCGATGATCGGGCAGGGCTACTACGACACGCTCACGCCGCCGGTGTTGCTGCGCAACATCATGGAGAACCCGGCCTGGTACACCGCGTACACGCCCTACCAGCCGGAGATCAGCCAAGGCCGGCTGGAGGCGCTGCTGAACTTCCAGACGATGGTGGCCGACCTGACCGGGCTGGAGGTCGCCAACGCGTCGATGCTCGACGAGGGCACCGCCGCGGCCGAGGCGATGACACTCATGCACCGCGCCGCTCGCGGGACGGCGAACAAGCTCGCCGTGGACGTCGACGTCTTCGCCCAGACCGCGGCCGTGCTCGCCACGCGGGCCAGGCCGTTGGGCATCGAGATCGTCACCGCCGACCTGCGTGACGGCCTGCCCGACGGCGACTTCTTCGGCATCATCACCCAGCTGCCGGGCGCCAGCGGCCGGATCACCGACTGGACGGCCCTGGTCTCGGCGGCGCACGAACGGGGCGCGCTGGTCGCCGTCGGCGCGGACCTGCTGGCCCTTACGCTGATCACCCCGCCCGGCGACATCGGCGCCGACGTCGCGTTCGGCACCACCCAAAGGTTCGGTGTCCCAATGGGATTCGGCGGGCCGCATGCCGGCTACCTGGCCGTGCACGCCAAGCACGCCCGCCAGCTGCCGGGGCGGCTGGTCGGCGTGTCCGTGGACAGTGACGGCGCGCCGGCGTTTCGTTTGGCGCTGCAGACCCGCGAGCAGCACATCCGCCGCGACAAGGCGACCAGCAACATCTGCACCGCGCAGGTGCTGCTGGCCGTGATGGCCGCGATGTACGCCAGCTACCACGGCGCCGACGGTCTGACCGCGATCGCCCGCCGCGTGCACGCCCACGCAAACACGATCGCCGCCGCGCTGGGCTCGGCGCTGGTGCACGACACGTACTTCGACACCGTGCTGGCCCGGGTGCCGGGCCGCGCCGACGAGGTGCTGGCCGCGGCCAAGGCCAACGGCGTCAACCTCTGGCGCGTCGACGACGACCACGTCTCGGTGGCCTGCGACGAGGCCACCACCGACGCGCACGTCGCCGCGGTGATCGACGCCTTCGGAGTGCCGGCCGCCGAACCCGTCGCCGTGGACATCGCGACCCGCACCTCGGAGTTCCTGACGCACCCGGCCTTCACGCAATACCGCACCGAGACGGCGATGATGCGCTACCTGCGCACGCTGGCGGACAAGGATATTGCCTTGGACCGCAGCATGATTCCGCTCGGCTCGTGCACGATGAAGCTCAACGCCGCGGCCGAGATGGAACCGGTCACCTGGCCCGAGTTCGCGCGCCTGCACCCGTTCGCGCCGGCCTCCGACACCGAGGGGATCCGCCGGCTGATCGCCGACCTGGAGACCTGGCTGGTGCAGATCACCGGCTACGACGCCGTCTCGCTGCAGCCCAACGCGGGCTCGCAGGGCGAGTACGCCGGCCTGCTGGCCATCCACGACTACCACGCCAGCCGCGGCGAACCGCACCGCGACATCTGCCTCATCCCGTCCAGCGCGCACGGGACCAATGCCGCGTCGGCCGCGCTCGCCGGGCTGCGGGTGGCCGTGGTCGCGTGCCGCGACAACGGCGACGTCGACCTCGACGACCTGCGGGCCAAGGTGGCCGAGCACGCGGACCGGCTGGCCGCGCTGATGATCACCTACCCGTCCACCCACGGCGTGTACGAGCACGACATCGCCGAGATCTGCGCGGCCGTGCACGACGCGGGCGGCCAGGTCTACATCGACGGCGCCAATCTCAACGCGCTGGTCGGGCTGGCCCGCCCGGGCAGGTTCGGCGGCGACGTCAGTCACCTGAACCTGCACAAGACGTTCTGCATCCCGCACGGCGGCGGCGGGCCGGGCGTCGGGCCGGTGGCGGTGCGCTCGCACCTGGCGCCGTTCCTGCCTGGCCACCCGCATGCCCCGGAACTGCCCGGCGGCCATCCGGTGTCGTCGGCGCCCTACGGGTCGGCGTCGATCCTGCCGATCACGTGGGCCTACATCCGGATGATGGGCGCCGACGGGCTGCGGGCGGCGTCGCTCACCGCGATCGCCTCGGCCAACTACATCGCCCGGCGCCTCGACGAGTACTTCCCGGTGCTGTACGCGGGCGAGAACGGCATGGTCGCGCACGAGTGCATCCTGGACCTGCGCGGCATCACCAAGGCCACCGGAGTGACCGTCGACGACGTCGCAAAGCGGTTGGCGGACTACGGCTTTCACGCGCCAACCATGAGCTTCCCGGTCGCCGGCACGCTGATGGTGGAGCCGACCGAAAGCGAGAGCCTGACCGAGGTCGACGACTTCTGCGAGGCCATGATCGCCATCCGCGGCGAGATCGAGCGCGTCGGCGCGGGGGAGTGGTCCGTGGACGACAACCCGCTGCGGGGCGCTCCGCACACCGCCGAGTGCCTGCTCGTCTCGGATTGGGACCACCCGTACACGCGGGAGGAGGCGGCCTACCCGCTGGGCAAGGGGTTCCGGCCCAAGGTGTGGCCGCCGGTGCGCCGCATCGACGGCGCCTACGGCGACCGCAACCTGGTCTGCTCATGCCCGCCGGTGGAGGCGTTCGCCTAGTAGCCCGATGGTGGCGACCCGCTTCACCCGGCTTCGCCGCGCTCGCGATCGCCACTAGCCCGACGGTGGCGACCCGCTTCACCCGGCTTCGCCGCGCTCGCGATCGCCACTGCCGAAGCGCTCGATAATCGCCGCCGCGACCCGGTCGGGCGCGTCCTCCTGGATGAAGTGCTTGGCGTCGGGCAGCTCGACGACGACATGATCGGGGAAGCTCGCGCGCATCCGCGGGAGCGTCGGGCCCGGCGGGAACGCGAAATCCTTCATCCCCCAGACGAACAGCGCGGGCTTGCCGCCCAATCTGGCCGGCACCTCCTCGGCGAGCCGCCCCAGCAGCGGATGGGCGGCGAGGATCTGCTTGGGCATCTCGGCCACGCCCTTGCGCGCCTCGGCGCTGGGCTGCACGGCCCGGTAGTGTTCCATCACCTCCGCGCTCGGGCGGTGCTGGGTCCCCGCCGGGATGAGCCGCTCCACAAAGAAATTGCGCTGCAAGATCGCCCACTGCATCGGCGGGCTGCCCATCACGCGGCTGAACGCCTTCGTCGCCAGCGTGTCCGCCGGCCAGAACCAGGTGTTGCCCAGCACGACGCCGCGGACCCGGGCGGCGCGCTCTACCGCGACCGCCATGCTGATGGGGCCGCCCCAGTCCTGGCCCATCGTCAGATAGCCGTCGAGGCCCAGGTGGTCGACGAACTCGCCGACCACCTGGGCATGCTCGTCGATCTTGTATCCGAATCCGGCGGGTCGCTCGGACAGCCCGAAGCCGAGATAATCGGCTGCGATGCAACGGAATTGGTGGCGCAGCGCGACGATGATGTTCCGGTACAGGAAGCTCCACGTCGGGTTGCCGTGGCAGAACAGGATCGGCGGGCCGTGACCCTCGTCGACGTAATGCATCCGCCCGCGCGAGCTGTCGAACCAGCGCGACTCGAACGGATAAAGGCGGGGATCCGGGGTGAAATCGATCGTCATGACGCTCCCTTCGGGCAACGCGACGATCGTATGCCGCAGCGGTGACAACGCCCGGACCGCGAGCGTAACCGCACGGCGAAGTTCGGCCCGGTTTTTCGCAGCCGGGTTACGGTCGCGGCGAGTCGGGTGCCGTCAGCTCAAGAAGGTGCTCAGGGCCGCGGCCAGATCGGGGGACGCCGACGTGGTGAGGTTCTGGTAGCCGCCGCCGCTGAGCTGGGCGACGGCCTCCCAGGTGGCCTTGTCGGGGTCGGCGCCGAAGTCGATGACGTTGACCGCGATCGGCTTGGCCGGGTCGGCGCTCTTGCGGATGAAGTCCTGCAGCCCGGGCCCGTCCAACGTCTGGTCGGTGTGTGGACCAGACGTGATCACCAGTATCGAATTCGGTTGGCCGGCGCGGTAATTGGCCTGCACCTCTTGGTAGAGCAGGCGCAGCGTGGTGAACGACACCGCGCCGCCGGCCGACGAATACTGCTTGTCCAGCGCGGCCGTCAGCGCCGCCGAGCGCGGCTGGCCGTTGACCGGGTCGCCCAGCGGTCCGCTGGTCACCTCCGAGCGCCCCTCGTGGCCGTCGAAGGTCCACAGCCCCACGGCGGCGCTGGCCGGCAACGACTTGATCTTTTCCTGCAGCGCCCCGATCACGTTGGCCAGCCGCGACTTTCCACCTTCGTCAGCGGGCATCGACTGGTCGAGCATGATGGTCGCGGCCAGCCCGCTGGACGGGGCGGTCATCGCCTCGGCCAGCGTGGCGCGCAGCGTGTCGTCACCCACCGACAGGGTGGACGGCAGCGCCGCGAAGCTGGTGACCGGGCTGCTGGGCGGCTTGACGCCGCTGACCCGGAAGCCGGCCTTGGCGAGCTTCGCGAGTTGCTCGGGCTTCTGCATGAAGCGGGCGAACCCGTTGGCCGTGGAGGCCTGCTCCTGGTTCACCCAGGAGCCGCCCAGCAGCACCGCGGGATAGTCGGCGACCGGTGCCGCACCGGGCGGCAGCCAGGAAGCCAGCGTGCTCTTGGCGTCGGACAGCGACTGGCCCCGCAGGTACAGCTGCTGCTCGGTGGTGACCACGGCGTGCACCGGCGCGGTCGCCGCGTCACCGGGCTTGAGCAGCGTGTTCAGCGCCTCGGTCAGGGAGTTGTCCGCGAGCTTGGGCTGGGCGCCCAACAGCGTGCGCACGGCGCCGACGCCCTGGGTCGGCGGCGCACCGGGTGGGGCCGCCCCGGCCGCCACGGCCTCGCCGGCCAGCAATGACGCGTCGGCGTTGCCGGTCATCGGCAGCGCCAGCCGCAGCGACCCCCACGCCGGCAGGTTCAGCCCGGCCAGCGAATTGGGGTTGGTTTGCAGGCCGGGCAGCGCCGCCCAGCCCTGATTGCCCAGGGCCTGGCCGAGTTCCGGCCGCACGGCGAGCATGACCGGCGAGGTGACCAGGGAATGGCTTTCGGTGATCTTTTGACCCGACGCGGCGAGCCGCGCGGCGGAGATCGAGCTGCCCGGGATCCACAACGCCGGCTGGCCGCCCAGGTCGGCCGGCCACTTGCCGGCGAACCCGCCCAGGACGGCGTCGGAGCCGGCCTGTTTGACGCTCACCACCATGCAGTGATCGCCGACCGGGCCGGACGTGGCGTTGTAGCTCTCGGCGAGCTGCTGCACGGGATCGGCGATCGACGGGTCGGCGATGACGGCGACCGTCTCCTTGCCCCCCACGCACCGCGCGGCAGCGGTGTGCGAGCGGTGCGACAACGCGTCACCAAAGAAAGTCCACAGGATCACCGTGCCCACCACGACGACGACGGCGACGAGCGCGACGATCACCCCGATGCTGACGCCGCGGCGCCCGCCGTCGCTGCGGTGGCCGCCGAGCCGCTCGCCGAGCCCGCGGTGGCCACCGCCGAAGCGGGACGACGGGGCGGCCGGTGGCGGCACGCTCATCGGGCTGGGGGCGAATTCCGGATACGCGTCGTCGGGGCCGGAGGCGAACGTGTCGTCGGTCGCGTACGGGTCCTCGTGCGAGTAGTCCTCGCCGGAGTAGTCCACCGCGCCGTAGTCGTCCCCGCTCGGATAGTCCGGGAGGCCGGCCTCGCGGTGGTGCTGACCCGTGTCGTCGGCCGGGTAGGCCTCGTCGGCGAGGTGTTCGTCAGCTGGCTCGTCGACGGAATCCTCGGGGTCGGGCATGCTGTGCCTACCCATACCGGTGCCCGCCGCCTTCCCGTCGACTCGTCGCGTGACTTGTGAACTCGGCGCAGATTCTAGTCATCGGACCGCGTTACCTACCGCATGTCGGGCCGTTTTCACGCACCCGCGGCGCGGGCTTTGAACTCGCGCCTGCGCCGGTGCAGGATCGGCTCGGTGTAGCCGTTGGGCTGCTGCGTCCCGGACAGAATCAGCTCCTGAGCCGCCAAGAAGGCGATGCTGTCGTCGAAGTTGGGCGCCATCGGCCGATAAACCGGGTCCCCTTCGTTCTGCCGGTCCACCAGCGGTGCCATCCGCTCCAGGCTGGCGCGAACGTCCTCGCTGGTGATCACGCCGTGGCGCAGCCAGTTGGCCAGCAGCTGGCTGGAGATGCGCAGGGTGGCCCGGTCCTCCATGAGCGCCGTGTTGTGGATGTCGGGCACCTTCGAGCAGCCGACGCCCTGCTCCACCCAGCGCACCACGTAGCCGAGGATGGACTGGCAGTTGTTGTCCAGCTCCTCGCGGATTTCCTCTGGCGCCCAAGCCAATTCCTTGGCCAGCGGAATGGTCAGCAGCTCCTCGATGGTGGTGCGCTTCTTGCCCGCGAGCTCCTCCTGCACGGCGCCCACGTCCACGTAGTGGTAGTGCATCGCGTGCAGGGTCGCCGCCGTGGGCGACGGCACCCACGCGGTGGTGGCGCCGGCCTTGGGCTGGCCGATCTTCTGCTCGACCATGTCGGCCATCAGCTCGGTCATCGCCCACATGCCCTTGCCGATCTGGGCCTTGCCCTTGAACCCGGCGGCGAGCCCGATGTCGACGTTGGCGTCCTCGTAGGCCTTGATCCAGGTGCTGTTCTTCATCGCACCCTTGCGGATCATCGGGCCGGCCTCCATCGAGGTGTGGATCTCGTCGCCGGTGCGGTCGAGGAAGCCGGTGTTGATGAACACCACCCGATCGGCGGCGGCCTTGATGCACGCCTTGAGGTTGACCGTGGTGCGGCGTTCCTCGTCCATGATGCCGACCTTGAGGGTGCCCTGCGGCAGGCCCAGCACGTCCTCGACGCGGCTGAACAGTTCGCAGGTGAACGCGACCTCGGCGGGCCCGTGCATCTTGGGCTTGACGATGTAGATGGAACCCGTGCGGCTGTTGGTCAGGGGGCCATTGGCGTCACCGGTCCGCAGCCCGTGGATCGCGGTCAGGCCGGTGAACAGCCCGTCCATGATGCCCTCGAAAACCTCGTTGCCATCTGCGTCGATGATGGCGTCGTTGGTCATCAGGTGCCCCACGTTGCGGACGAACAACAGGCTGCGGCCGGGCAGGGTGAGCTCCCCGCCGTCGGGCGTGTTGTAGGTGCGGTCGGCGTTGAGCGCGCGGGTGAAGGTCTCGCCGCCCTTGCTGACCTCTTCGACCAGGTCGCCCTTGTTCAGCCCCAGCCAGTTGCGGTAGCCCAGCACCTTGTCGTCGGCGTCGACGGCGGTCACCGAGTCCTCGAAGTCCATGATCGTGGTGACCGCCGATTCCAGGACGACGTCCTTGACGCCGGCCCGGTCGGTGGCGCCGACGGGGGACTCGGGGTCGATCAGGATCTCGATGTGCAGTCCGTGGTTGACCAGCAGCACCGACCAGCTGGGGGACCCGAGCTCGCCGCTGTACCCGACGAACTTCTCGGGCTGGGCCAGCCCGACGGGCTCCGCTTCGGAACCGAGGGTGATCTGCAGCTGGCCGTCGGCGATGCTGATGCCGGTCGCGTCCGCCCAGGAGCCCGACGCCAGGGGGACGGCCCGGTCGAGGAACCCGCGCGCGTAGGCGATCACCTTGTCGCCGCGCACCCGGTTGTAGCTCGATCCCTTTTCCGCGCCGTCGCTCTCGGGGATGACGTCGGTGCCATACAGGGCGTCGTAGAGCGAACCCCAGCGAGCGTTCGCCGCGTTCAGCGCGAACCGCGCGTTGAGCACCGGCACCACCAGCTGCGGGCCTGCGGTCGTCGTGATCTCGTCGTCGACACCCGAGGTGGTGATGGTGAAGTCGTCGGGTTCGGGCTGCAGGTAGCCGATTTCGATGAGGAACTCGCGGTAGGCCTCGGCGTCGATCGGCTCGATCACGCGGTGCCGGTGCCACTTGTCGATCTGGGCCTGCAGCTCGTCGCGGCGGTTCAGCAAATCCTGGTTCTGCGGGGTCAGGTCGGCCACGACCTTGTCGACGCCGGCCCAGAAGCTGTCCGGGTCGATGTCGGTGCCGGGCAGGGCCTCGTTGTTCACGAAGTCGTAGAGCACTCGGGCGACGCGCAGGTTCCCCACCGACACGCGATCAGTCATTTTTCTCCTCCATAGTGGGCCGAGTAACACCTCACTGACCCTCAGCACGCATTGCCTTCAGCCTACCGACCGGCGGCTTGCCGGACGTCATCCGCCCGACCTTCAACAGCAGGTCAGGCGCGCGCTAAGAGCTCCGACTATGGCGCCGCGGCGAACCGCGACGATCGCTATCCGGCCCGGCAGCCTTGGAGATCATACGGGCTGCGGCCCGGTTCGCGGGCAGCGGCACTACGCGTCGCGCATGGTGCCGACCAGGTCTTCGACCAGATCTTCCATCGCCACCATCGCCACCACCGTGCCGCTGTCGCCAGTCACCAAAGCCAGATGGCTGTTGCTGCGGCGCATCCGCGACAGGGCGTCGGCCAGCGGCAACGACGCCGGAACCTGCGGCAGCGGTCGCACCCAGGACCGGTCGATCACCGTGTTCGGGTCATCGTCGAGCGTCAGCACGTCCTTGATGTGCAGGTACCCGATGAACTTCCCGTCGGGGTCGGCGACGGGAAACCGCGAATAACCGCTCTGGGCCAGGGCCTCTTCGACCGCGCCCACGGTCGGCCCGGAGCCCGCTGCGGCAACCGGCACCGCCCGGATCTCGGCGAGCGGCCGCGCCACGTCGCCGACGCGGCGGTAGCGCAGCTGCAGTGCCCGGGTCAGCCTGCCGTGCTCCTCGGCGTCCAACAGCCCCTCGGACACCGATTCGGTGATCATCACCCGCAGCTCCGTGGTGGAAACCGCGACGTCGAGTTGCGACTTGGGCTCGACCCGCAGCGCGCGCAGCACCACGTTGGCGCACTTGTCGTAGAACGCGATCAACGGCCGGGCCGCACGCACGTACGCCAGGTAGGGCGGGACCAGCAGCATCGCGGCGCGCTCGGGGCCGGCCAGCGCGATGTTCTTCGGCACCATCTCGCCCAGCAGCACGTGCATGGTCACGACGATCGCCAGCGCGATCGCCAGCGACAGCGTGTGCAGCAGCGCTGGGGGCCAGCCGGTGAGGCCCAGCGCCGAGCGGAGCAGGCTGGCGACCGCGGCCTCACCGATGCGACCGAGCAGCAGCGACGCGACCGTCACCCCCAGCTGCACCCCGGCCAGCATCGACGACAGTTGCTCGCCGGCGCGGATCACCACCACGGCCCTCGCCTTGCCCTGCTCGGCCAGCGCCTCGAGGCGATCGCGGCGCGCCGAGATCAGCGAGAATTCCGCGCCGACGAAAAACGCGTTGACGCCGATCAGCAGGATCGCCAGCAGGACTCCCAGTGCGTCGTTCACGAGGGGCCCCGTCCCGCGGGCGTTTCGGCACGGCTGCCCAGCTCCTGCAGCTCGAGCACGTCGATGCGGCGACCGTCCATCCGAACCACCGTCGCCTGCCAGCGCATCGAGGTGTCCAGCAGGCCGTCGGGGTCCAGGGCGGTCAGCTCCACGGTTTCCCCGGCCACCGGGATGTGGCCGAGCTCGCGCAGCACCAGGCCGCCGATCGTTTCGTAGGGCCCTTCCGGGGCCCTAAATCCGGTGGCGGCGGCCACCTCGTCGATGCGCAACAGCCCGTTCACCCGCCAGCCGGCGCCGGCCGCCACCACGTCCGGGGTGGCGTCGTCGTGCTCGTCGCGGACGTCGCCCACGATCTCCTCGATCAGGTCCTCGACCGTCACCATGCCCGCGGTGCCGCCGTACTCGTCGACAACCATCGCGGTTTGCAGGCTGTTGGCGCGGATCTCGGCCATCACCGCGTCGCCGTCCAGGGTCGACGGGACCACCGGCACATGCTGCGCGAGCGTGGTCAGCAGGGTGGTCGCGCGCTCGGCCGCCGGCACCGCGAACACCTGCTTGACGTGCACGATGCCGACGGTCTCGTCCAGGTCGCCGTCGACGATGGGGAAGCGGGAGAAGCCGGACTCGGCGGCCGCGGCGATCAGGTCGGCGACCGTCTCGTCGGTTTCCAGCGCGACGATCTTCGACCTCGGCGTCATCAGCTCCTCGGCGGTCAGCTCGCCGAACTGCAGGGATCGCCGCACCAGGGCGGCGGTGGCGGCATCCATCGTGCCGCTGCGGGCGGAGTTGCGCACCAGGGACGCCAGCTCCTGCGGCGAGCGGGCCGAGCGCAGCTCCTCAGCCGGCTCGATGCCCAGCTCGCGCACGATCCAGTTGGCGGCGCCGTTCGTCAACCGGATGGCCGGGGTGAAGATGAGCGAGAACAGCAACTGGACGCCCACGACGGCGCGGCCGGTCGACAGCGGGCGCGCGACGGCGAGATATTTCGGAACCAGCTCCCCGAACACCATCGACACCGACGTCACGATCACCAGCGCCAGGAACGCGAGGATCGCATCGGCCAGCCGGTTCGGTATGCCGATCGCGCTCAGCCCCGGATGCGGCAGGTCGGCCATCAACGGCTCGGTCAGATACCCGGTCGCCAGCGTGGAGATCGAGATGCCCAGTTGGGCGCCGGAGAGCTGAAACGACAGCCGCTGCTGGGCGCGCTGGATGAATCGGTCGCGCCGGCCCCCGAGGCGCGCGTTGGAGTCGACGACGCTGCGGTCCAGAGCGGTCAGCGAGAACTCCGCCGCGACGAAGACCCCGTTGGCGAAGATCAGCAGCGCGATGGCGAAGAGGCTGATCAGGGTGACGGCGACGTTCATGACCCAGACCCCGGGGACGATGCCCGGATCAATATGCGGGCCCCGACGCGTGCCTGCGGCACGTCATGCCTTTCCCTCGATGCGGCGCAGCGCTTTGCTGCCGGCCGCGACTCACATGAATTCACATGGTAGCCAACGCGTGCGGACGGCAGCACGACCGCGCGCACTCACCAACCCAACGGCAGCGGATGGCCCTCGGCGAACCCCGCGGCCGACTGCACCCCGACGACGGCCCGCTCGTGCAGCTCCTCCAGGGTGGAGGCGCCGACGTAGGTGCAGGTGCTGCGTACCCCGGAGGTGATGTGGTCGATCAGGTCCTCGACGCCGCCGCGGTCGGGGTCCAGCCCCATCCGGGCCGTCGAAATGCCCTCCTCGAACAACGCCTTGCGGGCGCGGTCGAACGCGGTCTCGGCACCGCTGCGGGCGACGACGGCCCGCTTGGAGGCCATGCCGTAGCTCTCCTTGTAGGGCTGGTCGTCGCGGTCGCGCATCAGGTCGCCGGGCGACTCGTAGGTGCCGGCGAACCACGACCCGATCATGACGTTCGACGCCCCCGCGGCCAGCGCCAGCGCCACGTCCCGCGGATGCCGGATGCCCCCGTCGGCCCACACGTGTCCGCCGAGTTTCCTTGCGGCGGAAGCGCATTCGAGGACGGCGGAGAATTGCGGGCGTCCGACCCCGGTCATCATCCGGGTGGTGCACATGGCGCCGGGCCCGACGCCGACCTTGACGATGGTCGCCCCCGCGCCCAGCAGGTCCCGGGTGCCCTCCGCCGACACCACGTTGCCCGCGGCCAGCGGCAGGCCGAGATCCAACGACGCGACCACGTTGATCGCCTCCAGCGTCTTGACCTGATGCCCGTGCGCGGTGTCGATGACGAGCACGTCCACCCCGACCTCGGCCAGGGACCGCGCCCGGGCCCCCACGTCGCCGCTGATGCCGACCGCCGCGCCGACGCGCAACCGTCCGCGCGCGTCGGTGGCCGGCGTGTACAGCCCGGCGCGGACCGCGCCGGTGCGGGTGAGCACGCCCGCCAGCGTGCCGTCCGCGGCCGTCACCACCGCGACACCGATGGGGGCGTGCTCGAGCAGGTCGAAGATCTTGCGCGGCTCGGCGCCCACCGGGGCCGTCACGAAGTCGGTCACGGCCACGTCGCGCACCCGGGTGAAGCGGTCGACGCCGACGCACGACGCCTCGGTGACCACGCCGATCGGGCGGCCCTCGAAAACCACGACGGCGACGCCGTGGGCACGTTTGTGGATCAGCGCGATCGCGTCGGACACCGAGTCGTCGGGCTCGAGCACCACCGGGGTGTCGAGGACCATGTCGCGGCTCTTGACGAAATCCACCGTCTGCTGGACCGCCGGGATCGGCAGATCCTGGGGCAGGATCACCAGGCCGCCGCGCCGCGCGACCGTCTCGGCCATGCGCCGACCGGCCACCGCGGTCATGTTGGCGACGACGACCGGGATGGTGGTGCCCGAGCCGTCCGTGGTGGACAGATCGACGTCGAAGCGCGACGCCACATCGGAGCGGTTCGGCACGATGAAGACGTCGTTGTACGTCAGGTCGTACCCGGGTCGATGCCCGTCGAGAAACCTCATGTGATTGGGCTTGCCCCCTTTGGTCCCTTCTACACGCAGACCGCTACGCGGGCACTTCGCTGCGGTCCCCGCTCCACAGAGTGTGGAAGCGCTTGTCCGGGTCGTCGTCGATGCGGCCGTAGGTGTGCGCGCCGAAGAAGTCCCGCAGCCCCTGGGTGAGCGCCGCCGGCAGGCGCTCGGTGCGCAGCGCGTCGTAGTAAGACAGCGCCGAGGAGAAGCCCGGGATCGGGATCCCCAGCTGGGTGGCGGTCACCACGACGCGGCGCCAGCCGTCGATCGCGGCCTCGATCGCGGCGCGGAAGTACGGCGCGACGATCAGCGTCGGCAGGTCGGGGTCCTCGTCGAACGCCTCCTTGATGCGGTTGAGGAACTTCGCCCGGATGATGCAGCCGCCGCGCCAGATGGTGGCCAGGTCGCCCGGCGTGATGCCCCAGTCGTATTCGGCGCTGCCGGCCTGAATCTGGTTGAACCCCTGGGCGTACGCGATGATCTTCGACGCGTACAGGGCCTGCCGGACGTCCTCGACGAATTGCGTTGCGTCGGTCGGCTTTTCACCGAGCTGACCGGACGCCAGCCCGGTGGTGGCCTTGCGCTGGGTGACGGACCCCGACAGCGCGCGGGCGAACACCGCCTCGGCGATGCCGGTGACGGGCACGCCGAGGTCCAGCGCCGACTTGACGGTCCAGCGCCCGGTGCCCTTCTGCTCGGCCTCGTCGAGGATGACGTCGACGAGCGGCTTGCCGGTCTTGGCGTCCTTCTGGCGCAGCACCTTTGCGGTGATCTCGACGAGGAAGCTGTCCAGGTCGCCCTTGTTCCACTCGTCGAAGACGTCGGCGATCTCGTCGGCGGTCTTGCCGAGCCCATCGCGCAGCAGCTGGTAGGCCTCGCCGATCAGCTGCATGTCGGAGTACTCGATGCCGTTGTGCACCATCTTGACGAAGTGGCCGGCGCCGTCGGGGCCGATGTGGGTGCAGCACGGGACGCCGTCGACGTGCGCGGAGATCTCCTCGAGCAGCGGGCCCAGCGATGTGTAGGACTCGGCCGGGCCGCCCGGCATGATCGACGGCCCGTTGAGCGCCCCCTCCTCGCCGCCGGAGATGCCGGCGCCGACGAAGTGCAGGCCGCGCTCGCGCATCGCCTTCTCCCGGCGGATGGTGTCGGTGTAGAGGGCGTTGCCGCCGTCGATGATGATGTCGCCTTCCTCCATGGCGTCGGCGAGCTCGTTGATGACGGCGTCGGTCGGGTCGCCGGCCTTGACCATGATCAGCACTCGCCGGGGCTTCTCCAGCGCGTCGAGGAATTCTTCGATGGTCTCCGAGCGCACGAACTTGCCCTCGTCGCCGTGCTCTTCCAGCAGCGCATCGGTCTTGGCGACGGACCGGTTGTGCAGCGCCACCGTGTAGCCGTGGTGGGCGAAATTGCGGGCGATGTTCGAACCCATCACGGCGAGGCCGGTGACGCCGATCTGCGCGGTACCAGTCTGGGGACTCGACGAACTCATGGCTTGGCCTCTCAGGTCGCAGAACTCTTCCGACAAGCTGTCGGATCACACTGTGGCACAGCCGACTCCGAGAGGCATCCCAGGGTGTTGGCCCACTCCGACGCTAGACGTTGAACAGCCGGCGCAGCTCGATGAGCCACGGCACCACCAGCGCCACGGTGGGTACCACGAATACCGCGGCCGCGGCCAGGTACGCGGTGGCCGCCAGCATCAGGCTGTTGCCGCGGCCCGACAGCCGGCGCACCCGCACCACGGTGCTGGTACCGCCCACCGCCAGCGCGCCCGACGGCGCCCGACCCGATGCACAGGCGACCAACGCCCGGGCCAGGGGAGTGCGCCCGGTGGCGCGCACCGCGGCGTCGTCGGCCAGAAGCTCGACGAGCAGTTGCACCGCGCGTAACGCGTTGGCGCTGCGGACGAACCGCGGGAAGGCGGCGTGCGCCGCGGTGAACGCCTCCAGCACCAAGTCGTGGCGGGCGCGCAAGTGAGCCCGCTCGTGGGTGAGGATGGCCGAGACCTCGGCGTCGCCGAGCGTCTTCAGCGTTCCCTCGCTGACCACGACGCGGCTGCGCACGCCCGGCAGGCAGTAGGCGAGCGGTTGTGCGACGTCCAGGACGCGCAGATCGCGGGTGTTGGCGCAGGGCTGGACGAGGGCCGCGCCGTGGCCGACCCCGACCAGGTCGACGACCATGCGGTGGTGGGCCCGCCGCCGCCGATTGGCGATGGCCACCCGCGCGACCGCGACCATCAACCGGACGCCGACCGACACGGTCAGCGCGAAGACGGCGATGTATGCCGCCCACAGTGGCCAGCCCAGCCGGTCCGGGGCGCCCATGACGCTGGCAGTCGGCCGCCCGTCGGGGCCGGGCACCAGCACCCGGCTGGCGATCGCGATGCCGGCGCTGAACGCCGAGAGCACCGCGGCGAGGGCCACGGCTTGCCACAACACCATCGCGGCGCGCGGGGCGCGCAGCGGCCACGTCGCGCGTGCCAGTAAGGCCGGTGCCGGACCAACCAAGAGCACCGCGAGGATGGAGAAGGCCAGCGCGGACACGCTGCCAGTCTCCCTCAGTCCTCCGCTGGCGCGCCAGCCGACGGGGCGTGGTTGCGCGGATTGGCTTCCAGTTCGGCCAGCGCGCGCCGGAGCGCCTCCGCCTCGTCGGCGCCGACGCGCTCGACGAAATGCACCAGGGCGGCCTGCCGGCCCCCGGAGTCCTCGGCCTGCGCGAGCGCGTCCACCATCAGCCCGGCGACGAGCTCGTCGCGGCCGTGCACCGGCGCGTACCGGTGGGCACGGTCGTCGCGGATTTGGGAGACCAGGTTCTTCTTGGCCAGCCTCTGCAGCACGGTCATGATCGTGGTGTAGGCGAGGTCGCGTCGCGCCGACAACGCCTCGTGGACTTGGCGGACGGTCTGGGGTTCGGGCGTGGACCACAGATGATCCATCACCGCGCGTTCCAGATCCCCTAGCCGGGTCAGCTTGGCCATAGTGCGTTCATCTCCTGAGCGTCGAAACCAGCGTACTCGCTTACTACTGGCCGTCGTATCTATCCGGGCACGACACCTCCCGTCCACAGCGAAACCATACCTTGCGAAATTAGGGCAGCCTTGCCTATGCTGATGGCGGTCGAGCGACATGACCGCGGCGAGTCCTGAGGGCTGCAGCGACCCCCGGTCTACTCGATCGGCGAGCCCCGCGCCCAGCGCGGGGCTCGCCCGTTTTGGCGGATGTTTCCTCGTCCACCGCACGGATGGCCCATGGTGTAGACACATGAGCGTGCCACCGCCACCCGATGCGCCGTTGCCCGCGAACTTCACCGCGCCGTTTGACGGCGAATTGGGGCTGCACTACACAGAACTGACGCCGGACCGCGTCCGGGCGCAGCTGGAGGTGACGCCGAAGCTGTTGCAGCCCATGGGCCTCGTGCACGGCGGCGTCTACTGCTCGGTGATCGAGAGCATGGCCAGCGTGGCCGCCTACACCTGGCTCAACGCCAAGGGCGACGGCGGCAACGTGGTCGGCGTCAACAACAACACCGATTTTCTGCGTTCGATCAGCTCCGGGACGGTGTACGGCACCGGCGAGCCGATCCACCGCGGCCGGCGCCAGCAGCTCTGGCTGGTCACCATCACCGACGACGACGATCGGGTGGTGGCCCGGGGTCAGGTGCGGCTGCAGAACCTCGAGGCTTAGCGGGCAGCGGACGCCCGCCCAGGGCTTTCAGTGTGCGGTGGCGGTTTTCAATGTGTCTGAAGGGCGGGGTTTCGGCGTTTTTCTCGCCCAGGGCGCACTCGCAACGCCGACGATTCACACCATTCGGGCCGAAAGCCGCTGTGCCGCCCCTCGATCCGACCGGCCGGACGGTTAGCTGGCCCGCCTCGCCGCCGGGCGCTTGGCCTCGGCAGCCGCCACCGCAAGCTGTTCGAGGCGGGTGCGGGCGAACGCCTGCTGCTCAGTGATGGTGAGCTGGCCGCGCCGGGTGCTCAGGAACGTGACCGTCCACGACAGCAGCGTGCTGATCTTGGTCTTGAACCCGACCAGATACACCAGGTGCAGCACCAGCCACATCAGCCAGGCGATGAAGCCGCTGAACTCCAGCGGGCCGATCTTGGCCACCGCGGAAAACCGCGACACCGTGGCCATCGAGCCCTTGTCGAAGTACTGGAACGGTTCGCGCTCGGCCGGATCGGCGCCGTTGAGTTCCGCCTTCACCGTGGAGGCGACGTACTTGGCGCCCTGGATGGCTCCCTGCGCCACCCCCGGCACGCCCTCGACGGCGGCCATGTCGCCGATGACGAACACGTTCGGGTGCCCCGGGATGGACAGGTCGGGCAGCACCTTGACCCGTCCGGCCCGGTCGACTTCGACCGATGACTGCTCGGCGAGGTCCCTGCCCAGCCCGCTGGCCTGAACCCCGGCGGACCACACCTTGCACGCGGATTCGATGCGCCGAGTGGTGCCGTCGGAGTCCTTGACCGTGATGCCGTTGCGGTCGACGTCGGTGACCATCGCCCCCAGCTGGATCTCCACACCCATCTTCTCCAGCCGCGCGGCGGCGCGCTCGCCGAGCTTCTCGCCGAACGGCGGCAGCACCGCGGGGGCGGCGTCGAGCAGGATCACCCGCGCCCGGGTGGAATCAATGCCCCGGAACGACCCCTTCAGGGTGTGGTTCGCCAATTCGGCGATCTGCCCGGCCATTTCGACGCCGGTGGGGCCGGCGCCGATGACGGTGAACGTCAACAGCTTGGCCCGTCGCTCGGGGTCGCGGGAGCGTTCGGCCTGCTCGAAGGCGCTCAGGATCCGCCCCCGCACCTCCAGCGCGTCGTCGATCGATTTCATGCCCGGCGCGAACTCGGCGAACTGGTCGTTGCCGAAGTAGGACTGGCCAGCGCCGGCCGCGACAATCAGTGTGTCGTAAGGGGTTTCGTAGGTGTGGCCGAGCAGGTCCGAGACGACGAACTGCCCCTCCAGGTCGATGTGGGTGACGTCGCCGAGCAGCACCTGAACATTGCGCTGCCGGCGCAGGATCACGCGGGTCGGCGGCGCGATGTCGCCTTCGGACACGATGCCGGTGGCCACCTGATACAGCAGCGGCTGGAACAGGTGGTGAGTGGTACGCGCGATCAGTTTGATGTCAACGTTCGCGTGCTTGAGCTTCTTTGCCGCGTTGAGCCCGCCGAATCCCGATCCGATGATGACGACTTGGTGGCGACGGTCGGGTGCAGCAGTGGTTTCTGCCTGCGTGCTCATGTTCGGGTTGCTCCTGATCGGGGTCGCTGGACGCGCGATTCCAGTTAGCTACCACGCTAGTGAAGGCGATACCCCGAAACCCAGATCGTAAGCATGTGTAATGAACCACATCACGCATCGGGCCTGCTCGAGTGAACGTGATACTGGTCATGCCCGAAGCGCGATGCGGGCTGCGTTACAGCCCCACGATCGGGCGCAAGGCTTCGCCGACCGCGGCGATGGTGCCGGGTGTGTAGAACGGCATGTTGATAATCACCCCGTCGATCCCGGCGTCGAGCACCTTGGTCTTGAGTTGCTCGGCGACCGACTCGGCGCTGCCGACCACCGCGCGCTGGGTCATCTCGGCGGGGATCTGGTCGGTGTTGAAGTTCTCGTCGACGACCGCGGTGGTCAGGGTGCTGGTCTCCAGCGTGGCCGGGTCGCGGCCGATCTCTTCGCACCGCTCCCGCACGACCTTGAGCTTGCCGGGCAGCTCGTCGAACCCGGCGATGACGTTGAGGTGGTCGAAGTGGCGCGCGGCGAGCGGGATCGTCTTCTTCTCGCCGCTGCCGCCGATCATCAGCGGAATGTGGTCGCGGAAGCGGGGATTGGCCACCGCCTCCTTGGCCTGATACCACTTGCCGGAGAAGGTCGGCCGCTCGCCCTTGATCATCGGGAGGATGATCTGCAGCGCCTCCTCGAGCCGGTTGAACCGGTCGGTGAAGGTGCCGAATTCGAAGCCCAGCTGGTCGTGCTCAAGCTCGAACCAGCCGGTGCCGATGCCGAGGATCGCCCGGCCCTGGCTCACCACGTCCAGCGTCGTGATGATCTTGGCGAGCAGCGTCGGGTTGCGGTAGGTGTTGCCGGTCACCAGGGTGCCCAGCTGCACCCGTTCGGTCGCGGTGGCCAGGGCACCCAGCGCCGTGTAGGCCTCCAGCATCGGCTGGTCGGGATCGCCCAGCATCGGCAGTTGGTAGAAGTGGTCCATGACGAAGACCGAGTCGAATCCGGCCGCTTCGGCCTCTTGAGCCTGGGCGATAACAGTGGGGAAGAGCTTGTCCACCCCGGTGCCGTAGGAAAAGTTGGGAATCTGCAAACCAAGTCGGATAGCCACGTCATTCACCGTAGCCACCGGCCTGGTATCAGAACCAGGGTCCGCGATTCAGCCTCAGGCGAAACTCGCCAGCGCGCCGTGGCTCACGTGCAGGGTCTGGCCGGTGATGTGGCGAGCCGCCGGGGTGGTGAGGAACCGCGCCAGGCGTGCGACCTCCGCGGCGACAGTCGGCGGGGTGCGCGACAGCCCGTCGTAGCCCGCCTGGGCGCTGCGCCCGCTGGCGACGGTGTTGACCGTGATCCCGCGGGTTCCGAAGGCTTCCGCCTGTCCCGCGGTCCAATTCGACAGCGTCGCCTTGATCGCGGCGTCGATGCTTCCGGCGGGCGGGTTCTCCGCCACCACGCTGATGATCGAACCGCCCGACCGCAGGTTGTCGCCGACCGCCTGCACGGTTAGCGCCACCGACAGCACGGTCGCATCCAGGGCGTTGCGCCAAGCTTTGGCCGTGTCGGCCAGCGAGTAGGTGCGCGGGTCGCCCGGGTCCCAGGCCGGCGCCGGCACGTTGACGATGGTGTCGAGGTGATGGGGGAACAGCCCGCGCGCTTCGGCGAGGCTGGCCGGGTCGCAGGTGTCGCAGACGATGGCGTCGACGTCCAGTTCCTTCGCGGCGACCTCGAGATCGCTGCGGCGCGCGCCCACGAGGGTCACCTTGTGGCCGTCGTCGCGGAAGCCCTCGGCCACTACGCGTCCCAAGTCCGTGTCGCCCCCGGTGACCAGAACCTCCACTGCCATGACCTCCTCGTGTTCAACGTTGAACCCAGAAGCTGCCTGGGACCTCAGCGCGTTTATGGCATTAATCTAAGAAGATGTTACTGGACGGTAGCTAGTCCGCGAAACTCCGGGCGCCGCGACGCGCGGAAAATTTGCATAACTATTCGGTCGCCGCTTGTTTGCGACGATTTGGCGGTCGCGCGACCGCATCGTCGGCGGGCTAGGGTGCACCCATGCGGCGGATCGGGTTTTTGGCCGGGTTGGTCTCGACGATCGTGCTGGCGGGCCTGATCGGTTGCAGCTCGAAAACGCCGTCGTCATCATCCCCTCAGCCGCCCCAGCCCGCCGGCAAGGTCGTCGTCTTCGCCGCGGCCTCGCTGAAGCCGGCGTTCGGTCAGATCAGTGACCGGTTCAAGGCCCAAAACCCCGGCAGCACTGTGGATTTCGAGTTCGCGGGTTCGTCCGAGCTCGCCAAGCAGCTGACTCAGGGCGCGACGGCCGACGTCTTCGCGTCGGCGGACACCGCGCAGATGGACACGGTCGCCAAGGCGGGGCTGCTGGCCGGCAGCCCGACCAACTTCGCGTCGAACACACTGGTCATCGTGACGGCGCCGGGCAACCCGAAGAAGGTCGGATCCTTCGCGGACCTTGCCAAGCCGGGGCTGAGCGTGGTGATCTGCCAAAAGCCGGTGCCGTGCGGATCGGCGACCCAGCGCGTCGAGGACAGCACCGGCGCGCGCCTCAACCCGGTCAGCGAGGAACTCAACGTGACTGACGTCCTCAACAAGGTCACCACCGGGCAGGCCGACGCCGGGCTGGTCTATGTCACCGACGCCCACAGCGCCGGGAACAAGGTGGCGACGGTGAACTTTCCCGAGGCCGCCGGCGCCGTGAACGTCTATCCGGTCGCGGTGTTGAAGAACGCCGCCCAGGCGACGCTGGCGCAAAAGTTCGTGGCCATGGTGACCGGTGACGTCGGTCAGAACATCCTGGCCCAGTCGG
The DNA here is from genome assembly GCF_059812245.1 of Mycobacterium sp. NGS64. Classification (NCBI taxonomy): domain Bacteria; kingdom Bacillati; phylum Actinomycetota; class Actinomycetes; order Mycobacteriales; family Mycobacteriaceae; genus Mycobacterium; species Mycobacterium sp. NGS64. The sequence goes on along the minus strand of NZ_JCALCI010000016.1, from coordinate 19,513 downwards.
GCTTCGCCAAACCCTGAGCCGTGCACCGGCCTACGGCGCTGCCCCGGTGGGTGTACATCCCCGCCGCCGCGGGGACCGCGTTCGTGGTCGTGCCGCTGATTGCGATCGCGATCAAGGTGGACTGGCCGAACTTCTGGTCGCTGATCACCAGCCCCTCGTCGCGGACGGCGCTGCTGCTGAGCCTCAAGACCGCCGCCGCCAGCACCGCCCTGTGTGTGCTGCTTGGCGTCCCGATGGCGCTGGTGCTGGCCCGCAGCACGGCGCGCGTCGTCCGGCTGCTGCGGCCGCTGATCCTGCTGCCGTTGGTGCTGCCGCCGGTGGTGGGGGGCATCGCGTTGCTCTATGCGTTCGGCCGGCTGGGACTGATCGGGCGATACCTCGAGGCCGCCGGGACGAGCATCGCCTTCAGCACAACGGCGGTGGTACTGGCGCAGACGTTCGTCTCGCTGCCGTTCCTGGTGATTTCCCTGGAAGGCGCCGCGCGCACCGCGGGCGCCGACTACGAGGTGGTGGCGGCGACGCTGGGCGCCCGACCGAGCGCGATCTGGTGGCGGGTGACCCTGCCGCTGCTGCTGCCCGGGTTGACGTCGGGGGCGGTGCTGGCGTTCGCCCGCTCGCTGGGGGAGTTCGGCGCGACGCTGACGTTCGCCGGGTCCCGTCAGGGGGTCACCCGAACCCTGCCGCTGGAGATCTACCTGCAACGGGTGAGCGACGAAAACGCGGCGGTGGCGCTGTCGATCCTGCTGGTGGCAGTGGCGGCGGTGGTGGTGCTGGGCCTGGGCGCGCGCCGGCTCACCGGGGTATCCGCATGAGCGAGTTGCAGCTGCGCGCCGTCGTCGCCGAACGCGGACTGGATGTGGAGTTCTCGGTGTCCCCGGGTGAGGTGCTCGCGGTCCTGGGCCCCAACGGCGCGGGCAAGTCAACCGCCCTGCACGTCATCGCGGGGCTGATTCGGCCCGACGAGGGCGTCGTGCGGCTGGGGGACCGGGTGCTGACCGACACCGCGGCCGGCGTGCACGTGGTGACCCACGATCGCCGGGTCGGGTTGCTGCTGCAGGACCCGCTGCTGTTCCCGCACCTGAGCGTCGCCGCCAATGTCGCGTTCGGGCCACACAGCCGCCGGGGCCGGTTCCGTTTCGCCCGTGCCGATAAGAAGGCGACGGCGCTGCGCTGGCTGCGCGAGGTGGACGCCGAGCGCTTCGCCGACCGAAAACCCCGAGAGCTGTCCGGGGGTCAGGCCCAACGGGTTGCGATCGCCCGCGCATTGGCGGCCGAACCCGACGTATTGCTGCTCGACGAGCCACTGGCCGGGCTCGACGTCGCCGCGGCCGCGGGCATCCGCGCGGCGCTGCGCGACGTCGTCACCCGAACCGGCTGCGCGGTCGTCCTGATCACCCACGACCTGCTGGACGTGTTCACGCTGGCCGACCGGGTGCTGGTGCTCGAGTCGGGAAAGATCGCCGAAATCGGGCCCGTGGCAAAGGTTCTCACCGCGCCGCGCAGCCATTTCGGCGCCCGCATCGCGGGCATCAACCTGGTCAACGGCGCCGTCGGCCCCGACGGCTCGCTGCACGATCGCGCCGGTGCCCACTGGCACGCGACCCCGGCCCAGGAGCTGGACGCCGAGGTGGTCAACGCGGTCGCGGTGTTCCCGCCCACGGCGGTGGCCGTGTACCGGGACCGGCCGCACGGCAGCCCCCGCAACACGGTCGAGGTGACGGTGGCGGAGCTGGACGCTCACGGATCGGCCGTCCTGGTGCGCGGCCGGGAACAGTCGGATGGCGCCCCGGGGCTGGCCGCGGAAATCACCGCGGACGCGGCCGCGGAGCTGCGGCTGACGCCCGGGGAGCGGGTGTGGTTCACGGTCAAGGCCCACGAGGTGACGCTGTATCCGGCGCCGCACTGACCTGCACCGACGGCCGCAAGATTGCACATCGGCAACATCGCAAGAACCGCCGCACGGCACCCTTGCGTCACAGCCGTAACGCGGTAGGTTCGTCGCCATGGATCAGGTGGACTCGAACTCGACACGTCGGAAAGGGCTGTGGGCGACGCTGGCGATCGCCGCGGTGACCAGTGCCAGTGCCGTCGCTATCGCGTTACCGGCGACCTCGAACGCCGACCCCGAGACACCGACCCCGGTCCCGCCAACAACGACGCCGGCACCGGCGCCCGCGTCGCCGACGACGGCGGCCCCGGCGCCCGGGTCGCCGACGCCCACGACGCCGCCTCCCGGTGCGCCGGGATCGCCGCAGCCTCAACCGGGTGATCCCAACGCGACACCGCCGCCGCCGGTCGACCCGAACGCGCCCCCGCCGCCGCCCGTCGACCCCAACGCGGGTCGGATCGGCAACGCCGTGGGCGGCTTCAGCTTCGTCCTTCCCCCCGGCTGGGTGGAGTCCGACGCGACCCACCTCGACTACGGCTCGGAGCTGCTCAGCAAGACCACCGGCCAGCCGCCGGCGCCGGGGCAGGCGCCGCCGGTTGCCAACGACACCCGCATCGTGATGGGCCGGCTGGACCAAAAGCTTTACGCCAGTGCCGAAGCCAGCGACGCCAAGGCCGCCGTCCGGCTGGGCTCCGACATGGGTGAGTTCTTCATGCCCTATCCCGGCACCCGGATCAACCAAAGCGCCACCCCGCTGACCGGCGCCAACGGGATCACCGGAAGCGCGTCGTACTACGAGGTGAAGTTCAGCGATCCGTCCAAGCCGAACGGTCAGATCTGGACCGGTGTGGTCAGCGGGCCCTCGGCGGGCAACGGTCCGCCGCAGCGCTGGTTCGTGGTGTGGCTTGGGACCTCGAACGACGCGGTGGACCAAGGCGGCGCGAAGGCGCTGGCCGAATCGATCCAACCGTGGGTCGCGCCGGCCGCGCCCGCCCCGGCGCCCGGCGCCCCCGCGACCGCGCCCGTTCCCGGCGCACCGGCGCCCGCTCCGGCACCGGCTGCTCCGGCGCCTGCTCCCGGCCAAGCGCCGGCCAGCGAAGTCACTCCCATTGCTGCGCCGCAGCGGGCTTTGCCGGCCTGATCTGCAGGGTGTGCAGCCAGGGCGGATCCCGGTGATTCCGCCCGGGCCTCACGCGCCGCGCCGACGATTCGCACCCAAACGGCGGCACCGCCTAATTAGACACACGTAGCTTTACGCAAAGCGGGTATACGCAATCCCGGTTCAGCAGTGAGCTGGCTTTGCCCTCGATTGCAAGGAGACCCGCATGGACGTCATGGCAGCAACCGACTTTCTCGCCCGTTCGACGACAACGACCAGCGTCGGCTGGATCGGCTACATCATCATCGGCGGGCTGGCAGGGGCGCTCGCCAGCAGGATCATCAGGGGCAGCGGGGCCGGCATCCTGATGGACATCGTCATCGGCATCGTCGGCGCGTTGATCGGCGGCTTCATCCTGAGCTTCTTCGTCAACACCGCGGGCGGCGGGATCATCTTCACCTTCTTCACCGCGCTGCTCGGCGCCGTGCTCCTGCTCTGGGTCGTCGGCATGGTCCGCCGGGCCTGACCCGGCCTAACCCGTTGCGGCCGTGCCGGATACCGGCATGATGGGGTGATGGCCGACGCGGTGACGACCACGACGATGCGCGCGTGGCGGGTCCGCCGCCCCGGCCCGATGGCGAGCGGCCCACTCAAGCAAGTCACCGCCGAGGTGCCCCGTCCCGCACCGTCGGAGTTGCTGGTCGCCGTGCGGGCATGCGGCGTCTGCCGCACCGACCTGCACGTCACCGAAGGCGACCTGCCGGTGCACCGCACCGGGGTGACGCCGGGGCACGAGGTGGTCGGCGAGGTCGTCGAAGTCGGGGCCGAGGCCGGTGACGAGTTCAAAACGGGCGACCGGGTGGGCATCGCCTGGCTGCGCCACACCTGCGGCGTGTGCAAGTACTGCCGCCGCGGCAACGAGAACCTCTGTCCGGAGTCCCGCTACACCGGGTGGGACGCCGACGGGGGATACGCCGAATTCGCCACCGTCCCAGCCGCTTTCGCGCACCACCTGCCGAGCGGCTACAGCGACAGCGAGCTGGCGCCGTTGTTGTGCGCGGGCATCATCGGATACCGGTCCCTGCTGCGCGCGGAGCTGCCTCCCGGTGGTCAGCTGGGCCTCTATGGCTTCGGCGGGAGCGCCCACATCACCGCGCAGGTCGCGTTGGCGCAGGGCGCCGAGGTGCATGTGATGACCCGCGGGGCCGAGGCACGCGAGCTGGCGCTGAAACTCGGCGCCGCGTCGGCCCAGGGCGCGGCCGATCCGCCGCCGGTGGCGCTGGACGCCGCGATCCTTTTCGCGCCGGTCGGCGAGCTGGTGCTGCCCGCGCTTCAGGCGCTGGACCGCGGTGGCACCCTGGCGATCGCGGGCATCCACCTGTCCGATATCCCGCCGCTGAACTACCAGCGTCACCTGTTTCAGGAGCGCCAGGTCCGATCGGTCACGTCGAACACGCGGGCCGACGCGCGCGCATTCCTCGACTTCGCGGGCGAACACCGCATCGAGGTGACCACGCCGGAATATCCGCTTGCCCGGGCCGACGAGGCCCTGAGCGACCTGAGCGCCGGTCGCATCGCCGGCGCCGCGGTGCTGCTGGTCTAACCGCTCAGGTCGACAGGTGCCAGACCAGCGCCGCCGCCAGGGCGCCAAGTCCGTTCAGTGACCAGTGCAGGGCGATCGGCGCGATCAGGCTGCCGCTTCGCCGGCGCAGCCAGCTGAAGACGAAGCCGGCCGCCCCGGTGGCCAGGACCGCCAGCGTCACGCCGGCCACCATCCCGGCGAGCCCGCCGCCGAACAGCCGGGTGAAGCCGACGTTGTTGCTGGTCAGCCCCAGCGACGTGGCGACGTGCCACAGACCGAACAGCAGCGACCCGCCCAGCGCCACCCCCCGAAAGCCCCAGGCCCGGTTCAGCGCGCCGTGCAGCACCCCGCGAAATGCGAGCTCCTCGGGGATCACGGTCTGCAGCGGGATGATGACCATCGAGGCGATCAGGGCGCCGGAGATCGTGGCGTAGTGGTTGTTCAGGAACATCGGCCGGGTCATCGGCAGCAGGATGCCGATCGCGATGACCGACGCCACGACGGCCACGGCGCCAAGCGCATACGCCAGCCCGGGCCGCCAGTGTTCGCGGCCGAGGCCCAGGTCGGTCCAGCCCAACCCGCGGTAACGCATCAAGGCGACGAGCCCGACGGCGGCGGCGGGCACGGTCGCGATGCTCGCCCACGGCGTGGTGAAGTGCGCGATCAGGTTGGTCAGCACCAGCACGATGACCACGACGGCGATATCGAGATGGAACCGGAACGGGTGCGGCGCCACGAGATCGGTGTCGGCAACCGTCGCGTCGGGCATCGGGCCAGCTTACCTGCCGATCGCGTTCGCCCAGCTCAGTCGCTCAGGAGGGCTGAGCCGCGGCGGCTTGCCGGCGGGCGCGGAAGGCCTGGACCTTCGCTCGGTTGCCACAGGTGCTCATCCCGCACCAATGCCGGTTCTGGGCTCGCGACGCGTCGACGTACAGCCGCGTGCAGCCGGGATGGGAGCACCTTTTGACTTTGCCGATGTCGGGTCCGGCATAAAGGTCGAGGAGGTCGGCGGCCAGGCCCGCGAGCAGCTGTTGCACGGTACCGCTGCGGCTGACCGATCCGTCCGGGTGCAACGTCGGCGTGAGCTGGGGTCGGGACGCGTATGCATTCAGCAGATCAACATCGGCGGCGTCGGGCCGGCCGCCCTCCAGCCCCGCGACGACGACCCGATAGATGGCTTCGCGAACCGCGATCGCCGACGCGACTTCATCGTCGGTCATCTCGAGCGGCGTATCGACCAGCCCGGCGCCGACCGCCCAGTCCGACACCCGCTGCGGGTCGGTCAACAATTCCTCGCGACGCGCCGAGCCCCGATATTTCAGCGTGCCCGCGAAGTCCAAACACCGCCGCCCGCTCACGTAGACGAACTTCATGTAACCACCTTGACAGGTTTCATGGTCCGCGGCAAGATGTAACTATCTAAAACGGTTACACATCCAGCGGACGGGAGGAACTCATGGCTACGACCGTGTGGACCTTGCTCTCCATCCTGGTCATTGCGCCGCTGAGCGCCCTGGCCGTTGACCGGCCCCTGCACGGCAATTGGATCTGGCATATCGACGCCGACAAGCCGAGGGACTACGGCGAGCCTTCCGGCGTCACCGGCAATCCCCGCGCCGCGTAGCGCGGGCCGATCCGGCGGTCGTCCCACCGCGGTCGGGGCGCTTACCCACTCCGCCGCTGACGCGCTGTCCCATAAGCGTTTACGCGTACTAAACGGAAATTCAGCACAGCGATCAAATGTGAAAGTCATAATCACCTTCGTGGGCGCGGCGAGCCTCGCCGCCGGGGTAGGCCCGGACGACGAAGGAAACACGACATGCACACCAAGCACACCGTGAAGAAGATCGTCGCGGGGACATTGTTGTCGGGTGGCGTCGCGGTGGTCGGTTGCCGCCCAACGGCTTTCGAGGAGGTTGCCCGTCAGTCGTTGGGCTTGATCGTCTCCCAGGTCCACCCCGAAATCGCGGGGTCGTCCTCGCCGTGCTCGCGGGTGTAGATCCTCGCGGCGAGGCGGGCGTCGGCCATGCGCTGACGCAGCAGCGCGGCCTGGCTGGCCAGCCCGTCGACCCGGTCGATGACGTCCATGACCAGGTGAAAGCGGTCGAGGTCGTTGAGCATCACCATGTCGAACGGCGTCGTCGTGGTGCCGCGTTCCTTGAAGCCGCGCACGTGGATGTGCGCGTGGTTGGCGCGACTATAGGTGAGGCGGTGGATCAGCCACGGGTAGCCGTGGTAGGCGAAGATGACCGGCCGGTCGCGGGTGAACAGCGCGTCGAATTCCCTGTCCGGCAAGCCATGTGGATGCTCGGATTCCGGTTGCAGCCGCATCAGGTCGACGACGTTGACCACCCGGACGGCCAGCCCGGGCAGTTCGCGACGCAAGATGTCGGCGGCGGCCAGGGTTTCCTGAGTCGGAATGTCGCCGGCACAGGCCAGCACCACATCGGGCTCGGCCACCGCGGACCCCGCCGTGCTGGCGAATTCCCAGATGCCCAGGCCGCGGGTGCAGTGGGCGATGGCCTGGTCCATGTCCAGGTAGGCGAGCGCGGGCTGCTTGCCGGCGACGATGACGTTGACGTAGTCGCGGCTGCGCAGGCAGTGGTCGGCCACCGACAGCAAGGTATTGGCGTCCGGCGGCAGGTACACACGCGTCAGCTCGGCCCGCTTGTTGGCGACCAGGTCGATGAACCCGGGGTCCTGATGCGACGCTCCGTTGTGATCCTGGCGCCACACGTGCGAGGTCAGCAGGTAGTTCAACGACGCGATCGGCCGCCGCCACGGCAGTTCTCGGCTGGTGGCAAGCCATTTCGCGTGCTGGTTCAGCATCGAATCGACGATGTGGACGAACGCCTCGTAGCAGTTGAACAGGCCGTGCCGCCCGGTCAGCAGATAGCCCTCCAGCCAGCCCTGACACAGGTGCTCGGAGAGCACCTCCATCACGCGGCCGTCGGGCGCCAGGTTCTCGTCGTCGGGCCCGATGGCAGACAGCCACACCTTGGAAGTCGCCCCGAACACCGCGTCCAGCCTGTTGGAGGCGGTCTCGTCGGGGCCCATCAGGCGGAACCGGTCGGAGTTGCGGGCGATCACGTCGCGCAAGAAGGTGCCCAGGACCCGGGTGGCCTCGTGCATCTCGGCGGCCGGCCGTTCCACCGGCACGGCGTAGTCGCGGAAATCCGGCAGGTCCAGGTCGTGCAGCAGCAGCCCGCCGTTGGCGTGCGGGTTGGCGCTCATCCGCCGGTCACCGCGCGGCGCCAGCGCCCGCAGCTCGCGACGCAGCGCGCCGTCGTCGTCGAACAGCTCTTCGGGCCCGTAGCTACGCAACCATTCCTCCAGCTGCGCGCGGTGTTTGGGGTTGTCGTGGGTTTCGCTCAGCGGCACCTGGTGGGCGCGCCAGGTGCCCTCCACCTTCTTGCCGTCGACCTCCTTCGGCCCGGTCCAGCCCTTGGGGGTGCGCAGCACGATCATCGGCCATACGGGCCGCTCCGCGCGGCCGCCGGTGCGGGCGGCGCGCTGGATGGCCGCGATGTCGTCGAAGGCGTCGTCGAGCGCGGCGGCCAGCTGCTGGTGCACGTTGGCCGGGTCGTCACCGGCAACCGTGATGGGCCGGTAGCCGTAGCCGCGCAGCAGCGATTCCAGCTCGGGGTGAGGGATGCGGGCCAGCACCGTCGGGTTGGCGATCTTGTAGCCGTTGAGATGCAGGATCGGCAGCACCGCGCCGTCGCTGACCGGGTTGAGGAACTTGTTGGAGTGCCAGCTGGCGGCCAGGGGCCCCGTCTCGGCCTCGCCGTCGCCGACGACGCAGGCCACCACCAGGTCCGGGTTGTCGAAGGCGGCGCCGTAGGCGTGCACCAGCGCGTAGCCCAGCTCGCCGCCCTCGTGGATCGAGCCCGGCGTCTGGGCCGCGACGTGGCTGGGGATGCCGCCGGGAAAGGAGAACTGCCGGAACAACTTCCGCAAGCCTTCGACGTCTTCCTCGATGCCGGTGTAAACCTCGCTGTAGGTGCCCTCGAGGTAGGCGTTCGCGACGAGTCCGGGGCCGCCGTGACCGGGCCCGGTGACGTAGATGACGTTGGCGTCGCGGTTGCGGATGACCCGGTTCAGATGCGCGTAGATCAGGTTGAGGCCGGGCGTCGTGCCCCAGTGCCCCAACAGGCGGGGCTTGACGTGGTCGGCCGACAGCGGTTCGGTCAGTAGCGGGTTGTCCAACAGGTAGATCTGACCGACAGAGAGGTAATTGGCGGCGCGCCAATACTTGTCGATGAGGGCGAGTTCGTCGTCGGAAAGGGTTTCGGGCACGGACGTTCGGGTTTCGAGGCTCACCCGCCCGATTGTCCGCGCCGCCGATGAACCTCGCCAGAAACGAAAGTCACTCTTCGCCGCGGGCGCGCGCCTCGTAGGACCGGCGCTTCTCGACATCGACGTCGTCGGTGAAGACGTGGTCGCCGCCGAGCAGGCGGTTGAGCCCCTCGGCGATACGGCGCGGCCAAAATTTCTGCGACACCACCATCGCGCCGGCGGCCTTCGTGATCCGCACCCGCGGCTTCGGATGGGCGACCAGCCGGACGATCGCGTCGGCGATCTCGGCGGGCTCGGCGTTGCGGAATCCCTTCATGCCGGGGGTCCCGGCGACCAGCTCGGTGTTGACGAACGTCGGCAACACCGTGGAGAACTCCACGCCGGCCGAGCGGTACTCCAGCCGGGCCGAGTCCGTGAACGCGATGACCGCGTGCTTGCTGGCGCAGTAGCTGGCCAGCCCGACGATGTAGAGCTCGCCGGCCAGGGAGGCGACGTTGATGACGTGCCCGGATCGGCGGGGGACCATGCGCTGCGCCGCCAGCTTGCTGCCCAGGATGACGCCGTAGACGTTGATGTCGAGGATGCGGCGGGTGACCGCGTCCGGCTCGTCGATGATCCGCCCGACGGGCATGATGCCGGCGTTGTTGATCAGCACGTCGATGGGGCCGAGCTGGCGCTCCACCTCGTCCAGGAAGTCCGCGAACGAATGCGCGTCGGTGACGTCGAGTTTCCCGTAGACGTCGAGGCCGAGCGCGGCGCCCGATTCCTTCACCCGCACCTCGTCGATGTCCCCGATCGCGACCTTGGCGCCCAGGTTGTGCAGCGCGGTCGCGGTGGCCAGCCCGATCCCGCGGGCGCCGCCGGTGATGACGACGACCTTGTCGCGCACCTTCACGCCGATTGAAGCCGTGTCGGCCATCTTCGTCGTCCTTCCCGAAAGTTGACGGGTGTCAATTCTGGCGATTATGCCCGATACTGCACCCGTGATCGAGGTGCGGGCGGCCGTCCCGGCCGACGCACGCGACGTGGCCCGGGTGCAGGTCCGGTCGTGGCAGTCGGCGTATCGCGGGCTGATCGACCAGGCCTACCTCGACGGCCTCACGCCCGAGTTCTTCGCCGGCCGGTACACCTTCGATCGGGTCGGGCTTCAGCTGCCGTCAACCGTGGTCGCGGTCGACGATTCGGCGATCCGCGGCCTGGCGACCACGGGCCTCTGCCGCGAGATGGAGCTGTCGAATTTCGGTGAGCTGATGGCGATCTACGTCGACCCCGCGCACGCGCGAACCGGCATCGGGCGGCTGCTGATGGCCGCCGCGCGCGAGCGGCTGCGCCGGCTCGGCGTGGCGGGGGCCGTGCTGTGGGTGTTGGACGGGAACCTCGGCGCCCGCCGGTTCTACGAACGCGACGGGTGGCGAATCGACGGAGCCTGCCGCACAGAGACTTTCGGTGACACGCCCGTGCGACAGGTGCGCTACCGCTGCGCGCCGGTCTAGTGCACGCTCAGCCACACCAGGCTGGCGCCGCCCACGACGGCGCAGTAGACCGCGAACGGCGTCAGGGTGCGCGTCTGGAAATACCGCGTCAGAAACCGCACGGCCAGGTAGGCGCAGACGAACGAGGCGACGCTGCCGGCCAGGACCTGGCCGCCGATGCCGGCACCGAGCGGGCCGAACAGGTCCGGGATCTTGTACACCCCGGCCGCCAGGATGATCGGGGTGGCAAGCAGGAACGAGAAGCGGGCGGCGTCCTCGTGCGACAGCCCGCGCCAAAGGCCGGCCACCATCGCAATGCCGGAGCGGCTGATGCCGGGCAGCAGCGCCAGGATCTGCGAGGAGCCGATCACCAGCCCACGACCCATCGGCAGTTGGGCCAGCCGGTTGTCGATGGCCTCACCGCGATGGTCCTCGTGCTCCTCGTCGCCGGTCGGTGAAACGCGGCGGCGCAGGACCTCGCCGGCATACAGCGCGATGCCGTTGAGCAACAGGAAAGCCGCCGCCGGAATGGGTTTGCCCAGCGTGGTCCGGAACAGGTGCTCGAGGGCCACCCCGGCCAGGCCCACCGGGATGGTGGCGACGACGATCAGCCAGGCCAGCCGCTCGTCGAGCGTCTGAATTCGGCGATACCGCAGCGAGGAGAAGAAGCCGGCCACGATCCGCAACCAGTCCCGCCAGAAGAACACCAGCAGCGCGGCCGCGGTCGCGACGTGCAGGCCGACGATGAAGGCGAGGTAGGGCGATTCGGGCGTGGAGACGTTGAGGTCCCGGCCCCATTGCCCGCCGACCAGCGCCGGCACCAACACCGAGTGCCCCAGGCTGGAGACCGGGAACAGCTCGGTGACGCCCTGGAACGCGCCGACTACCACGGCCTCGACATAGCTCAAGTGCGCGGTCATTGGGTGGGGCGCCTCCATCCGGGGTCGTGGGCGACAAGAACTACCGAGCGTAGCCGGTCGGAATTCGCGCGCGAACCGGCTTGGGCGGCTGGGCATTTGGCCACCGGTAACGTGCTCGCGGGCCGCCGACGACCAGGCAGGTACGGTGAGCGGATGGCGGAGGGGCTGCTCGACACCGTGCGCGTGCTGGACCTGTCCAGCGGCAACGCCGACGCGGTGACCCGCCTGTTTGCCGACCTGGGCGCCGACGTCCTCAAGATCGAATTCCCCGGCGGCAGCCTGGGCCGCGACGACCTGCCGGCGCTGGCCGGCGCGAGCATCCCGTTCGCGCTGCACAACGCCAACAAGCGCGCCGCGGTGCTGGACCCGCTCGAGGACGGCGACTGCGGCCGGTTCCTGGACCTGGCCGCCGAGGCCGACATCGTCGTGGACAGCGGCCTGGCCGGGCACATCGGCGCGTTCGGGATGACGGGCGCGGAGCTGGCGGCCCGCTACCCGCACCTGGTGGTGCTGTCAGTCACCGACTTCGGCGAGACGGGTCCGCGGTCCGCGTGGCGCGCCACCGATCCGGTGCTGTTCGCGATGTGCGGCTCGCTGGCGCGGTCCGGTCCCACCACCGGCACCCCGGTGTTGCCGCCGGACGGCATCGCCTCGGCCACCGCCGCGGTGCAGGCGGCGTGGGCGGCGCTCGTCGCCTACTACAACCGATTGCGCTGCGGCACAGGCGATTACATCGATTTTTCCCGGTTCGATGCCGTGGTGATGGCGCTCGACCCGGCGTTCGGCGCGCACGGGCAGGTCGCCGCCGGCATCCGCCACAGCGGCCGGTGGCGGGGGCGCCCGAAGAACCAGGACGCCTACCCGATCTGCCCCTGCAAGGACGGCTACGTCCGGCTGTGCGTGATGGCGCCCCGGCAGTGGCGGGGGTTGCGTCGCTGGCTGGGGGAGCCCGAGGAGTTTCAGGACCCCAAATACGACGCGATCGGCGCCCGGATGGCAGCGTGGCCCGAGATCAGCGTGCTGGCCCAGGCGTTGTTCGCCGAGCAGACGATGAAGGACCTGGTCGCCGCCGGTCAGGCGCACGGCGTGCCGATCGCCGCGGTGCTGCCGCCGTCGTGGGTCCTGGGCGCCGAACATTTCCAAGAGGTGGGCGCGATCACCGAGGCCGAGCTGCTGCCGCGGGTGCGGACCAGCGTGCCCACTGGGTATTTCGTCGTCGACGGGCAGCGCGCGGGTTTCCGCACGCCGGCCCCGGCCATCGGGCAGGACCAACCGTATTGGCGCGGGAATCCGGTGCTGGTGCGGGCACCGTCGGGCAGGGTCGGCGACTATCCGCTCACCGGGCTGCGGATCCTCGATCTGGGCATCATCGTCGCGGGCGGCGAGCTGAGCCGGCTGTTCGGCGACCTGGGCGCCGAGGTCATCAAGGTGGAAAGCGCCGAGTACCCCGACGGGCTGCGTCAGGCCCGCGAAGGCGACGCCATGAGCGAGTCGTTCGCGTGGACCCACCGCAATCACCTCGGGCTGGGCCTGGACCTGCGCAGCGCCGAGGGCAAGGACATATTCCGCCGGCTGGTCGCCGAGGCCGACGCGGTGTTCGCCAACTTCAAGCCGGGAACCCTTACCGCCCTTGGCTTTAACTACGAGGCGCTGCGCGCTATCAACCCGCGGATCGTGCTCGCCGGCAGCAGCGCCTACGGCAATAGCGGCCCCTGGCGCACGCGGATGGGCTACGGTCCGTTGGTCCGCGCCGCCACCGGCGTCACCCGGCTGTGGACCTCGGACGAGGCGGACGAGCAGGCGGGCACGGGACGGCACGCCTTCTACGACGCGACGACAATCTTCCCCGATCACGTTGTCGGGCGGGTCACCGCGATCGCGGCGCTGGCCGCGCTGATCCATCGCGATCGCACCGGCGGCGGGTGCCACGTCCACATCTCGCAGGCCGAGGTCGTGCTCAACCAGCTCGACACGCTGTACGTCACCGAGGCCGCGCTGGCCGCGGGCGTCGGCCCCATCCGCGCCGACACCAGCCTGCACGCGGTCTACCCGTGCGCGGGCGACGACGAATGGTGCGTCATCTCGATCGGCTCCGACGACGAATGGCGCTGCCTCGCAGGGCTTCTCGACCATCCGCAGTGGGTCGACGACCCACGGTTCGCGACCGGCGAGGCGCGCCTCGCCAACCGCCGCGAATTGATCGAGCTGGTGTCGGCCTGGACCCGCACCCGCACCCCGCTGCGCAACACCGAACTGCTGCAGGCAGCCGGTGTCGCGGCCGGGCCGATGAACCGCCCGCCGGACATCCTCGAGGACCCCCAGTTGATCGAGCGAAAACTGTTCAGCGACATGACCCATCCGCTGATCGAGCGCCCGATGCCCGCGGAGACGGGCCCGGCGCCGTTCCAGCACATCCCGCCGGCCCCGCAACGCCCGGCGCCGCTGCCGGGCCAGGACACCCGCGCCATCTGCCGCAACCTGCTCGGGATGAGCGCCGACGAGATCGAGCGGCTGATCCGGGACGGCGTGCTGTTCGCGACGCCGGGGCCTGCCTAGCCAGGGGCTGCGGCCGAGCGTGCGGCTGGCCGCACGTTCGATGCCCAGCGTGCGGCTGGCCGCACATTCGATGCCTATCGCCGGCCGGATCCATAGGCACGCTAAATTCGTCGGATGACCGTCGATCCCAGGACACCGGTGTTGATCGGCTACGGCCAGGTCAACCACCGCGACGAAATCGACCCGGCGACGCGGTCGGTCGAACCGGTGGACCTGATGGCCGTCGCGGCCCGGGAGGCCGCGGAGGCCCGGGTGATCCAGGCGGTGGACTCCATCCGCGTGGTGAACGTGTTGTCGGCCCACTACCGCGACCCCGCGCTGCTGCTGGGCGAGCGGCTGGGCGCGGAAGGATTCAGCACCCGCTACAGCCCCGTCGGCGGCAACGTCCCGCAGACGCTGGTCAACCAGGCCTGCCTGGACATCCAGGCGGGCCGGGCCGGTGTCGTGCTGCTGGCCGGCGCCGAGACGTGGCGCACCAGGCGGGGGCTGAAGGCCAAGGGCGGCAGGCTCGAGTGGACCGTGCAGGACGAATCCGTGCCGTTGGGCGCGGTCACCGGCGAGGACATCCCGATGTTCGGCGACGCGGAGCTCAAGAGCGGGCTGAACCTGCCGGCATTCGTCTACCCCCTGTTCGAACAGGCGCTTCGCATCGCCAACGGCGAGTCGGTCGACGACCACCTCAGGCGCGTTAGCGAGTTGTGGGCGCGGTTCAACGCCGTCGCGGTCGACAACCCGCACGCGTGGATCCGCAAGCCGGTGACCGCCGAGGAAATCCGGCGCGCCGGACCGCAGAACCGCATGATCAGCTGGCCCTACACCAAGCTGATGAACTCCAACAACATGGTCGACCAGGGCGCCGCGCTGGTCCTGGCGTCGGTCGAGCAGGCGCAACGCCTGCAGGTCCCCGCCGATCGGTGGGTATACCCGCACGCCGGCACCGACGCCCACGACACCCCGTCCATCGCCGAGCGCGACGAGCTGCACCGCTCGGCGGCCATCCGCATCGCGGGCGCACGTGCCCTGCAGCTGGCCGGGCTGGGCATCGACGACGTCGACTACGTCGACCTGTACTCCTGCTTCCCGTCCGCCGTGCAGGTCGCCGCCGCCGAACTCGGGCTGAGCGCCGACGACCCGGCCCGGCCGCTCACCGTCACCGGCGGGCTGACCTTCGCGGGCGGCCCGTGGAGCAACTACGTCATGCACTCCATCGCCACCATGGCCGAATTGCTGGTGGCCAACCCGGGCCGGCGCGGCCTCATCACCGGCAACGGCGGCTACCTGACCAAGCACAGCTTCGGCGTCTACAGCACCGAGCCGCCGGCCTCGTTCCGTTGGGAGGACACACAGCCGGACGTGGATCGCGAACCCACCCGGGAGGGCCTGGTCGAGTGGGACGGCGTCGGGACCGTCGAAGCATGGACCACACCGTTTGACCGCGAGGGACAGCCCGAGAAGGCATTCGTGGCGGTGCGGACGCCCGACGGGGCCCGCACCCTGGCCGTCATCGCCGATCCCGGCGCCGCCGAGGCAACCGTACGCGAAGACATCGGTGGCGCCAAGGTTGCCGTCACCCCGGACGGCCTCGCGTCGCTGCGGTAACCGGCCGGTTACAACACCACGGGCCAAAGGTCCCGAAAACGGGGTAACGGTCGCGTAAGTGACATCAACTTGCCTATTGTCGGGTTGGACGTTGGGGGAGGTGAGCCCAGGTGCACGTCCTGGTTACCGACGCCACCGGCGCCGTAGGCCGGCTGGTCGCACGGCAACTCATCGCTGCCGGGCACACGGTCAGCGGGATAGCTGAACACCCCCATCCCTGCCTGGACCCCGCCGTCGAACTCGTTTGCGCGCCGCTGAGCGACCCCGTCGTGCAAGACATGGCCGACGAGGCCGACGTGGTGATTCACCTGGCCCCGGCGGACCCCCGCGCGCCCGGCGGCACCGACGTCGACGGGATCGCCTACGTGACCCACGCGGCCGCCCGCGCCGGCGCGCGGCTGCTGTTCGTGTCCCAGGCCGCCGGCCGGCCCGAGCTCTATCGACCCGCCGAGGAGCTGGTGTCCACGAGCTGGGCACCGAGCCTGGTCGTCCGGATCGCGCCGCCGGTCGGCCGCCAGCTCGACTGGATGGTGTGCCGCACCGTGGCCACGCTGCTGCGCACCAGGATTTCTGCGGGTTCCACCCGACCGATGCGCGTGCTGCACGTCGACGACCTGGTCCGGTTCCTGGTTTTCGCGCTGAGTAGCGACCGCACCGGGGTGGTGGACCTCGCCACCCCGGACACCACCAACGTGGTCACCGCGTGGCGGCTGCTGCGCGCCGTCGGCCCGCGTTCGCGGCTGAACGGGGTTCGCAGCTGGTCGAAACTGGTTCCGAAGATGGATATCACTGCGGCGCAAGAGGATTGGGGCTTCGAATTCGGCTGGCAAGCGCTCGAGGCGGTCGCCGACACCGCGCGCGGCCTCGCCGGGCGCCGGCTCCTTCCCGAGGGCGCGCTCAGCCACGGCGGCCAGGTGGCGCTGCCGGTGGAGGTACTCCCGCGGCCACGGCCGTCCGACGAGTTGCACAGCGCGGCCCCCGAGGGGCTGGAGGGCGAGTTCGACGACCGCATCGATCCCCGGTTTCCAGTCTTCAGTGCGGCCCGGCTCGCCGAGGCGCTGCCCGGCCCGCTGACGCCGATAACGCTCGACGTCCAGCTGAGCGGGCTGCGCACGGCCAGCCGGGTGCTGGGGCAGGTGCTCGCGCTCGGCGGGGTGGTCGACGACGAGTGGAGCAGCCGGGCGATCGCGGTCTTCGGCCACCGCGCCTACGTCGGGGTGTCGGCCAACGTCGTCGCCGCCACCCAGCTGCCCGGATGGGACCAGCAAGCCGTCGCCCGGCACGCCCTGGCCGATCAACCCCAGGTGGGTGACGTCCTGCCGTTCGGCGAGCCGAGGCTGGCCGAGGGGGCGCTCGGGTCGCTCGCCAAAGCGGTCGTGACCGCGCGCTCGCTGACGGTGATGCGTCACCTCAAGCGGGACACGCTGGCGTACGGCGGGGCCGCGGAGGCCGAACACGCCGATGCCGCGCAGCTGGCGGCGCTGCCGGACGCCGCGCTCGAGGTCCGCGTGCCGCTACTGCGGGATCGCATCCACCAGGGCTGGATCCTCACCGCGCTGTGGCTGATCGATTCGGGCGTGACCACTGCAGCGCTGGAGCCCATGCGCGCCGCGTCCCGGGTGTCGGGGCTGGACATGATCATGGAAAGCGCCCGCATCGCGGCCGAGACCGCCGAACTGGTGGCGGCGTTGCGCAGCGATCCGCCATTGTGCGCGCTGGCCGCCGAGGGCAACGTCGGCAGCATCCGCGCCCTGTCTCCCGACACCGCCGCCGCCCTCGACGCCGCCGTCGCCAGGATCGGGCACCACGGGCCGGGTGCGGCCGAGCTGTCCAGCCGGGTGTTCAGCGACGATCCGGCGATGTTGCTGACGGCGGCCGCCGCGCTGGCCGGGCCCGAAGGGGGCGCCGCGCCCGGCGGGCCGGCCCCGGCGGCGAACCTCGTGCGGCGGGTGGCCGCAAACGCCCGCGCCTCGCGCGAGCTGGCCCACGACACCACCCTGCGGTTCACCCATGAGCTGCGAATGACGTTGCGCGAGTTGGGATCCCGGCGCGTCGCGGCGGACATCCTCGACGCCGCCGACGACGTCTACTACCTCACCAGCGACGAACTGTTCACCATGCCGGCCGACGCGCGGCTGCGGGTCAAGCGCCGCCGGGCCGAACGGGAGCGATTGCAGGCCCAACGCCCGCCCGACGTCATCGACGGGCGCTGGACGCCCGTCGACCAGGGCGGCGACGCCTGAACCACATCAACCCAGCAGCCCGCGCAAGAACAGCGCATTGCGTACCGCGTGGCCGCCCAGGTCGTTGTTGAAATACATCCACACGTCCCTGCCGTCGCGGTCCCATTCGGTGATCTGGTCGGCCCAGCGCCGCAGCTGCTCGTGCGAGTAGCAGCCCGCGTAGATCGCGTCCTGGTCCGGGCCGTGCATGCGGATGTACACCAGATCGGTGGTAGCGCGCGGCACGCACGCCAGCCCGGCGCCGCTCATCACCACGTAGGCGGCGCGGCGGCGTTCCAGCAACTCGTATACCGCCGGGTCGTTCCAGGACGGGTGGCGCAACTCGACGGCCACCCTGATGGGCTCGGGCACGCTGGCCAGGAAGGCATCCAGCCGCGCGTCGTCGCGCTGCTGCTCGGGATGCAGTTGGACGAGCAGCACCCCGCGGCGGTCGCCCAGCAGCTGCCAGCAGCGCTCGAACCGCTCGATCCACGGCTCGGGGGACGACAGCCGGCGATAGTGCGTCAGCCCGCGATGCGCCTTGACCGACATCCTGAACCCGTCGGGCAGCTGATCGCGCCAACCGGCGAACGTCGAATCCTTCGGCCAGCGATAGAAACTCGCGTTCAGCTCGACGGTGTCGAAGACCTCCACGTAGCGGGCCAACCGTCGCGCCGAGGGTAACCCGGTCGGGTAGAGCACATCCGCCCAATGGTTGTAGGACCATCCGGAGGTGCCGATCCGGACGGTCAACGCCGGCTCATCCGGCCACCTGCCGGCGCACGTCGTCGTCAAGTGATGCCCGCACGAGCGCGGCCGCCAGCCGCGCGTTGGCCCGAGGAGCGAGGGCGCCCAGCTTCGCAGGCTGAGCCGGCAGACCCAACTGCCTGGCCGCCGCGGTGGCACGGCCGTCGAAATAGGGCCGCACCCAGGGCCAGACGTCTTGCACTTCGCGCAGGTAGATATCGGCGCCGGTGTCGCCAATTCCCTTGAATCTCTTCAGCATCCGTTTCGCCGCGGCGACGTCGTGGCGGCAGCTTTCGGCCATTTCCCGCAGATCGCCGTGGTACTCGTCGCGGACCCGCTCGGCGATGTCGGTGAGTCGGGTGGCCGAACTCTCGTCGTAGCGCACGTAGTGGGCGCGACCGAACGCGCTGATCATGGTGCGCCGGTCGGACGCCAGTACCGCCTTGGGGGAGCGCAGGCCCGCCTTGAACAATTCACGGCCGGCGCTCATAGCGACGGTGGCGTCGATCGGCTTGCTGGCGAGCATGCACAACACCAGCAACTGGAACAGCGGCATCGGCTTGTCGTGGATCTTGACGCCGGCCTCGGCCGCATACGTCGTGCCGGCGACCTTCAGCAGCCGCCGCACCCCTTCGTCGCGCTTGTCCACACCGCACCGCTTACCCGAACCACCCTCGAGCAAACCGCGGCACTCACTTCGGGGGCAGGCTGCGGGCGTAGCCGACGCCCTTGGTGACCCAATCCTGCAGCTGCCGTTTCGTTCCCACGCCGCCGGCATCGACGCGCAACCAGCCGCGCGCTTCCCGGCCCGCCATCACCATGGGCCCGACGTGGGCACGCTTGAGCAGTTTGTCGGTCTCCTCCGGCGGCACCCGCACCAGCAGTCCGCCCTGTCCGCTGGCGGCCACGGACATGTTGCCGTTGATCAGGAACGCCAGACCACCGAACATTCGCTTTTCCTCGACACCGCGCTCGGCGCCGAGCAGTTCGCGGATCCGGTTGGCCAGGTCTTCGTCGTAGGCCATGGGCCGACCATAGCCCCGGGGTCCGACAACCACCGAACCTGTAATTCTGCACGCCCTCACCCGCACTTTCGCTGCAGATTTAGAGGTTCGGTGAACGTGGGGAC
>NZ_JCALCI010000015.1:0-55956 GCF_059812245.1 Mycobacterium sp. NGS64 | reverse complement strand
GCTGAGGAGGCGGGCAATCGGGCCTTAGCCCGGTGACGATGCGGGCCCGGGACCGGCCCGCTGTGGGGGCACCCCCAGCCGCGAAGCGGCGAGGGGGAGAGGCGGGCAATCCAGCCTCAGCTGATTGATGCGGGCGGTTGCCACCCGTTGAGTGGCAACCGCACCGTGAACTCGGTGTGACCGGGTGCGCTGTCAACCGTGATCGTCCCGTGGTGCGCCTTGACCACCGCGGAGACGATCGCCAATCCGAGCCCGGTGCTGCCGCCTTTGCGCGAGCGCGAGGAATCACCGCGGGCGAACCGCTCGAACACCTCGGACTGCAGCCCCGCCGGGATGCCGGGGCCGTTGTCGATGACCGACAGCACGGTCTGCGTCGGCTCGGTGCTCAACCGAGTCGTCACGACGGTGCCGGGCGCGGTGTGGACCCGGGCGTTGGCCAGCAGGTTGGTCAGCACCTGCTGCAGCCGCGCCGCATCGCCGGTGACGACCACCGGCTCCTCCGGCAGGTCCAGCTCCCACTGGTGATCCGGCCCGGCGACGTGCGCGTCGCTGACGGCGTCGACCGCCAGCCGCGACAAATCCACCGGTTGGCGTTCCAGCGGCCGGCCGGAGTCGAGGCGGGCGAGCAACAGCAGGTCCTCGACGAGGCGCGTGATCCGCTCGGTCTCGGACGCCACCCGGCTCATCGCGTGCGCGACGGCCTCGCGGTCGTCACCCATGCGCTGGGTGAGCTCGGTGTAGCCGCGGATCGCGGCCAGCGGCGTGCGCAGTTCGTGGCTGGCGTCGGCGACGAACTGGCGTACCCGGGTCTCGCTGGCCTGCCGGGCCGACAGCGCCGCCGCGATGTGGTCGAGCATCCGGTTCAGAGCCGACCCGAGCTGACCCACCTCGGTGGACGGATTCGCGTCGGACTCGGCCACCCGCACCGGCAACTCGACCTCGCCGCGGTCCAGCGGCAGTTCGACGACCTCGCTGGCGGTTTGCGCGACGCGACGCAGCGGGGCCAGCGCCCGCCGGATGATGACGACGCCGGCACTGGTCGCTGCGACCAGCGCGATCACCGTGACGATCCCGAGGATGACCAGCATCCGGATCATGGTGGCGTCGATGTTCGACATCGACAGGCCGGTGACGATCACGTCCCCGCCGCTGCGGCTCGGGGCGGCGACGACGCGGTATCGACCGAGTCCGTCCAGTTCGAGCGTCACCGGCTTGCGGCTGCCGGCGATGTGTTCAAGTTGCGTCTGCGCGGCCTGGGTCAACGAGGCCCGCGCGCCGTCGCTGGTCAGGTATCCGGCGTCGACGATCTTGCCGTCGGTGATGACCGCGGCGACCATCCCGGCGGGCTGGCCCGGGGCATCGAGGAACCGCGGGCCGGAACCCGGTCTGGGATAGAAGTGCGACTCGTGGCGCCAGCCCGGGCGTTTCGGTTCGGGGTACATCAGCGCGGAGCGGTACGAGGTCCCCGCAAGTTGCCCGTCGAGCTGCGCGACCAAGTGGTGCAACAACGCCAGTTCGGTCGCCGCGGTGATGCCGATGCAGACGATGGCGAGCACGACGATCTGGCCGACCAGCAGCCGGAGCCGAAGTGACCAGACCCGCCGCGTCCTAGCGGGCCGGCTTGAGGACATAGCCCGCGCCGCGCAGCGTGTGGATCATGGGTTCACGACCGTTGTCGATCTTTTTGCGCAGGTAGGAAATGTAGAGCTCGACGATGTTCGACCGCCCGCCGAAGTCGTAACTCCACACCCGGTCCAGGATTTGGGCCTTACTCAGCACCCGCTTGGAGTTGCGCATCATGAACCGCAGCAGCTCGAACTCGGTGGAGGTCAACGAGATTGGTTCGCCCGCGCGGGTCACCTCGTGGCTGTCCTCGTCCAGCACCAGGTCCCCGACCACCAGCTGCGCGCCGCTGTCCACGGTCGTCACCCCGGTGCGACGAAGCAGCGCCCGGAGCCGCAACACGACCTCTTCGATGCTGAAGGGCTTGGTCACATAGTCGTCGCCGCCGGCGGTCAGGCCCGCGATGCGGTCCTCGACGGCGTCCTTGGCCGTCAGCAGCAGCACCGGCAGCTGCGGATTGTCCTCGCGCAGCTTGTGCAGCACATCCAGCCCGCTCATGTCAGGCAGCATCACGTCAAGCACGACAACGTCGGGTCGCTGGGCCCTGGCCGCGGCGATCGCCGATGCGCCGTCGCCCGCGGTGGAGATGGTCCAGCCCTCGTATCGCAGCGCCATGGAGACCATTTCGGCCAGCACCGCTTCGTCGTCAACGACGAGGACATTGATCGGGTTGCCGTCCGCGCGGCACATGACAACCCGCTCTACAGAAGCCCGGGACTGCGTCACAGGTTCCAGTATCCGCGCCGGGCTGAGGCAACGCTATGGCGTTCCTTTGCGTCACCTGTGAAAAGATCGCGTGACTGCCGAGCAGTCACGCGATCCGGTTTCACGGGGTGCCTAGTACCAATACCGCCTGCCGGCGACCGGCCGGCCGACGGAGCCCATGATCCACAGCACCGCGCCGATGACGAGCACGACGATGCCGATCTCCCACAACAGCGGGAGGCTAAACACAAACCCGAGAATGAGTAGCACTACGCCGAGGATGATCATGACAACTTCCTTTTTGTGAGGGGTCTACGTTATTTCCTGGCCGTTTCTAGACCACCGCTAGACCACTGGGCATTGAACTGGGCTGCGGGACATGGCAATCCTTGACTTTGGGATTGACGCCCGCATAATTCAGGGGACCGGCGATAACCGTCAACGCAATGTTTCCCGCGGTGACACAATTCGTTGCGCCGCCCTTGAAGTAGTCGCGCTGAAAAGCCGCGAAGACTCCGATGAGCAACCAGATCAGGACAATCCCGCCGATCACTCCGCGACCACCCATGGTGACCTCCATTGTGTTCGAGAAAAAATCTCGTGGACCTAGCGTTACCCGTTGGACTTGCGTCTAAACGTGGTCCGCGCCGACGCCTTAACGCGCCCGTTATCAGGAATGCTCCGCGAGCCAGGCCTCGGCGCGCCGCCTGGAGGCGCGGGAGAGCCACGCGTCCTGAATCAGCTCCGCGAGTTCGGTCCTGGTGATCTCGGCGAGTCGGCAGGCCCGTACCAGCACCGAGGGATGCCCGTCGAAATGGCTTGTGGTGAAGAACGGCGACGCGGGATCCTGGACGAGCGCGAGCTTGTCGCTTTCCGACTCCACCCACAGCATGATCACGTCGCCGTAGCGTTCACCGGTGTCCGGATCCATCGCGTCGGGCTGTGGAGTGCGGAAGAACACGAACGACTTCCCGCCGACCTGATAGATGGGGTTGCCCTTCGGGCCCTCCAAGCGCTTGACGTGTGGCATCGACGCGGCGATCCGATGCACGTCACTGACCCGGGCCGGCCGCTCAGCCATAACCGCGAGATTACCGTGGTCGGTAGCATGGCGAGTGGGGTTGCGGTGAAGGGGGATTGAGATGGATCGCTCTCGGCTGAACTCTCGGGTCGATGCGCCGTGACCGACACCCTGTTCGCCGACGTCTCCGAATTCCAAGTGCCCGTGGACGATTCCTATCCGTACCCGGTGCTTTCCATCCGGGTGTGCGACGGCACCTATCGAGATCACAACTTCGCGGCGAACTACGCATGGATGCGCGCGGCCTTGGACAGCGGGCGCCTGACCTTCGGGATCGTCTACACCTACGTGCGGCCGAACTGGTTGGACAATGCCAACACCGTGCGCTCGATGATCGATGCGGCGGGCGGCTTGCACCCGCGGGTCACGCTGATGCTCGACGTCGAAGCCGGCGGCAACCCACCCGGTGACGGCTCGAGCTGGATCAACAGCCTGTACTGGAACCTGGCCGACTACGCCGGGTCCGCGGCGCGAATCATCGGGTACGCCAACGCCTATGACTTCTCCAACATGTGGCGCACGCGGCCCGCGGGCTTGCGCGTCATCGCGGCCGGTTACGGGTCCAACCCGGACCTTCCGGGTCAAGTCGCGCACCAGTACACCGACGGCACGGGCTACAGCCCCAACCTGCCGCAGGGGTGCCCACCGTTCGGCCGTTGCGACATGAATTCCGCCGACGGGCTGACACCGCAGGATTTCGCCGCCGCGTGCGGCATCAGTACGAACGGAGGATGGTTGATGGCGCTCACCGACGACGAACAAGCCGAACTGCTGAGCAAGGTCCGCGACATCTGGGACCAGCTGCGAGGGCCCGGCGGCGCGGGCTGGCCGCAACTCGGTCAGAACAGCGAGGGTCAGGACCTGACACCCGTCGACGCGATCGCGGCGATCAAGCGCGACGTGGAAAGTTCGGCGGGCCTGCAGGCTTCGAGTTAGCCGCCCCTCGCCGCACGGCCGCTCACGAGTAACCCGGGGTCCTATCCCACGGAGAGTCGTTCCCATCCAAGGGTGCGCACCGACCAGGAGGGTTACCACCGTTATGCGCCAGCCTCATCGCTCGCTCGCCGCGCTGCCGGCCGTCGCCGCGACAGCCGCGGCCGTCGCGTTGGCCTCCGGCTGCTCCCACACCGATTCGGCGACTCAGCGCCAACCGTCGGTCACCGTCGGTTCGGAAGTCGGCACGGCCACCGGCACGGGCCAGCCCCTGCCGGGCGCCGGCGAGGAGGTCCTGTTCGAACGCAACATCAAGCCGCTCTTCCGGGCGGACGACCGCGACTCGATGAAGTGGGCGTTCGACCTGTGGTCCTACAACGACGTCAAGGCTCACGCGGCGGCCATCGTCCAACGCCTTCGCGATGGCTCGATGCCATGCGACGGGGCGTGGTCAGCCCAGAAAGTCGACGTCTTTCAGCGCTGGATCGACTCCGGCATGTCCCCCTAGCGGTTCACCATGAAAGCCGTTGGCTCTCAACGAGATCGCGGTCAGCCCGCTCGCCGCTGCGCGGACACGTAGAGGGTGGGCGGCATAACGTTCCCCCCGTCCTGCGGAATGGTGCGGCCGTAGCGGGCCATCAGCTCCGCGAAGGTCGCCGTGGACACGTCCCAGCCGTGCTCGCGCAGCCAGCCGTCGACGGGCGTGCGCTCCTCGGGGTACCAGAGGTCGTCGAAGTCGGTGATTTCGGTGTCGACCAGCCTGGCCGCCGCGGCCCGCATCCGCTGCATGTCCTCGCGCTGTCGACGAACGAGCTCGGGGTCGGTGAAGCCCTCGCCGGGGACGTTGGAGGCGAGCCAACTACCCTGCGCGCTGAGCGCATGTATGCGCTCGAACAGCAGGTCCTGGGCCTGCGCCGGCAGATAACGCACGAGGCCCTCGGCCGACCACACCGCCGGGCGCGACGCGTCGAACCCGGCTTCCTGCAACGCCTTTGGCCAATCTTGACGCAGATCGATCGCCACGTTCACCAGCCGGGCGTTAGGTTGCGCGCCGTGCTCGCGCAACGTGTTGGACTTGAACTCCAGCACCTTGGGCTGGTCCAGCTCGTACACGACGGTGCCGTCGGGCCAGGGCAGCCGCCAGGTGCGCGCGTCCAGGCCGGCGGCCAGGATCACCACCTGGCGGACGCCGGCGTCGGCCGCGCCCATGAAGAACTCGTCGAAAAACGCTGTGCGCGTGGCCATGAAGTCGATCATCAGCTGAATCCGTGACCGAACCTCCGGTTCGAGCTCGACCGCCTTGGCGAGCCGCTTGGGGTCGGCATAGAGGCTCCACATCCCCTCGCCTGCCGCGTCGACGAACAGGCGCGCGAACGGGTCCTTGATGAGCGGGTTCTCGCTCTCGGTCTCAGCGGCACGCGCCGCCGCGACGCCCAGCGCGGTGGCTCCCACGCTTTGAGTGATGTCCCAGGAATCGTTGTCGGTACGCGGCATCGCGGTTTCCCTTCCCAAGCCTTCAGTTCGTTAGTTGCCCACACTATTGTTCCAGGACTCCGGCGGTGCCGGCTGCCCACCGCCGGTGACCTACGCTTCTTCCCATGACCCGTACGCCGCAGGAGATATTTGCCCACCACGGGCAGGCGCTCGGCGCAGGCGACCTGGACGGGATCGTCGCCGACTACACCGAGGATTCCGTGGTCATCACCGGGGCCGGCGTCGCGCGCGGCCGAGACGAGATTCGCGGGGTCTTCGCGAAATTGCTCGACGACCTGCCCGACGCGGCATGGGATCTCAAGAACCAGGTCTTCGAGGGCGACGTGCTGTTCCTGGAGTGGGCGGCCGATTCACCGCTCAATCGGGTCGACGACGGCGTCGATACCTTCGTCTTTCGCGACGGCATGATCTGGGCGCAGACCATTCGCTACACCCCGCGGCCCAAGGGCTGACCGTGGAGCCCACCGACGTCGGGGCCCTCGAGGCCGTAGCGGAATGGATGTCCGCGCAGGGGCTCGGTGAGGGTCCGCTGGAGGACGTCGCCACCGTCACCGGGGGCACCCAGAACGTCATGCTGCGATTCACCCGGGCCGGGCGCCCGTACGTGTTGCGGCGCGGACCGCGGCATCTGCGCCCGCGCAGCAACAGCGTGATCCTGCGCGAGACGAAAGTCCTTGCGGCGCTGGCCGGCTCCGATGTGCCGCACCCGCACCTGATCGCCACCTGCGACGACACCAGCGTGCTCGGCGATGCGGTCTTCTACCTGATGGAGCCGGTCGACGGGTTCAACGCCGGCGAGGGGCTGCCGCCTTTGCACGCGGGCGACGCCAGCGTGCGGTTCGGGATGGGCCTGTCGATGGCCGACGCGCTGGCGCGGCTCGGCGCCGTCGACCACGTCGCCGTCGGGCTGGCCGACTTCGGCAAGCCGGACGGTTTCCTGGAGCGTCAGGTGCCGCGGTGGCTCTCGGAGCTGGATTCCTACAGCGAGTACGACGGCTACCCCGGGCCCGACATCCCGGGGATCGAGGAGGTCTCCGCCTGGCTGGAGCGCCGGCGACCGACGGCCTGGACCCCCGGCATCATGCACGGCGACTACCACGCCGCCAATGTGATGTTTTCCCGCACCGGACCCGAGGTGGTCGCCATCGTCGACTGGGAGATGTGCACGATCGGTGACCCGCTGCTGGACCTGGGCTGGCTGCTGGCGACCTGGCGCCAGCCCGACGGCTCGAGCGTGTTCAGCCACGCCCTCGGCGGCCAGGACGGTTTGGCCAGCACCGACGACCTGTTCCAGCGGTACGCCGCCAACACCACCCGCGACCTGTCGAACATCACCTGGTACACCGTGCTGGCCTGCTTCAAGCTCGGCATCGTGATCGAGGGGACGCTGGCCCGGGCCTGCGCGGGCAAGGCCGAAAAAGCGGTCGGCGACCAGCTGCACGCCGCCACGGTGCACCTGTTCGAGCGGGCGCTGACGCTTATCGGCGACGAATCCTGACCCACTAACATCTCCCTTCGTGCCGCCCTACCCCGAGAACCCCGACTTCTACTCCGAGCCGACCCAGGCCGCCTACGGCGGCTATTACGACGAACCGGCCGCTCAGCCGCCCGAGCCACCGACTCCCTGGTATCGCCGCCCGGCGGCGCTGGTCGCGGCCGGCGCTCTCGGGGTGATCGTGCTCGGCCTCGCGGCGTACGCGGTGGTCAAGCTGGTGGCCGGTTCGCCGTCGCCGGCTCCGACCACCACCACGACGACACCGGCTCCCACCACCACCGCTTCGGCGGCGCCCACCACGACGGAGCCGCCGCACCACCACGGCGGCGGCGGTGGCGCGCCGACGCAGACCGTCACCGAGACCGCCCCGCCGGCGAGCACCGACACCGGCACCCCGAGCACCGACACTCCGACGACGACGGTTCCGCCGAGCACGGTCACCGTTTCGCCGAGCACCGAAACCAGCACGGTGACCCAGACGGTGACCATCCCGCCGCGTCGGCCGTTCCAACCGCGCCCATAACCGGGACACGTTGGGGGCCACGGGGCTAGCCTCCATCCGTGGACGTCGGGGAATCGGTCAGGCGCTCGCTTGACCATTGGGAGCACCGCGATTGGGACGCGGCGATGCTGCACGCCTGCAACGCGGTCGACGGCACCTCGAAGAAGCGCTATTCGCAGCAGGGCATCGCGACCCGGTTCAAGCGCACGATCCGAGACTCGCTGGACATCTTTCAGGTGATGGCCGCGCCCGGCATCGATTTCGATCAGAGCCGCTTTCCCATCGCGGTGAAATCGGACCTGCCCGACGGCCGTCCCGACATCGCCGACGTCCTATACGGCGTGCACCGCTGGAACCACGGCCACGAGGCCGAACTGCGCGAGGGTTTCGAACTGACGCCGCATGGGCCCCGCCCCGCGGGAGTGCAGATCTGGCGAACCGGGAGGATCCAGCTTCCCGCCTCGACGGTGATCGGGCTGTTGGCCGTCGCGGTGTTCTCCCCCGAGAACAAGGGCGAGGACATCCCCGATGGGTACCAGCTCAGCTGGTACCAGTACGTCTTTCACGTCTCCATGTGGTGGGGTTGGCAGGACCACTTTCGCGAGATCATCGCCACCGCCCAGATCCCGCGGACGACTCTCGACTTCGCCGAGTCCTGGGACGACTGGTCGCCGGTGTAGCGGCCAAAGTCGCTCGCCTGCAAGCAGTGACAGACTGCTTACATGCAAACGAGCATCGGCCTGGTGCGCCCCGCTTCCGCGCACGACGCGGCCGCCTGCGTCGCGATCTACCGCCCCTATGTGCTGGAGACGGCGATCAGCTGGGAGCTCGAAGTCCCGAGCGAAGCGGAGATGGCGGCGCGGATCACCGCCGCCCGCGAGACCCACGAGTGGCTCGTCCTCGAACGCGACGATCGGATTGTCGGATTCGCCTTCGGGCACACGCTCAATCGCCTGCCCTCCTACCGGTGGACGGCCGAGACCGGACTCTACGTCCATCCGGACCACCACCGCGCGGGCGTCGGCCGCGCGCTCTACACCCGGCTACTGCGCCGGCTGACGGAACGCGGCTACCGGCAGGCCCTCGCCGGCATCACCCAACCCAACGAGGCCAGCAACCGTTTCCATCGATCCTTCGGATTCGAAGAGGCCGGGCTGTACCGGCGCGTCGAATGGAAACACGGCCGCTGGCACGACGTCGCGTGGATGCAGCTCGATCTGGCCGGTTCGGCCGACACGGAAGCGCCGCCCGGCCCGATCGTCTGAGCCGGGGGCGCCTTTACCGAATGAAAAGAGTTAGGGGCTAGCGACCGCCGGCGCCACCGCCGACGCGGCCTCCGGCGCCACCGCCCACGCGGCCGCCCGCGCCACCGCCGAGGCGTCCACCCGCGCCACCGCCCACGCGGCCACCGGCGCCACCGCCGAGGCGTCCACCGGCACCACCCCCGACACGTCCACCGGCGCCGCCACCCACGAAGCCGCCGCCGCCACCACCGATTCGCGCAATGCTGTTAGTCATGTGCGGAAGTTAGCGCCGAAACCGCGCACCCACAATGAACGGACTCTTAACGATTCGAATCTTTTTGGGGAAGTCGACCACCACCTCGTGAGCGCGCCCGACACCGGCTCCGATCTTGAATCCGCCACGGCCGCCGACAAAGCCGGGATGCGAATGTAAGTGGGGTAGTGCGCTACTCATGTGCTCCGCGTGACCTTGCGTAATAGTTCTGACACCGAACGAACCGGTGATGGCACTCAGAGCATCGGTGCAACCTGTTCGATGGTGCCTCGGTCCGCTCGGCGGACCACGACGTGGACGCATTAGCGGTCGCGCCGTTTGCTTTTCAAATTCCAAGGAGAAACTGATGGCAAGCCAGACCCACATCGTCCGCAAGCGACTCGCCGAGACCGTCGTGCAAACTCGGCGCCTTGGACGACACATCGAACACGACCCGCGGTCGCGTGACTTCCCGGCCGAGAGGGCGCAGGCCATCGTCTCGGTCGACCATCGTGCGACCGGCTTGCCACTCGACCAGGGCCAGATCGGCTCGTGCACCGCAAATGCATTGTGCGGGGCGCTAAATTCCGCGCCCGACTACACCGGCGCCAAGTCCTACACCGAATCCGATGCGGTCATGCTCTACGAATTGGAAACCAAACTCGAGGGCCAGCCGTATCCGCCCAACGACCCCGGCGGCTCGGGGCTCATGGTGTGCAAGGCCGCCCAACAGCTCGGCTGGATCTCCTCGTACCGGCACGCATTTGGGCTGCAACACGCTTTGACGGCGCTGGTGATCCAGCCGGTGATCACCGGCTTCAACTGGTACACCAGCTTCGACGAGCCCGACCCGAACACCGGCCTGGTCACGATCACTGACGATGCCACCGTGCGTGGCGGCCACGAGGTGGTGGTCGACGGCATCGACGCCGACAACCAATTGATCTGGCTATGGAATAGCTGGGGGACCAACTTCGGTCGCGGCGGACGGTTCTGCATGTCGTTCGGCACCTGGGAACAACTACTCGCCGAGAGCGGCGACGTTACTGTCCCGGTCACTGCTTCGCAGACGCCCGCGACATCGCACAAAACCCGGCAAGAACGGGGCAACCAGTGACGCTCAGTCTGATGCCCCAGACCTTTGATCCCGGTTACGTCGCCGAGCCGTTCCTGACCCTCTGCGATCAGGCGCCGGCGGCGGCGGTGTATCCCTACGACGCGTTCCGAGTCGAATGGGGCCCGATCTTCCATCGTGGCCGGCTCGACGGTACGGCGCGTCTCCTCTGCATCGGCCAGGATCCAGCCCAGCACGAGGCGGTGGTCCGCCGGATCCTGGTCGGGACGGCGGGACATCGCGTCCAGGGCTTTCTGGCGAAGCTCGGCCTCGACCGAAGCTATGTGATGGTCAATACCTTCCTCTACAGCGTCTACGGTCAGAGCGGGGGTAACCAGCATGTCAGCGACCCGCCCGTCGTCCAGTACCGCAACCGGTGGCTCTCCGCGCTGCTGGCACCGGGGGCGATCGAGGCGGTCGTGGCGTTCGGCTCCCTCGCGGATCAAGCCTGGCGTGACTTTCTTCAGGATCCGGCCAATGCGGACTGGAAGGCACTCGCGTATCAGCATGTGCCCCACCCGACCTCGCCGGAGGGCACGGGCGGGACGCCGGCACAGATCGCCGCCGCGACCACGGCCATGCTGGTCCAATGGAACGCGGCGCTGCAGGTTCTCCGCAGCGCGGTCACCCAGCCCGACGCGGCACGCCAGTTCGTTCCCTATGGCGCCACATTCCTTCCGGCCGAATTGCCGCCCATTCCGGCATTCGATCTGCCGGCGGGAACGCCGGCCTGGATGCAGGGCGATAGCGGATGGGCGACGCGCACCGGCACGACGGCGGCGCTGAAGCGGCGCACCATTACCGTCCAGGTCCCCGACGGCATCATCCCGGCCACCCCTTAAGGCGACCCTCGCGGAGGGAGTAGACCCATGAAATTCGTCCTGCACGGCTCTGTGGTCACGATGAACACCGCCTTCGATACCTGGCCGAACGGTGCGGTCTACATCGACGGCAACCAGATCGTTTCGGCCGGCGACCGTGGCGCCGCGGCGCCCCAGGGGTTCGCCGGAGCCCCGGTCGTCGAGACGGGCGGGTTCATTTTCCCGGGACTGATCGAGCTGCACAATCACCTGAGCTACGACGCCTTGCCGATGTGGCAGGTTCCGAAGCTCTACACGAACCGCGGCCAATGGCAGAACGACAAGGACTATGTCCGCTCGGTGTCCGCCCCGATGACGACAATCGCGAATTCCAAGGACCCGCACCTGCTTGCGGCGGTCGCGCGCTACGCCGAAACCAAGTGCCTGCTCGGGGGTGTGACGACCAGTGAGGGCATCTCGCTCAAGTCCGACCAGTTGCAGGCGTACTACCACGGCGCCCTACGGGCGGTCGACGATCCCAACGACGCCGCGTTTCATCGAGCCACGACGCACATTCCCGACGTGGCAGCGTCGCAATGGGCGCAATTCAAGAAGGAGGTCGACAAGGCGTCCTGTCTGCTGCTCCACCTGAGCGAAGGCCTGGACGACGAAGCGCGCAACGCCTTCCTCGCGCTGAACAATGGCACGCAATGGGCGATCGGTCCGGCACTGGCCGGCATCCATTGCGCCGCGCTCAAACCAGAGGACTTCGCCGTGCTGGCCCAGAACCAGGCGTCGATGGTGTGGTCGCCATTGAGCAACCTTCTACTCTATGGCGGCACCGCGGACGTCAAGTCCGCCCGCGCCGCCGGAGTGCCCGTCGCCCTCGGCTCGGACTGGTCGCCCTCGGGCAGCAAGAACCTGCTGAACGAGCTCAAGGTTGCCAAGATCGTCAATGAGATCGATCAGATAGGACTCTCCGACCGCGACATTGTCGCGATGGCGACGAGCGCACCGGCGGCGATCGTGAAATGGGGCGCACTGATCGGCAGCATCGAGCCGTCCAAGCGCGCCGGCGTCACTGTGATTGCGGCGGCGCCGTCGGCAGATCCTTATGCGGCTTTGATCGATGCCAAGGAAACCGACGTCGTGCTGGTGCTGGTCGACGGGCGCCCGGTCATCGGAACCAGGGACCTAATGTCCGGCTTCGGCGTCGCCGGCGAGGCGTTGGCGCTCGGGACCGATACGCGCGTGGCGGACTATGGGCCGAATGATCCGAAGGTCCCGCCCATCACTTTTGCCGACGCCCGGGCCGCGTTGACCGACGCGTTGCAGCGGTTGCCGACCCTGCTCGCGGACGAACAGCGCGGGCAGGGTGTCGCCGGGCGAAGCCTGACGGCCGCGTCGGAACCCGAGATGCGCCTGGCGCTCGATGAGGAGCACTTGAGCGGGTTTGCTCTCCGTCCCAGCCTGCCCCTTGCCGGGCAGCAGACGGGGCCGGACGCGCGGTTACCGGCGTTGGCGGCAGCGGCAGCGGCGCCCAAGTCGCTCAGCCTCGACCCCGTGTGCGTGGCGGTTGACGCCGCGTACGGCGACGGCCTGCAAGGCCAGCTGAATCTGCCCGCTGAGGTCAAGCAGGCTCTAAAGGCCTACTACTGACCCGCCGTGGCACAGCGCTGAATTGTGACTGAATGCGAAGGCCGCGCGTCGCTTTCACCGGCATCCGATGCGGAAATGTGCGGAAATGTGCGCGCCCGAAGGGATTCGAACCCCTAACCTTCTGATACTTTCCCAACGTCCGCCGGAGTCCGCATGGGTCCGTTATCGCCCTGTGGCGCAGTGGTTTACCGAAACGACCGTCCGTGAAAGTGCGGGCGAATCCGGGCCGATTCGCGGGCGTTTGTATCAGGAAAGTGGAGATTATCGCGTTCGCGGGCCGCCGATGTCAGAGCGATCCGAGACCCTATCCGAGAAACCAAAGGCTCCGGCGGCTGCGCGAACAGCCCGGGGGAATGGACGAGCTACCAAGGAGTTCGACAACAATAAGTATGACACCCGAAAACAGCGCCGCGGGCTGGCGGGACCTGACCGACCAGCTCACGCCCGAGCAGATCGCCTACCTGACAGATCTTGAAAGCGATCGCGGCAGACTCGTGCGCATAACCGGAAACCCGCAAGCTGTGGCGGACGGATGCCGCGTTGTTGCACTTACTCCAGATCGAAGACCGGAAGTCAAGCAGCCCATTGAAACTCATACGATCCGCATAGTAAACTCGCCCATCCCGGGGGTGACGTTAAAGACGTCCGCAAAGGAGTCAACTATGTCGTCCCTCAGCATCGCGCCGGACATCGTGGCAGCAGCGAGTGGGAACTTGGAGAACTTGGGCTCCGCGCTACGCAGCGCGAATGCGGCGGCGGCGAGTCAAACGACGGCCATCGCGGCACCCGCTGCTGATGAGGTGTCGGTGGCGATTGCGGCACTGTTCGGTGCCCACGCCCGAGGATTTCAGGCCGCCCAGGCCGAGGCGGCGGCGTTTCACAGTCAGTTTGTGAAGCTGCTGGGCGCGGCCGGAAGCACCTATGCTGGCGCCGAGGCAGTCTCTGCGTCGTCGTTACTTGACAAAATATCGCTCAACTGGGACTTATTTAAGATTGACTCACAGCTATGGAATGACCTTACGTCGGGCAAGACCATTCAGGACTTTAACAATTGGTTTGGAGAGCAGATTTCGGATAAAGTGGGGAGTTGGATTATCGGTAAAATTGTTGGTGGTGAAACCATTTGGCTCGGTATTGAAACTGGTGCTGAACTGGGAATACCAGGTGGGCCGTGGGGCGTTCTAGGTGGTGCTCTTGTCGGAGGATATCTTGGATACAAATATCCGGATTGGCTTGGACACGCGATAGGTCAACTGGGCCTTCAATATAGTATTACGCAGCTACTCAATGGGCAAAATCCCTTTGCGGGTGTCTCATCGTATATAAATTCTCTGTTCGGCACCGGCGGATCCCTTTCTGGCTGGTATGGATTCGGTCCGAGCGTTACCATTACCAGCGACTTAGTCGGGCCGTGGGGCGCCGACGGAATCCAGCAAGACGTGACGGGGGTATTTACCTTCGGAGCTGGGCCCTTCAACGTGCAGGTCGGCTCTTTCCAAGGGATGTCGGCCGCCGATATGTACGGAGGCATGGCGACGGAAAGCGCGACCGTTTTCGGCATCAGCGAGTCGGGATCCGTATCCAACCCAATTGGGGGGTCACCCCACTTCTCCTTCTCGGGCGGCCTCCCCGGCCAGGCGGCTCTATTGAATTACTTGGCAAATACCTTCCCCTGATCCCGCATTCACCCCAGGCGAGTAGTTCTTTGGGTGCAGCAGAAAGCACAGAGGCTCACGCCGCGACTCATGAAACCCTAATCGAGCGCGAGCGCGCCCAGAGGCTCGGCTGAATCATGGTCGGGTCCAACCATTGTCCGCGCGGGCGACCGGCACTCTGATTGATCGCGGCAAGATCCGGCGCAAGCCGCTACATCGGCAGGACCACCGCAAGCACCGTGCGCCGCCACACACGGTGGTGCTCCTCCGGTTTTGTGTCGAGGCACTGACGGCGCTCATCGCCGACAGGCGGCCTCGAAGGGCCGGTCTTCGCCAACCGTGACGGCGGATGGATGAGTCTGGCGAATATGCGCCGCGCGCTACGGGCCGCGCTGCCCGACGATCTGGCGTGGGTGACGCCTTACCCATTCCGGAGATCTGTTGCGACCGCAGTGCGCGACGTCATGGTCCCGCGGCGGCGCAGCAGCAACTGAGTCACGCCAAACTCGCGACGACCGAAGCGCATCATCTGCAGCGCCGAACCAGCGGTCCCGACGTCCGCGAAACCCTCGACCGCTACGCCGCCGGGAAAGTAGCAACGGAAAGTATCAGGAAAGTAGCGGGTGATACGCGTGTCGCGAGTGTGCTGCGGTGCGTTTCCGCTGGAAATGTGCGCGCCTGTTCAGAGTCGGTTGATGCTTGACGTTTCTATGTCGGTTGATCCTTGACACTCATGTTGTGGTTAGGCCTGTGCGCTGGTGCGCAGGGCCCGTTTATTTCGTACCGTGCCGCGGCTGGTGCGGGCGGCGGTTTTGACGAGATCGTCGCCGATCCAAAACCGCAGTAGCTCACCGTCGACGTGGACATCGCAGCGGGCGCCGGCATAGTGGCGGCCCACGGCCAGATACCGCTGCTCGGCCACGCTCAACTCCCTCATCCAGGGAGTGTCAAGGATCAGCCGAAGTAACTGTCAAGCATCAGCCGAAACACTGTCAGGCATCACCCGAAGACGAAATGTCAACCATCAGCCGAGGTAATACAGGAAATGTGCGCGCCCGAAGGGATTCGAACCCCTAACCTTCTGATCCGTAGTCAGATGCTCTATCCGTTGAGCTACGGGCGCCTGTCTTCAGTTGTCTCGCCCCCGAAAGGGCGTGGCGGAGGCGAGAGGATTTGAACCTCCGGTCCCCTTTGAGGGGGACAACTCATTAGCAGTGAGCCCCATTCGGCCGCTCTGGCACGCCTCCATCGGACTTCCTGAGGGTACCCGAACCCTTACAGCCGTCCCTGAACCGCCGGAGGCATAGCGTACACAGCGCCGACATATGCTGTCGAAGTGACCGCCCGCCTGCGACCCGAGCTGGCGGGGCTTCCCGTCTACGTTCCCGGCAAGACGGTGCCGGGCTTGATCAAACTGGCCAGCAACGAAACGGTGCACGGGCCGCTGCCCAGCGTCCGCGCGGCGATCGAACGGGCCACCGACACGATCCACCGCTACCCGGACAGCGCGAACCTGCAGCTCAAGGCGGCGCTGGCCAAGCACCTCAGCTCGGCAAGCGCCGCGGACTTCGCGCCGGAGCAGGTCGCGGTGAGCTGCGGTTCGGTCAGCCTGTGCCAGCAGGTCATCCAGATCACCGCCGCCGCGGGGGACGAGGTGGTGATGGGGTGGCACAGCTTCGAGCTGTATCCGCCCATGGTTCAGGTGGCCGGCGCCGCCGCCGTCAAGGTGCCGTTGACCGACCACACGCACGACCTGTACGCGATGCTTGCCGCGGTCACCGAGCGCACCCGGCTGATCTTCGTGTGCAACCCCAACAATCCGACGTCGACGGTCGTCGACCCGGAAGCGTTGGCCCGTTTCGTCGAGGCCGTGCCGCCGCACATCCTGATCGCCATCGACGAGGCCTACGTCGAGTACATCCGCGACGGCATGCTGCCCGACAGCCTGCAGCTGGCCCGCACCCACAGCAATGTCGTTGTGCTGCGGACCTTTTCGAAGGCCTACGGGCTGGCGGGCCTGCGCGTGGGCTACGCGGTCGGGCATCCCGACGTGATCACCGCGCTGGACCAGGTCTATGTGCCGTTCGCGGTGACGAGCATCTCGCAGGCCGCCGCCATGGCCTCGCTGGACGCCGCCGACGAGCTGCTGGCCCGCACCGACGCCGTGGTCGCCGAGCGCGCTCGTGTCAGTGCCGGTTTGCGCGACGCCGGGTTCGCCCTGCCGCCGTCGCAGGCCAACTTCGTCTGGCTGCCCCTGGGGACACGGACACAGGACTTCGTGGCGCGGGCGGCCGAGGCGCGCATCGTGGTGCGCCCGTTCGCGCCGGACGGGGTGCGGGTCACCATCGGGGCGCCGGAGGAAAACGACGCGCTGCTGCGGTTTGCCCGCGACTGGATAAAGGAGAACCAATGAGCTTGGCGCGCAAGAAGTTCACCGAATTCAAGGAACGCGCCGGCGACATCGCCGATGCCGAGCTCGACGACTTCTGGGCGACGCTGCAGCCGGCCGCCATCGACGAGATGATGGGCGAGTGGAAGGGCGGCGAGTTCGTCACCGGCCACAAGATGAACGGCCAGTTGGAAAAGGCCGGCTGGTACGGCAAGACCTTCAAGTCGGCCGGCGACGTGCAGCCGCTGGTGTGCCTGGACGCCGACGGGAACAAGTTCTCCAACAAGGCGATGGGCAAGGGCGAGGCCAGCCTGTGGCTGGAGGAGTTCCGCGGCGAAGTCACCGCGACCATGGTCTACGACGGTCAGCCCGTGCACGACCACTTCAAGAAGATCGACGACGACGCGGTGATGGGCATCATGAACGGCAAGGGCGTGCTAGACGCCGGCCGTTATTACTACTTCTTCCTCGAGCGGGTGTAGCTCTTACGCGTCGAGCGTGCGCCTGGCCGCACGCTCGGCGATACGGCGGAAAGCTACCGCGCCGGGTCGCGGCCCGTGAACGCGATCAGCTGCTCGAGGGCACCGGCGTCGGCCGGCACGTCGACGGGCTCGTCGAACCCGGCGCGGCTGCGTTGCTCTGGGCGGATGATCTGGTGCGCCAGGCCCAGCACGTATTCGGCCAACGGCTCCGGAGCGTCGATATCGTGCCCCACGGCCTTGGCGTAATCCCAGGCGTGAACCAGGAATTCGAGCGACAGGATGCCGCACGCGCCCCTGGCCGGCATCTCCCCCTTGCCGAACGGCACGGTGCCGTCCAGGCCGTGGCGATGCCACGCATCCAGGGCCGGGCGCGCCGCGGCGACGACCTGCCGCTCCACCGAATCGCTGGCGTCGCGCTCCGGAAGTTCCGCGCCTACCATGCGCCCAAGACCCGTGATCGAGTTCAGCAGGTGCTCGGTCAGCCGTGTCACGTCGAACTCGCGGCACGGCGTCTGCCGGGTCAGGTCGTCGGTCGCGATGGGGTGCAGGACTCGCTGCAAGACCGCCAGCGTGTTCTCGGCGCTGCGCAGCTCGTCGGTGGGTGGCGAATCAGGGCCGGGTCGCAAGTCAGGAGCCATATTTGCCACGCTACGGTCTCGATATGGGCGAGACATACGAATCCGTCACCATCGAGACCAAAGACAACGTCGCACAGGTGACGCTGATCGGCCCGGGCAAGGGCAACGCCATGGGGCCGGCGTTCTGGTCGGAGATGCCCGAGGTGTTCGCGGCGCTGGACGCCGACCCCGACGTGCGGGCCATCGTGATCACCGGATCGGGCAAGAACTTCAGCTATGGCCTGGACGTGCCCGCGATGGGCGGTTCGTTCGCCCCGCTGTTGTCGGGCGTCGCGCTGGCCGGCCCCCGCGCGGTGTTCCACCGCGAGGTCAAGCGCATGCAGGGCGCGATCAACGCCGTCGCCGACTGCCGCACCCCCACCATCGCGTCGGTGCACGGCTGGTGCATCGGCGGCGGAGTCGACCTGATCTCCGCGGTCGACATCCGCTACGCCAGCGCCGACGCCAAGTTCTCGGTCCGGGAGGTCAAGCTCGCGATCGTGGCCGACGTGGGCAGCCTCGCCCGGCTGCCGCTGATCCTCAATGACGGGCACCTGCG
Source organism: Mycobacterium sp. NGS64 (assembly GCF_059812245.1). NCBI lineage: Bacteria > Bacillati > Actinomycetota > Actinomycetes > Mycobacteriales > Mycobacteriaceae > Mycobacterium > Mycobacterium sp. NGS64. Next base: position 37,351 of record NZ_JCALCI010000015.1, on the reverse strand, counting down.
CGAGCTCGCATTGACCGGCAAGGACATCGACGCGGCCCGGGCCGAGAAGATCGGCCTGGTCAACGACGTGTACGACGACGCCGACGCCACGCTGGCGGCCGCCCACGCCACCGCGGCCGAGATCGCCGCCAACCCGCCGCTGACCGTCCACGGCGTCAAGGACGTCCTCGACCAGCAGCGCATCGCCGCCGTCTCGGACAGCCTGCGGTACGTCGCCGCCTGGAACGCCGCCTTCCTGCCGTCCAAGGACCTGACCGAAGGCATCGCCGCGACGTTCGAGAAGCGTCCGCCGCAGTTCACCGGCGAGTAGCGCGCCCTTGGCTACTCTCGCTGAAGTGACCACCACCGACGGAAGAATCCGCGTCCCGGCCGACCTGGACTCCGTGACGGCCATCGGCGCAGAGGATCACTCCGAGATCGACAGCGCGGCGGTCGAACGGATCTGGCAGGCCGCGCGGCACTGGTATGAGGCCGGCCTGCACCCGGCGATCCAGGTGTGCATCCGCCAGCACGGGCGCGTCGTGCTCAACCGCGCGATCGGCCACGGCTGGGGCAACGCGCCGACCGACCCGCCCGACGCCGAGAAGATCCCCGTCACCACGGACACACCCTTCTGCGTGTACTCGGCGGCCAAGGGCATCACCGCGACCGTCGTGCACATGCTCGCCGAGCGGGGCGTCTTCTCGCTGGACGACCGGGTCTGCGAATACCTGCCCACCTTCACCAGCCACGGCAAGGACCGCATCACGATCCGGCACGTGATGACCCACAGCGCGGGCCTGCCCTTCCCCACCGGGCCGAGGCCGGACGTCAAGCGCGCCGACGACCACGAATACGCGCAGCAGAAGCTCGGCGAACTGCGGCCCCTCTACCGCCCCGGGCTGGTGCACATGTATCACGCGCTGACGTGGGGCCCGCTGATGCGCGAGATCATCTACGCGGCCACCGGCAAGGAGATTCGCGAGATCCTCGCCACGGAGATCCTCGACCCGCTGGGCTTCCGGTGGACCAACTTCGGCGTCGCCAAGCAAGACGTTCCGCTGGTCGCACCCAGTCACCCCACCGGCCGGACCCTGCCGCCGGTGATCGCCCAGATCTTCCGCAAGGCGATCGGCGGAACCGTGCACGAGATCATCCCGTACACGAACACCCCGATGTTCCTCACCACGATCGTCCCGTCGTCCAACACCATTTCGACCGCCGACGAGCTGTCTCGGTTCGCCGAAATCTGGCGCCGCGGAGGCGAACTCGACGGCGTTCGGGTGGTGAGCCCGGAGACGATGCGGGGCGCGGCCGCCGAATGCCGGCGTTTGCGACCGGATTTCGCGATCGGCCTGATGCCGGCCCGCTGGGGCACCGGATTCATCCTGGGAACCAAGCGGTTCGGACCGTTCGGTCGCAACGCGACGGCGGCGTTCGGTCACCTCGGTCTGACGAACATCGCCGTCTGGGCCGACCCGGAGCGCGACATGGCCGCCGGCGTGATCAGCAGCGGCAAGCCCGGCCGCGACCCGGAAGTCCGCCGATACACCGCCCTGATGGACACCATCGCCGCGGAGATCCGCACCGGTTGAGGCCGCGCGGCGGTGGGAACACTGCAACGCATGGCTACATATCGAGTGCTCAACCCGAAGGGCGACGTCGTCGCCACCGAGGACATCGAAAGCGCCGACAAGGCGCACGCGTGGTTCGCCGACAACAAAGTCGAGGGCAACGAACTCGGCTGGCGAATGGAGGTCGAGCGCGACGGCGAATGGCACTTCTTCGACGACAGCGAGGGTGATCGAAGCTACTAGTTTTGCCTCCCGACGGGCGGGGCAACCAACTACGTATGCAATCTGAACGCTTCCGCAAGCTGCTGGACGCACCGGGGCCGTTCGCCTCGGTCTACTTCGAGGACTCGCACGACACCCACGACGCCGAGGCCCAGCTCGAGCTCAAGTGGCGGGCGGCGCGCGAGGAACTCGAGCAGAAGGGCGCCGCCCAAGCGGTGATCGACGAGATCGAAGCCGCCGTCATGGACCTGCGGCCGCCGATCGGCCGCAGCGGGCGCGCGGTGGTCGCCAGCGCCGACGGCGTGGTGATCAACGAGCATCTGGCGCGGCCCACCGCGATGACCGTCGTCCGTGTGTCCGAATTACCTTATCTGGTACCGATTCTCGAGCAGAGCTTCGATCACCCGGACTACGTGCTGGTGGTCGTCGACCACAGCGGCGCCGACATCACCACCCAACTCGGCGGCACGCTGCATTCGGAAACGGTCGACGGCGGTGGCCACCCCGTGCACAAGGCCGCCGGCGCCGAGAACGCGGGTTACGGCGACCCGCAGTTGCGCACCGAAGAGGCCGCCCGCAAGAACATGCGCGCGGTCGCCGACCGCGTCGGCGAACTCGTCGACGACAAGGGCATCGACGTGATCTTCGTCGTCGGCGAGGTGCGGTCGCGCTCGGACCTGCTCGCGGCGTTGCCGGAACGGTTGCGCGACCGGGCGGTCCCGCTCGAGGTCGGGGCGCGGCACAGCGGTCATGACTTCGGCGAGATCGAGCAGGCCATCGAGGACGAATTCGTCAACCGCCAGTTGCGCACGATCGACGCTGCCGCGCAGCGCTTCAGCGCCGAGATCGGCCGCGAATCCGGCCTGGCCGCTGAGGGATTGGGGCCGGTCTGCTCCGCGCTGCGCCAGGGCGCGGTGGAGACCCTGATCATCGGCGACGTCGGGGACGCCACCGTCGTCGCCGACGAGGGCCTGACGACGGTCGCCCCCGACGAGAACGTGCTGTCCGAGCAGGGCGCCGCTCCCGACAAAACGTTGCGGGCCGACGAGGCGCTGCCCATGTTCGCGGTTTCCGTCGGGGCGTCGCTGGTGCGCACCGACGAACGGATCACCCCGGCCGACGGTGTCGGCGCCGTGCTGCGCTACGCGCCGACCCTGCACTGATTGGCGGTGGCGGAGGGATTTGAACCCCCGGACGGTTTTAGCCGTCTCTCGCTTTCAAGGCGAGTGCATTAGGCCGCTCTGCCACGCCACCGCCCATAAGGGTAACGGGGGCTAGTAACGTCGCGGTCATGCGCGCGATTGTCGCCGAATCCCCCGACCAACTGTCCTGGCAAGAGGTGCCCGACGTCACCGCCGGCCCCGGCGAGGTGCTGATCAAGGTCACCGCGGCCGGCGTCAACCGCGCCGACGTGTTGCAGGCGGCCGGCAAGTACCCACCCCCGCCGGGGGCCAGCGAGATCATCGGCATGGAGGTGTCCGGCGTCGTCGCCGACGCCGGCTCGGGCGTGACGGAATGGCCCGTCGGACAACAGGTTTGCGCGCTGCTGGCGGGCGGCGGCTACGCCGAATACGTCGCCGTCCCCGCGGGGCAGGTGATGCCCGTCCCCGACGGGGTGGACCTGGTCGACGCAGCCGGGTTGCCGGAGGTGGCGTGCACGGTGTGGTCGAACCTGGTGATGGTCGCGCACCTGGGCAAGGGGCAGCTGCTGCTGATGCACGGCGGAGCCAGCGGTATCGGCACACACGCGATCCAGGTCGCGCGGGCGCTGGGCGCCCGGGTGGCCGTCACCGCGGGGTCGGCGGAGAAGCTGGAGTTCTGCCGGCAGCTGGGCGCCGAAATCACCATCAACTACCACGACGAGGACTTCGTCGCGCGCCTGCAGGAAAACGGCGGTGCCGACGTGATTTTCGACATCATGGGTGCCGCCTACCTGGACCGCAACATCGACGCGCTGGCCACCGACGGTCAGCTGGTCATCATCGGCATGCAGGGCGGGATCAAGGGCGAGCTCAACATCGGCAAGCTGCTCGCCAAGCGGGCACGGGTGATCGGCACCACGCTGCGCGCCCGACCGGTGACCGGCCCGAACAGCAAGACCGAGATCGTGCAGGCGGTGACGGGGTCGGTGTGGCCGATGATCGCCGAGGGCCGGGTGCGGGAGATCATCGGCGCGCGCATGCCCATCCAGCGGGCCGGTGAGGCGCACCAAGACTTGGTGGCCGGCAAGGTGACCGGAAAGATCGTGCTGACCGTCTAGCGGCCGGCTCGCGAACCTAACCTGGCTGCGAGTTTGGGCCTGAATTTTCGCAGTGTGGTTAGGCTCGCGACGAAAGGCTCAGCCCAGCGACGCCAGCGCCCGCACCAGCTGGTCGACCTCGGCCGTCGTCGAGTAATGCGCCAGGCCGACGGTGACGGCGCCGCCGACGTCGTTGACGCCTAGCACGTCCAGCGCGCGGGAGCTCTCGTTGGTGACGGCGAGAATGCCGTTGTCCGCCAAGCGTTGCACCACACGCTCGGCGGGGACGTCCTGCAACGCGAAGCTGACCACGGGGATCTGCGCCTCGGGCCGGCCAATGACCATCACCAGCGGCAGCGACCGCAAGGACACCATGAGGTAGTCGAAGACCCGGTTCAGGTACGCGGTGGCCGACTGCGTCGACACCGACAGGCGTTCGCGCCGGCTGCCGCGGGCCGACTCGTCGAGCGACGCGAGGTACTCGATGCTGGCGACCAACCCGGCCAGCAGGCCGAACTGATGGGCGCCGACCTCGAGGCGCGCCGGGCCGACGGCCTGGGGGTCGGACGAGACGGCGCTGAACGAGTTGATCAGCGCCGGATCGCGAAAGACCATCGCGCCGATCGGGGGACCGCCCCACGCCAGGGCGTTGACCGCGACGACGTCGGCGTCGGTCTCCTTGACGTCGAGCAGTCGGTACGGCGCCGCGGCGGAATGGTCGACGACCACCAGCCCGCCCACTTCGTGCACCAGCTTGGTCATCGCCCGCAGGTCGGTGACCGTGCCCAGCGTCGCCGACGCCGACGCGACGGCGACCAGCCGCGTCGACTTGCCGATCAGGCTCTCCCACTGCCAGGTCGGCAGCTCACCGGTCTCGATGTCGATCTCGGCCCATTTCACCTTGGCGCCGTAGCGGTGTGCCGCGCGCAGCCAGGGCGCGATGTTGGCCTCGTCGTCGAGCCGGCTGACGATCACCTCGTAGCCCAGGCCGGCCCGCGAAGACGAAGCTTCGGCCAACGACGACAGCAGGATGGCGCGATCGGCACCGAGCACGACGCCCGCCGGGTCCGCGTTGAACAGGTCGGCGACGGCCGCACGCGCGGCCTCCAGCACGGCGGCGCTGCGCCGCGCCGACGGGTGTGCCCCCACCATGGTGGCGGCGGACCGGCGGAAGGCCGTCGACACCGTCGTCGCCACGGAGTCCGGGATGAGCATGCCGACCGGCGCGTCGAAGTGCACCCACCCGTCACCCAGCGATGGATGCAGTCCGCGCACCCGGGCGACGTCGTAAGCCATGACAGCCACCTTAAGGCTTCCGCAATTTCGCGAAAATTGTGACGGTAGCGGGTGCCCCCTCGGCGATCCAAGCCGGATGGTGGCTTGGCGAGCCGAGTCACCCGGGCAGCCATACTAGTCCAGTGGGCCTGTGGACCGGAACGCTGATCGCACTGTTCTTGCTGATCGCGCCGGGTGTGATAGTCGCGCGCATCACCCAGCTGACGTGGCCGGTGGCCATCGCGGTTGGTCCTGCGCTGACGTACGGCGTTGTGGCGCTGGCGATTATCCCGCTCGGTGCGCTCGGCATCCCGTGGAACGGGTGGACCGCGCTCGCCACGCTCGCGGTGGTGTGTGTGGTGGCGACGGGTTTGCAGCTGGCGCTCGCCCGCTATCGGGACCCCGAGGCCGAGGCACGCGGGGTCAGCCGCTGGCCGGCGGTGACGGTGGCCGCCGGTGTGCTGTTGGGCGCGGCGCTGATCATGTGGGCCGGCTATCGCGGCCTCACGCACTGGCAGTCCATCCCGAGCACCTGGGACGCCGTCTGGCACGCCAACGAGGTGCGCTTCATGCTCGACACCGGCCAGGCGTCCTCGACCCATATGGGCGAGCTTCGCAACGTCGAGACCCACCAACCGCTCTACTACCCGTCGGTGTTTCACGCGCTGACCGCGGTCTACTGTCAGCTCACCGGCGCGGCGCCCACCACCGGCTACACCCTGAACTCGTTGGCCGCGTCGGTCTGGCTGTTTCCCTCCAGCGCGGCCACCCTCACCTGGTTCCTGCTGCGCCCCATCAGCAGCCAGTGGCGCGCCGCGAGCGTGTCCGCCACCGCCGCCGCGCTGTCGGCGTCGTTCACCTCGGTGCCCTACGTCGAGTTCGGCGTCGCGGCGATGCCCAACCTGGCCGCGTACGGCGTCGCGATCCCGACGTTCGTGCTGATCGCCTCGACGCTGCGGCACCGCGACCGCATCCCGGCGGCCGTGCTGGCGCTGGTGGGTGTCCTCTCGGTGCACCTAACCGGGGGATTCATCGTCATCCTCTTCCTGCTGGCCTGGTGGCTGCTCGACGCGCTGTGGCATCCGGTGCGCGGACGCCTCACCGACGCGCTGACCCTGGCCGCCGTGGCCGTGCCCACCGCCGCGATCCTGGCGCCGCAATTCCTCGGCGTGCTGCGGCAGGCCGACATCATCGCCGGGCACGCGTTCCCCAGCTTCAAGAGCGTGAAGCAGGGCGTGATCGACGCGCTGCTGCTGCACACCCGCCACCTCAACGACTTCCCGACCCAATACAGCCTGGTGTTTCTGGCGTTCATCGGCATGGCGATACTGCTGTACAAGAGGATCTGGTGGCCACCCGCCGTCTGGGTGGTGCTGACCGTGGCGACCATCTATTCCGGGGCGCCGTTTCGCAATCCCCTCGGTCGGGCGATCGAGGTGTTCAGCCAGTTCTTTTACAACGATCCGCGCCGGCTCTCGGCGGTGGTGACGATGCTGGTGACGCCGATGGCGGGCATCGCGCTGTTCGCGATCGTCGTGGGCTTCGTCGCCCTCGCCAGGCGGCTCACCGAGCGGTTCACCCGCCTGCCCGCCCCGGTCTGGACCGCGGCGACGGCGTTCCTGCTGGTGGCGGCCGTCCTCGTCGCCGGCCGGCAATACCTCTACCGGCACCTGGTTTTGTTCGGCGACAAGTACGACTCGGTGATCATCGACCAGCGAGACCTGATGGCGATGGCGTATCTGGCCAAGTTGCCCGGTGCCCGCAACACCCTGATCGGCAACTCCAACGTCGACGGCACCGCGTGGATGTACGCGGTGGCCGACCTGCACCCGCTGTGGACCCACTACGACTTCCCACAGCAGACGGGTCCGGGCTACTACCGCTACATCTTCTGGATTGCGGCACGCAGGGGTGAATCCGATCCCAAGGTGGTCGAGGCGATTAAAGCGCTCAATATCAGGTACATCCTGACCAGCGCGCCCAACGTCAGAGGGTTTGCCACACCCGAAGGACTAGTGTCTCTGGATAAGTCGAAGTCGTGGACGATGATCTACGACAATGGCGGCGCTCGAATCTTCGAATGGCGCGAGGACAGCGCGGCGCCGCCCCCTTAGACGCACAAGAGGATGGTGAACGGATTGACTAACGGCAACGACGGCCCAGACGACGACGGCATCGAGGTGATCGGCGGCGTCGACCCCCGGATCATGGCGCTCCACGAGGCCGACAGTGACGCTGACTCCGACGAGCGCTCCCTGACCGACCTCGTCGAGCAGCCCGCCAAGGTGATGCGGATCGGCACGATGATCAAGCAGCTGCTGGAGGAGGTGCGCGCCGCACCGCTGGACGAGGCCAGCCGCAACCGGCTGCGCGACATCCACGCCACCAGCATCCGCGAGCTCGAGGACGGCCTGGCGCCGGAACTGCGTGAGGAGCTCGATCGGCTCACCCTGCCGTTCAACGAGGGCGCCGCGCCGTCGGACGCCGAGTTGCGCATCGCGCAGGCGCAGCTGGTCGGGTGGCTGGAGGGGCTGTTCCACGGCATCCAGACCGCGCTGTTCGCCCAGCAGATGGCCGCCCGCGCGCAACTGGAGCAGATGCGCCAGGGTGCGCTTCCGCCGGGCATCAGGTCGGGCCACGGCCCGGGTTCGGGCACCGGCCAATACCTGTAAGCACATGACGCTGCCGGGGCCGGGTCCGCACATCGAGACGCGCGACGCGTGGGTGGAATTTCCCATCTTCGACGCCAAATCGCGGTCGCTGAAGAAGGCGTTCCTGGGCAAGGCGGGCGGCACGATCGGTCGCAACAGCTCCAACGTCGTCGTCGTCGAGGCGTTGCGCGACATCACGATGAAGCTCGAGCTCGGCGACCGGGTCGGTCTCGTCGGCCACAACGGGGCCGGGAAATCGACTCTGCTGCGCCTACTTTCGGGCATCTACGAGCCCACCCGCGGGTGGGCGAAGGTAACCGGCCGGGTCGCGCCGGTGTTCGACCTCGGGGTGGGCATGGACCCGGAGATTTCGGGCTACGAGAACATCATCATCCGTGGCCTGTTTCTCGGGCAGACCCGAAAGCAGATGATGTCCAAGGTCGACGAGATCGCCGAGTTCACCGAGCTCGGCGACTACCTGTCGATGCCGCTGCGCACCTACTCCACCGGGATGCGGGTCCGCCTGGCGATGGGCGTGGTCACCAGCATCGACCCCGAGATCCTGCTACTGGACGAGGGCATCGGTGCCGTGGACGCCGACTTCCTGAAGAAGGCCCAGACCCGGCTGCAGCGCCTGGTCGAGCGCTCCGGAATCCTGGTGTTCGCAAGCCATTCCAACGAATTCCTGGCCCGGCTGTGCAAGACGGCGATGTGGATCGATCACGGCGTCATCCGCATGTCGGGCGGCATCGAGGACGTGGTGCGCGCGTACGAGGGCGAGGACGCGGCCCGGCACGTGCGCGAGGTGCTGGCCGAAACCGCCGGACAGCCATGAGCGACAGCGTCTTCGCCGTCGTGGTCACCCACCGGCGCCCCGACGAGCTCGCCAAATCGCTGGACGCGCTCAGCAGCCAGACCCGGCTGCCGGATCACCTGATCGTGGTCGACAATGATTTTTCCGGCGAAGGCGCCGCGTCCGGCCGCGTCCGCGACCTGGTTGCCGGCCAACCCATTTCGACGACCTACCTGAGCTCGCGCCGAAACCTGGGTGGCGCGGGCGGTTTCGCGCTGGGCATGCTGCACGCGCTAGCGCAGGGCGCCGACTGGGTGTGGCTCGCCGACGACGACGGGCGGCCCCAGGACTCGCACGTGCTGGCGACGCTGCTGGCCTGCGCCAAGAAGTACGGCCTGGCCGAGGTGTCGCCGATGGTGTGCAACCTGGAAGATCCTGAGCGGCTGGCGTTCCCGCTGCGGCGCGGCCTGGTATGGCGCAGGCGGACAAGCGAATTGCGCACCGAGGAAGGGCAGGACCTGCTGCGCGGGATCGCGTCGTTGTTCAACGGGGCGCTGTTCAAGGCGTCGACGCTGGAGTCGATCGGCGTGCCGGACCTGCGGCTGTTCGTGCGCGGCGACGAGGTGGAGATGCACCGCCGGCTGGTTCGCTCCGGCCTGCCGTTCGGCACCTGCCTGGACGCGGTCTACCTGCATCCGTGCGGATCAGAAGAGTTCAAGCCGATCCTGGGCGGCCGGATGCACACGCAGTATCCCGACGACGCCACCAAGCGGTTCTTCACCTACCGCAACCGCGGCTACCTGATGGCGCAGCCGGGCCTGCGCAAGCTGCTGTTCCAGGAATGGGTCCGATTCGGCTGGTTCTTCCTGGTGACCCGCCGCGACCCCAAGGGCCTGGCCGACTGGATTCGGTTGCGCCGCTTGGGGCGCCGCGAGCGCTTCGGCAAGCCGGGAGGGACCGCGTGACACGCGCCGGCGACGATGCAGAGCGAAGCGATGAGGAGGAGCGGCGCAAATGACATTCATCGACGCCGCCGCGCAGTCGCGGACCTTCGCCCGAGCCCGCAACGACCTGGTCGACGGATTCCGTCGGCACGAGCTGTGGCTGCACCTGGGCTGGCAGGACATCAAACAGCGCTACCGCCGCTCGGTGCTGGGGCCGTTCTGGATCACCATCGCCACCGGGACGACGGCTGTCGCGATGGGCGGCCTCTATTCGAAGCTGTTCCACCTGGACCTGGCGGTCCACCTGCCCTACGTCACGCTTGGGCTGATCATCTGGAACCTGATCAACGCCTCGATCCTGGAGGGCGCCGACGTGTTCGTGGCCAACGAGGGGCTGATCAAGCAGCTGCCCACACCGCTCTCCGTGCACGTCTACCGGCTGGTGTGGCGGCAGATACTGTTGTTCGCGCACAACATCGTGATCTACGTCGTCGTCGCGATCATCTTCCCCAAGCCGTGGTCGTGGGCCGACCTGTCCGTCATCCCCGCTTTGGCGCTGATCGTGCTCAATTCCATCTGGGTGTCACTGTGTTTCGGCATCCTGGCCACCCGCTATCGCGACATCGGCCCGCTGCTGTTCTCGGTCGTGCAGTTGCTGTTCTTCATGACGCCAATCATCTGGAACGACGACACGCTGCGGCAACAGGGCGCCGGACACTGGGCGAGCATCGTCGAACTCAACCCGCTGCTGCATTACCTCGACATCGTTCGCGCCCCGCTGCTGGGCGCCCACCAGGAACTGCGGCACTGGGTGGTGGTCTTGGTGCTGACGGTCGTCGGGTGGCTGCTGGCGGCCTTCGGAATGCGGCAGTACCGCGCCCGGGTGCCGTACTGGGTTTAGCGCGGCCCGCGTGGTTAGCCGATACATCCCTTAGCTTTTCGGCATTAGCTGTTCCATGACTTTGTCGATTGAGAAGCTGGCCGCTTTGGCCCGTGGCGGGAAGTCCTTGAAGCTTTCCAACCATTGGGCGACGAGGGCTTGGGCGGGGTAGAGCAGGAAGGTGCGCTCGGCTGCCCACTTGGCGTAGTACACGTCGCTTTCGTCGCCGCGCTCGAACGGGTCGGAGCGCAGGTCGAACGTTTTTGGCCATCGCAGATGCGAGAAAGGCTCGCGCCACACCGCCATCCCGGTGCTGCGCTGCTCGGCGAACACCACCTTCCAGCGCCTCACCCGCAACGCCAGCAAGTCGCCGTCATCGCTCCAGTAAACGAATCCCTCCCGTGGGCACTCTTCTTGCTCACCGCTGAGGAATGGAAGCATGTTGATCCCGTCCATGTGCACCCTGAACATCCGTTCGCCAATCTGATAGCCCTTCTTCACCTTTTCGACCAGGTCCGGCTCCCCGGCAGCAGCAGCGAAAGTGGGTATGAAGTCCTGCAACGAGACGATGTCATTGATCACTCGGCCAGGCTCGATCACACCGGGCCAGCGCATCACGCACGGCATGCGCCAACCACCTTCCCAATTGGTGTCCTTCTCGCCGCGAAACGGCGTGGTGCCCCCGTCCGGCCACGACAGCACCTCCGCGCCGTTGTCGGTGGTGAACACCACGACCGTGTTGTCAGCCACGCCCAGCTGCTCGAGCTTGGCCAGCATTTGGCCGACGTAGTCGTCCAGTTCCACCATTCCGTCGGGATAGACGCCTAGCCCCGTCTTGCCCTCCGACTCGGGCTTCAGATGCGTGAAGACATGCATACGCGTGGTGTTCCAGTAGCAGAACCAGGGCACCTCTTCTCGCGTGTTGCGCTCAACGAAATCGATTGCGGCGGACAGGAATTCCTCATCAACTGTCTCCATGCGCGTGCGGGTCAGCGGGCCGGTGTCCTCGATCACCTGCTTGCCGACCCTGCCGAAGCGGTCGTCGACGGTCGGGTCGTCGGTGTCGCTGGCTTTGCAGCGCAGGACACCGCGTGGGCCGAAGCGCTCCCGAAACGCCGGGTCCTTCGGATAATCGACGTTCTCCGGTTCCTCCTCGGCGTTGAGGTGATACAGGTTGCCGAAGAACTCGTCAAAGCCGTGCACCGTGGGCAGATGCTCGTTGCGATCACCAAGATGGTTCTTGCCGAACTGGCCTGTCGCATAGCCGAAATTCTTCAAAAACTGCGCGATGGTTGGGTCCTCGGCGCTCAGCCCTTCTTTGGCACCGGGCATCCCGACCTTAGTTAGTCCGGTGCGGATCGGTTGCTGGCCGGTGATGAAGGCGGCGCGTCCGGCGGTGCAGCTTTGTTGACCGTAGAAGTCGGTGAACATCGCCCCCTCAGCGGCGATGCGGTCGATGTTCGGGGTTCGATACCCCATGATTCCGTGGTTGTAGCAGCTGAGATTAAACCAACCGATGTCATCGCTCATGATGAACAAGATGTTCGGCTTGTCCGTCGCAGGCATGGCGATCCTCCATTCGATCCCAGGACAGGACCCGCTGATTTGCTCCGCTTGACGGACGCTACGCCCGACCTTGATCCCACGGAAGCTTCTCCAAGACGACCATCTCACCGGCCAAGGAGTGTTCTGCTGACGTTTACTCTCGTCCCGTCAGCGACCCGCTCGGGCGAGAAGAACCGGTAGGGGCTCAGCGCGGTTGTGATTTTCGTCCCCAGTCGCTTAAGACTTTTGGACGGCGTGGATGGCTGGGTGGATCAACAGCTAGCCCACTGCACCATGGTGTCGACCTCTCGGTCGGGGCAAGACTACGCGGAGAAACCCGATGGAAGCTGCTGTTTCAGGCCCTCGCCGTCCCCACCGGAGCGCTCGTGCTGCCGAAGAGTGTGCCACCCCGGGGGGAGACCGCCGCGGACTCGTGATGCCCAACCGGCGACGAACCCGCGCCCAGGAGAGCGCCGCGCGCATCGCCGCGAGCTGCGAGCCGCCGGAGTTCTAGGCGCGCCAAGAATCCTCCAAGAATCCATCGAGGCTGCGGCCCAACGCTGGGCCCATGAGCCACATCGCTTTCGACGACGACGTGTACGTCGCCACCATCCATCGCGCCGACACACCGATCGGCCGGGCGGCGCAATTCCACATCAGCAAGCTGTTCGACGAGTTGCCGTGCTGCCATCGCTCGTGGGCCAATCGGGGCAAGCGTTTCTTCCTGCACGGCTACGAGCGGGCCTTCGAAATCGAATTCGCTTGCGCCGAGACCGAACCCGGCACGGGCCTGGTGGTGGACGGCAGCGCGATCGCCGAAGTCCGGTCGGCAGTGCGATACCAGTTCGACCACACCACCCTGATCGCACACGACGACCCGCAGCGCGACCTGTTCGAACTGCTGGCCGACCGGGGCGTCGTCGACCTGCGGATCATGGAGAACACCGGCATGGAGGGCTCGGCGGCCTGGGTGTTCGAGACCGCCGAACGGATCGTCGCGCTGGCGACCGGCGGCCGGGTGTGGGTATCACGGATCGAGGCGCGGGAAAGCCGCAACAACGTGGTCACCCTCACGGCAGGACCGATTGGGGCCACAGGCTGGGCGTGACCGCGCGAAATCAGCGCCCGCCAGCAAACGAGGATAGATTCGCCGCACTACTGGGTATGTGTACAACAACCAAGTTTCCCTACGCGTAAGGTGGCGGCTGCCTGGCGGTGGTGCAACACTGTAGCGCTACAGGTCAGCAAGTGACGGCAGACAGGATCGGGTCGACTGACGTGAGCAAAAAAGCCAAGTCGGCGGTGGATGAGGCGCGGGAGAACCTCGCCGCGGAGCTGGACCGCCTCAAGCAGCGGCGTGATCGCCTCGAGGTCGAGGTCAAAAACGACCGCGGCATGGTCGGCGACCACGGAGACGCGGCAGAGGCGATACAACGCGCGGACGAGCTCGTCGTGCTCGGCGACCGGATCAACGAACTGGACCGCCGCTTGCGCAGCGGACCGTCGCCCTCGGACGACTCCGAAACGCTGCCCGGCGGCACCGAGGTCACGCTGCGGTTCCCCGACGGTGAAGTCGTCACCATGCACGTGATTTCCATCGTCGAAGAGACCCCCATCGGCCGCGAGGCCGAGACGTTGACCGCCCGCAGCCCGTTGGGGCAGGCCCTGGCGGGCCGCAAAGCCGGCGACACGGTGACTTACACGACGCCGCAAGGGGAAAACCAGGTCGAGCTCATCGCGGTGAAGCTGCCCCGTTAACTCCCTGCCGTCGACACCGGCCCCGATAGACTCGCCGCAATGATCCCGCCCGAGCCCGACGCCGCTCCTGCGCGCCCGCACCTGGGTTTGACGACACAGGTAATGCGCTTCGTCGTCACCGGCGGGATGGCCGGAATCGTCGACTTCGGCCTCTACCTGGTCCTCTACAAGGTGGTGGGACTGCAGGTCGACCTGTCCAAGGCGACGAGCTTCGTCGTCGGCACCATCACCGCCTACCTGATCAACCGCCGATGGACGTTTCAGGCGGCGCCCAGCACCGCGCGATTCGTCGCGGTCATGGTCCTCTACGCGGTCACGTTCTCGGTGCAGGTCGGCCTCAACCACCTCTGCCTGTCGCTTTTGCACTATCGCAGCTGGGCGATACCGGTCGCGTTCGTGATCGCGCAAGGCACGGCCACGGTGATCAACTTCATCGTGCAGCGAGCCGTTATCTTCCGCCTCCGCTGACCGACCTGGCCAAGCGGTACCCTCTTTGACGATGTTCACCACCAAGCGGCTCGCGGGCTGGGGGCGTACCGCGCCCTCTTTGGCGACGGTGCTTTCCACGCCGGACCCGGAGGAGATCGCGAAAGCCGTGGCCAACACGGCCGACGCCGGCGGCCGCGGTGTGATCGCCCGCGGGCTGGGCCGTTCGTACGGCGACAACGCGCAAAATGGCGGCGGTCTGGTGATCGACATGACCGAGCTGAACACCATTCACTCGATCAGCGCCGATACCAAGCTGGCCGACCTCGACGCCGGGGTCAACCTCGACCAGTTGATGAAGGCCGCGCTGCCGTTCGGCCTGTGGGTGCCGGTGCTGCCCGGCACCAGGCAGGTCACCATCGGCGGCGCGATCGCCTGCGACATCCACGGCAAGAACCATCACAGCGCGGGCAGCTTCGGGAACCACGTGCGCAGCATGGACCTGCTGACCGCCGACGGCCAGGTCCGCCACCTCACTGGAACCGGTGAGGACTCCGAGCTGTTCTGGGCCACGGTCGGGGGCAACGGTCTAACCGGGATCATCCTGCGGGCCACCATCGAGATGACGCCGACGGAGACCGCTTATTTCATTGCCGACGGCGACGTCACCGCCAGCCTGGACGAAACCGTCGCATTTCACAGCGACGGCAGCGAGGCCGACTACACCTATTCCAGCGCGTGGTTCGACGCGATCAGCGCGCCGCCGAAGCTAGGTCGCGCGGCGATTTCACGCGGCTCGCTGGCCAAGCTCGACCAGTTGCCGCCAAAGCTCCGGCGCAATCCGCTGAAATTCGATGCGCCACAACTGCTTACGTTTCCCGACGCATTCCCGAACGGATTGGCCAACAAATACACGTTCGGGTCGATCGGCGAGTTGTGGTACCGCAAGTCCGGGACCTACCGCGGCAAGGTTCAGAACCTGACGCAGTTCTACCACCCGCTGGACATGTTCGGCGAATGGAACCGGGCGTACGGACCTGCTGGCTTCACTCAGTACCAATTCGTCGTGCCAACTACCGCCGTCGAGGAGTTCAAGGGCATCATCCGCGACATCCAAAAGTCCGGGCACTATTCATTTCTCAATGTGTTCAAGCTGTTCGGGCCGGGCAATCAGGCCCCGCTGAGCTTTCCCATTCCGGGTTGGAACGTCTGCGTCGACTTCCCCATCAAGCCGGGGCTCAACGAGTTCCTCAACGAACTCGACCGCAGAGTCCTGGAATTCGGTGGACGGGTCTACACCGCCAAGGACTCGCGAGTGAACGCCGAAATCTTCCACGCCATGTATCCGCGCATCGACGAGTGGATCGCCTTGCGCCGCAAGGTCGATCCCCTGCGGGTGTTCGCCTCCGACATGGCCCGACGATTGGAGTTGTTGTAGATGGTGCTCCAATGGTTTTAGATGCCGTGGGAAATCCGCAGACTATCCTGCTGCTCGGTGGCACCTCCGAGATCGGGCTCGCCATCTGCGAACGCTACCTGCAGAACGCGCACGCGCGAATCGTGTTGGCAGCCATGCCCGATGACCCCGGCCGCGAGGCCGCGGTGGCCCAGATGACGGCCGCGGGCGCGCGGTCGGTGCAGCTGATCGACTTCGAGGCCACCGACGCGGACAGCCACCCAAAGATGATTGACCAGGCCTTCGCGGATGGCGACGTCGACGTGGCCATCGTGGCGTTCGGCATCCTCGGCGACGCCGAGGAGCTGTGGCAGAACCAGCGCAAGGCGGTCCTGGCCGCCGAAATCAACTACACCGCGGCGGTTTCCGTCGGCGTACTGCTGGGCGAGAAGATGCGCGCTCAGGGCTTCGGCCAGATCATCGCGATGAGTTCGGCCGCCGGCGAGCGGGTGCGGCGTTCAAACTTCGTCTACGGCTCGACCAAGGCGGGCCTGGACGGCTTCTATCTCGGACTCGGAGAAGCGCTGCGCGAGTATGGGGTTCGCGTGCTGGTGATCCGTCCGGGCCAGGTGCGTACCCGGATGAGCGCGCATGTCAAGGAGGCCCCCCTCACCGTCGACAAGGAGTATGTCGCCAACCTCGCGGTGACCGCGGCGGCACAAGGTAAGGAATTGGTTTGGGCACCAGCAGCATTCCGTTACGTGATGATGGTGTTGCGACACGTCCCGCGGAGGATCTTCCGCAAGCTGCCAATCTGACGATGCGCAACGCGCTGGCCACCCTGGGCCAGATGGCCGCCGCGGTGGCGGTCGCCGTCGCCGTGGCGGTGCCGTCGCTGATCGCGATCGCCGGCGTGCAATGGCCGGCGTATCCGTCGTCGAACCAGCTGCACGCGCTGACCACCGTCGGGCAGGTCGGCTGCCTGGCCGGCCTGGTCGCCGTCGGCTGGCTGTGGCGGCGTTCCGGGCGTCCGCGAAACCGACGGCTCGCACAGGTGGGCGGGCTGGTGTTCGTCTCCGCTTTCACGGTCGTGACGCTGGGCATGCCGCTGGGTGCCACCAAGCTTTATCTGTTCGGCATCTCGGTGGACCAGCAGTTCCGCACCGAATACCTCACGCGGCTCGCCGACAGCCCGGCGCTGCACGACATGACCTATCGCGGGCTGCCGACGTTCTACCCGCCGGGCTGGTTCTGGATCGGCGGCCGCGTCGCGGCGCTCACCGGGACACCGGCCTGGGAGATGTATAAGCCGTGGGCCATCACCTCGATCACCATCGCGGTCGCGGTCGCGCTGGTGCTGTGGTGGCGGATGATCCGCTTCGAGTACGCGCTGATCGTCACCACCGCCACCGCCGCGGTGACGCTGGCCTACGGCTCGCCGGAGCCCTACGCCGCGATGATCACCGTGCTGTTGCCGCCCGTCCTCGTGTTGACGTGGTCGGGCTTGCGTGCCGGCCAGCGGGGCGGGTGGGCCGCGGTCGTCGGCGCCGGGCTGTTCCTCGGCTGGGCGGCCACCTGGTACACGCTGCTGTTCGGGTTCAGCGCGTTCACGGTGTTCCTCATGGCGATGCTGTTGGCCGGGGCGCGCTGGCGGCGCGGCGGCTTCGGCGCCGCGCTCGACCCGCTGCGCCGGCTGGCCGTGATCGCCGCCATCGCGGCGGCCATCGCCAGCATCACCTGGCTACCTTTCCTGGTGCGCGTGGCGAGCAGCCCGGTCAGCAACAGCGGTAGCGCCTTCCACTACCTGCCGGCCGACGGCGCCGTGCTGACCTTCCCGATGCTGCAGTTCTCGCTGCTCGGGGCGGTCTGCCTGCTGGGCGCCCTGTGGCTGGTGGTGCGCGCGCGGTCGTCCGTGCGGGCGGGCGCCCTGGCCATGGGCGTGCTGGCCGTCTACCTGTGGTCGCTGCTGTCGATGCTGACCACGCTGGCGCGCACCACGCTGCTGTCGTTCCGGCTGCAACCCACGCTGACCGTGCTGCTGGTCGCGGCCGGGGCGTTCGGCTTCGTGGAGGCCGTCAACGCGCTCGCCCCACGCAGCCGTGCCATAGCCCCGGTCGCGGCCGCCGTCGGCCTGGCCGCCGCGATCGCGTTCAGCCAGGACATCCCGGACGTGTTGCGGCCGGATCTGACCATCGCCTACACGGACACCGACGGATACGGCCAGCGCGGCGATCGCCGGCCGCCGAGTTCCGAGAAGTTCTACCCGGCCATCGACGCCGCCATCCTCAAGGTGACCGGCAAGCCGCGCGACCAGATCGTGGTCATGACCGCCGACTACAGCTTCCTGTCCTACTACCCCTACTGGGGATTCCAGGGGCTGACATCGCATTACGCCAACCCGCTGGCGCAGTTCGACCTGCGAGCCGCGCAGATCGAGAAGTGGTCCAAGCTCAAGACCCCCGACGAGTTCATCCACGCGCTGGACACCTCGCCGTGGCCGCCGCCGACGGTGTTTCTGATGCGGCGCGGCGCGAACAGCAACTACACGTTGCGGTTGGCCCAGGACGTCTACCCGAACCAGCCCAACGTGCGCCGGTACACCGTTGACTTGCCGGCGGCGCTGTTCGCCGATCCCCGTTTCGCCGTCGAAACCGTCGGCCCCTTCGTGCTGGCCGTCCGCAAGCCGAGCTGATGGCCACCGAAACCCCGGCTGACTTGGCCGCACAACTACCATCTACCCCCGTGGAGGACGCGGGAGGTAACCACCGGATCGCCCGGATTGTTGCTACCGTCGCGGGTCTGCTGGGCGCCCTGCTGGCCATCGCCACCCCGGTGCTGCCGGTCAACCAGACCACCGCCCAACTGAACTGGCCGCAGAACGGCACGTTCGGCAGCGTCGACGCGCCGCTGATCGGTTACGTGGCAACGGATCTGAACGTCGCCGTGCCGTGTCAGGCCGCCGCCGGGCTGGCCGGCCCGCAGAACGCCGGCAAGACGGTGTTGCTGTCGACCGTGCCCAAGCAGGCCCCCAAGGCCGTCGACCGCGGACTGCTGATCCAGCGCGCCAACGACTATCTGGTGCTCGTGGTGCGCAACGTCGCGGTGGTCACCGCCCCGCTGAGCCAGGTGCTCAGCCCGGCCTGCCAGCGGCTGACGTTCACCGCGCACGCCGACCGCGTCACCGCCGAGTTCGTCGGCCTGACCCAGGGGCCCAACGCCGAGCATCCCGGCGCACCGCTGCGCGGCGAGAAAAGCGGCTACGACTTCCGGCCGCAGATCGTGGGCGTGTTCACCGATCTCACCGGGCCGGCCCCGCCGGGCCTGAGCTTCTCGGCCACCGTCGACACCCGCTACAGCAGCAGCCCCACCCAGCTGAAGATGGCGGCGATGATCCTCGGGGTGGTGCTAACCGCCGCCGCCCTGGTGGCGCTGCACGTCCTCGACACCGCCGACGGCACCCGGCACCGACGCTTCCTGCCCGCCCGATGGTGGTCAATCGGCGGCCTGGACGCGCTCGTCATCGCGGTGCTGACGTGGTGGCATTTCGTCGGCGCCAACACCTCCGACGACGGCTACATCCTGACCATGGCGAGGGTGTCCGAGCACGCCGGCTACATGGCCAACTACTACCGCTGGCTGGGCACGCCGGAGGCCCCGTTCGGCTGGTACTACGACCTGCTGGCGGTGTGGGCCCACGTCAGCACCACCAGCATCTGGATGCGGTTGCCCACCCTGGCGATGGCGCTGACGTGCTGGTGGGTGATCAGCCGCGAGGTCATGCCCCGCCTGGGCCACGCCGTGAAGACCAACCGGGCGGCGGCGTGGACGGCCGCAGGGCTGTTCCTGGCGACCTGGTTGCCGCTGGACAACGGGCTTCGCCCCGAACCGATCATCGCCCTGGGCATCCTGCTCACCTGGTGCTCGGTGGAACGGGCGGTGGCCACCAACCGGCTGCTGCCGGTGGCGATTGCGTGCATCATCGGCGCGCTGACCTTGTTCTCCGGTCCGACGGGCATCGCCTCGATCGGCGCGCTGCTGGTTGCGATCGGTCCGCTGCGCACCATCCTCCACCGGCGATCCAGACAGTTCGGGGTGCTCCCCCTAGTGGCGCCCCTGTTGGCCGCGGCCACCGTCACCGTGATCCTGATCTTCCGTGACCAGACCCTGGCCGGCGAAATGCAGGCGACCGCGCTCAAGCGCGCGCTCGGGCCAAGCCTGAGCTGGTTCGACGAGCACCTCCGCTACGAGCGGCTGTTCATGGCCAGCCCTGACGGATCGGTCGCCCGCCGATTCGCGGTGCTGGCACTGGTGTTGGCGCTGGCGATAACCGTCGCAATGTCGTTGCGCAAGGGCAGAATTCCCGGCACGGCGGCCGGGCCGAGCCGCCGCATCGTTGGAATCACCATCATCTCGTTCGTCGCGATGATGTTCACCCCCACAAAGTGGACCCACCACTTCGGGGTGTTCGCCGGGCTAGCCGGGCCGCTGGGCGCGCTGGCCGCGGTCGCCGTGACCTCCGTCGCCATGCGGTCCCGACGCAACCGCACCGTATACGCCGCCGTGGTGGTGTTCCTGCTGGCATTGTCGTTCGCCAGTGTCAACGGCTGGTGGTACGTGTCGAACTTCGGTGTGCCGTGGTCGAATTCGTTCCCCGCGTGGCACTACGCCTTTGCCACGGCACTGCTCGGGCTGGCGCTTTTGGTGCTGCTGCTGGCAGCTTGGTTCCACTTCGTCAACCCCGACAACGGGCCACCCAAGACCCGCTACGGCGCACGCATGGCCGGAATCATCCAGTCCCCCTTGGCAATTGCGACGTGGATCCTGGTGGTGTTCGAGGTCGTATCTCTGACCCTGGCGATGACTGCCCAATACCCCGCGTGGTCGGTGGGTCGCTCCAACCTTGAGGCGCTGACCGGGAAGGCTTGCGGGCTGGCCGAGGACGTGCTTGTGGAGCCCGATCCCAACGCCGGCATCCTGACCCCAGTGACCGGCCCGGTAGGAGACGCCCTCGGAGCGGGTCTGTCGGAGGCCTTCACCGCCAACGGCATTCCAGCCGACGTGCGCGCCGACCCGGTGATGGAGCGTCCGGGCGACCGCAGTTTCGTCAACGACGAAGAGAAGACCGGCAGCAACCAGCCCGGCACTGAGGGCGGCACCAACCCGGCGCCGGGAATCAATGGGTCGGTCGCCCAGCTGCCCTACAACCTCGACCCGGCCCGCACACCGGTGCTCGGCAGCTGGCGCGCGGGCATCCAGGTTCCGGCGCACCTGCGCTCGGGCTGGTACCGGCTACCCGCCCGTGAGCAGGCGCGCCCGCTGCTCGTGGTCAGCGCGGCGGGCCGCTTCGACCCCCGCGAAGTTCAGGTGCAGTGGGCCACCGACGACGAGGCGGCGGCCGGGCACGCCGGCGGGTCGTTCCAGTTGTCGGACGTCGGCGCCTCCCCGGCCTGGCGCAACCTGCGGCTGCCGTTGTCGGCCATCCCGAGCGCCGCCACCCAGATCCGCCTCGTCGCCGACGACGAAGACCTGGCGCCCCAACACTGGATCGCGCTGACGCCGCCGCGGATTCCGCAACTGCGCACGCTGCAGGACGTCGTCGGGTCCAAGGACCCGGTGTTCCTGGACTGGCTTGTCGGACTGGCATTTCCGTGTCAGCGCCCGTTCGGCCACCAAAACGGCGTCGACGAGACGCCGAAGTGGCGCATCCTGCCGGACCGCTTCGGCGCCGAGGCCAACTCCCCGGTGATGGACAACAACGGCGGCGGTCCGTTGGGCGTCACCGAATTGCTGGTGAAGGCGACCACGATGGCGACGTACCTTAAGGACGACTGGTCGCGCGACTGGGGTTCGCTGCAACGGTTGACGCCCTACTACCCCGACGCCCAGCCCGCCCAGTTGCAGCTCGGGATCGCGACGCGCAGCGGCCTATGGAACCCGGCGCCGTTGCGAAAGACCTAGCGACCGTCAGCCCGGGATGCTGCCCAGGTTCGGCGCGGGGCTGTCGCCCGACGACGTCTACCCGACGGCTTGGTCGCGGGGTTCCGGCCGCATCTCGCGGGCCGTCACCGGCGTCGGTCGCGGACGGCGAGGTTCGCGGACCCCGGCGCCACCGTCACCGGTGAGCCATAGCCGGACCGCCGATCCCGACTTGACCCGCGCGCCGGACTCCGGGCTCTGATCGGTGACGATCCAGCCCTCGTACCCAGGCAGGGTCGACAAGTCCGGTTCGGCGCCGATCGCGACGAGGCCCTTGTCGTTGAGCGCCTCGCGGGCTGCGATCCATTCGAGACCAACGACATTGGGCACCGTCACCCTCGCGCTCCACGGCGCCTCCCGGACCCGCACCTGAACCACCTCCGCGGCGGCGTCACCCACCGCCGTCGGCTCGGCAACCGGCGGTGACTCGTCGAGATCCCGCCAGCGTTCCCACGCGGATTGCCGCGTGACACCCAACTGCGTGGCGATCTCCGCCCAGGATTTTCCGTGCCGCCGGGCGGTCCGGACGGCAGCCAGCTCGGCCTGATCCAGCGTCCGGCGAACCACGCCAATGTCCGACAGCGCCTCGAGCCCGTCGTCGCTGGGGAGCCCGCCCCGTGCGGCGAGCCTTCGCCACGCCTGCTGGGCCTGCGCCCACGCGTCGGTCAGACTCATGCTGTCAGGGTAGCCTGACGCCGCCCGAAGCGGAACGTTGATCCGCGTTCTCGGTAAGCCTAGGCTTACGGTTCGTGGCCACTTACCGAGCCGTCCGCGACGGTGACGCCTGGCTGGCGCTGGCCGACGGAACACGGCGCTCCATCGTGGAACGCCTTGCCCACGGCCCGGCGGCGGTCGGCGAGTTGGCCCGCGACCTGCCGGTCAGCCGGCCCGCCGTGTCGCAGCACCTAAAGGTGCTCAAGTCCGCGGGCCTGGTTCGCGACCGCGCCGCGGGAACGCGTCGCGTCTACCAACTCGACCCGACCGGTCTCGAGGCGCTGCGCGCCGAGCTCGACCGGTTCTGGTCCCAGGCGCTGGCCGCCTACGCGGAAACAATCGATGAAAGCGAGGGGGAACCGTCATGACCCGAACACCCAACGTCGCGCACCACGTCGTCGTCAACGCGCCGATCGAGCGCGCGTTCGCCGTCTTCACCGAACGGTTCGGCGACTTCAAGCCCCGCGAGCACAACCTGCTCGCCGTCCCGATCGCCGAGACCGTGTTCGAGCCTCGCGTGGGCGGGCACATCTTCGACCGCGGCGTCGACGGCAGCGTCTGCCGATGGGCGCGCATCCTGGTCTACGAGCCGCCGCATCGGGTGACGTTCAGTTGGGACATCGGCCCGACCTGGCAGGTGGAGTCCGATCCGGCCAAGGCCAGCGAGGTCGAGGTCCGGTTCACCGCCGAGTCCGACGACCGCACGCGCGTCGAGCTCGAACACCGCCACCTCGACCGGCACGGCCCGGGTTGGGAGTCCGTCGCCGACGGCGTCGACGGCGGCGCCGGCTGGCCGCTGTACCTGGACCGCTACGGCCGCCTGCTCAGCGTCGAGGCGCATCGATGACGACCACCCTGATGACCATGGCGCGCGCCGAGCGGGCCGACCTCGCCGAGTTCCTGTCCACCCTCGCGCCGCAGGACTGGGAGGCGCCCAGCCTGTGCACGAAATGGACCGTGAAAGACGTTGTCGCGCATGTGATCAGCTACGAGGAGCTGGGCGCCGCCGGGCTGCTGAAGCGGTTCGCCAAGGGCTGGGTCGTGCGGGCCAACCAGGTCGGCGTCGACGAGTTCTCCGGGCTGAGCCCCGAGCAGCTGCTCGAATTCCTCCGCGGCCATCTCGAACCCCGCGGTCTGACAGCGGGTTTCGGCGGAATGATCGCGCTCGTCGACGGCACGGTCCACCACCAGGACATCCGCCGCTCGCTCGGCCGGCCCCGCACCGTCCCTGCCGATCGGCTGCAACGGGTGCTGGCCCTGGTGCCCGGTAACCCGCGGCTCGGGGCGGGGCGCCGGATCCGGGGGCTGCGCCTGCTCGCCACCGACGTCGACTGGGCACACGGCAACGGGCCCGAGGTCAGCGGACCCGGGGAGGCGCTGCTCATGGCGATGACCGGGCGCCCCGCGGCGCTCGCGGAGCTCGGGGGTCCCGGGCGGGACACGCTGGCGCACCGGCTGGGTCGGTAGCCGACCGTCAGCCCGGGCCGACTTCGAAGGTGAACTCGTGGCCGCCGATGCGGATGCGGTCGCCGTTGGCCAGGATGGCGCTGCCGCGGATGCGCTGGCCCTGCACCTCTACCCCGTTGGTGGACCGCAGGTCGGTGATCATGAAACCGGTTCCGGTGTCGGTGATGACGGCGTGGTGGCGGCTGACGTCGGTGTCGTCGAGGACGACGTCGTTGTCGGTGAAGCGTCCGATCCGGGTGGTCGCGCCGGTCAGCGGGTGAGCCCGCCCGGTCTGGTCGATCAGCCGGGCGAGGGCGGATTCGGCCAGTTGGATCCCCGCGGTCGTCGACTCCTGCTTGTAGGCGCCGCGCTTGTGGGTGGTCAGGTCGGCCCGCCGCAACCCCAACGGCTCCTGCCGCAGGATCCGCTCGTGCAGCGCGCTCACGGTGCGGCCGGGGTCGATGCCGAGCCCCTCGGCCAGAGCCGTCTTCAGCCGACGGTAGGCGCCGAGCGCGTCGGACTGCCGCTCGGTGACGTAGTAGGCGGTGATGAGCTGCGCCCACAGCGGTTCGCGGTAGGGATGCTCGGCCGTCAACGCCTCCAGCTCGCCGATGACCTCGCCGGCGCGTCCGCAGGCGATCTCTGCCTCCGCGCGGGCGGTGTGGGTGGCCACGTTTTCTTCCATCAGCGCGGTGGCGAAGGCGTCGACGAAGGCGTAGTCGCGCAGGTCGTCGAGCACCGGCCCGCGCCACTCGCCCAGCGCCAGCGAGAAATGCCGGCTGGCGTCCTCGAAGCGTCCCGCCGCGGCGGCCTGGTTTCCCGCGAGCTTCGCGGCCATGAAGCGCCCCAGGTCGCAGTCGGCGTCGGCGACGCTGAGCTGGTATCCCGGCGGGGCGCTCGCCAGCACCTGGTACGGGTCGGCCCCGGCGTCGCGCAGCAACCGGCGCAGGTTCGAGATGTGGGCCTGGATGCTGGTGCGCGCGGCCGGCACCGGATCCTCGTCCCACACCGCGTTGATCAAGGAATCGACGGAAACCGGCCGGTTGCGGTTGATCAGCAGCATGGCGAGGACCGCCCGTTGCTTGGGCGCCCCCACCGGCACCCGCACCCCGTGGCTGGTCATCAGCAACGGTCCCAAGACGCCAAACCCGAGACCTGTGTTCGTCATCGCGCAGCCAGCCTCCTGGGTTATCGGGGCCGTTCTTGAAACGAGAGTCTATTTCGCAGCCCGGGCGCGGCAAATTAGCGCGCCGTCAAGGCGGCCCTGCGTCCGAACCGCACCAAGCAGCGTCCCTTACGATCGAGCCTCGTGCCCCCCGACCGGAATGAGCGATCGCTGCGCGTCCCGCGGCTGATCGCCGTAGTCGCGGGTCTCGCGGGTCTGCTGCTGTGCCTCGTCGTCCCGCTGCTTCCGGTGAGGCAGACGACGGCGACTGTGCTGTGGCCCCAGGGCGTGGCCGACGGGCACGTCACGCAGATCACCGCCCCGCTGGTGTCGGGGGCGCCGCGGGCGCTGGACATCTCGATCCCGTGTCCGGCGATCGCCACGCTGCCGCCCAGCGGCGGATTGGTCGTCTCGACGCTGCCGGTCGGTGGCGTGGACACCGGCAAGAACGGGCTTTTCGTGCGTGCCGACAAGGACATCGTCGTCGTCGCGTTCCGCGACACCGTGGCAGCGGTGGCCAAGCGCGCGGCCGTCGCCGCCGGCGCCTGCAGTGTCCTGCACGTGTGGGCCGACGCGGGCGCGGCCGGAGCCGATTTCGTCGGCATCCCCGGCGCGTCGGGGACCCTGCCCTCGGAGAAGAAGCCTCAGGTCGGCGGCATCTTCACCGACCTGAAGGTGCAGCCGCAGCCGGGACTGTCGGCCCGCGTCGACGTCGACACCCGGTTCATCACGGCGCCCACGACGCTCAAGACGCTCGTGATGGCCGTGGGGACCCTGGCGGTCCTGACCGCCATCGCGGCGATGGCGGTGCTGGATCGGCGCGGCCGGCTGGCCCGGTATCGCCCGCGTTTCCATTGGGTCCGCGTCGGGGCCGCGACCTGGCTCGCCGACGTCGGCGTGATCGGAACGCTGCTGGTCTGGCACGTCATCGGCGCGACGTCGTCGGACGACGGCTACAACCTGACCATCGCCCGGGTCGCCCCGAAGGCCGGGTACGTCGTCGACTACTACCGCTACTTCGGGACGACGGACGCGCCGTTCGACTGGTATCTCGCGGTGCTGGCCAAGCTGGCCGCCGTCAGCACCGCCGGCGTGTGGATGCGGCTGCCGGCCACACTGGCCGGGATCGCCTGCTGGCTGATCATCGGCCACTGGGTGCTGCGGCGGCTGGGGCCCGGCCGCGGCGGCCTGGCGGGCAACCGGGTGGCGGTCTTGACCGCCGGTGCGGTCTTCCTGGCCGCCTGGCTGCCGTTCAACAACGGCCTGCGACCGGAGCCGATCATCGCGCTGGGCGTGATCGTGACCTGGGTGCTGGTGGAACGCGCCATCGCACTGGGCCGGCTGGCTCCGGCGGCGGTCGCGATCATCGTCGCGATGCTGACCGCGACGCTGGCTCCGCAGGGGCTGATCGCCGTCGCCGCGCTGCTGACCGGGGCCCGGGCCATCGCCCAGACCATCCGGCGCCGCAGGGCGACCGACGGGCTACTGGCCCCGCTGATGGTGTTGGCGGCGTCGCTGTCGCTGATCACCGTGGTGGTGTTCCGCAGCCAGACGCTGGCCACGGTCGCCGAGTCGGCGCGGATCAAGTACAAGGTCGGCCCGACGATCGCCTGGTACCAGGACTGGCTGCGCTACTACTTCCTCACCGTGGAGTCCAACCCCGACGGGTCGATGGCGCGGCGCTTCGCCGTGCTGGTGCTGCTGCTTTGCATGTTCGTCATGCTGGTGGTGCTGCTGCGCCGCGGCCGGGTCCAGGGTGTGGCCAGCGGACCGGCATGGCGGTTGATCGGCACCACCGCGGTGGGCCTGCTGCTGCTGACGTTCACGCCGACCAAGTGGGCCGTGCAGTTCGGCGCGTTCGCCGGGCTGGCCGCCCCGCTGGGTGCGCTCACCGCGTTCGCGTTCGCCCGCATCGGGCTGCACAACCGCCGCAACCTGACGCTGTACGTGACGGCGCTGCTGTTCGTGCTGGCGGTCGCGACATCCGGGGTCAACGGCTGGTTCTACGTCGGCAACTACGGGGTGCCGTGGTGGGACATCCAGCCCGTCATCGCCAGCCACCCGGTGACGTCGATGTTCCTGACGCTGTCGATCCTGACTGGGCTGCTGGGCGCCTGGCAGCACTTCCGGATGGACTACGCCGGGCACACCGAGGTCAAGGACAGCCGGCGCAACCGCGTGCTAGCCTCCACGCCGCTGCTGGTGGTGGCCACGATCATGGTGCTGGGCGAGGTCGGCTCGCTGGCCAAGGGCGCGGTGGTCCGCTACCCGCTCTACACCACCGGCAAGGCCAACCTCGCCGCGATCACGTCGGGCCTGTCGACAACCAGCTGCGCCATGGCCGACGACGTGCTGGCCGAGCCCGATCCCAATGCCGGTCTGCTGCAACCGGTTCCGGGGCAGACGTTCGGGCCGGACGGACCGCTCGGCGGCCTGAACCCGGTCGGCTTCAAACCCGAGGGGGTGGGCGAGGACTTGCGGTCGAACCCCGTGGTCACCAAGCCGGGGGTGGTGAATTCCGACGCCTCGCCGAATAAGCCCAACGCCGCCATGAGTGACTCCGCCGGCACCGCCGGCGGGAAGGGCCCGGCCGGAATCAACGGGTCACACGCGGCGCTGCCGTTCGGCCTGGATCCGGCCCGCACCCCGGTGATGGGCAGCTACGGCGAAAACTCGCTGGCCGCGACCGCCACGTCGTCCTGGTACCAACTGCCCGCAGATTGGAAAGAGCACATCCCGGCCCAGCCGCTGGTGGTGGTGTCGGCCGCGGGCGCCATTTGGTCGTACAAGGAGGACGGCACCTTCACCTACGGCCAATCGCTCAAACTGCAGTGGGGCATGACTCGCCCCGACGGCAGCACCCAGCCGCTCGGCGAGGTGCAGCCGATCGACATCGGCCCGGAGCCGGCGTGGCGCAACCTGAGGTTCCCGCTGGCCTGGGCGCCGCCGGAGGCTAACGCGGCACGCATCGTCGCCTACGACCCCAATCTGAGTTCCGAGCAGTGGTTCTCGTTCACGCCGCCGCGCGTGCCGGTGCTACAGACCCTGCAGCAGCTGATCGGGTCGCAGGCCCCCGTGCTGATGGACATCGCGACCGCCGCCAACTTCCCCTGCCAGCGGCCGTACTCCGAACACCTTGGCGTGGCCGAACTTCCGCAGTACCGCATCCTGCCCGATCACAAACAGACGGCGTCGTCGTCCAACGGGTGGGAGGCCAGCGAGACGGGCGGTCCGTTCTTGATCACCCAGGCGATGCTGCGCACCTCGACGATCTCGACCTACCTGCGCGGCGACTGGTATCGCGACTGGGGATCGGTCGAGCAGTATCACGCGCTAGTGCCGGCCGATCAGGCGCCGGCAGCCATCGTCGACCAGGGCGTGACCACCGTTGGCGGCTGGAGCCGCCCCGGACCCGTCAGGGCGCTGCCATGAGCGTCACCGACCACGAACGCTCGGTGGCCACCCCGGCGGCGGACGCCGTTCGGGACGTGCGGGTGACGCGCTGGGTCGCGACAATCGCGGGCCTGATCGGTTTCGTGCTGTCGGTCGCCACGCCGCTGCTGCCCGTCGTGCAGACCACCGCGATGCTGAACTGGCCGCAAAACGGTCAGTTGAACAACGTTACGGCGCCGCTGATTTCGCTGACGCCGGTCGACGTGTCGGTGACGGTGCCGTGCTCGGTGGTGCGTAGCTTGCCGCCCGAGGGTGGGGTGGTGCTGAGCACCGCGCCCAAGAAGGGTAAGGACGCCGCGCTCAACGCGCTGTTCGTGGTCGTCAGCAGCCAGCGCGTCGACGTCACCGACCGCAATGTGGTCATTGCCAGCGTGCCCCGTGACCAGGCGGCGTCGCCGCAATGCCAGCACATCGAGATCACGTCGACGCTCGCCGGCACGTTCGCCACCTTCGTCGGGTTGACCGATCCGGCGGGCAAGCCGGTGCGCGGTGGTTTCCCCGATCCCAACCTGCGCCCGCAGATCGTCGGGGTGTTCACCGATCTGACCGGTCCGGCCCCGCCCGGCCTGCGGTTCTCGGCGACCATCGACACCCGGTTCTCCACCACGCCAACGACTTTGAAGCTGGCCGCGATGGTGCTGGCGATCGCGTCCACGATCGTCGCGCTGATCGCGCTGTGGCGCCTCGACCAGCTCGACGGCCGGCGCATGCACCGGTTGATCCCCACGCGCTGGCGCAAGTTCACCCTCGTCGACGCCACGGTGATCTTCGCCTTCCTGCTATGGCATCTGATCGGCGCCAATTCCTCCGACGACGGCTACATCCTCGGCATGGCCCGGGTCGCCGATCACGCCGGCTACATGTCCAACTACTTCCGCTGGTTCGGCAGCCCGGAGGACCCGTTCGGCTGGTACTACAACCTGCTGGCACTGATGACCCACGTGAGCGACGCTAGCCTGTGGATGCGGCTGCCCGACCTGGTCGCCGGGCTGGTGTGCTGGCTGCTGCTGTCGCGTGAGGTGCTGCCGCGGCTGGGGCCGGCGGTGACGTCCAGCACCGCCGCCAACTGGGCGGCCGGCATGGTCCTGCTGACGGGGTGGATGCCGTTCAACAACGGCCTGCGTCCCGAGCCAATCATCGCCGTCGGTTCGCTGATCACCTACGTGCTTATCGAGCGCTCGATGTGCGCCTCCCGGCTAACGCCGGCGGCGTTGGCCGTCATCACCGCGGCGTTCACGCTCGGCGTCCAGCCCACCGGCCTGATCGCGGTGGCCGCCCTGGTCGCCGGCGGCCGACCGATCCTGCGGATTCTGGTGCGCAGGCATCGCGTGGTCGGCACCTGGCCGCTGGTGGCCCCGTTCCTGGCGGCCGGGTTCGTCGTGCTCACCGTGGTGTTCGCCGACCAGACGCTGTCAACGGTGTTGGAGGCCACCAGGATTCGCACCGCGATCGGGCCCAGCCAGGCCTGGTACACCGAGAACCTGCGCTACTACTACCTGATCCTGCCCACCGTCGACGGCTCGCTGTCGCGCCGGTTCGGCTTCCTGATCAGCGCGCTGTGCCTGTTCACCGCCGTATTCATCATGTTGCGGCGCAAGCGAATTCCGAGGGTGGCCCGCGGCCCGGCGTGGCGGCTGATGGGCGTCATCTTCGGCACCATGTTCTTCCTGATGTTCACGCCCACCAAGTGGGTGCACCACTTCGGGCTGTTCGCCGCGGTGGGCGCGGCGATGGCCGCGCTGACCACGGTGCTGGTTTCGCCGAAGGTGCTGCGCTGGTCGCGCAACCGGATGGCGTTCACGGCCGCTGTGCTGTTCCTGCTGGCGCTGTGCTTCGCCACCACCAACGGCTGGTGGTACGTCTCCAGTTACGGTGTCCCGTTCAACAACGTCATGCCGAGGTTCGCCGGAATCAGCGTCAGCACGGTCTTTTTCGTGCTGTTCGCAATCACGGCGATCTGGGCTTTCTGGCTGCATTTCGCGTCGCGCGAACACGGCGAGGGCCGCCTGGCGCGCGCGGTGACGGCCGCGCCGGTGCCGATCGCGGCCGGATTCATGGTGCTGGTGTTCATCGCCTCGATGGTCGCCGGCATCGTGCGTCAGTACCCCACCTACTCCAACGGCTGGGACAACTTGCGCGAATTCGCCGGCGGCTGCGCGCTGGCCGACGACGTGCTCGTCGAGCCGGACAGCAACGCCGGCTTCATGGCGCCGCTCCCGGGCGACTACGGCCCGCTCGGCCCGCTCGGCGGCGTCAACCCAACGGGGTTCACCCCCAACGGCGTACCCGACCACACCGTCGCCGAGGCGCTTCAGGAGACGTCGGTGCCGCAGCCCGGCACCGATTACGACTGGTACGCCTACGACTGGCGCGCGCCGACCAAGCTGAAGGCCCCGGGCATCAACGGGTCCCTGGTTCCGTTGCCGTACGGCCTCAACCCCGACCAGGTTCCGCTGGCCGGCAGCTACACCACCGGCGCCCAGCAGCAGAGCAGGCTGACCTCGGCGTGGTATCAGCTGCCCAAGCCCGACGACGGGCATCCCCTCCTGGTCGTGACCGCGGCCGGGACCATCGCCGGCAACAGCGTGTTGCACGGACACACCAGCGGTCAGACCGTGGTGCTCGAATACGGCCGGCCCGGCCCCGGCGGCGAGATCGTGCCGTCCGGGCGGCTGGTGCCCTACGACCTGAACGGCGAGCAGCCCAAGGCGTGGCGCAACCTGCGCTTCGCCCGGGACAAGATGCCCGCCGACGCGGTCGCGGTCCGGGTGGTCGCCGAGGACCTCTCCCTGACGCCGGACGACTGGATCGCGGTCACCCCGCCGCGCGTGCCGGAACTGCGGTCCCTGCAGGAGTACGTCGGCTCGTCGCAGCCGGTGCTGATGGACTGGGCGGTGGGGCTGGCGTTCCCGTGCCAGCATCCGATGCTGCACGCTTACGGCGTCACTGAGATCCCGAAGTTCCGCATCACGCCGGACTACAACGCCAAAAAGCAGGACACCGACACTTGGGAGGACGGCGTGAACGGCGGCCTGCTGGGCATCACGGACCTGCTGCTGCGGGCCCACGTGATGTCCACCTACCTGTCCCGCGACTGGGGCCGCGACTGGGGCTCGCTGCGCAAGTTCGACACCATCGCCGACGCGCATCCCGCGCAACTGGACCTGGGCACCGCGACCCGTAGCGGGTTGTGGTCGCCGGGACCGATCCGAATCAAGCCGTGATTAACGGTTTTAAGGTCGCCCCGCCATTAATTTGCCATTAGTCAAATAGTGCGCCCGGAATTTACGTTCGAGTAATTCCGCAGCAAATGTTTAATTTCGTGCGTCGCCGGTCAATAACTACTCCCCCTGTGAGGTAACTAACACAACCGTTAAAAAGGTGACCCGATGCACACGCTGACCCGCTTAGGGACATTTACCGCGGCGATTGCCATCGTGATCTCCCCGGCAGCGACATTCGAAATCGCCGCCGCGACTGCCGAAAGCGGCACCCGGGTCGCTCTGGACAGCTCCGAGCGGCGTTGCGATTTCAGCCTGGTGAGCACGGCGCCGACGGTGCCGCGGCCGCTGCTTGGTGACGGTTCGGCCGTAATAAGCACCTCGGGGTCAAGGGCCATCGCTCAGGTACACGTGACGGTTTCCAACGAGCCGGGCACCCACTTCGACGTCGGCCTGATCCAGGAGCCCCGCCCGTCGTCGGCGACCTGTGGTCCCGGTGACCCGGGCACCGCGTTCAGCGGAATGGACACCGACGCGGCCGGCAACGCCACGGTCACCGTCGCGGACAGCATTCGGCCGGGCACGACGGGCGTCTGGGTGATTGTCGAGCGGGCAAACCCGAACTCGCAAAACCCGGCCGAGTTCTATACGTCAGAATTCCTAGCGCCGGTATAAGCCCTTTCGGCCGGGCTCTTGTTCGGCCGCGCTGACGACGAGCGCGTCGGAGCCGGGAAACACCGTGGCCACGTGGCCGCTCGTCCAGTGCACCACGTACGGCGGTGCGCCGTCGGCGCCGCGCACCTCCGTGATTTCGCCGCGCTGATCCGCCAATTCGGTCGTCGTGCCCTTGATCACGAGCCAGTCACCTACATCGGCTTTCATCATCGACCTCCCTGATCGCTGACCGACTAAGTCCGATGGTGCCGATCATGCGCCGCGACCGGCCTTCAGGGAAGGGGCAGCGGGGACGAACGCCCCGGACGGACGGGACTTCCGTCCCTATCTCCGCGCCGCGCCGGATGGTCCGATACAGGAGTCTGGAACGGAGGCACGATCATGGATGC
Organism: Mycobacterium sp. NGS64; assembly: GCF_059812245.1. Lineage (NCBI taxonomy): Bacteria > Bacillati > Actinomycetota > Actinomycetes > Mycobacteriales > Mycobacteriaceae > Mycobacterium > Mycobacterium sp. NGS64. Next base: position 4,630 of record NZ_JCALCI010000015.1, on the reverse strand, counting down.
TTCAACGCAGGCTCGGACGCGGCTGTTCGCCCGCGCGCTCGGTCCATTCCTGGTCGTCGCCGATGCCACGGCCGTGGCCCGGGCCTCCGACATGCAGGCGCTGCTGTCGCAGTTCGAGGCGAATTCGCTGTGGACGTGGGTGACCGGCGCGTTCATCCTGCTGTTCGGTCTCTTCGTCGTCGCCGCGCACCCGTACTGGCGCGGCGCCGCGGCGATCACCGTCTCCCTGCTGGGGTGGCTGATCACCCTGCGCGGACTGCTCCTGTTCGCCTTTCCCCACGCTTTCGTGACGGCGGCCAACCGGATGATCGGCGAGCAAGGCTGGTGGGTGGCGGCCTGCGTGGTCTTCGCACTGGTCGGGCTGTATCTGACCTACGCCGGCTGGGCCCCGGTCGCCGACAAGCCAAAGCCACAAGCGGCCGCGACGAACCCCGATCTCCGGCGCGCCGCGTGACCGAGCACGCGCCCGACGAAACGACGGGGCATCTCGCCTCGCCGCTGCGCACCGACGATTTCGACGCGGTCGCCGAGGCGGTGGTGGAGGACATGCAAACGCTGCAGAGCGGCGTCGGCATGCTCATCGTGAAGCGGGGCCCCAACGCCGGTTCGCAGTACCAGCTGGATCGTCCGGTCATGTCCGCCGGCCGGCACCCCGCCAGCGACATCTTCCTCGACGACATCACCGTCAGCCGCCGGCACGCCGAATTCCGAAGGGAGCACGGCAAATTCCGCGTCGTCGACCTGGGCAGCCTGAACAAGACCTACCTCAACCGCAAGCCCGTCGACACGGCGGTGCTGACCAACGGTGATGAGATCCGGATCGGCAATTTCCGCCTGATTTTCGTGGCGGGACCGGCGCCGGGGTAATACCGTCGCGGCATGAGCGAATACGACCCGCAGTACGGGTCAGAGGGCGTCGACCGGCTGCCGTTCTCCACCGAGGAAAAGTCGCGGCGCTACCGGACCGAGAACTACCGAGGCGCCGTGGGCTTGAATTGGTATCGCACCGATCCGACCCTGCAGTTCACGATGGCCTACTACCTGCGGCCCGACGAATTGGCCGTGGTGGAGCCCCATTTGGCGAGCATGGGTGAGCTGATGGGCGGCCCGGTGGCGCGGTGGGCCGAGGAGACCGACCGCAACCCGCCGCGGCTGGAGCGCTACGACCGGTGGGGACACGACATCAGCCAGGTGGTCATGCCGGCGTCGTTCACGCAGTCCAAGCGCGCCGTGCTGGACGCCCAGCAGGCCCTGCGCAGCGACGCGCGGGCCGCCAAGGTCAGCTCGGGCCTGGCCCTGTTCGCGTCCAACTACCTGCTCAACCAGGCCGACATCGGGATGGGCTGCGCCCTGGGCACCGGAGGCGGCATGGTCCAGTCGCTGGTGGCCGCCTACGCGCCGGCCGACGTGCGCGAGCACGTGCTGGCCAAGTTCGCCTCCGGTGAGTGGGCGGGTGAGACGGCGCAGTTGCTCACCGAACGCACCGGCGGGTCCGACCTGGGCGCGCTGGAGACGACGGCGACGCGCGCCGGGGACGCGTGGATCCTCAACGGGTTCAAGTGGTTCGCGTCCAACTGCGCGGGCGAGGCGTTCGTCGTGCTGGCCAAACCGGAAGGCGCCCCGGACAATTCGCGGGGCGTCGCGAATTTCCTCGTGCTGCGCAACCGCCGCGACGGCTCGCGCAACGGGGTCCGGGTGCGGCGGCTCAAGGACAAGCTCGGCACCCGGTCGGTGGCCTCGGGCGAGGTCGAGTTCGTCGACGCGGAGGCGTTCCTGCTGTCCGACGAACCCAGCTCGGACGCGGGGCCATCCGACGGCAAGGGGCTCGGCCGCATGATGGAGCTGACCAACGCAGCGCGCCTCGGCATCGCCCTGTTCGGCCTCGCCAATGCCCGTCGCGCCCTGGTGGAATCGCTGTGTTACGCCCGGCAGCGGCACGCGTTCGGCGGGGCGCTCATCGACAAGCCGCTGATGCGGCGCAAGCTCGCCGAGATGATCGTGGACGTCGAGGCCGCGCTTGCGCTCGTCTTCGACGGCACCGGCGCCGCCAACCATCGCCAGCCCCGCGGCATGCGCCAGCGCATCGCGGTGCCCGTCACCAAGCTCAAGGTCTGCCGGCTGGGCATCACCGCGGCGTCCGACGCGATCGAAATCCACGGCGGCAACGGCTATATCGAGACGTGGCCGGTGGCCCGGCTGCTGCGTGACGCCCAGGTCAACACGATCTGGGAGGGTCCCGACAACATCCTGTGCCTCGATGTGCGGCGCGGCATCGAGCAGTCCCGCGCACACGAGACGCTGCTGGCGCGGCTGCGCGACGCGGTGTCGGTTTCCGACGATGACGAGACGACGCGTCTGGTGGCCGGGCGCATCGAGGATCTGGACGCGGCGATCACGGCGTGGAGCAAGCTCGACCGGGAGGTGGCCGAGGCGCGGCTGTTCCCGCTGGCCCAGTTCATGGGCGACGTCTACGCGGGCGCGCTGCTCACCGAGCAGGCGGCGTGGGAACGGGAGACCCGCGGCGGTGACCGCAAGGCCCTCGTTGCCCGGCTGTACGCCCGGCACTATCTCGCCGACCGGGGTCCGCTGCGCGGCATCGAGGACGAATCCGACGAGGCGCTGGAGCGGTTCGAGGAACTTCTGGATGGCGCGTTCTCGCCCTGATTCATAACGCGGCGGGCGCCAGCAGTTGGGCCGTCGCCTCCCACAACCGTGCCTCCCGCTCGGGGTCCTGCGCGAACGGCTCGACCTCGCGCTCTTGGGTTTTGACGACGAACGCTCCTGCTCGCAGGTGCGCCCAACGCTCGTCGAGGACGATCGACGCGAGCACCGGACCGGACCGGGTTGGCGACGACACGCCCGGGATCCGCTCGATGACGCGTCCTACCCGTTGCATGGTGCGGCCATGCGCTCTGCTGATCCCGGTGCCCGGCATGAATCCCGGTTCGAACACGCTCACCGATACGCCGGGGTTCCCGGCGTCGATGCGGCGCTGCAATTCATGCGCGTAGTACAACAGCGCGAGTTTCGAATTCGAGTAGGCGGTCCCGCTCTGCTCGAAGGTCGAGGACACGTCGGGGGCGGTGGGCTGGGCAAGCTCGAGCGGATCGCGCCAGTGCGCCGGGGGAACGCGCAGCATCCGCCGAAAGACGTTCTGGTGATAGGTGTTTGACCCGACCAGCACGATGCGGGCGGGGACGACGAACGAGTCGAGGAGGTCACCGATGAGCTGGGCGTGGGCGAGGTAGTTGACCGCGAAGGTCAGTTCGTATCCGTCCGCGGACGCGCGGTGGGTATCGGCGACCATTAGGCCCGCGTTCGCCACCAAGCCGCGCAGCGGGCGCACCACGCCCCCGGCCAGCGCGTCCTTGACCGCCCGCCCCGCCTCGCGTACGTCGGACAGCCTGGCCAGATCACAGCCGATGTCATGGACGGTCGCACCGGTAGCCCGGGCCGCGTCGGCGACGTCGGTCAGCGCGCGGCCGGGCCTACCGACCAGCAGCAGGTCGGGGCGCTCCGACGGGGGGCGCCCCGCGATCGCCAACGTCGCCGCCTTGCCCAGTCCTCCGGTCGGGCCGGTGATGAGCACCGTGCCCAATTTGCTCGAGTTCATGGTGTTCAGTCTCGGCCGGTTTCGCAGCGGGAGGTAGTCGTCCCGTTTTCGTAGGACTACCAGTGCCAGGAAAAGTCCTTTCCCGGGTCGCCGTCGTCGCGCAGAGTGGGGAGATGGCCTCGTGGGAGTTTGGGCGGACGGTGCGTCACTGGCGCGACCGCGTCACACCCTCGGCCGTAGGCGTCCCCGTCGGCGGCCGGCGACGCGCGGCGGGGCTACGCCGAGAAGAGCTCGCGGCGCTCGCCGGCATCTCGGTGGATTACCTGACCAGGCTCGAGCAGGGCCGGGCCACCTCGCCCTCGATCCAGGTGGTGGAGTCACTCGCCCGGGCCTTGCGGGTCTCCGACCCCGAGCGCGACCTCTTGTTCCGATTGGCGGGGCACGCCGCCCCCGGGCTCGACCTGGTGTCGTCCCGCGTTCCGCCGAGCCTGCAACGCATCCTCGATCGCCTGGCCCACACCCCCGTCGCCGTCTACGACGCCACCTGGACCCTGCTCATCGCCAACGCGCCGTACGACGCCCTGATGGGCCCGACGACGACCTGGCGGGGAAACGAGCGAAACAGCTTGTGGCGCAACCTCACTGACCTCGGCACCCGGGTCGTGCACAGCTCGGAAGAGAAGGCTCGACTCGAAGCCACCCTGGTTGCCGACCTGCGGCTTACCGCGGCACGGTATCCCGCCGACAAGCGGTTGAAGCAGCTGATTCGCGACCTGGCCGCGCACAGCCCGCGCTTCGTCGAACTCTGGGAATCCGGCGCGCCGGCACCGCCGCAAGACTTGGGCCGGCGCAAGGTCATCGAGCACCCTGATGTCGGCCGCATCACGCTGGACTGCGACACACTCATGGTCGCGGCCGACGACACTCGCATCATGATCTACACGGCCGAACCCGACACCGAGGACGCCGAGCGCCTTGCCTTGGCGATCGTCCTCGGCACGCAGTCGCTGATCGACTAGCTTGCGCTGGCGCTCTAGCGTCACCCGCGAGCAGACGCAGAATCGCACGATTTCGCAA
>NZ_JCALCI010000014.1:0-67199 GCF_059812245.1 Mycobacterium sp. NGS64 | reverse complement strand
GCCGATTGTTGCGCCCTAAGCTCACACACAAGGCCCACGATTCACACTCAACGCCCGAGCGGCGCCGCTAGCCCGAAACGGTCAGCGCCAGCAGCGTCACCCACGCGCCCGCCACACCCACGGCCGCGCCCAGCACAAACCAGCGCAGCACCGGGGTGCGCCGCCAACCCCACAGTGTCGGCGCCAAGCCGCCCGCCGCCACGACGTTCAGGCCGACCGCCAACAGCGGATGCACCCGGATCAACCCCAGGCTCAGCACGACGATGGCGATCCCGGTAACCGCGGCGACGAACGCGGACACCGTCAAACCCGTTGCCCAGGGGACGGACTCGTCGCTCACCACGTGAGCCTAGCCCGCTCGTAGAAGGCCAGGGCCGCCGCCGTCGCGACGTTGAGCGAGTCGGTACCCCGCGACATGGGGACGCGCACCCACACATCGCTGAGCCGCAGGGTGGCCCTCGTCAGGCCCGGGCCCTCGGCGCCCACCACCACCGCGACGCGTTCGTCGACCGCCGCGGCCATCGCCTCGGCCAGCGCGGACGCCTCGCGCTGCGGGGTCATCGCCAGCAGCCGAAACCCGCTCTCTTTCAACAACATAAGGTCGTTGGGCCACTCGGTGGCTCGCGCGTACGGCACCAGCAGGGCGTGGCCCATCGACACCCGCACGGCGCGGCGGTACAGCGGGTCCGCGCAACCGGCGCCGAACACCACCGCGTCCACGCCCAACCCGGCCGCGTTGCGAAAGATCGAGCCCAGGTTCTCGTGGTCGTTGACGCCCTCGAGCACCGCGACGGTGCGGGCGTTTTCGACCACCTCCACGACGCTGGGCTCCCGCACCCTGCGGGCGGCCGCGAGCACGCCGCGATTCAGGTGGAAGCCGACCACCTTCGCCATCACCTCGGCCGAGGCGCGGTAGTACGGTGCGGCGGTGTCGGCCAGGTCGTCCTCCAGTTCGGCCAGCCGGCGTTCGGTGCCCAGCAGGGCGTGCGGGGTGAACCGGGACGCCAGCATGCGCTGCACCACAAGCACGCCCTCGGCGATCACCAGGCCTTTGCCGGTCGGCAGATCGGGACGCCGATCGACGCTGTTCAGGTCGCGGAAATCGTCGAGGCGGGGGTCGTCGGGGTCGGTGACCTCCTGAACGTCCAAGCCGTCGATCACGGGCCTTCGTCGACGAGGGCCAACATCAAGTCGGCGGCCTCGCGCAGGGTTTCGCGTTGCTCGACGTCAAGCGTCGCCAGCCGCTTTGCCAGCCATTCCTGGCGGGCCCGACGGTTCGCCTTGACCAGCTCGGCGCCCGACTCGGACACCGAGACGAGGACCTGCCGGCCGTCGACGGGATGCGGGGTGCGGTCGACCAGACCCATCTCGGCCAGCGAAGCGATCACCCGGGTCATCGACGGGGGTCGGACGCGTTCGCGAATGGCCAGCGCGCCGGGCGTCATCGCGCCCTCGTTGGCCAGCGTGGCCAGCGCCGACAGCTGAGACAGTGACACCGGCGATGACGGGTTGCGGAACCGCAGTTGGCGGGCCAGCCGCATGACTGCCAGCGACAAGTCGCTCGCCAGCCGCGCATCGCTGTCAGGCATGGCGCGAGGGTACACGCAACGCGAGAAAGACGGGATACGAAACGGCCAACGACGGACTTTGGTCCTTTGCTCGCGGGCGCTCGTTCCAATCGCCCGACTCTCCCCCGCAAGCGGGAGGTGCCCCCACCTCAGGCCGCCCTGCGGCCTGCATCGTCGCCGGGCTATGTTGATCGCGATGACTGTCGAACCCGGCCAAGGCCGCGAGGCGCCGCCGCTGCCGGCCTCGCTGCTCGAGGTGTGGCCCGTCGTCGTGGTCGGCTTCGTGGGTTGGCTGATCGGCGCGGTGCTGGCGTTCGTCGTGCCCGCCCTGCACAGTTGGCGCCCGGTGACGCTGGGCGGGCTGGGCGTCGGGGTGATCGGCACCAGCATCTTCGTGTTGCAGCTTGCCGCCGCCCGCCGCGGCGCGCGCGGCGCGCAGACCGGCCTCGAAAGCTACCTCGACCGCAAGTAGATTCACCGACCCGGGAGGAGCGATGGTCGCCCCGCTGCTGCAAGCGCAGATCGACATCGACGCGCCGGCCGCCAAGGTCTGGGCGCTGATATCCGACTTCCGGCGGATGCCGCAGTGGAGCCCGCAGTGTCGCCTGATGCGGCCCCTCGGCCCGCTGCGTCCGGGCACCCGCACCATCAACCTCAACCGCCGCGACCGGGTTTTCTGGCCCACCACGAGCACAGTGCTCGAGGTCGTTCCCGAGAAGCGGCTGGCGTTCCGAGTCAACACCAACCACACCGTGTGGACCTACGAGCTCGAGCCCAACGGTCAGGGCACGCGGGTGGTCGAGAGCCGCCACGCCGAGAACGGCGTCACCGCCGTTTCGAACCTGTCGGTCAAGGCGATCTTCGGCGGGAACGCGATCTTCGAGCGGGAATTGCTCGAGGGAATGAACACCTCGCTGGCGAGGATCAAAGCCGCGGCCGAGAAGGGTTAGTCCCCCGGTTCGGTCGGCTCGGTCGGAGGCTCCGGCGATTCGGTCGGAGACTCCGGCGACTCCTGCGGAGGCTCCGGCACGTCCGGCGGCGACTCCACCGCCTCGGCCTGGGCCGGCGGCGGGTTCTCCGCGACGTCGAGCACGCCGTCGTCGTACGGGTCGTACATCGGCGAGCCGGTGCCGGCCGGGGCCGGGGTGTCCGAATGGGCGCCACAGCCGTACTGCTTGTCGACGATGTGCCCGTCGGCGGACAGCTCGTTGCCGCACACCCCGAACATCGCGCCGAGCGCTCCGGCCAGCGGCAGGAAAAAGCCGCAATCGCGGCACACCCGCTTGGTCGAACGCGCCATCGCCGAATCCGGACCGTAGTCGCCGGTGTGCCACCGCTCGGCCGCCTCGGCGCGGCCCACCGGGCCCATCACCCAGCGGCGGCCCAACCCGACCTCGGCGGCGGTCTCATCGACCTGCGGGTCACCGCTGGCGGCGTAGCCCGGGACCAGCCGAGGGTCGTCGGCCGCGGGTGCCAGCAGGTCGCCAGGACCCAGATCGCCCGGTCGCACCCGCTCCTGCCAGGGCACCCATTCCGGGGCCAGCAACGCCGTCGGGCCGGGGATCAGCACGACTTCGCTGATTGTGGCGTGGTCCGCGCCGCGGTAGGCGGCGACGACGGCCGCCCACTGCCAGCCCTGGTAGCCGGGCAAATGCGCCAGGAACCGGTGGGTCGCCGCGTTCGGGTCCTCGTAGCTGACGCCCAGGTAGTCCCCGACGGCCTCCGGGCCGGCGAACTCCTCGACGGCGGCCCTGGCCTGATCGGCCGCACCGGTGAGCAGCGCGGCCAACTCGTCGGGCCACTCGGCCACGGTCGTGGCGGCGGGTTCCACTGACTCTTCAGTGGGTCCGGTCACGCTGCCCCCCTCTCTCGTGGCGATCGGACTGCGGTGCGTCTCCATACTAGGTTGGCGAGCCACGCCCTGTTGCCTGCCGGTATAGGACAGAATTGAGTGGTGTCTGGACGCCGGCGTGATGCCCGGGGCCGGGTGGCCTCTAACCCGGGCCGCCGGCCCCGCCCGAACGGCACGGGTTCGGCCAACCAGCATCCGGGGATGGCCAACTATCCGGCCGACGACTCCGAGCATCGCCGGTCGCGCCGTCCGCCGCCGATGCCGAGCGCGAACCGGTACCTCCCGCCGCTGGGCGAGGAGTCCGAGCCGGACCGCAACAGCGGCCCGACCCCACGCGGGTCCGCCGCCAGCGAACGCATCACCGTCACCCGCGCCGCCGCGATGCGCAGCCGCGAAATGGGCTCCCGCATGTACTCGATGGTGCAGCGGGCCGCCACCGCCGACGGCGCCGACAAGTCGGGCCTGACGGCGCTGACGTGGCCGGTGGTCGCCAACTTCGCGGTCGACTCGGCGATGGCCGTCGCGCTGGCCAACACCCTGTTCTTCGCCGCAGCCAGCGGGGAGAGCAAGTCCAAAGTGGCTCTGTACCTGTTGATTACGATCGCGCCGTTCGCGGTGATCGCGCCGCTGATCGGCCCGGCGCTGGACCGCCTGCAGCACGGCCGGCGCGTGGCGCTCGCGCTGTCGTTCGCGCTGCGCACTCTGCTGGCGGTGCTGCTGATCATGAACTACGACGGCGCGACCGGCAGCTTCCCGTCGATGGTGCTCTATCCGTGCGCGCTGGCGATGATGGTGCTGTCCAAGTCGTTCAGCGTGCTGCGCAGCGCGGTGACACCGCGGGTGATGCCGCCGTCCATCGACCTGGTGCGCGTCAATTCCCGGCTGACCGTGTTCGGTCTCCTCGGCGGCACCATCGCCGGTGGGGCCATCGCCGGCGGCGTCGAGTTCGTCTGCACCCACCTCTTCAAGCTGCCCGGCGCGTTGTTCGTCGTCGTCGCCGTCACGATCGCGGGCGCCTTCCTGTCGATGCGCATCCCGCGCTGGGTCGAGGTGACCGCGGGTGAAGTCCCGGCCACCCTGAGCTACCGACGCGACGGTGACCAACGCAGGCGATGGCCCGACGAGGTCAAAAGGGTCGGCGGAACGCTCCGACAACCGTTGGGCCGCAACATCATCACCTCGCTCTGGGGCAACTGCACCATCAAGGTGATGGTGGGCTTCCTGTTCCTGTACCCGGCGTTCGTCGCCAAGGCGCATCAGGCCAACGGATGGGCCCAGCTGGCCATGCTGGGCATGATCGGGGCCGCGGCCGCGATCGGCAACTTCGCCGGCAACTTCACCAGCGCGCGCCTACAGCTGGGCAGGCCCGCCGTGCTGGTGGTGCGCTGTGCGGTGGCGGTGTGCGCCGTCGCCCTGGCGGCCGCCGTGGCGGGAACCCTGATGGTGACGGTGATCGCCACGTTGATCACCTCGGGCTCCAGCGCCATCGCGAAGGCCTCGCTCGACGCCTCGCTGCAACACGATCTGCCCGAGGAGTCGCGGGCGTCGGGATTCGGGCGATCGGAATCGACCCTGCAGCTGGCCTGGGTGCTGGGCGGGGCACTGGGCGTCCTGGTGTACACGGAGCTCTGGGTCGGCTTCACCGCCGTCAGCGCCCTGCTCATCCTCGGCCTGGCCCAGACCCTCGTCAGCTTCCGCGGCGACTCCTTGATCCCCGGACTCGGCGGCAACCGGCCGGTCATGGTCGAGCAGGAGGGCACGCGCCGGGGCGCCGGCAGGCCGGCGGCGGTGCCGGAGTGAAACGCCGCGTGGTCGCGCTCGTCGCGGCCGTGGTGGCGCTGGCGTGCCTCGGGGTCGGGGTCGGAACCTGGATTCTGGTGCGCCGCAGCGGCCCCCAGCAACCCGAGATCAGCGCCTACACGCACGGGCACCTGACCCGGGTGGGGCCGTACCTGTACTGCGATGTGCTCAACCTCAACGACTGCCAGACGCCGCAGACCCAGGGCGAGCTACCGCTCAACGAGCATTACCCGGTGCAACTTTCGGTTCCCGACGCGATCTCCCGGGCACCCTGGCGGCTGCTGCAGGTCTATGAGGATCCCGCCAACACGACCGCGACCATGTTTCGACCGGGCTCGCGCCTCGCGGTCACGATTCCGGCGGTCGACCCGCAGCGCGGCAAGCTGACCGGGATCGTCGTGCAATTGCTGACGTTGGTGGTCGACGACGGCCAACAAAACGACATCACCGCCGTTCGCGCCGTCCCGCACGCGGAATGGTCGGTGCGGCTGACCTCTTGACATCCCGCCGAAGGCCAAAATGAAACCACCGCACAACGATTCGATCTGGCCCGACGACACCCGTCGCGCCGCCGTGACACTCGCTTTGGCCGCGGCGACGAACAGCGACATGCAGTTTCAGGACATGATCGACTCGATCACGGACGCGCTGAACAGCGGCCGGTCCCTGCAATTCGTGGTCGAGTTGATCCGCCTGCTGCCCGCCGGGTTGAACGAAGAATTCAACAAACCCGAAACCGCCTCGGCGTTCCGGCAGATGGCGGCGGAAGCCCAGGCGTACGAAGACGACATGCGGGCGCGCAGCGAATGGCGAGACGAGTAGCGGTCACGCGCTGTGATCGGCCGGCACCCGCTCGCCCTCGACCGGTGGCCCGGGAGGAGTTCCGTCCCCGAACGGCCTGCCGCCCAAGGTTTCCCGGCTGTGCGGGGCGAGCCAGCCGGCCAGCTCCGGTCCCTTGGGCACGATCCGGGTCGGGTTGATGTCGGCGTGCACGATGTAGTAGTGCTGCTTGATCTGGACGAAGTCGATGGTGTCGCCGAAGCCGGGCGTCTGAAATAGGTCGCGCGCGTAGGCCCACAGCACCGGCATCTCGGACAGCTTCGAGCGATTGCACTTGAAGTGGCCGTGGTAGACGGGGTCGAAGCGGGCCAGGGTGGTGAACAGCCGGACGTCGGCCTCGGTGATGGTGTCGCCCACCAGGTATCGCTGGTTGGCCAGGCGGTCGCTGACCCAGTCCAACGCGGTGAACAGACGGTCGTAGGCCGCTTCGTAGGCCTGCTGCGAGCCCGCGAAACCGCAACGGTAGACACCGTTGTTGATCTCGGTGTAGATCCGCTTGCTCACCTCGTCGATCTCGGCGCGCAGCGGCTCCGGGTACAGCTGCGGCGCGCCGTCCCGGTGGTAGGCCGTCCACTCGGTGGACAGGTCCAGCGTCATCTGCGCGAAGTCGTTGGTGACCACCGCGCCGGTCGGAATGTCGACGATCGCCGGGACCGTGATGCCCTTGGGGTAGTCGGGAAACCGTTTGAAGTAGGCGTCCTGCAGCCGCGGGATCTTCAACACCGGGTCGACGCCGCCCGGGTCCAGGTCGAAGGTCCAGCTGCGCTCGTCGTGGGTGGGGCCGCAAAACCCAATGGAGAGAACGTCTTCCAGGCCCAGCAGCCGCCGGACGATGATCGCGCGGTTGGCCCACGGGCACGCGCGGGCCACGATGAGCCGATACCGGCCCGGCTCTACCGGGTAGCCGTCGCGTCCGTCGGCGGTGATGCGGGTGCTGATGTAGTTGGTGTCGCGGGTGAATTCGCCCGCAGGGGCGACGTAAGAGGCCATGACGACGATTCTGCCCCTTCGCGCGGCGTCAACTAATCGGCTATTCCGCCCATCGCGTCGGCCTTCGCGCCCGTCTGGAACCGGCGGGCCAGGTTGGCCTCGGTCGATTCGGCGGGCTCCCAATGCGCGATCCACGGTCCGGTGCCCTCGGACTGATCGACGATCCCGTCCTCCAGCCAGGTGTACCGGCCTTCCAGCACGTCGTGGGTCAGCCGCACGTCGCTGCTGTCGGTGTTGGCCCACAACGCCTGGAACAGGGCCTCGACCCGCAGGGTGGCTTGTTGGCAGAACGTGTCGGCCAGCTCGTAGGCCTGCCGGCCGACGGCGGGGTCCGCCGCGCGCTGCCCCTCGGCGCGCACGCACGCCGCCGACATCGCGAACAGCTCGGCGCCGATGTCGACGACGCGCCCGAGGAATCCCTGCCGCTGCTCGAGCTTGGCCTGCCAGCGCGCCATCCCGTAGAAGGTGTTGCGGGCCAGCTTGCGCGTGGAGCGTTCGACGAACCGCAGGTGGGACGCCAGCGGGCCGAACTCGCTATACGCCCTGGGCCGCTGCCCTTCGCCGAACACCAACTGCGGCAACCACTTTGCGTAGAAGCCGCTCGCGCCGATGGCCGCGGCGGCCTTTTGCCGCAAGCCGGTGTCGGCCTTGGCGAGGTCGCCGGCCGCGGTCAGGTGGGCGTCGACCGCCTCGCGCGCGATCAGCAACCGCATGATCTCGCTGGATCCCTCGAAGATGCGGTTGATCCGCAGGTCGCGCACCACCTGCTCGGCCGGCACCGCGCGCTCCCCGCGCGCGGCCAGCGACTCGGCAGTCTCGTACCCGCGCCCGCCGCGGATCTGCAGGAGCTCGTCGGCGATCAGGCAGGCCATCTCGCTGGACCACAACTTGGCCAGCGCCGCCTCGATCCTGATGTCGTTGCGGCCTTCGTCGGCCATCTGGGCGGAGAGCTCGAGCACCGCGTCGAGGGCGTAGGTGGTGGCGGCGATGAACGAGATCTTGCTCGCGACCGCTTCGTGTTTGGCGAGCGGTTTGCCCCATTGCACGCGCTCCCCCGACCATTCGCGGGCTATCTTCAGCGCCCACTTCGACGATCCCGTCGCGCTCGCGGGAATCGACAGGCGCCCGGCGTTGAGCGTGGTCAGCGCGATCTTCAGGCCGTCGCCTTCCCGGCCGATCAGGTTTTCGGCGGGCACCCGCACCCGGTGCAGCCGGGTGACACCGTTCTCGATGCCGCGTAGCCCCATGAACTTGTTGCGCCGCTCCACGGTGATCCCGGGCGAATCGGCCTCGACGACGAAGGCGCTGATGCCGCCGCGGTGCCCCTCGCTCTTGGGCACCCGGGCCATGACCACCAGCAGTTCGGCAACCACGCCGTTGGTGGTCCACAACTTCACGCCCTCGAGTTCGTACGCCTTGCCGTCCTCGACCGGTGTCGCCGTCGACGCCAGGCGCGCCGGGTCCGAGCCCACGTCGGGCTCGGTGAGCAGGAACGCCGATATGGCGCCGGCGGCGCAGCGCGGCAAGAACTTTCGCTTCTGTTCCGGCGTGCCGGCAAGTTTGAGCGGCTCGGGCACCCCGATCGACTGGTGGGCAGATAGCAGGGCGCCGAGGCTGGGATGGACCGAAGAGATCATCACCAGCGCGCGGTTGTAGGCCACCTGCGACATGCCCAGGCCGCCGTATTCGGTGGGTATCTTCATGCCGAAGCAGCCCAGCGCGGCCAGGCCCTTGACGTATTCGTCGGGGATCTGCGAGTCGCGCTCGATGACGCTGCCGTCGACGGTGTCGAGGAACTCGCGCACCTTGCCGAGGAAGGCGCTGATGCGCGCCTCGTCGGCGTCGGAGGGTTTGGGGAATGGGTGGATCAGTTCTAGCGGAAAGTGCCCGAGAAAGAGTTCTTTGGCGAATGACGGTTTGTCCCAACCGCTTTCGCGGGATTCCTCGGCCAGGGCCCTCGCTTGTTCCTCGGTGACCTGCGCTTGCTGTGCCATCGCCGCCTCCTCGCTAACGACTCACATCGAGGTCATGGGCACCCGCCGGTGGGCGGAGTATTACGACCTACGCATGTCGAAGTTACCACCGAGTAGCTTCTCGGCATACCGGTTCGTCGCGAGTGGCCCGAAGCTTAGGAGTCGAGCTCGCGGGCGACCGCCTTGACCACCTCGGAGACGCGATGCGCGGTCTTGCGGTCCGGGTACCGCCCCTTGCGTAACTCGGGCTGCACGGCGCTTTCCAGCAGCGTGATCATGTCCTCGACCATCCCGTGCAGCTCGTCGGGGCTGTGCTTGCGCTCGACCGGCGCCGCCTCGCGGCGCGTCTTGGCAAGGCTGGGCGGCGGATCGATCAGCTTGAGGCTCAGGGCCTGCGGGCCACGGCGGCCCGAGGCGACGCCGAACTCCACCCGCTGCCCGGACTTGAGCCCCTCGACCCCTTCGGGCAACGCCGACGAACGGACGTAGACGTCCTCGCCGTCCTCCTGCGACAGGAAGCCAAACCCCTTTTCGGCGTCGTACCACTTAACCTTGCCGGTCGGCACTGGTCTCACCTGCTTGTCTGACGGAACACTAGGATGGGCAACGCAAGAAGCGTCCCGCCTGCGCAGGACGCATGTTGGATTCTGATCCTACTCGGATGCCCGCCTGACGAGCACCCCCGTTACCCGTCACTCGGTAGTCTGGGCATTACCGCAGGAGGAGAGATGCGCCTGATCCTGAACATCGTCTGGCTGGTATTCGGTGGCCTGTGGATGGCCGCCGGATATCTGCTGGCGGCGCTTGTCAGTTTCCTGCTCATCGTCACCATTCCCTTCGGCTTCGCATCGCTGCGCATCGCGTCCTACGCGTTGTGGCCGTTCGGCCGCACCATTGTCGACAAACCGACCGCCGGGACCGGCGCGCTGATCGGAAATGTCGTCTGGGTGCTGCTTTTTGGGTTGTGGCTGGCGATCGGTCATCTGGTGAGCGCGGTGGCGATGGCGGTCACGATCGTCGGCATTCCGCTCGCGCTGGCCAACCTCAAGCTGATCCCGGTGTCGTTGATGCCGCTGGGCAAAGAAATCGTTCCCTCGAACTCGCCAACCCCGCCGACCCGATTCGCGCCGGTGGCCGCATGACGCTGACCGCTCTGGGCTTACCGACCGTGCGCGGCCGCGCGGACCAACCCGTCGCTCAAAACGTTCCGGGCAGCGGCCCGCTGCTGGACAGCTACGGACGCGCCGCCACCGATCTGCGGGTGTCGCTGACCGATCGTTGCAATCTGCGGTGCAGCTACTGCATGCCGGCCGAGGGCCTGGACTGGCTCCCCGGCGAGCAATTGCTGAGCCCCGACGAGCTGGCCAGGCTGATGCGCATCGCCGTCACGCGGCTGGGCATCACCAGCGTGCGGTTCACCGGCGGGGAGCCCCTGTTGTCCCGCCACCTCGAAGAGGTGATCGCCGCGGCGGCGGCTCTGCGGCCCCGCCCCGAGATCTCACTGACCACCAACGGCGTGGGGCTGGCGCGGCGCGCCGCCGCCCTCGCCGAGGCGGGCCTGGATCGGGTCAACGTGTCGATGGACAGCGTGGACCGAGACCACTTCGCGGCCATCACCCGCCGGGACCGGCTCGCCGACGTGCTGGACGGCTTGGCGGCCGCCAAAGCGGCCGGCCTGACTCCCGTGAAGGTCAACGCCGTGCTCGACCCCGCGACCGGGCGTGAGGACGTCGTCGGCCTGTTGCGGTTCTGCCTCGAGCACGGCTACCAATTGCGGGTCATCGAGCAGATGCCGCTGGATGCCGGGCATCAGTGGCGCCGTGGCGCCGCGCTGACGGCGGACGACGTGTTGGCTGTGCTGCGCCCGCACTTCCGGCTGCGCCCTGACCCGGCGCCGCGCGGCTCGGCTCCGGCCGAGCTCTGGCTGGTCGACACGGGCCCCAACACGCCGAGCGCCAAGTTCGGCGTCATCGCGTCGGTGTCGCACGCCTTCTGTTCGACCTGCGACCGCACCCGGCTCACGGCCGACGGCCAGATCCGCAGCTGCCTCTTCTCGACCGACGAGACCGACCTTCGGGGCCTGCTGCGCGGTGGGGCCGGCGACGACGCGATCGAGGCCGCGTGGCGCGCCGCGATGTGGGCTAAGCCCGCCGGCCATGGCATCAACGATCCGGACTTCATCCAGCCCGCCCGCCCCATGAGCGCGATCGGTGGCTAGCCCGGCGGGCCAGGCCGCGGCCGAGGCGGAGGGAATCCAGGTGACGGTCCGCTATTTCGCGGCCGCGCGCGCCGCGGCGGGCGCGGAATCGGAGACTGTGGTGGTGCGCCCGGGCACCACGGTCGCCGAATTGACCGAGCGTCTCGCGGTCCGCGGATCGCGCCTTGCCACCGTGTTGAGCCGGTGCTCCTACCTGCGCGACGGCATCGCCGTTCGCGACGAAACCACACCGTTACAGGCCGGTGACACGATCGACGTTCTGCCGCCCTTCGCCGGCGGATGAAACTGTGAGATACCTCACGTAACGGAACGATAACGGCAAAATCACGCTCCGATATCGGGCGTTATGACCAGCGGAAATCCCTAGCGTTCCTGGGCTTTTCGCATATGGCCGAGAGGGAAACGCCGGGTTTCGCAAGACGTGACGAGACGAACAGAACGCGCTAGCGTCACCGACGGTTCGTCAATCTACCGAACGGCGTTCCTCCCCTCCTATCGCGCCGAGCTCCATCCAGTAGGCGGGGATCACCAACCAAAAGCGGATGGAGGCGGGGGACCCACCGGTCCACCGTGATCGGACCGGAGCCGCTTGCGGCTCCTAGGGGTGAAGCCGACACCGGCTCCCATGCGGAGCGCGGCGACGGCCGGGTGGCCTCTCCAACCCGAACCCGACAGCTGACCTCGTAGGCGCGTCACGAGAGAGGAATATTTCGGCGCGTATGAGTGGACGTCACCGTAAGCCCACAACATCCAGCATCAGCGTCGCCAAGATCGCCTTCACCGGGGCGGTTCTTGGTGGCGGCAGCATCGCCCTGGCCGGCCAGGCCGCCGCGGCCACCGACGGCGAATGGGACCAGGTAGCCCGCTGCGAGTCCGGCGGCAACTGGGGAATCAACACCGGCAACGGCTACCACGGCGGTGTTCAGTTCAGCTCGAGCACCTGGGCCTCGCACGGCGGCGGCGAATTCGCCCCGTCGGCCGAGATGGCAACCCGGGAACAGCAGATCGCGGTCGCCGAGCGCGTGCTAGCGACCCAGGGTCGCGGCGCGTGGCCCGTGTGCGGCGGTCCGCTGTCGGGCCCCACTCCACGCCAGGTTCCCGCGCCCGCACCCGCGGGCATGGACAACCCGATCGATTTGCCCGGCCTCAACGGCTTGCCGCCGCTGGCTCCGCCGCCCGCGGACGCCCCGCCGCCGGACGCGCCTCCGCCTCCTCCCCCGCCGCCCGCCGACCCGGCCCCGCCGGTGACGCTGACGTCGTTCGGCCAACCGACGCCGCCCCCGGCGGACGCGACGCCCCCGGCGCCTCCCGCGGACGCCGTGCCGCCCGCGCCGCCCGCGGATGTGCCGCCGCCGGCCGACTCACCCCGCACTGCGGACGTGGGCTTCACCCAGCAATTGTTGGAAGCGATCCGCGGCGCCGACATCCACGGGAACGACGCGCTGGACGCCCTGGGGCAGCCGCCCCAGGCCAGCTGACGCCTCCACTTATCCCAGACGCCCGGCGCTCTCCCGCTAAACCTGCCGATTGCGGGAGGGCGCCCGGGTCGTCTCTAGGCTGAGCCCACCCATTCCTCGGTGCCGTCGTCGAAGAACTGGTGCTTCCACACCGGCAACCGCGCTTTGATGGTGTCCACCAGCTGCGCGCAGGTGTCGAACGCCTCCTGCCGATGGTCGGCGGCCACCGCGGCCACCAGCGCCGCCTCCCCGATGTGCAGCACGCCGATGCGGTGGCTGGCCGCGATCGCGCGCACCCCCCTGGACAACTCGGCGACCTCGCCGACGACCTGGGCCAGCACCTGCTCGGCCGAAGGATGCGCGGAATACTCCAACCGCACCACCCGGCGCCCACCGTCGTGGTCGCGAATCATGCCGACAAAGCCGACGATCGCCCCGGCCGACTGATGGCCCACCAGCTCTTCGTGCTCCGCCAGGACGATCGGCTCTTCAGTCATGGCGGCGCGCAGAACGCGGGTCATCCCTGGTGATCCCCGCCGGCGAGTTGGTCGAGTGCGTGGTCGAGCACGTCGGCGAGCACGCCGAGCCCGTCGCGCACCCCGCCGGGTGATCCCGGCAGATTCACGATCAGCGTGCGGCCGGCCACACCGCATACGCCGCGCGACAGCACCGACGTCGGCACCTTCGGCAGGCCCGAGTGGCGAATCGCGTCGGCGAGCCCGGGGATCATGTAGTCCAGCACCGCGACCGTCTGGTCCGGGGTGACGTCGCTGGGCGAGATACCGGTGCCCCCCGAGGTGATGATCAGGTCGACCTCGGCGTCGAGCGCCCCACGCAGCGCCTCACCGACCGGCTCCCCGTCGGCCACCACCTCAGGCTGCACGGGCGAAAAACCATGCTGTTCAAGCCATTCCGCGATGATGGGCCCGCATCGGTCGTCGTACACGCCGGACGACGCACGCGTCGAGGCGATGATTATTCGTGCGGATCGCGTGCCCATCACCGCTCCCAGGTTCCGGTCTTGCCGCCCTGCTTGCGAAGCACCCGGATGTCATCGAGACGGGCGGCCGGGTCAACAGCTTTGATCATGTCGTACAGCGTGAGCCCTGCCACGCTGACGGCGGTCAACGCCTCCATCTCCACGCCCGTGCGGTCGGTGCTGCGCACGGTCGCGGTGATCTCGATGTCCGACTCGCCGACGGTGAAATCGACGTCCACCCCGGTGAGCGCAAGCTGATGGCAGAGCGGGATCAGGTCGCTGGTGCGCTTTGCCGCCAGAATGCCCGCCACCCGCGCGGTAGCCAGCGCGTCGCCCTTCGGCAGGCCACCGGTCGAGACGAGCGCCACCACCTCCGGCGACGTGCGCAGGGCGCCCGCCGCGACGGCGGTACGCCGAGTGGCGTCCTTTTCCGTGACGTCGACCATGTGCGCCGCGCCCCGCTCGTCCAGGTGCGAGAGCGTGCCTGCCGAGGCCTTGGCGGCCTCTGGGGCCCCAGCCATGGGTTATCGGTTGACGACCGTGACCGGGTGAACGTAGGGCAGGTCGGTCGCGGGCAACGGGAAGACCAGCTCCCCGAAGGGTGACAGCGCACCCGTCCGGTCGCTCACCAGTTCGCTCACGGCGTGGTCGTCCGGGTCCGTCGTCGGCCAGCCGTTGTCGACGTAGTTGGTCTTGCGCGCCTTGCCTTCAGCAGAGTCAGCCACGGGGTCCATTCTGACAGGTGGCGCCAACGCCCGCGGCGCAAGGCCACGCTGACCGTGGGATTTGCATACCAGCGGGTCGCGAGGACTGCTTTACGCTGGTCAGCAATGACCGATAACACCCCGGACATCCCACTGGGGTCCTGGCTGGCCGACTTGCCCGACGAGCGGCTGATCCGACTGCTGGAACTCCGGCCAGACCTCGCGCAGCCCCCGCCTGGCAGCATCGCGGCGCTGGCCGCGCGCGCCCAGGCGCGCCAGTCGGTCAAGGCCGCCACCGACGACCTGGACTTCTTGCGGCTGGCGGTGCTCGACGCGCTGCTGGTGCTGCAGGCCGATTCCGCCCCGGTGCAAATCACCAAGCTGCTCGCGCTCATCGGCGACCGGGCCCCCGAAGCCGACGTGCTCGGCGCGCTGGACGACCTGCGGCAGCGCGCGCTGGTCTGGGGCGAAGCCGCGGTGCGGGTGGCCGCCGACGCCGGCACGGCCCTGCCGTGGCACCCGGGGCAGGTCACGCTCGAGGACAGCTCCCGCACCGGCGAGGAAATCGCCGGCCTCATCGACGCCCTCGACCAGGCCCAGCTCGACGTCCTGCAAAAGCTGCTCGAGGGTTCGCCGATGGGCCGCACCCGCGACGCCGCCCCCGGCGCCCCGGCGGATCGCCCGGTGCCACAGCTGCTGGCGACGGGTCTGCTGCGGCGCATCGACGCCGAGACCGTGATCTTGCCCCGGCACGTCGGGCAGGTGCTGCGGGGCGAGGACCCCGGCCCCATGCAGCTGACGGCCCCCGACCCGGTGGTGTCGACCACCACCGCGGACGACGTGGACGCGGTCGCCGCGGGAGCCGTCATCGACCTGCTTCGCGAGTTCGACGTGCTGCTTCAAACCCTAGGCGCCGCACCCGTTTCCGAGCTTCGCAGCGGCGGACTGGGAATTCGCGACCTCAAACGGCTGGCCAAGACGACCGGCGTCGAGGAAGCGCGCCTGGGCCTGATCCTCGAGGTCGCCGCCGCGGCCGGATTGATCGCCAGCGGCATGCCCGACCCGGAACCCACCGAGGGCGAGGGACCATATTGGGCGCCGACAGCGGCCACCGAGCGATTCTCCGCGATGACCGCCGCCGAGCGTTGGCACCTGCTGGCCGGCACCTGGCTCGACCTGCCGGGCCGTCCCGCGTTAATCGGCACCCGCGGTCCCGACGCCAAACCCTATGGCGCCCTGACTGATTCGTTATACTCGACGGCCGCGCCGCTGGACCGGCGACTGCTGCTGGGCATGCTGTCCGAGCTGCCGCCCGGGGCCGGTGTCGACGCCGTCACCGCCTCGGCCGCGTTGATCTGGCGCCGTCCGCGCTGGGCCAGACGGCTGCAGCCGCAACCCGTTTCCGATCTGCTGACCGAATGCCACGCGCTGGGCCTGGTCGGTCGCGGAGCGCTCAGCACGCCCGGGCGAGCGCTGCTGGACGACGCCGGCGACCCGGAGCTCGCCGTGCAGGCGATGACGCGCGCGATGCCCGCACCGATCGACCACTTCCTGCTGCAGGCCGACCTGACCGTCGTGGTGCCCGGCCCACTGCAACGCGACCTCGCCGAGGATTTGGCCACCGTCGCCACCGTCGAATCGGCCGGCACGGCGATGGTGTACCGCATCAGCGAGCAGTCCATCCGGCACGCCCTCGACATCGGCAAGACCCGCGACTGGATGCACGACATCTTCACCAAGCACTCCAAAACCCCGGTGCCGCAAGGGCTCACGTACCTCATCGACGACGTCGCCCGTCGGCATGGCCAGCTCCGAATCGGCATGGCCGCATCGTTCGTGCGGTGCGAGGACCCGGTGCTGCTCGCCCAGGCCGTCGCGGCCGCGGAGGACCTGCAGTTGCGCGCGCTGGCGCCGACGGTCGCGGTGTCGCCGGCGCCGATCGCCGAGGTGCTCGTCAGGTTGCGGCAGGCGGGCTTTGCCCCGGCCGCCGAGGACTCCTCCGGTTCGATCGTCGACGTCCGACCTCGCGGAGCGAGGGTGCCCACCCCGCAGCAGCGGCGGCCCTACCGGCCCGCGCCGCGCCCCAGCGGCGAGACGCTGAACGCCGTGGTCTCGGTGCTGCGCAAGGTGACCGCCGCGCCGTTCGGGAATATCCGCGTCGACCCCGCGGTCACTATGTCGATGTTGCAGCGTGCGGCCAAGGACCAGGACACGTTGGTGATCGGCTACCTCGACGCCGCCGGCGTGGCCACCCAGCGGGTCGTGTCGCCGATCTCCGTGCGGGGCGGTCAGCTGGTTGCCTTCGATTCGGCGTCGGGCCGGCTCCGCGACTTCGCCATCCACCGCATCACGTCGGTGGTGTCGGCGGAGTCCGGATAATGGGTCACATGTCCGACGGACCATTGATCGTGCAGTCCGACAAGACGGTGCTGCTCGAAGTGGATCACGAGCTGGCCGGCGCCGCGCGCGCCGCCATCGCGCCGTTCGCCGAACTGGAGCGGGCGCCCGAGCACGTGCACACCTACCGCATCACGCCCCTTGCGCTGTGGAACGCCCGCGCCGCCGGCCACGACGCCGAACAGGTCGTCGACGCGCTGGTCAGCTTCTCCCGCTACGCGGTGCCCCAACCGCTGCTGGTCGACATCGTCGACACCATGGCCCGCTACGGCCGGCTGCAGCTCGTCAAGCACCCCGCGCACGGCCTGACGCTGGTCAGCTTCGACCGCGCGGTGCTCGAGGAGGTGCTGCGCAACAAGAAGATCGCGCCGATGCTTGGTGCGCGAATCGACGAGGACACCGTCGTCGTCCACCCCAGCGAGCGTGGCCGGGTCAAGCAGATGCTGCTCAAGATCGGCTGGCCCGCAGAGGATCTCGCCGGCTACGTCGACGGTGAGGCGCACCCGATCAGCCTCGAGCAGGACGGCTGGCACCTGCGCGACTACCAGCAGCTGGCCGCCGACTCGTTCTGGGCGGGCGGTTCCGGGGTGGTGGTGCTGCCCTGCGGCGCCGGCAAGACACTCGTCGGCGCGGCCGCGATGGCCAAAGCCGGTGCGACGACGCTGATTCTGGTCACCAACATCGTCGCCGCCCGGCAGTGGAAACGCGAGCTCGTCGCGCGCACCTCGCTGACCGAGGACGAGATCGGCGAATACTCCGGCGAGCGCAAGGAGATTCGGCCCGTCACCATCTCGACGTACCAGATGATCACCCGGCGCACCAAGGGCGAATACCGTCACCTGGAGCTCTTCGACAGTCGCGACTGGGGATTGATCATCTACGACGAGGTGCACCTGTTGCCGGCACCCGTGTTCCGGATGACCGCCGACCTGCAGTCCAAGCGGCGACTTGGCCTGACCGCCACGTTGATCCGCGAAGACGGCCGCGAGGGCGACGTGTTTTCCCTGATCGGCCCGAAGCGCTACGACGCGCCGTGGAAGGACATCGAGGCGCAGGGCTGGATCGCGCCGGCGGAATGCGTCGAGGTGCGGGTCACCATGACCGACAACGAGCGGATGATGTACGCCACCGCCGAACCCGAAGAGCGATACCGGCTGTGCTCGACGGTGCACACCAAAATCGCTGTGGTCAAGTCGATTCTGGAAAAGCATCCCGGCGAGCAGACGCTGGTGATCGGCGCCTACCTCGATCAACTCGACGAACTCGGCGCCGAGCTCAATGCCCCGGTGATCCAGGGGTCGACGCGAACCAAGGAACGGGAGGCGTTGTTTGACGCCTTTCGCCGCGGCGAGGTGTCCACCCTGGTGGTGTCCAAGGTGGCGAACTTCTCCATCGATTTGCCGGAAGCGTCGGTGGCCGTGCAGGTTTCGGGGACCTTCGGCTCGCGCCAAGAGGAGGCCCAGCGGCTGGGCCGGTTACTGCGGCCCAAGCACGACGGCGGCGGCGCCATGTTCTATTCGGTGGTGGCCCGCGACAGCCTGGACGCCGATTATGCGGCGCACCGGCAGCGCTTCCTCGCGGAGCAGGGCTACGGCTACATCATCCGCGACGCGGACGACCTACTGGGCCCGGCGATTTAACCGCGAGCCAATCGCTAGAGCGACAGGATCGTCGCCGAAGCCGTACCGGGTGCGCCGTACACCTGGGCCAGGCCGACGCGCGGGTTGCCGGGCACCTGACGCTCGCCCGCCTCGCCGCGCAGCTGACGCACCAGCTCGTGCATCTGCCGCAGGCCGGACGCGCCGATCGGCTCGCCGTTGGCGATCAACCCGCCGTCGGTGTTGACCGGCATCGAGCCGTGAATCTCGGTGGCGCCGTCGGCCAGCAGCTTCTCCTGCTCACCGTCGGCGCACAGGCCGGTCTCGGCCATGTGGATGACCTCGTTGCCCGCGTCCGTGTCCTGGAGTTGGGCCACGTCGACGTCCTCGGGCCCGATGCCGGCGGCCTCGTAGGCCGCCTTGGCGGCGTACACCGTCGGGGAGACATCCTCGTCCAGGGGAGCGAAGGTGGCGTGCACCTCGTAGGCGCCATAACGCCGGGTACGGATCTCGCAGGCCCGCACATACACCGGCTTGTCGGTGTACTTGTGCGCCATGTCGGCCCGGCACATGATCACCGCGGCGGCGCCCTCGTCGGGCGCGCAGAACATGTACTGCGTCAGCGGGTAGTTGAGGACGGCAGAGTTAAGGATCTCCTCTTCGGGAATTGGCTTGCGGCGGAACGCATTCGGATTTAGAGCGCCGTTGCGGAAGTTCTTCGCCGCCACCTTGGCCAGCGTGGCCTGGGAGATGTTGTGGTCGTGGATGTACTTGTTGGCCTTCATGCCGAAGAACTTGGTGGTGACGAACTGCCCGTTCTGGGCGTACCACTGCGGCAGGGCCAGTTTGGCGGGGTCGTCGGTGAAGGCGCCGCGCGGGTGCTTGTCCAACCCGATCGCGATACCGAGGTCGTACTTGCCCAGCCGGATGGTGTCGGCGGTCTGCTGAATCGCGCTGGCGGCGGTGGCGCAGGCGTTGAACACGTTGGTGAACGTGATGCCGGTCAGCCCGACCAGGCGGGTCACCGCGTCCGGGTTGGACACCTCGTGGCTGCCGCCGAAGCCGAATTGGATGTCCTTCCACTCCACGTGGGCGTCGGCCAGCGCGGACTGGATGGCCTCGGCCCCCATCTGCATCGCGGTCTTGTCGAACCTGCCGAACGGGTGCAGGCCCACACCGATGATGGCAACGTCGTTAGTCATCTCAGACTCCTTTTGATTATTGGTGGCGACCCGCTTCACCCGGCTCCGCCTTCTGGTGGCGACCCGCTTCGCCCGGCTTCGCCGCGCTCGCGATCGCCACGGCCGCGCTCGCGATCGCCACTACACCGGCTGGAACGCAAACGTCATGACCTCGGCGCCCTCGTCGTCGGTGGTCAACGGCACCATGGTCAGCTCGACCTCTTGACCGAATTGCAGCTTGGCCGGGTCGTTTTCGGTCAGCCGCGCCTCGACTCGGATGATGTCGCCCAGCTGCACCAAGCCGACGCCGAAGGGCACGAAATCGTTGCCGGTCGGGCCGGCGTAGGGGGCGCCGGGCGGGAAGCCCTGGGTGGTCCACGCCACCAGGGTGCCGCGGCGCGGCAACAGCAACTCGGTCATCTCACCGCCGCTGCAGCGTGGACACCACTGCTGCACCGGGAAGGTCGTGGCACCGCAGTTGCCGCAGCGACTCCCGATCAGCTGCGGGTTCTCGTCGGGCCAGGTGGAGATTTCAGGGGCCAGCGCCTTCTGCATTGAGGATCCTCCAGCGTCCGAACGGAACAATGCCAACTGAACCGTATAACAGCTTTCCGAAAAGTGGAAACCGCATTCTCATTGTCGCCTATCCGGATCTCTTTCGGAAATGCGGCCCACAGCCCCTGGCGGAGGCGGTCGACGTTTTGCCCGCCTCCGAGCGACAACCCTGTCCGCGGTCTGCCGCCTCCCCTGGCATTGTCGCTATGAGGCGGGCACAGGGGACATCGCCTCGGCGAGAGACTGGTGGGGCGGGTGTGACCGTCGCCGACACGTTATGGTGTCGGAGCCCCGAGTCGACGATAAGGAGACCACTATGCCGGTCACGGTGCTGCTCGAACTCAGGTTGAAGCCCGAGTCGGTGTCCGCGGCGCGCGAGGTCATGGGCCGGGCGCTGCAAGTCACCCGGGCTTTCGACGGGAACCTCGTCACCGACGTGCTCGTCGACGAGGACGACGACGCGCACTGGGTGGTCTACGAACTCTGGGACACGGTCGAGCACGACGAGGCCTACCGCGCCTTCCGGGCCGGAGAGGGCAAGATCGCCGAACTGCCGCCGCTGCTCGCCGCGCCCCCCGTCAAGACGCGGTACGCGACCACCGACATCTAGCTCAGCGCGGGGATGACTTCCCGTTCGAACAGCTCGACGCCCGAACGGTCGTACGCGGCCTCCGGGAAATAGCAGATCGCGTACTCACAGCCCAGGTCGCGGATCTTCTGGAGCCGTTCGATCGCCTGTTCCGCGGTGCCCACCGCCGAGTCCGGCCCGGTGGTGCCGGCGATCATCGCATCGGCGGCGGCCTCGGGCACATAGCCGACCAACCGGTCGCGCACGCGGCGCAGCCGATCCTTGACGTCGTCGTCCGATGTTCCGATGATCGCGTTGACGTTCACCGAACGCACGATCGCCCCGAAGTCGGTGCCCACCTCGCGGCAATGCCCTTCCAGCACCGACGACTTGTGGGCGAACGCCTCGAGCTCCGGGGTGAAGTTGGTGTACTGCGCGTATTTCGCGGCGATGCGCAGTGTCACTTTCTCCCCGCCCCCGGCGATCCACAGCGGTATGCCGTTGTTCTGCAAAGGCTTCGGGGCGACGATCGCGCCGTCGACCTGGTAGTGCTCGCCATCGAAGCTGGCCTTGCCGTCGCGCCAGGCGTCGCGCATGATCTGTACGCCCTCGTCCAGCCGGGCCAACCGCACCTTGGCCGACGGGAATCCGTAACCGTAAGCGCGCCACTCGTGTTCGTACCAGCCGCCGCCGATTCCCATCTGGATCCGGCCGCCGGAAATTATGTCGGCCGTCGCGGCCACCTTGGCCAGGTACACCGGATTGCGGTAGCTCATCGCCGTGCACATCTGACCGAGTTTGATCCGCGACGTCGTCGCCGCGTAAGCCGCCATCAGCGACCACGCCTCGTGAGTGGCCTCGCCCGTTGGCATCGGGACGGTGTGGAAGTGGTCGTAGACCCACAGCGAGTCCCATGCGCCGTTGTCGGCGTGGGCTGCCAACTCGCGCATCACTGCCCAGTGTTTTTCGGGTTCGATGCCGACGAGATCCATCCGCCAGCCTTGCGGAATGAAGAGACCGAAGCGCATAGCAAGGGACTTTAGCCCGGTGACGATGCGGCCCGGAACGGGCCGAGGAGGAAGCGGGCAATCAAACCTAGCCCGGTGACGATGCGGCCCGGAACGGACCGAGGAGGAAGCGGGCAATCAAACTTAGCCCGGCGACAACTGCACCTCATAGGCGATGCATAGCGTGGGCCCAGCCGTCGCCGACAACCGGGCCTTAGACATGACGCATGACAAACCTCGGGCACGCTCGCCACCGCAAAGTCCGTGCGCTCCGACTGATCTTCGCGGGTGCCGCGGCCATTGCGGCGCTCACACTGTTCATCGCCTCGCCGCCTTGCAAGACCGCGACCGACGCAGCATCCGGCCCGTCGGCCACAGCGCCCTTCGCCACCGACGACACGAATTTCGTCAACGACAACGGCCAGACCTCGGGCGACATCTTCACCCAGAACGCTCAGGACCAGAACTAGCGCTGCTCCCCGCGCCAGTACCGGCCATTAGGCTTACCCGCTATGCGGGTTCTGATCTCCGGTGCCAGCATCGCCGGGCCGGTGCTGGCGTACTGGCTTACCCGCCATGGCTTCGACGTCACCGTGGTCGAGCGCGCGGCGACGCTGCGCAAGACGGGCGGCCACGCCGTCGACCTGTTCCGCCCGGCGATGGAGATCTCGGCGAAGATGGGCGTCTTGCCCCGCATCGAGGCACTCGCCACGGGAACCGACCGCCTGACGATGTATCGGGAGGGCCGGCCCCAGCCCACCGAGGTCGACCTCACCAAGCTGGTCGGCATCGCATCCGATCGGCACGTGGAGATCATGCGCGACGACCTCAGTGAGGTCTACTACGACGCCGGCCGCGACGACGTCGAATACCTCTTCGGCGACTCCATCACGGCGATCGAGCCCGACGGCGAGGTCACCTTCGAGCGCTCGCCTGCCCGCAGCTTCGACGTCATTGTCGGCGCCGACGGGCTGCACTCCAATGTCCGGCGGATAACTTTCGGCGACGAAGCCGGCCTCACCCGCTTCATCGGCGGCTACCTGGCGGTGGTGTCGGCGCCCAAGACGCTGGCCGTCCCCGGCGAGATGCTCGGCCACATCGGCGTCGGTCGGCTCGTGGCCGTCTACACCGCGGATCATCTGGACGACGCCCGGCTGGTGTTCATGTTCCGCAGCAAGGAGGAGCTCGACTACGATTATCGGGATTCGTTGCGGCAGAAGGAATTACTGCGCGACGCTTTCGCGGGGATGCATCCCCAGGTGGACGACTGGCTGGGGGAAATCGACCGGACGCCGACGTTCTACTTCGACGCGATCAGCCAGCTGCGGATGAACATCTGGTCGCGGCGACGGGTCACCCTGGTCGGAGATGCCGGGTACTGCCCCGGCCCCGCTGTCGGCGGCAGCACCAGCCTCGCCGTCCTGGGCGCCTACGTGCTGGCCGGCGAACTCGCCCGGGCCGACGGCGATCACCTGCGCGCGTTCGCGGCCTACGAGCTTCAGATGCGCGAACCGGTGCATCGCAGCCGGTCCTTCGCGCGGGGCGCCGCCAGGACCATCATCCCCGGCTCCCGGGCGGGTGTCTGGGCGTTAACCCGTGGGGTCCAACTGATCTCGTTGATGCCCGGGTCGCTCTCCAGGTCGCTGGCGAGGCTGAACACCAAGGGCGTGCGCATGTACGACTCGATGCGGGTGCCCGACTACAGCGAAGTCGAAGTTTGACGCGAAGGGGATGATCGCCGGTGGACCTTGCCGGTGTGGGTATCTGGAGCAGCCAGCTGCGCTACGGCGATGCCGCCGAAATCGCGGACGCTGCATCGGAATTGGACGAGCTTGGCTTCACCGCGCTGTGGATCCCCGACGTGGGCGGGCCGGTGTTCGACGCGGTGGGGCGGCTGCTGACTGCGACGGCGCGGACCGTGATCGCCACCGGGATCCTCAATCTCTGGATGCACGCGGCCGGCGATGTCGCCGACTCCTATGCCGCCCTGACCGCTGAACACGGCGACCGTTTCCTGCTGGGGATCGGCGTCAGCCACGCCCCGCTGATCGACGCCGGCCAGCCCGGCCGGTACCGCAAGCCGCTGGCGGCGACGGCGTCGTTCCTCGACGGGCTGGACGCCGCACCGCATCCCGTACCCGCCGCGGCCCGCGTGCTCGCCGCGCTCGGTCCGAAGATGCTCGAACTGTCGGCGACGCGCGCCCGCGGCGCGCATCCCTACCTCGTCACCCCCGACCACACCGCTTCCGCCCGTTCGACTTTGGGCGAGGGCCCGCTGCTGCTGCCGGAGCAAACCGTGATCCTGTGTGACAGCGCCGACGAGGCGCGCCGCATCGGAACCGATTGGCTGCGTGCGTATTTGGCGTTGCCCAATTACGCGAACAACCTGCTGCGCAGCGGGTTCACCGAGGACGACCTGGCGCAGGTCAGCGACCGGCTCTTCGACGCGATCATCGCGTGGGGCGACGAAGGCGCCGTCATGCGCAGGGTGGCCGAGCATCAGGCGGCCGGCGCCGACCACGTCTGCGTCCAGGTGCTGCTGGCCGACCCGAGCGCGTTCCCGCGCGAGCAATGGCGCCGAATCGCCGCGGCACTCTGAGCGCGAGCAGACGCAAAAGCCCCAGAAAACATAAGGTTTCGGGGGCTTTTGCGTCTGTGGCGAAGGTTAGGTCAGCGAGTCCGGCGGCAGGAAGCGGTCGCCGTACTTGGCGGCCAGCTCGCGGGCCCGGGCCACGAAGGCGTCCTTGCCCGTTCCGCCGGCACCTTGGTAGCCGACGATGAACTGCGCGCTGCCACCGGTCCACGGCGGGAATCCGATGCCCATGATCGACCCGATGTTGGCGTCGGCGGTCGACGTCAGGACGCCCTCGTCGAGGCACTTCTGGGTTTCCAGCGCCTCGGCGAACAGCATCCGGTCGATCATGTCCTGCAGCGGCGGCTGCGACGAACCGGACTTGAACGTCTCGCGCAGGCCCGGCCACAGCTGGGTGCGCTTGCCGTCGACGTACTCGTAGAAGCCCGCGCCCTTCAACCGCGACGGGCGGCCGAGCTCGATCATCTTCTCGACGACGGCCTCCGCCGGGTGCGGCTCGTAGGTGCCACCGGCATCCTCGACGCCCTTGCGGGTGGCCGTGGCGATCTTGTGCATCAGCTCGAGGTTGAGCTCGTCGGACAGCTGCAGCGGCGGCGCCGGGTAGCCGGCCTGCGTGCCGGCGTGCTCGATGGACGCCGGCTCGACGCCCTCGCCGAGCATCGCCAGCGCCTCGTTGACGAACGTGCCGATGACGCGGCTGGTGAAGAAGCCGCGGCTGTCGTTGACGACGATCGGGGTCTTGCCGATGGCCAGCGTGTAGTCGAACACGCGGGCCAGCGCCTCGTCAGAAGTCTTCTCGCCCTTGATGATTTCGACCAGGGGCATCTTATCGACCGGGGAGAAGAAGTGGATCCCGATGAAGTCCTCCTGCCGCTTCACGCCGCTCGCCAGACCGGTGATCGGCAGCGTGGAGGTGTTCGACCCGAGCAGCGCGTTGGGTTCGACGATGTCCTCGATCTCCTGGAACACCTTGTGCTTGAGGTCCTGGTTCTCGAACACCGCCTCGATCACGAAGTCGACACCCTTGAAGTCGGCGGGGTCGGCCGCCGGAGTGATGCGGTCCAACAGCGCCTTGCTCTTCTCCTCGGTGGTCTTGCCCCGCTCGAGCGCCTTGGCCTCGAGCTTTTCCGAGTAGCCCTTGCCCTTCTCCGCGGCCTCGATGCTGACGTCTTTCAGCACCACGTCGAAGCCGGCCTTGGCCGACACGTACGCGATGCCGGCGCCCATCATGCCGGCGCCCAGCACACCGATCTTGTTGATCTTGACCGGCTCGATGCCGTCCGGCCGCGACCCGCCGCCGTTGATGTGCTGCAGGTCGAAGAAGAAGGCCTGGATCATGTTCTTGGCGACCTGGCCGGTCACCAACTCGGTGAAGTAGCGGCTCTCGATGCGGGTGGCGGTGTCGAAGTCCACCTGCGTGCCCTCGACGGCCGCGGCCAGGATGGCCCGCGGCGCCGGCATCGGCGCGCCCTTGAGCTGCTTGCGCAGCAGCGACGGGAACGACGGCAGGATGGCCGCCAGCGCCGGAGACGACGGGGTGCCGCCGGGAATCTTGTAGCCCTTGACGTCCCACGGCTGGGTGTGCGCCTCCGGGTTGGCCTTGATCCACGCCTTCGCCGCCGGCACCAATTCGTCCACGCTGCCGACGATCTCGTCCACCAGGCCGTTGTCCTTGGCCGCGGCCGGCTTGAAGCGGGTGCCCTGGCTGAGCACGTTCACGAAGGCGTTCTGGATGCCCAGCATCCGCACGGTGCGGGTGACGCCGCCGCCGCCGGGCAACAGGCCCAGCGTGACCTCGGGCAGCCCGATCTGGACGCCCTTGACGTCGGCGACGATGCGGTGGTGGCAGGCCAGCGCGATTTCCAGGCCGCCGCCCAACGCGGCGCCGTTGATGGCGGCCACCACCGGCTTGCCGAGAGTCTCCAGGGTGCGCAGGTCACGCTTGATGTCCTCGACCTCGGCGAAGACCTCGCCGGCGTTCTCCGGGCCCGCGGTGATCATGTGCTTGAGGTCACCGCCGGCGAAGAACGTCTTTTTGGCGCTGGTGATCACCACACCGGTGACCGAGTCCTTCTCGGCGACAAGGCGTTCGACGGCCTTGTGCATGGACTCCTTGTAGTGCTCGTTCATCACGTTGGCCGACCCGGTGGGGTCGTCCAGCGTCAGCGTGACGATGCCGTCTGCGTCCTTATCCCACTGAATGGTGTTCTCTACTGTCATTTTTCGGCCCTACACTCTCTCGATGATGGTCGCGACGCCCATGCCGCCGCCGATGCACAGTGTGATCAGCGCGCGACGCGCATTGCGGCGCTCGAGTTCGTCGACCATGGTGCCCAGGATCATGGCGCCGGTGGCGCCCAGCGGGTGGCCCATCGCGATGGCGCCGCCGTTGACGTTGAGCTTCTCGTCGGGGATGTTCAGGTCCTTCTGGAACTTGAGCACGACGGAGGCGAACGCCTCGTTCAACTCGAACAGGTCGATGTCGTCGACGGTCAGCCCCGCCCGGTCGAGCACCTTCTGGGTGGCCGGCGTCGGGCCGGTCAGCATGATGGTCGGGTCGGCGCCGGTGGTGGCGGTTGCCACGATGCGCGCGCGCGGCGTCAGGCCCTGCGAGGTGCCCGCCTTCTCGTTGCCGATGAGCACCAGCGCGGAGCCGTCGACGATGCCCGAGCTGTTGCCGCCGGTGTGGACGTGGTTGATCTTTTCGACCCAGTGATACTTCTGCAGCGCCACGTCGTCGAAGCCGGCCATCGCCGCCAGCCCCTCGAAAGCGGGCTTCAGCTTGGCGAGGCCCTCCATCGTGGTGTCGGGGCGCATGTGCTCGTCGTGGTCGAGGATCAGCAGGCCGTTCTGGTCGCGGACCGGGACCACTGACTTGGCGAAGTAGCCACCCGACCACGCCGCGGCGGCCAGCTCCTGGGAGCGCAGCGCGTAGGCGTCGACGTCCTCGCGGGAGAAGCCCTCGATGGTCGCGATCAGGTCGGCACCGATGCCCTGCGGCACGATGTAGGCGTCATAGGAGGTGGCCGGGTCCGCCATCATGGCGCCGCCGTCCGAGCCCATCGGGACGCGGCTCATCGACTCCACACCACCGGCGAGCACCAGGTCGTCCCAGCCGGAGCGGACCTTCTGCGCGGCGGTGTTGACGGCCTCCAGGCCGGAGGCGCAGAAGCGGTTGAGCTGCACGCCGCCGACCGTGTCGGGCATGCCGGCCGCGATCACCGCGGTGCGGGCGATGTCGCCGCCCTGGTCACCGACGGGTGATACGCAACCCAATACGACGTCGCTGATCAGGCTCTCGTCCAGGTCGGGGTGGCGCCGGCGCAGCTCCTCGATCAGGCCGACGACCAGGTTCAACGGCTTGACCTCGGTCAACGACCCGTTCTTCTGCTTGCCGCGGGGCGTGCGGATCGCCTCGTAGATGAAGGCTTCTTCGGACATGTCGACTTCCTCTTCGAAGATTGGTTTGGGTCCGTCCTAAAACACTAGGTCCAGTACCGGCCACCCTAACAGGGCGCCCGTCCAACCTGTTGGTTGGGCGGAATGCTGCTGGTCAGAAGGACGGACGCGACGGTGCAGTCAACTCGCCACTGATACTTGGCCGCATTGGCCGCGCTAGTCACATCAGTCTCTCCACTCTCTGCGCCGGCCGATGCGCGAACTGCCCGCCTCACAGCGACACCGCCAAGAACCCGCGCGCATTGTCGCTCTGAGGCAGGCACAACCGATGGAGCTCCCGGCCAGGGGCCAATGTGGCGCCTGTGACAAGCCCGCCAAGGCGCAGCCCGCCAAGGGCGCGGCCTTAAGCTCGTCCCCCATGACGGTGTCGCGATTGCGGCCCTACGCGACGACGGTCTTCGCCGAGATGTCGGCGCTGGCCGCGCGGATCGGCGCGGTGAACCTCGGCCAGGGCTTCCCCGACGAGGACGGGCCCCCCGCGCTGCTGAAGGCCGCCCAGGACGCCATCGCCGCGGGCGTCAACCAGTACCCGCCCGGCATCGGCATCGCGCCGCTGCGCCAGGCCATCGCCGCCCATCGGCGGCGGCACTTCGGGATCGCCTACGAGCCCGACACCGAGATATTGGTGACGGTCGGGGCCACCGAGGCCATCGCCGCGTCGGTGATCGGGCTGGTCGAGCCGGGCTCGGAGGTGTTGCTCATCGAACCCTTCTACGATTCCTACTCGCCGGTGGTCGCGATGGCCGGCGCGCATCGGGTTGTGGTGCCGCTGGTGCCCGACGGCCGCGGCTTCGCGCTGGACGCCGACGCCCTGCGCCGGGCGGTGACGCCACGGACCCGCGCGCTGATCGTCAACTCGCCGCACAACCCAACCGGCACGGTGCTGAGCGCGACTGATCTCACCGCGATCGCCGAGATCGCGGTGGCCGCAGACCTTTTGGTGATCACTGACGAGGTGTACGAGCACCTGGTGTTCGACGCCAACCGCCACCTCCCGCTGGCCGGCTTCGACGGCATGGCCGAGCGCACCATCACGATCTCCAGCGCGGCCAAGATGTTCAACTGCACCGGGTGGAAGATCGGGTGGGCCTGCGGCCCAGCGCAACTCATCGCCGGGGTGCGCGCGGCCAAACAGTATCTGAGCTACGTCGGCGGCGCGCCGTTCCAGCCCGCGGTGGCTCTCGCGCTGGACACCGAGGACGCCTGGGTCGCCGAGCTGCGCCGCTCCCTGCAGGGCAGGCGGGACCGGCTGGCCGCCGGGCTGAGCGAGATCGGCTTTGCGGTGCACGAAAGCGACGGCACCTACTTCCTGTGCGCCGACCCGCGCCCGCTCGGCTACGACGACAGCACCGCCTTCTGCGCGGCGCTACCGGAGAAGGTCGGCGTGGCCGCCATCCCGATGTCGGCGTTCTGCGATCCCGCGGCACCCCACGCCGACGTGTGGAATCACCTGGTGCGCTTCACATTCTGCAAACGCGAGGCCACCCTCGACGAGGCAATCAGGCGCCTGGCGGCGCTGGGGGGCCCATAACCCGCTTCCGCAGTCCCTCCAGCGCGGCGTGCAGGATCTTCTTGCGAACCCGGTTGATGAAAAACTCGGGCAGCGGCGCCGACGGTTCGAGCGTGATGCCGAATCGCACCCGGGTCTTGTCGTCGCCCTCGCGGGTCAGGTTGTACTCGCCGTGCTGGCCATGTTGGTGGATGGTCTTTTTGGCGTCCCACACCATCCAGTCCGGACCCCAGTGGTACTCGAGGAGCTGCGTGTCGAAGATGCCCATCACCCTGATCGTCATCTTCACGTGGCACGGTCGCCCGTCCGGATAGGTGTCGATGACGTCGGCCTTCTTGTGCACCGCGGACCACGACGGAACGTTGTCCATGTCGGCGAGCGCGTCCATGATGGCTTCCGGGGGCGCGTCGATGACGATTTCCGACGATGCTTGTACGGCCACTGGCTAAGTCGCACCGCCCGATCCGCGACCGCCCGCGACCAGCTCGCTCAGCCCCTTCACCGAGGCGTCGAGAACCCGTTCGGTGGCCCGCTTGACGACGAACGCCGGAATGGGCCCCGCCGGCTCGACGGTGATGTCGAAACGCACCCGCGTCTTGTCGAGGCCCTCGGGCTTGAGGTTGTACTCGATGTGCTGGCCGTGCTGCTGCGCGGTGCCCTTCGCGTCATAGACGACCCAGTCGGGACCCCAGTGGTATTCCAGGATCTCTTTGTCGACCAGACCCAAAATCTTGATTTTGGTCTTGACGTGGTGTGGGAGCCCGTCGGGATAACGGTCGATCACTTCGATGTCTTTGTGCAGCGGCGACCAGGATGAAAGGACGCCGACGTCTGTCAGCGCCTCCATGACCACTTCCGGCGGCGCGTCAACGACGAATTCCCGTGATGCTTTTACGGCCACTACAGAACAAAGTAACCCCAGCGCCCCACCCGCGGGTGGGGTTCGCGTAAATCTCTACTTACCAGCCGATTTCGTCGAGCGGAGTGGTTGCCGCGGGCGGCGGCCCGACCGGTCCGGCCGGCGTCCGGGAGAAGCGCGGCGCGGGAGCGGCCTGTTTCACGCCGTGCGCGGTGATCAACGTCGACCTGGCGTTCAGATGCTCGTCGGCGGCCGCCTCATTCCAGGTCAACACCGGGGTGACACACGCGTCGGTGCCCGCGAAGACCTCCGTCCATTCGTCGCGGGTCCGGCTGGCGAAGCGCTTCGCGAAGACGTCGTACATCCGTTGATACGAACCGATGTCGAGCTGGGCAGGCACCTCGTCGGGCGACAGGCCGAGCCCGTCGAGCAGCGCCGCGAAGAATTGCGGCTCGATGGCGCCGACGGCGACGTACTTGCCATCGGCGGTCTCGTAGCACCGGTAGAACGGGGCGCCGCCGTCGAGCAGGAACGATTCGCGCTCGTCGCGCAGCGAACCGGTCGACTTCATGGTCCACATCATCTGGGCGAGCAGGCTGACCCCGTCGACCATCGCGGCGTCGACGACCTGGCCCCGGCCCGACCGTTCCCGCTCGTACAGCGCGACGGCGATGCCCAGGAGCACCAGCATCGAACCGCCGCCGAAGTCGGCGACCAGGTTCAGGGGCGGCGTCGGCGGCCGGTCCCGATGCCCGAGCGCCGAGAGCGCGCCGGTCTGCGACAGGTAGTTGATGTCGTGGCCCGCCGTGTGAGCCACCGGACCGTGCTGCCCCCAGCCGGTGATGCGCGCGAAGATCAGCCGCGGATTCACGGCCGCGCAGTCCTCGGGTCCGATGCCGAGTCGCTCGCAGGTGCCGGGCCGGAAGCAGTCGAGGAGCACGTCGGCCTTGGCGGCGAGGTCCAGCAGCGCCTTAGGCGGCGACTTGACGTCGAGGTCGACGATCCGCTTCCCGCGGTGCAGCAGGTCGCGGTCCTCCGGCGGCATCGTCAGCCCGCCCCCTTGGTGGCGACCCGCTTCGCCCGGCTTCGCCGCGCTCGCGATCGCCACGCTGGGCCGGCGCACGCGCACCACGTCGGCGCCGAGGTCGGCGAGCATCATCCCGGCGTGCGGCCCCGGCCCGATGCCGCCGAGTTCGATCACCCGCACCCCGGCCAGGGGACCCTCGCTCGTCACCGCGACTAATTGCCCTTCTTGACCGCAAGCACCCGCTCGCGCAGGGCCTTGGTCGCGGAATCGATCGTGCCCTTGACGGCCCGCTTGAGCACGAAGCCGGGCAGCGGCACGTTGGGGTCGACCGTGATTTCCATCTTGACCAGGGTGCTCTCCCCCTGGGGAACCAAGGTGTACTTGCCGTCCTG
Organism: Mycobacterium sp. NGS64; assembly: GCF_059812245.1. Lineage (NCBI taxonomy): Bacteria > Bacillati > Actinomycetota > Actinomycetes > Mycobacteriales > Mycobacteriaceae > Mycobacterium > Mycobacterium sp. NGS64. The sequence continues at coordinate 35,672 of NZ_JCALCI010000014.1, read as the reverse complement.
CGACTTCTGCTGGCCCGAGCTGACCAGCGTCCAGCTCACGTCGTTGCCGCTCCAGGTGTAAGCCACCACCTGTTCGTCGGTGATGCCCGCGGTCCTGACCCTCATCTTCACCTTGCTGGGCCGCCCGTCGTCCCCGGTCTCGAGGATCTCCGCGCTCTGATGGGGGTCCGACCATTCGGGCATCGCTTCGAAGTCGGCGATGACGTCCAGAATCTCCTCGGGGCCGGCTTCGATGACGATGTCGCGGGATTCTTTGATAGCCATGCCCGCACAATAGGCGAACCGGCGTGTCGGCCGGAACGGTTTGGACCGGGCGTACCGTCGTGCTTGTGACTGATCCCCTCGTCTACACCGTCGGTGACTACCTGCTGGACCGCCTCGCCGAACTCGGTGTCTCCGAGATCTTCGGCGTTCCCGGCGACTACAACCTGGAATTCCTGGACCACATCGTCGCCCATCCGACCATTCGGTGGGTGGGCAGCGCCAACGAACTCAACGCCGGCTACGCGGCCGACGGGTACGGTCGGCTGCGCGGAATGTCGGCCGTGGTAACGACATTCGGGGTGGGTGAGCTCTCGGCCACCAACGCGATCGCCGGCAGCTACGCCGAGCATGTGCCCGTCGTGCACATTGTCGGCGGCCCGTCCAAAGATGCCCAGGGCGCCCGCCGCGCGCTGCACCATTCCCTCGGTGACGGCGACTTCGAGCATTTCTTTCGGATCAGCCGCGAAATCACTTGCGCCCAGGCGAATCTCATGCCTGCTACGGCGTGCCGAGAGATCGATCGGGTGCTCTCGGAGGTGCGCGAACAAAAACGGCCCGGGTACCTGCTGCTCTCGACCGACGTGGCCCGCTTCCCCACCGAACCGCCCGACGCGCCGCTGCCGCGCTACACCGGGGGCACCAGCCCCCGCGCGCTGTCGCTGTTCATCGAGGCCGCGACCCAACTCATCGGCGATCATCAGCTGACCGTCCTCGCCGACCTGCTGGTGCACCGGCTGCAAGCCGTCAAGGAGCTCGAGGCGTTGCTGGCGGCGGACGTGGTGCCGCACGCCACGTTGATGTGGGGAAAGAGCCTGCTCGACGAGAGCTCCCCCAATTTCCTTGGCATATACGCCGGTTCGGCCAGCGCGGAAAGGGTGCGCGCGGCGATCGAGGACGCGCCGGTGCTGGTGACGGCCGGGGTGGTGTTCACCGACATGGTCAGCGGCTTCTTCAGCCAGCGGATCGACCCGGCGCGGACCATCGACGTCGGGCAGTACCAAAGCAGTGTGGCCGGTGAGGTTTTCGCGCCGATGGAGATGGGCGCCGCGCTCGAGGCGCTGGCCGACATCTTGGTCCGGCGCGGGATCACGTCGCCCCCCGTGCAGGCCCCGCCGGCCGAGCCCCTGCCGCCGCCCCCGCCGCGCGATCAACCACTCACCCAACAAATGGTCTGGGACCGGCTGTGCGTCGCGCTCACGCCGGGCAACGTGGTGCTGGCCGACCAGGGCACCTCGTTTTACGGAATGGCGGATCATCGGTTGCCGCACGGCGTCACCTTCATCGGCCAACCGCTCTGGGGTTCAATTGGTTACACGCTGCCCGCGGCGGTCGGGGCCGCGGTGGCGCATCCGGACCGCAGGACGGTGCTGCTGATCGGCGACGGCGCGGCGCAGCTGACCGTGCAGGAACTCGGCATCTTCTCCCGCGAGGGACTGTCCCCGGTCATCGTGGTCGTCAACAACGACGGCTATACCGTCGAACGGGCCATCCACGGAAAGACGGCCCCTTACAACGACATCGTGAGCTGGAGTTGGACCGACGTCCCTCGCGCGCTGGGGGTTTCCAACCACCTGACGTTCCGCGCGCAGACCTACGGCGAACTCGACGACGCGTTCACCGCGGCGGCGCAGCATCGGGACCGCATGGTGTTCGTCGAGGTGGTCCTGCCGCGGCTGGAGATCCCGCGTCTGCTCGGCCAACTCGTCGGATCCATGTCGCCGGAGGGCAACGCGCGCCGCTCAAAAGCCTAGCGCGGGCGCCCGGACCGGTCCGGGGTCGACGAGCGCAGCATCGCCTGCACGGTGCGTCGGCAGCGCCCGCAATCGGCGCCGGCCCCACACGCCTGGGCGACCTCCTTGGTCGTGGACGCCCCGGCGGCGACGCATTCGGCGACGGTCTGGCTGGTGACGCCGTTGCACAGGCAGACGAACATCAGCCGCGCTCAGTCGTCCTCGATGCGCATCGTGTCGTAAAGCCGGCCGACGAACACCGGTGGATGCGCGCCGACGCCCACGCCCGACATCCATTGCGCCGCGGCGTCGGGATGGTCGATCCACCGCTGGGCGGCGCCCTCGTTGGGAAACTCCGACAGGATCAGCACCTCGTGATCGTCGTCAAAAGCCTGGAATACCGATGTCTTTCGGACGCCGGCCCCGGCGAGCCCGTCCATGGCCGAGCGGAATCCAGCAGTCAGGGTAGCCACGTCCTCGACGGACGCGATCGCGCACACCACGACGCCGGGCGCGGAAGGTTTGGGCAACGGTTGCGGAACAAATCTGTCGATGATCTCGCCGGCAAAGACCGCGGGTATGTCCTCGACGCCGGCGGCGTCGAACCAGTCGAAGAAGACCCGCGAACGCAGCAGCTCCACGATGGGCTCACGGCTGTGCACACCGATCATCACCAGCACGCGCCCGTGCTCGTGGGTGGACGTGTACACCAGCACGTGGTGGGCGCCGATGTCGGCGAGCGCCGCCTTGTTGCGCTCGAGCAGCGGCCACACCCGGGTCGGGTCGGGGACGCGATAGTCCGATGCGATCACCATCGAGTGAATGTCACCGGTGCTCAACGTGGTGTCCTAAACCGGGTTGAACGACGAAATAAGCCACTTCCCATTGGCTTTCGTCAGCGTGACCGTCACGCTGCTGTTGGTGAACGTCGGCTCCGGCCGATCCTTGCTCTGCGTGCTCTGGTTGACGAACAACAGCACGGTGGCCGCATCCGGGCGGAGGTCGGAAACCGCGGCGCGCAGCACCACGGCGCTGGTCTTCACCGACTTCTGCTTGGCCGCGGGGGCGACGATCTGCTGGGTGAATTGGTCGTAGTAGGACAGGAAGTCGCCGGTCAGGTGTGACTTCGCGGAAGAGAAATCGCGGTCGAGGGTGTCGGGCGAATACGACAGCACCGCCACCGTTCCGTCGCTGGCGGCGGAGATGGCCGACTTCGCGGCCGACGCATCGGTCGCGCGGTCCGGCCGGTAGGAGAACCAGTACTGCCAGCCCAGCAGTGCCAGCGAGGCGACCACGAGCAAGGCCAGCACGGCCGGGACCACCTTGCCGGCCGATCGTTTCTTCGCCTGGGCGGCAAGGCGCTTCCAGCGGCCGGGCGCTTTACCGTAATCGTCGATGTCCTCGGCGGGCTCCGCCTGCTCCGCTGCCTCGGTCGCCTCTTCGGCGTCCGCCGTCTCCTCGACTTCCGTGGTGTCTTGGACCGATTTTTCGTCTGCGGTCACGGCACAAACTCGACTTTCGATATCTTGAGCTGGCCACCGTCGCGAGTGACCGTCACGATGAGCCGGTAGTTACGCGGATCCTGTTTGGCGCCGGCCGCATTGGTGACCTCGGAGGTCGAGGCCACCAGCACCACCGCCGAATCCTTCGTCATCGAGTCCAGCTCCACGGCCGCGGCCTGAACGCTGCCCTGCGACACCACCTTCGACTGCTCCACCACCTTGGTGAAATCGTCGGCCATCTTCAGGAAGTCGTCCTTGAAGGTGCCCGTGGAGTTCTCCAGGATTCGCTGCACGCCTTGCTTGGCGTTGTTGAAGTCTAACGACGTCAACGTCACGACACCCTGGCGCGCGGCGGCGACGAACTCGGCGGCGCGCTGTCGCTGCCGGACCGCGTCGCGATGCTCCTTGATCATGTAGCCGCTGCCCGCCAGCGCGACGAGGATCACGATGATCGCCACGGAAGCGGCGAGGGTGGACCACTTGGGGCGGCGAAGCCGTCGGGTCAGGCGGAGCCGGCGGCCGGCCGGCGCCGGCGCCTCGGCCTCGTCGGCCTCGGCGACCGGCTCTTCGGTGTCGGCAGCTTCGGTGTCCGCAGCTTCGGCGTCTTCGGCGGCCTCGGTCTGGTCCGCCTTCACCTCGGGCGCCACGTCGGACACCTCGGGCTGGACGGATTCTGTCGCGTCCGCCGCATCTTCTGCCGCGACGGGTTCTTCGGTGGCTGCTTGCTTGGTTTCGGAGAGCTTGGCCTCCGCGAGTTCGGCCTCGCGGCGCAACTGGATGGCGCGGGCCCGGGCGCGGGCGGCGGCGGCAAGGGCTTCCGCTTCTTGGGCTTCCGCCTCGGCCTGTTCGGCCAGCGCCCGGATTTCGGCGGCAGTGCTCGGGGTCTCGTCTTCGTTCACCGGAACCAATTTCGTGTCAGCGGCATTCTGGCGGGCGCCGCCACTCACCGTTCACCAGCCCGAGAACGAGGCTGCTCGTGACTCAATGCCAAACTCCTCTGCCGCTTGCCCGCGCTGGCCACGGCGTCCCAGCAGGGCGTCGTCGCCGTTGGGCCACCATACTCGGGAAGCGCATTAGCGGCGAGCATCTGCGCCGATATTCTTCCGCCGCGAATGTCGCGACGACCAGGAGAGCCACGTTATCACCTTCGCCTGAGAGGTCTGCCCGTGTCGCCGTAGCGTCGCTGTACAAACGCCTAACAAGCTGTGGAAATGTGGTTCTCCGATCGAGCATACGATGAGGCGGCACGCGGCTAGCGCAGCAAGTCCTTGACCACCTTGCCGGTGGCGTTGAGCGGCAGCGCCTCCAGAAACTGCACCGAACGCGGCACCTTGAAGCCCGCCATGCGTTCGCGGCACCAGCCGATCAATTCGTCGGCGCTGACCGTGTTTTCGCCGTCTTTGCGGACCACGAACGCCTTGCCCACCTGGCCGAGCCGCTCGTCGGGAACGCCGATCACCGCCGCCTGCGCGACGGCCGGGTGGTTCATCAGGAAGCCTTCGATCTCGGCGGGATACGCGTTGAATCCGCCGACGATGAACATGTCCTTCTTGCGGCCGACGATCCGGAGGCGGCCCGCGTCGGTGAAGTTGCCCAGATCCCCGGTGTGCAGCCAGCCGTCGGCGTCGATCGCCTCCGCCGTGGCGACGGGATCGTCGAGATAGCCCTGCATAACGCCGTAGCCGCGAACCAGCACCTCGCCGTCGTCGGCGATGCGCACCTCGGCTCCCTCGCAGGGCACGCCGGCGGTGGTGGCCACGTCCTCGAAGGAATCGCCGGGCAGCGACAGCGTGACGTTGCCGGCCTCGGTGAGCCCGTAACCGGTCATCAGCGTCTGGAACGGCAATTCGTCGTGGATGCGACGGACCAGCTCGACGGGGATGTCCGCCGCACCGGTCACACCGGCCCGCAGCGTCGACAGCTTGGACTTGTCTTGAATCGTCAGAAGCGAGTGGTACAGCGTCGGCGGCCCGGGCAGCATCGTGATGCCTTCGCGCGCAATCAAATCCACCACCGTGTCGACGTCGAACACCGCGACCGGCAGCATCGTCGCGCCGCGCAGGAAGGACGTGACCAGCCCCGCCTTCAGGCCGAAGGTGTGGAAGTACGGATTGATCTGCAAGTAGCGGTCGCCTCGGCGCAGATCGGCGAGCGTGGCCCATTCCTCGTACATCCGCAGCGTCTGGCGATGGTTCATCATCGCGCCCTTCGGGCGGCCGGTCGTGCCTGAGGTGAAGATGATGTCCGAGATGTCGTTGCCGCTGACCGCCCGCTCGAACGGGGAACCGCTGGAAAGAAAGTCGGACTTCAGGTCGATGACCGGCGTCCCCGCCGGTGCGGTGTAGTCCTGGCCGAGAAATCCCTTCTGCACCAGGACGGCCTTGACTTGGCTGCGGGCGATGATGTCGCCGGCTTCCTCGGTCTTGAACCGCGTGTTGACCGGCACCAGCACGCCGCCCGCGGTCAGCAGCCCGAACGCCGCGATGATCCACTCCGCCGAGTTGGGCGCCCAGATCGCGACGCGGTCGCCCTTATCGACACCGAGGTTCGCGAACGCGCCTGCGGCGCAACGGATCCGCTCGACGACCTCGTGGAACGTCAAGCGCAGCGGACCGTCGACGACCGCCTCCGCGTCGCCGAAGCGGTCCGCCGCGCTCAAGACCATCTCGGGGATGGTCAGCCAATTTGGATTGGCCGGCTCTCCCCCGCGAGCGGGAGGTGCCCCCACCTCATCGCGCTTCGCGCTCTGCATCGTCACCGCCCGGCAGGGTCGGCCGGCGTCACACCGTGACGAGCCGACCGAGGTTGCCGCCCATGATCTTTGCCTGATCCTCGACGGGCAGGTGTGACAGCGCGTTGACGTAGAAGGTCGGCTCCGCCAGCCCTTCCGGGTGCGGCCAGTCCGAGCCGTACAGCACCCGGTCCACGCCGACGAGGTTGACCAGATCGTCGATGCCGTCCTCGAAGAAGGGGCTGACGTGGATTCGGTTCTTGACCATCTCGACCGGGTCGCTCGGGAACGCCTCCGGGGCCTTGCGGAAGACCTCGGCCAGGCCGTCCAGCAGCGGGGTCATCCACTTCGAACCGGCCTCGACGATCGCGACCTTCAGCTTCGGGTGGCGGTACAGCGCGCCGTGGATCACCCACGAGCCCACCGCGTCCTGGATCGGTCGCCACTCGTTGAGGATGCCCATCGCGTTGGTCTGGAACGGCAACATCTCCTGTTCGGCGCCGTCCCACTCGGAGGTGTAGCGGGAGTAGCCGCTGTCACTGGAGTGCATGCCGACCAGCACGTCGTGCTCGACGACCCGCTCCCAGAACGGGTCGAACTCGGGCAGCGCGAACGACCGCGGGCCACGGAAGCCGGGGACCGGGGCCGGGCGGATCAGGATGCAGCGGGCCCCGCGCTTGACGGCCCATTCCAGTTCCTCGATCGCCTTCTCGACGATTGGCAGGGTGATGACCGGGGTGGTGAAGATCCGGTTCTGGTAGTTGAAGCCCCAGACCTCGTCGAGCCACTCGTTCAGCGCGTGGATCAGCACGTGGATGGCGACCGGGTCGTCGCGCAGCCTCTCCTCGAGCAGGCTGGCCAGGGTCGGGAACATCAGGGTGCGGTCCAACCCCAGCTCGTTCATCTTCTCCAGGCGCGGGCCGGGCTCGAAGAACGCCGGGATCGCGCGCATCGGCTCGCCGAACAGCTCGCGCTTGCTCTTGCCGTCCGGGTTGCCGTACTTGAAGTACTCCTCCCAGGCACCCGGCCGGGCGACCACCTCGAACGTCGGGTTGGGAATGTAGTTGCTGATGTGGCCGCGGATGGCGATCTTGGTGCGCCCATTGATCTGCACGTACTGGACGTAGTCCTTGTAGGCCTTGGGGAGGAACTTGGTCAGCGCCTCCGGCGGCTCGTAGAGATGGTTATCCGCGTCAAAGATCGGAAACGGGACGTCCTCCCGATGTGACAACTGGCCCATGAGATCCTCCTTCGCAATTTGCGAGAATACTATTCTCTCGAGGCGCCCGTTGGCAACGTGCCCCCTCTTGGGGCGCTCTGTCCTGCGCGGTCAGCAGTTGGCGATGATCTTGAACGTGGCGGAAGCCGGTTCGTTCGGCTTGTCGGTCTTGAAGCCGTTTGCCTTGCCCGTGATCGTGAATTTCTCGCCGCTCAAGCTCATGTCCGCGTTGCCACCGTCGTCCTTCGAATACATGCCGGTGAAGCCACCCAGATTTTGGATGCGCACCGATTGGGCGGTCAGCGGCTGCGCTCGTTGGTCGATGACGACCTTGGCCCCGGCGAAGTCGCCGCCGATGTCGATCGTGCGGTACCACTCCAACTGGCTGCACTTGACGACGTTGATCTTCGCGTCGTTTCCGTTGACGGTCACCGACGCGGTGCTGGAGAGCTGGGTTTGCGCCTTGGGGCTGCAGGCGCCGAGGCCGGCGACGGCGAGCGCGGCAACGGCGACGACCACCATTCGGTTACCCACTGGGCCACCTCGATCCTGGGCGACGAGCTTCTGGACCTGCTGCGATGATGTTATTCTCCCCGAAAGAGAATGCCAATATCGGCTTTTCGGCTGTCCTTTTATTGGAGCGATAACCCATGGTGGACCTGGAGTTCGATGATGGGCTTGCGGTGCTCACCATCGATCGCCCCCACGCACGCAACGCCATCGCGCCCGACACCATGGGGCAGCTGGAGAAGGCGATCGATGCCGCGGCCGGCGCACGAACCCTGGTCATCAAGGGCGCCGGCGACCGGGCGTTCGTCTCCGGCGGTGACCTCAAGGAGCTGAGCGCCCTGCGGACCGAAGAAGACGCCGCGGCGATGGCGAAACGGATGCGGTCCATCTGCGATCAGCTCGCCGCGTTCCCCGCCCCCGTCGTCGCCGTCCTGAACGGCCACGCCTTCGGGGGCGGCGCCGAAGTCGCGGTGGCGGCCGACATCCGGGTGGCCGCCGACGACATCAAGATCGCCTTCAATCAGGTGGCGTTGGAGATCATGCCGGCCTGGGGCGGCGCCGAACGGCTGGCCGCGATCGTCGGCAAGAGCAAGGCGTTGCTGTTGGCGGGCACCGGAACCGCTCTCGACGCCGCCGAAGCGGAGCGGATCGGTTTGGTGGACTTGGTGATTCCGCGCGCCTCCTTCGACGAGGGCTGGCGATCGATCGCCACGTCGCTGGCCCGCCACCCGGCGGCCGAGATAAAGCGCGTAATCAGCGGCGTTACCCCGGACGAAGCGATAGCATCCTTTGCACGGCTGTGGGTTGCCGACGCCCACTGGCAGGCCGCAGAGCGGGTGATGAACCGCACCGCCAGTCCGCGCCCGGCAGCCGAAGGAGCGACATGATCAGCACCGCGAAGAAACTGTTGGGCGTCGGCTCGGCGATGTTGCTGGGGCTGACGGGTCCGTTGGTCAGCCCTGGACGCGCACATGCCGACCCGGTCTGGCATCAGGTCGTGTACATCGTCTCGGCCAAGAGCCCGGCCTACGTCGACATCTTCTACCAGGATCAGGATCCGACGCTCTTCTCCGACTACAGCCACAACAACTACTCATTCACCCCGCAGGTGCACGCCGACGTCGCCCCGGGTAAGCCGTGGGTCCAGCCGGTGAACCTGTTGAACCCCGATCAGTGGGCGATGGTCACCGCCACCACCGGTCGTGAACCCTTGGCGCAGGGCGGCATTCAGTGCGACCTGTCGGTGGACGGCAAGGTCGTGGTCTCCAACATCGGCCCCAAGGGCGCGCTCTGTTCGCTGCGGACCTGGTGAACCATCCAGCTTTGCGGCACGCCCTCGATGGGCTGCGGCTCGCCTTCCAGGCGGCGCAGGTAACTTTCGACCAGCTCTAAGGTTTCGGCGTGGCCGCCGGAAATTCCGACCGCCTGCTCGAGCACCAGGAATCTCGACAAGCTCGACATGAGCACGGCAACCACCGCCGGCGGCATCTCGTCTCTTGCCACTCCATACCGCTGGAGCGCAGTCGTCACCGCTTGTCGCTCGCCTTCCCGCAAACGCTCGGCGTAATAAGCGATTTCGGCTCGCATTTCCTTGCGATGGTTGGCCAGCGCCATGAATTCCATTGAGATGCGGGTGAACGCGGGATCGGTGCCGAATCTCCACAGCGCCCAGAGCGGCTGCGGCGACTTCATCAGCTGCGCGTGCACCTCGAGGGCTTCTTCGGCACGGCGGCGGAAGACCTCGAGGAACAACTCGTCCATGGTCCGGAAGTAGTAGTGCACCAGCTGTGGTTTCAAACCCGCTTTGCTCGCCAGACGGCGCGACGTCACCGCGGCGTAGCCTTCTTCGATCATGAGCCGCTCGGCCGCGTCGAGCAGCAGGGCGCGATTCTTCGCGTCCGGCGCCCCGATTCTGCGGGCCGAAGTCATATCCCTGCTCCGTATTTCTGCGTTGGTGCCGACCACACGGATCGTATCGCGGCACCGCGTTGCGACCTTGACCCTGACAATACCGCCATGCTAAGCAGGTGCTCAGCACATTTTGGCTTTCGGAATTGGGCGGCGGTGCCGCTTGCCGCCGAACCTCACCGGTAGACCAGCCCAGGGAGACGCAGTCCTATGACCACCTTCGACACGATCGACTTCTTCACCGATCAATCTCTGGTGCCCGATCCGCACCCCTACTTCGACTACCTGCGCAGCCAAAACCCGGTGCTGCGGCTGCCGCACCACGGGGTCGTCGCCGTCACCGGCTACGAGGAGGCCTGCGAGGTCTATAAGGACCCCGACACGTTCTCGAACATCGTCGCGCTCGGCGGCCCGTTCCCGCCGCTGCCTTTCCAGCCCGAGGGCGACGACATCAGCCCCCAGATCGACCAGCACCGCAGTTACTTCCCGATGTTCGAGCACATGGTGACGATGGATCCACCGGAACACACCCGGGCGCGCTCGGTGCTGAGCAAGCTGCTGACCCCGAGCAGACTGAAGCAGAACGAGGAGTTCATGTGGCGCCTCGCCGACCGTCAGCTCGACGAGTTTCTGACCAACGGCGAGTGTGAGTTCATCAGCGAGTACTCAAAGCCGTTCGCCACGTTGGTGATTGCCGACCTGCTCGGCGTTCCCGAGGAGGACCACAAAGAGTTCCGCGTCGTGTTGGGCGCCGACCGTCCCGATGCGCGGGTGGGCGCCTTGGACCACGAGTCGGTTGGCATCAACCCACTGGAGTGGCTCGACGACAAGTTCTGCGCCTACATCGAGGACCGGCGCCGCGAGCCGCGCAGCGACGTCCTGACCTCCCTGGCCACGGCGAAATATCCCGACGGGTCCACGCCCGAGGTCATCGAGGTAGTTCGTTCCGCCACATTCCTTTTCGCCGCCGGACAGGAAACCACGGCCAAGCTGCTCAGTGCCGCGCTGCAGGTGATCGGCGAGCGGCCCGACATCCAGCAGCAGCTGCGCGACGACCGCAGCCTGATCCCCGGGTTCATCGAGGAATCGCTGCGGATGGACAGCCCCGTCAAGAGCGACTCCCGGCTGGCCCGCAGGGCCACCACGGTCGGCGGCGTCGACATCCCCGCCGGCACCGTCGTCATGGTGTTGCCCGGCGCCGCCAACCGCGACCCACGCCGGTTCGAGAACCCGCACGAGTTCGATCTGCGCCGCAAGAATGTGCGCGAGCACATGGCTTTCGCGCGCGGCGTGCACTCGTGTCCGGGCGGGCCGCTCGCCCGGGTGGAGGGCCGCGTCTCCATCGAACGCATCCTGGACCGGATGAGCGACATCGCGATCAGCGAGGCCAAGCACGGCCCGGCCGACGATCGCCGCTACACCTATGAGCCGACGTATATCCTGCGCGGACTCAGCGAACTCCACCTCACCTTCACCCCGAACGGGTAAGGGCGGTGCCGGCCCAACCGCCGAACAGTCGCAAAAGCCCCATTTCGCAACAAAATTGGGGCTTTTGCGACTGCTCGCCCAACCGGGCGGACGTCAGGGTTGCGGTGCGGTCTCGATCTGCTCGAAGATTCCGGAGAACTGGAACGGGGTTTGCGCAATTCCGCTGCCGTCGACGGCGTCCACCGCGCCCAACGTGCCCGTGAGGTCGCGGGGGAGTTCCCACATCGACAGCTCGCCGATGTTGTGCTGCTGGGCAAAGGTGGTCAGCTGTTGCGCGTCGGCGAGGCTGAAGATTTCGCTGGGGTCGTCGTTGATTCCGATCAAGGGCGTCACCCCGAGCATGTGCCAGGCCTGCTGGCTGGTCAGCGACGGGTAGAGCGTCATCAACTGGGTATGGGTGGCCGTCGCGGCATCCATCGCGTACGCGCCCATGCCGGGGTTGCCGGTCTGGTCGAAACCGTTGCCGTAGTCCATGGCCATGATGTTCACTCGGGATACGGTCACGCCATTGGTCGCGGCGATCTGCAGGACGTTCAGCCCGCCCCCCTGCCCCTCGACCAGGCCCGTAGGCAGCACCGGCAGCGTATACGAGACGGTCACGGGCGTGCCGTTGGCCGCCTCCTGCTGCTGCAAGATGGCGATGGCCTTCGATTGGGTGTTCATCGCTTGAGTGTTGCCCTGCAACGCACCTTCGACGTCGAAGTCGAGGTTGTAGATCTTGTAGGTGTTCACAATCGACGCGTACTGCTGCGCCAACGCGGTTGGAGTCTGGCCGTTGACGGCAGAGAGATCGGTGCCGAACGCGCCGCCGAACGAGATGGTCCCGTTGATGCCGGCGGCTTTCATGTTGGCGATTTGGTTATCGATGAAAGCGCTTTGGGTGCCGCCCGTTACGTCGTACGCCGAATAGCCACCCCAGGAGGCATTGCCGTTCGGGTCGGCGTTGATGAAGGCAAGCGTGGCGTTTTTGACTCCGTTGTGGGCGGCCGTCGCAAAGTCGTATCCGTTAGGGTCGGGCCAGAGCGTGATGTCCACGTAGGGCGAGTAGATGCCCGAACCAGTGCCGCCGGTGCCGGGGCCACCGTTGCCGGGATCGCCGGTGCCGCCGCCGAGGCTGGTCCCGTCGTGGCCCTTGCCACCGTCGGCGCCCGGATGGCCGGACATCGCCGACCCTTGGCCGCCCGCACCGCCCGCGCCGCCGATCCCGCCGACGGCACCGTCACCGCCGTCACCGCCGTTGCCACCGGCGCCGCCATCGCCGGCAAACAGGCCTCCGTGGCCGCCCGCGCCGCCCGTTCCCCCGTTGCCGCCGTTCACACCTGGCGAGCCGGCGGCACCGGCCGTGCCCGGGCCGCCGGCGCCGCCCCGGCCGCCGTTGCCGAGCAGGCCGGCGTCACCGCCTCGGCCGCCGGGTTTTCCCGCGGCGCCGGATCCGCCGTTGCCGCCGTTGCCGGCCAGCAGTCCGCCGGGGGCGCCGGGCTGCCCGGTTCCCGGTGCCCCGTCGGCCCCGTTGCCGATCAGCGGGCGACCCAGCATCGCGTTGGTGGGTGCGTTGATCAGACCCAGCACGTCCGCCTCCAGGGCCTGCAACGGCGAGGCGTTGGCAGCATCCGCAGCGACGTAGGCATTCCCCGCGGCGTTCAACGCCTGGACGAACCACTGGCTGAAGGCCGCCGCACGGGTGTTCAGCGACTGATAGGCCCGGGCGTAGCCGGAGAACAGCGACGCGATCGCGGCCGACACCTCATCGCCGGCGGCGGGCAGCACCGCGGTGGTTCCGGCGGCCGCGAGCGCATGGGCCGCGGTCAGTGTCGAACCGATGCCCGCCAGCTCCGTGGCCGCCGCGGCCACCGTCGCCGGCGCGGCAATGAGAAACGTCATGGCGCCACCCGATCGTCGGCGTATTACGAGATCTGGCCGATGCTATTGAGCGTGGCCGAAACGCCAAAGGCGCCACCAGACAACCGTTATCCAACCGTTATGCAAGGCGTATATTTGCATGACACCACGCGTGTTCACGTCAAGCCAATTGACAGTGGCGTCCGAATTATCAGGCGAGCGTCCTGCCGATGAAGTAGCAGCCGAGCAGCGCGACGGCCATCAGCACGACCCAGGCGTCCGTGAGTCGGCACAGCAGGGCGGGGGCCTGACGGACCTCCATGAACTCCCGAAAGATGATGCGCACCTTGACGAGTGCGATCACGATGACGGCCGAGGTGACCACCGCGCTGGCCTTCAGCGTTCCGTCCAGCGAGTGATCTATCCATAGGTAGGCGAGCGTCAACGACGCCAGCACGAGCCAGACGATCAGCAGCCTCTTGTTGAATTTGATGTCGATCACCTCACCACGTACAGCAGCGCGAAGATGAGCACCCACAGGAAGTCGACGGTGTGCCAGTAGGTGGCGCAAGTTTCGACCAACTCCTGGGATCGCCTCGCCCGACTCCGAAGTTGGTAGACGATAACGCCGAGCACGACGAAGCCGATCAGCAGGTGCACGAAATGGATTCCGGTGAGGAAGAAGTAATAGGTGAAGAAGTCGTTGCTGTCCAACCCATTTCCCATGCGGACCAACCGCACCCACTCGAACACCTTGAAACAAAGGAACACTGCGGCGAACCCGGCGGTGATGAAGGCGTCCCGCAGCGCCGCCCGGTAGGTGCCGGCGCGGGACGACTGGACGCACCGCGCCACCGACCACGAGCTCAGCAGCAGGACGAGCGTGTTGAAGACCCCGATGCGCAGGTCCAGCTGCGCCTGGGAGTGCAGGAAGAGCTCGGGGCTTCGGGCGCGGTAGAACAGATAGAAGCCGAAATAGCCTGTGAAGACCAGCGTCTCGAACAACACGAACGCCCACATGTCGGGTTGGCCGGGCACGAACCTGACGCGCTTGTCTGTCGGCGCGGTCATTGCGACGCCTTCACGCGGTCTGGCAACGGGCCGTCGCCGAAGTCCTCGCGCTGGATCATCCGAAACAGCATGACGATGAAAGTGACTTGGTAGACACCGAACACCACCATGTCCAGCCACCAGGCGATCTGGCCGTTCCACGCCAGCACGCCGCGGCGAAAGATCCAGCACGGCGCCACGACTACCTCGGTCAGCGCGTTGCACAGGTTGAGATAGCCGAACCACTTTGGGAACACCCGATTCTTATCGAGCAGAATCGCGAGCATCCACATCAGCGAGCCGATCAGGAAGACTCCCATGGTTCCGTCAAAGGACAGGAAGGCGAAGTCGTAGAGCCAACCGATCGCTTCGTGGTTTCGCTGCGGTCGCAGCGCCCCAACGACCAGCGCGATGTTGAGCAGCAGCATCCCGGGAACCGCACTGAACGTATAGATGAGCAGATACGAGTACGCGAACGCACGGCTCACCGACATTCGTCGCATCGAATAGGCGATCAGGGCGTTGTTGGTCGCGATCAGGCCGCTGATGGCGAAGATGACGCCGAATCCAATAGGTATCCCGAGGTGGCGTTCACCGAACCAGTGCGCCTGGGTAGCGAGATCCCAGGTGGGCTGCGGCGGCGGCTGGACCTGCGCGACGATGAAGAACACCGGGAAGAAGACGTTGTAGAAGACGACCAGCGCTCCCCACGCCAGCCAAAGCTCGCGTTTAGGGCCGTGCCGCAAGTGCCAGGCGATCCGGTGGTGCAGCGGTCCCGAGGGCGGTGTTTCCGGCGAAACGGCCTGTGCGGCTGGGGCACTCATGCGCTGACCAGTTCGTTGCCGCGCCCAAGGCTCTCGGCGCGCTCCCGGTAGATGGCTTGGCCGAGAACCACGCCCATCACGATGATCCACACGGCGATGGCGACGTTTTTCACCCAGAACGTCAGGAAGCCGTCCCACGCGAGCGGTCCGGTCAACGACACACCGACGAAGGCGGCGGGCACCAGGGCAGCCGCCACCAGAAGGTTGAAGTGAGCCACCCAACGGCTGAATATCGGCTGCGGCTGATCATCGAAATAGATTGCCATGGCCAGGATTACGCTTTGCCCGATCAGGAACGGGACCACGATGGTGAATGTGATCCAGCCAAAGTCGTTGAGCAGCTGGGTCAGATCCGGGCTTCTCTCGGGGCGGAAGGCGGCCAGCAGCCAGCAGACGTTGGCGACGAGAAACAGCGTCGGCCCGCCGGCCACGCAACCCAACATCGCGTAGGAGAAGATCGGCGTCCGATGCGCCATTCTGCGGATCTGAAGCACGATCAAAGTCAGGACCGGGACGAGGCAGACCCCGAACCAGTTGAACACGATCATGCTGTAGCGGATCTGCGGCAGGTGCGCGGGATCGCGATAGAACGCGGCCACCTGCTCGGCCGACATGCTGGGTGACATCGGCGGATTGAACCCCGGAAACAGGAAAAAGCACGCGATCCAGATGATCACCGTAACCGGCAACGTCCACAGCAAGATCAGCTCACCGTCGGTACGCCGCAACGCGGTTCGCGACGAGTGGCGGCCCGCTGCGTCGTTGTCGCCGACGTCGGACATCGCCTGACTCCTTCGCTGTGACGGCATGAATCAATACCCCGTTGTCAGCGAAACTAGCCGATCGGCTATCCCCGGGTCAATAGCCGATCGGCTACGCTTCCGGTGTGGTTTCCCCGCAGACCAGGAGCCGGTTCCGCTTCATCACGCGCAGCGCCGCGCAGACCCGAATCCTCGATGCCGCGCTGCAGTTGATCGCCGAGCACGGTGTCGGCGGAACATCGCTGCAAATGATCGCCGACGCCATCGGGGTCACGAAAGCGGCCGTCTACCACCAGTTCAAGACCAAGGAGCAGATCGTCATCGCGTTGACCGAGCGGGAACTCGGCGGCCTCGAGGAGGCCTTGGAGGCGGCCGAGGCACACGATCACCGGTCCACCGCACGGGAGCTGCTGCTGGACCGGGTGATCGACCTCGCCGTCGAACGTCGCGGCGCCGCAAGCACCCTGCAATTCGACCCCGTCGTCGTGCGACTGCTGGGCGAACACGAACCCTTCCAGCAATTCATCCAGCGGCTCTACAGCGTGCTGCTGGACGATCCGGCCGAGGACGCGCGGGTGTCGGCGGCCGTGCTCTCGGGTGCGATCGCGGTCGGGGTCGTGTCGCCTCTGGTGGCCGACATCGACGACGACACCCTGCGCACGCAGCTGGGGCGCATTACTCGCCGGCTGATCGACGCGGGCGACTGATCGCGGCACTTCCACGGAATTTTTTGGTCCGGTTCGGCGGTCGCTCGGGTACGGTTCTCCCATGAGCAAAGTCGCGCGTGTCGCCGCCGCGGCGATCATGGTCAGCGCCGGCTTGGGCACCGCGACGGTCGCTCACGCCGACAATCCGCCGTGGCCGTTCGTGGGCTATCACTGGTGCCCGGGCCAGATGTTCGATCCGTCGTGGGGACCGCAGTGGGACCCGACCACGTGCCACGACGCGCACCATCGCGACATGGACGGCACGGTCCATAACTTCGACTACTGGGGACCCAGTCCCTTCCAAGATTGGCCGGAGATCCCGAACACCCGGCCGTGATTCGAGCCGACTCGGCCTAAGTGTCGCCGCGCTCCCAAATCTGTGTTCCGTCATGCGCATTGCAGACGAGGAAAAGGCCGTCCGGCGCCTGCGCGACGTAGTACTCCGGGAAATCGACGCAAGACGAGCCCTCGACCTTGACACCGGCCATCGGGGGCGACCGGAACCAGCGGGGCTCGTACCTCCTGGGCGAGCCGCAGAACATCAGGCGTCCCGGCTGCGTGGCGAAAGACACGTAATAGTCGGCGGTCCCAAATACGTAGTACGTAGTGTTGTCGCACGGCGCGCCGAGCACCTGGTGCGGCATGATGCCCGGCGTGCAATCCGGGTAATCGCAATTAACCGGCGCTGCGGTGGCCTGCGGCGCCACGGCGACACCCAGGCCCTGCGAGAGGCCCAAAAGCACGGCGATCGCTGCCACTATGAATCGCACGGGATTACTTTAAATTACTTCGCCCACCGGTGGGAATAGAATTCTCTCACTTGGAGAAGGCTTGCATCTAAAGCCGCGATCTCCGACGCCGGGCCGCCCGCGTGGCAGTGATAATGTGGCTCTCCTGTAGGCGCGACGAGGAGGTGATCCAGTGCCTCGGCGCAAGCATCCCGCTGGGGCGACCGTCGCCGAAAATCGACGAATTGGGGCCCTATCCACGTCGCCGTCAACTTCGTCTCCGGAAGTTGCGGTGGCCGCAGAGATCGCCGAGGCGGACGCCCGCGCCGCCGCCGCTCGGGCCCGCGCCCTGCGGTTGCGCGAACAAGCCGAGGCGGCGTCCGGCGACCTCGACAAACGCGCCGACACCGTGGAGCCCGAGGCGGCGCCGTCGCGCCGGCGGCGGCTGCGTCCCCGTCGCCCGAGCCGGAAGGCCATGGCGGCGATCGCAGCGGTTGTGGTCAGCTGCGCCTCGCTGGCGGGCAGCGGGTACCTGGTGTGGCATCACCGTGGCGTCGACCAGGAAAAGCGTCGCAGCGCGGAGTTCGCCGCGGCCGCCCGCAACGCCATCGTGACGATGATGACGATCGATCCGACCAAGGCGAGGGAAGATCTGCAGCGTTTCGCCGACGACACAACCGGGACGTTCAAAATCAGCATCTTGATGGGCGGCGAGGATGCCGTGAAGGCGGTGGAGGAGTCCAAGGTCGTCTCCAAGGGCTCGGTACAAGCGGCCGCCGTGCAGTCCATGACCCAGGATTCAGCGATTGTGCTGATCGCGGCGAAATCCGAGATCACCAAACCCGGTGAGACTAAGCCGGAATCGCGCCAGCTGCGGATCGTCGTCACCGTTCAACGCGATGCCGGGCAGCTCAAGATTTCCAGACTCGAGTTCGTCCGGTGACGGTCGACAGCGCTGCGCACGAGGAGCGGGCGCCCGCCCGCCGCGGCGGCGCGATCGGGCGCTGGACGCGGCGTTGCCTGGCGCGGTGGCGGTCAATCCTGTTGACGCTTCTGCTTATTGCCGCCCTCGGCAACGCGGCCCGGATTTTTTACTTCGATTACCGTCCGGATTTGCAGACCGACCGCGCCGCGGCGCACCAGGTAATCAGTGCAGCCAGTGACGGTGCGGTGGCGTTGCTGTCCTACTCGCCGGAAACGCTTGATCGCGATTTCGCCAACGCCAAATCCCGGCTCACCGAGGACTATCTGGCCTACTACCAACGATTTGCCGACCAGGTCGTTGGGCCGTCGGCGCAACGCGGTGAGGTCACGACGACCGCCAGCGTGGTCAAGGCCGCGGTGTCGGAACTGCACCCGAATTCGGCTGTGGTGCTTGTCTTCATAAGGCAGAAGACCACCAGCAAGGCGAAGCCGGAACCTGTGGTGACGTCGAGCAGCCTGAAGGTGGAGATGGCAAAGGTCAATGGGTCGTGGCTAATCGATAAATTCGATGTCCTTGAACGCCCCACCTAAACCATTCCGTGAGATGCCAGGGCGGTGTTAGTCTGTGAATTCGATTCGCTTGGAATTGGCGGTATTTAACGCCTCGAGGAGCACGTGATGCGTCCGACAAATATGGCGATAAGCGCAACCGTGGCAGCGGTCGGCGTGGCGGGCGGCGTCGGCGTGGCCCCGTCGGCATGGGCCTACGACCCCGCCATCAACGGGACGTACACCGCCACCGTGGTCGGCGACTGGGCCCGCACCAACGAGATTTTCCACCAGGAGCCGGTGGTGCGCAGCACGTGGACCATCACGACGTCGTGCTCCACGGCCTACCGGTGCGACGGCACCGTCGTCAGCGACCAGGGCTGGACCGCACCGATATTCATGAACGACGGAACCACCTGGTTCGTCAAACGCGACATTCCCAATTGGACAACCTGTCCCGACGGCACCTCATACGTCGGCCACGACGTCATCAAATTCTATCCCGCCAACCCGGAGACCGGCGAGAAAGTGTTTGGGTCGCCGGTCCTGGCCGGACGGGAGCAGACGTCCGGCCCCAGCGGTGCCTGCGGCACCAACAAGCCGCTGTACATCGACCAGCCATTCAGGCTGGACAAAATCAGCTGACCCGGTTCATCTGACGATGGCCCCGCGCGGGCATCAGGTGGCGAACAGGTCCTTCCACGTCTTCGGCGCCTTGGGCGACGTGGGCTTGACCAGATCCGACTGTCGGTAAACCTGGCCATCCGGGGTCACGTAAGTGCCGGTGCGCGGGTTGTACTGGGCGATCGCCACCGATGGACCGGCCTGAGTCTCGCTGTGCCCGAACGCACTTGGCGCCGCCGACGGGCCTGCCGGTGGCTCGGCCGGCGGAGCGCTGGCCGCTGGGGGCGCCGCAGCGGCAGGGGCGGCGGGAACGTCGATCGGCGCTATCGGTGAAACGTCCCCCATCTGCGCCAACGGGCTGAGCGGCGCCGCGGGCGGCGGCAACGCTGATGCAGGCGGCGTTCCCCGCGGAACCGCGCCCGGCGGCAGCGGCGTTCCCTCAACCGGCCCGAAGATCCTGTCTCGGTACCAGTTCATCCGGTCGTCGGGCGGGATGCCCTGCGCGATGAGGTTCGGGTCCAGCGGGTAGGTGCCGAAGACGTGCTGTCTCATCGCCAGCGGCTGGAAAGGCTTGTCGCTCTCGCAGATTTCGACGGTCGGCGCGCGTTTTCCGGGCTGTCCCATGCAGGGGTAGTTTCGGGCGCCGCGCACCGCGATGGGCGAATCCTGGGGCAGTTTGCAGTACAGCCCGTCGGGCGTGTCGATGGTGCGGGTGTCGGCGGGGGAACGCCATTGGCTGGGCGGCAGGAAGCCGACCGTGCATGCGGGCGGGTCACTGACGATGAGATTGAAGGCGCCCGTGGCCAATCCCGTTGGGGACTTGTTGCCGATGAACGACTGAACCGCCGCGGTGAACGGTGGCAGCAAGACCAGGAGCTGTTCGATCGACGCGTGATAGGTCACGCCGATTTGGCCGATCGTGGTCAGGTTCGCAAGCAGCACCGGCAGCGTCGGTTTGATCTGGTCGAGCAGCCGGGACGCCTCGTTGAGGGCTCCAGGCCCCCGTTGCAGCAGGGTGCGAAATTCTGGGTCGTCCTTCGCCAGCTGGCCGCTGAATCCGGCGAGGCTGCGTGCCCACGTTCGGATCGAATCCGCGGTCTGGGCTTGCGCATCAAGGAAGGGCCCGGTGTCTTCGGTCAGGTTCCGTGTCTGGTCGGCGACGCCGTTGAGGTCACCCGAGAGCCGTGACGAACTGTCGAACAGCGATCCGAAATCGTAACCGGAGCCGTTGAACGCCTGGTACGACTCGTCGAGCAATTGACCGAGCTTGCCCTTGGGGATGCTGTTGATCAACTTGCTGGACTGGTCCAGCACGGGGCCGATCGGCTGGGGAATCGTCGCGTCGTTCATCGCGATGACCGAGCCGTCGTGCAGGTAGGGCGGCGAGTCGTTGCGGGGCCGCAGATCGACGTAATACTCGCCAACCGCGGAGATGCTCAGCACCTCCGCCTTCAAGTCCGCCGGTATCTTCGGCGAAGTATCAAGGGACAGCGTGGCTTTCGCACCCTCGGGGGTCAGCCCCACGGCGGTCACCTTGCCGATCTGTACCCCGCGGTAGGTCACGTTGCTGAAGCGGTAGAGGCCGCCGGTGGCGGGCAGTTTCAGCGTGACCGTCATCTTGCCGATGCCGAGCAGGGTCGGCGCCTGGACGTACCACAGCGCCATGATCACCACACCGGCGATCCCGACGATCGTGAAGATCGCCAACTGGATGCGGACAAATCGGGTCAGCATCTACGAGCCCCCGTCCGTCTGGCTGGTCGTCGGCGTCGCGCCCGGCACCGGGGCGCCCTGGTCGGCCGGCGGCACGGCCCCAGCCGGCGGCGGTCCGGGCAGCGTCGCTGTGGGCGACTTCTGCGCATCCGGGCCGAGCCACGTCAGGCCCGCGATCAACGGCGACACCGGCGGCGGTGGCGCGGGCGCGGACGGTGGTGTGTCTCCCGACTGCTGGTTCACCGGCCCCGGCGCCGCGGACGGCGGCGGCCCCGGCAGCGGCCGCCCCCAGGGTGGCGGTGGCCCGAACGGTGCCGGTTCCCCTCGTGGGCCGGGCTTGCTCAGCGCCCCAGGCGCCCCGGGCGGTGCCCCGTACCGGAATTGCAGGTATTCCGGATCCGCGGGGCCGGGCACGGCCTCGGCGCCGATCCGCTCCCAGTGGGTACCGCGGAGGATGCCCTTGCGGAGACCGGCGTTCGTCAAATCGATGATGAAGTAGCCGTTGACGTAGTCACCACGGATGTACCGGTCGATGAAGCCCTGGGTGAACGGGAACGTCGGCGCGTACGCGATGGCGGCGTCCAGATCCGGGCCGATGTCGGCGAGCGCACCGAGTGCCGGCGCGAGATTCGTCAAGTTCTTCACCAAGTCGTCGCCCGCGTCGTTGACGAGTCTGGTCGCGGTGTTGCTGAATGTCCCGAGCTTGTTCAGCGCGGTCGTGATGCGGGGGCGCTCCTTGATCAGCACGTCCAGTGCGGGGGGAATCTTGTACAGCGCCTGGGTGATCACGTCGCGTTGGGCGGCGAACGTGCCGGCGAGGCGATTGAGAGCGCGGATCGACGCGACGAGGTTGTCGCGCTGTTGATCGAGGGTTCCCACGAACCGGTCGAGGCGCTCGAGCAGATCCCTTACGGCGCCTTCGTTTCCGGATAGCGCGGCGTTGAAGTTGTGGATGATGTCCCCGAACTGCCCCAGCCCCCCGGCGTTCAGGATGACCGATAGCGACGACAGGGTCTGTTCGGTCGACGGATAGGTGGACGACCGGTTCAGCGGGATCGTGGCGCCCGGTTGCAGCCGGCCGACGCCCTGTTGGCCCAGCGGCGGATTCAACGCCAGATGCATGGAACCGAGCAGGCTCGTCTGGCCGACACTGGCCACCGCGTTGGCGGGGATCACCGTGCCGGGCCGCACCGAGATTTCGACGTCCGCGTGCCATCCCCGCACCGTCATCTTGCTGATGCTGCCGACGATGACGTCGTCGATCATCACCGGCGAATTCGGTTCCATCGTAACGACGTTGGCGAGTTCCACGTGGTAAGTGGTGGCACCCGGACCACGTCCGACCGCGCCCGGCAGCGGCAGCGAGTTCAGGCCGTTGAACGCGCATCCGCTCACGGCGAGCATGACGCAGCAGGCGATGCCGAGCACGCGCCTCATCGCGATCCGGGCGGTCACGGTTGCCCCCCGTCACCCGGGAGCAGCATGTCCTGAACGTTCGCCGGGGCGGCCGGCGCCGGCGACGCCGGTGGTGGTGGGACGGGCGGCGGTTCCGTCGGCGGGGGCTGCGGCATCGCCGCGCCGGGGATCCGGCCTAGCGGCACCGAACCCGGCGGCCCAACGGGGTCACCCGGTAGCCCGGTGTACGCGGAAACGGCCGGCGGCAGCAGAGGCGGCCCCGGCCTGGGACCCTCCCCGCCGGGCTTCAGCCGATCCTCGCTGTAGATAACGTTTTGCGGCGCGAACGACGGGGCCAGGATCGGGTTGACCGGAATCGGGAGGTAGTTGAAGTTGACGAGGAAGTTCGGGTTGAACACCTTCAACGCCGGGCTCAGATACAAGCCGCACAGCTTGCCCGTCTCGACGGCGGTGACGTTTTCGATGGCCCCGATGCCCGCGCACCAGGCGAACGTCGGGTTGGAAAAGTTCTGCAGGCCGACGCCGCCGCGGATGTTGCCGGAGTCCGGGTCGTAGGCGTTGTAGGCGTTCGCGAGCGCGGTCGGCGAGATGTGCAGCACGTTTTTCAACGCCATCTTTTGGTCGACGAGTATCTGCGTCAGGTCGGCCAACCGCGAAATCTGTTCGGAGGTCGCATCACGACTGCCGGCGATGAACCGCTGCACCTCGCCGACCGCGTTCGCCAGGTCCGTCAGCGCCGCGTCCAAATCCGACCTGTTGTCGTCGAGCACACTGGTCAGCGTGGCCAGGCGGTTGTCGAACTGCACGATCTGGACGTTGCTTTCGCGCAGGGCCCCGATGAAGGCCTGCAGGTTCTTGATGATGTCGACGAGGTTGCCGCTGCCTTCGGCGAACACGCGGGCGACGCCGGACAGTTGGGCCAGCGTCTGGTGCAGCTTCTCGCCGTTGCCGTCGCCCAGCGCGTCGGCGGCGCTGTCGATGAACCGCGCCACCGACGGCGTGGACACCTTGCTGTTCGGGCCCAATTCCGTTGCGAGGCGCATTAATTGGTCTTTGACCTGGTCCCATTCGACGGGCACCGCCGTCCGTTCGATCGGTATCACCCCGCCGTCGCGCATGGTGGGACCACTCGACCGGTAGGCCGGCGTGAGCTGCACATAGCGCGCCGCCACCAGGTTTTGCGCGACGATCACCGCCTTCGCGTCCGCCGGAATGGGTATGTTGCGATCGACGTGCATCACCAGCTTCGCCCGGGTCCCCTGCGGCTGAATGGACGAGATGGTTCCCACCTTCATGCCGGACACGCGCACGTCGTCGCCCGGATAGATCGCGGTGGCCGTGGGGAAGTAGGCGGTGATCGTCGTCGGGCGAAAGAAGGTATTGCGGATGGCGATCGCCGCACCGACAACGACGAGGCCCGCCAGCACGATCGCCAGCCCCACCTTGAGCTTGTTGCGCGGAATCGCCCCGAGCCCCGTCATGGCCGTCCTCCCGGGTCCTGGTTGAACGGCCACGGGAAGAACGCGCGCGGCCCGGCGGTGTCCGGCGGTTGGCCGGGCGCGCCGTAAGCGCGGAACCCGAAGGCGTAGTCGAACAACCACTGGAAGAATTCCAGCTGGAAAAGGTTGGGAATGAACGGGTTGTAGTAATAACCGCTTGAAACCGTCTCCCCTTGCGTCAGCTCGTATTTCGCCAGTCCCGGAAGCGCCTTGGCGAGGTTGTCGCGGTTCTTTTCCAGCACCGCCGTCACCGAGTTCAGCTTCTCCAGCGTCGGCGCCAGCTTCGCCTCGTTGTCATGCACCACGCCGGAGAGCTGCCTGGCCACCGCGGACGTACTGGCCAGCAGCCGCACGATCGCCTGGCGCCGCGCCACCAGCATCGACAACAAATCGTTGGCGTTGAGGATCAACGTGTTGAGTTGCTGGCTGCGTTGCCCGAGGACGCTGGTGACGTCGGCGGCGCCCTTGAGTAGCTGCCCGAGGGTCTGGTTGCGGGCGTTGAGGGTCTGGGACAGCCGGCTGACCCCGTCGAACGCGGGACCCAGTTGCGGCGCAACCTGATTCAGGGTCGCCGACAGCGTGTCCAGGGACTGGTTGAGCGACTCGGTGTTGGTGCCCTGCAGGTCGGTCGTCAGGTCGTTGACGGCCTCGGACAGCGAGTACGGCGAGGAGGTGCGCGACACCGGGATGACCGCCATCGGATGCAGGTTGCCGCTGCCAGCGGAGTCGACCGTGAGCACCCGCTGGCCCAGCAGCGACCCGGTCTTGATGTGTGCGGTGCTGGCCGAGCCGAGCAGGATGTTCCCCTTGGCGGTGAACGTCACCAGCACGTCGCCGTGTTGCAGCTCCATGCCCGTCACGCTGCCGACCTTGATCCCCGAGATCGTCACGTCGTTGCCCAGCGCGAGGCCGCCAGCGTCGGTGAACAGCGCCTGGTAGCGGACCGTGGTGGCCCGCTGGACCAGCTGATCGGGGTTCAACCCCACGGCGATGACCAGGGCGATGAGCACGGCCCCGATGAATCCGGCCTTGATGAGGCCCGCTCCGCGGTACTTATTCATCGGGGTCCTTCGGTTCCGTGCACCGCCCGGTGATCTGGTGTTTGATGCCCACTTCCACCGTCCGGTACTGCAAGTCGGACACCCGTAGCGCCAGCCCGCACAGGTAGTAGGGGAACCACGCGCCGTAGGAGCCAAGCCTGAGCAATTTGCGGTAGTCGTGCGGCAACTTCTGCAGCGAGATGTCGAGGAGGTTCTTGTCCTTATCGAGCAGCGGCGCCAGCCGATTCGCTTGGTCCACCGTCGCGGCCAGCGGCGGGCGGGCGCGGGTGAGCAGATCCGCGATCGAAGCGGTCCCGTTGTCCAGGGCGGTTATCGCGGTCCCGATGGTGTCGCGGTCCTGGTCGAATCCACTGACCAATTTCTCGAGGCGGTCAATGGCGCCGGAGAACTTAGTGCCGTCCTTGTCGACGGTGGCCACCACGGTGTTGAGGTTGTCGATCAGCTCCTGCACCGTCTGGTTGTTGTCGGCCAACGTGTTGGAGAACGACGACGTCTTCGACAGCAGCGACTGCAGGGTTCCGCCCTCGCCCTGGAACACCTGAATGAGCGCCGCGCTCAGCGCGTTGACGTCTTGCGGGTTGAGGCCCTGGGTAACGGGTTTCAGCCCGCCCAGCAGTAGATCGATGTCGAGGGCGGGTGCCGTGCGATCGAGCGGGATCTGCGACCCGGCCGGCAGCACCTTGGTGGATCCCGGGCCGTCGGTCAGCTCGAGGTAGCGATCACCGACCAGGTTCAGGTAGCGCACCACCGCGCGGGTGCCGGTGGTCAGCACGACGCTGCGGTCGGCGTCGAACTTCACCTCGACCTTCTTGTCTGCGCGTAGCTTGACGCTGTTGACCGTGCCGACCCGGATGCCGGCGACGCGCACGGTCTCCCCGGTCTTCAGCCGCGACACGTCGGTGAAGAGTGCCGAATACCCGTTCGTCGAACCGGTGGTGTACTGCCCGAAGATGAAGAACAAGAACACGGTCAGCACGATCATCACGGTGGCGAACGCCCCGAACTTGATGATCATCCCGCGCGAGCCGGTCATCCGGGCATCCCGATTTGCATGGTGTTGCGCGGCGGACCATCGATCGGCCCGTACAGCAGCTGCTTGAGCGCATCGGAGTTGAGCAGCAATTGCTGGTTGCCGTACGCCGTGGGGTTGGAGCCGTTGTCGGTCACAAGGAACGGCGGCGCAACGTCGAAGGGCACCACCGGAAGGTTTTGGCATTGCGGCCCACCGGTCGCCGCCACCTTGGGCAGGTTGGACGGGTAGCGGTAACGCTCCGCGCCGAGGCCGATCACGACGGTCACCTTGACCATCGGCTCGGGCAGGTCCGGAGCGTGCAGGTTGCCCAGTGATCCGGCGATGCCGCAGTACAGCGCCTGGTGGTACTGGTTGAGCAGATCGGTGGTCGGCACCAGCAGGTGCAGGTCGTCCGTCAGCGCTTGCCGATTGCCGCCCACCACGTCATTGCCCATGTCCGCCAAGCCAATCGAGCTGATCAGGAAGGCATCCAGATTTTGTTGCTCGTCAACGATCGTCTTGCTGATTCGGACCGCGTTATCGGCGGTGGCGAGCAGGTCCTGTGCCGAGTCGCCATAGGCGTTGCTCACCACGGGCAGGGCTTCGAGGTCATGGCTCAGCGCAGGCAGGCTCGGTTCCTGGGTGGCCAGGAATGAGTCGAGATCGTGCAGCATTTGGCCGATCTTGTGGCCCCGGCCGTTGACCGCAGAGGCTATGCCGCCCAGGGTCTCGTTGAGTTTGGCGGGATCGATCGTCGACAGCAGTGACGTGAGTTGCTGGAACACCGTGTTGATTTCGACGGTGACGTGCTTGCCCTCCAGCACCTGACCCGCACGCAGTGACTGCGGCGACGGCTCGGCGGGCGGTACCAGCTCGATGAACTTCGCGCCGAACACCGTCGTCGACGCGATGTCGACGAGCACGTTGGCCGGGATGAGGTGCATCTGCGACGGTTGCATCGCCAGGTGCAGGACGGCTTCGCCGTTGGGCCGCACGTCGATTGAGTCGACCTTGCCCACCTCGACGCCGCGCATCTTCACCTTGGCATCCGGGTTCATCACCAGTCCGGCGCGCGGTGAGACGACGGTGACGGGCACGCTCGTGGTGAAGTCACCCCGGAACAGGCCTATCGCGACGGCGAAGACCAGGCCGATGAGGACGATGGTCGCCAGGCCGGCCAGGGGCCGCGCGTACGACTGCGCGCCGAAGTGCCGCCCGGGCGAGGCCGCGACGGGCCGTGCGGCACTGGTGGTTTCGGACCGGTGAATGGGGCCCGGACCGAAGTCACGCGTCACTGTCCTGTCACCACCTTCCTAGCCCGACAGGTTGAAGTTGCCGTTGGTGCCGTAGATGGACAGCGAGACGAGCAGCGTCACCGACACGACCACGATCAACGAGGTTCGCACCGCGTTGCCGGTCGCGACGCCGACACCGGCCGGTCCGCCCGAAGCAAAGTAGCCGAAGTAGGTGTGAATCAACAAGATCGTGATCGCCATGAGGACGGCCTGCAAAAACGACCACAACAGGTCGATCGGGTTGAGGAACGTCGAGAAGTAGTGCTGATACAAGCCGCCCGATTGGCCGAACAGGACCACCGTGGTGAATTGGCTGGCGAAGAACGACAGGATGACGGCGATGGAATACAGCGGCGTGATCGCCATCATTCCGGCCGCGATCCTGGTGGACACCAGATACGAAACCGGCCGAATGGCCATGGACTCCAACGCATCGATCTCTTCGTTGATCCGCATGGCACCCAGCTGCGCGGTGACGCCCGCGCCGAAGGTGGCCGCGAGACCGATCCCGGCGACGATCGGCGCGGCGATGCGCACGTTGATGAAGGCCGCCAGGAACCCGGTCAACGCCTCGATGCCGATGTTGCCCAGTGAGCTATAGCCTTGCACGGCCAGGGTGCCGCCGGCAGCCAGCGTCAGGAAGCCGACGATCACCAGCGTGCCGCCGATCATGGCCAAAGTTCCCGCACCCATGCTGATTTCGGCGATCAGGCGGATGACCTCTCGCCGATAGTGGCGGACCGCGAAGGGGACGCCGGCAAGCGCCTTGCCGTAGAACAGCGTGTGATCGCCGATCCGGCTCAGGGTGCCGACCGGCTTTTCGAGCTGCCGCGTCAGTCGCGGGTACGTGGCTCTCAGCGTCATCACGGTTCGCCCCTACACCTCCTCAGTGACCCTTGGCCGACATGCGGATACCGATAGCCGTGACAACCACATTCACGACGAACAGCGACATGAACGCGTACACCACCGTCTCGTTGACGGCGTTGCCGACCGCCTTGGCGCCGCCGCCGGACACCGTCAGTCCCCGGTAGCACGCGACCAGCCCGGCGATCAGGCCGAAAAGCGCTGCCTTGACGCAGGAAATGACCACCTCGGGCACGCCGGTCAGCAGGGTGATGCCGGCGGCGAACGCCCCGGGGTTGACGTCCTGGACGAACACCGAGAAGACGTAGCCGCCCACGATGCCGATGATGACCACCAAGCTGTTCAGCAGCAGCGCCACCAGACCCGCGGCCAGCATGCGGGGGGTCACCAGGCGCTGAACGGGGTTGATGCCCAGCACTTCCATCGCGTCGATCTCTTCGCGGATCGTTCTCGATCCCAGGTCGGCGCACATCGCCGTGGAACCGGCGCCGGCCACGATCAACACGGTCACCAGCGGGCCCACCTGGGTCACCGCGCCGAAGGCCGCACCCGCGCCGGACAGGTCCGCTGCGCCCAGTTCGCGCAGCAGGATGTTGAGCGTGAAGCTGACCAGCACCGTGAAAGGAATGGCGACCAGCAGGGTGGGAGCGAGCGCCACCCGCGCGACGAACCACGACTGCTCCAAGAACTCCCGCCATTGGAAGGGCCGGCGGAACACGAACTTGATCGCGTCGGCCGACATCGCGAACAAGCCACCGACGGCTTCCATGGGCTTGGAGCCGCGGCCGAGCGATATGCCCCCGGTCCAGCGCTCCGGGCCCGCACGCTTAATCGCCATCGGCCTCAGTTCCTTCCGGCATTTTCGAGACCGATGGTCTTGTTCGGCTGAACGGAAAGCTGTAGATTTGGCTGGACCGACGGCCACAAACGTGCGCTGGAACAGTCGAAATGCGTAGCGGGCAGCCACATTCCGGCATTCGCCTCCGGCGTCGCTGCCACTACCATCCTCACGCCACTCCTCCGTTCTGTCGCGTGAGTTGGCGCTTCAAAACGAGGGGCCTCGTGTCTTGAAGCGTCCGGCGATTATGACTCATGCGGTGTCCAGGCGGAATGGAAAATTCAAAACCGTTATCGGACAGCCCATCGGATGACAAGCGGCGTTCGGCTCACACATTTCTCACAGCTCCGGTCCCTGTAGCACTCAAGTGACCGCGCCGGCCGTCTTGAGCTCGATGATGCGGTCCCAATCGAGTCCGATTTCCATCAGGATTTCTTCGGTCTGTTCGGCGAATCCGGGCGCCGGGCCGGTGTGCGGCCGGGCGACATCGAACTGGACCGGGTTGGCAACCAGATCGAGTTCGCCTGCGCGAACCAGGTACTCGTTGGCACGGATTTGGGCGTCGTCGACCGCCTGCAACGTGTCCTGCACGGGCGCCCACGGCCCGGCAAGCGTGGCAAAGCGCTCGCTCCACTCGGCAAGCGTGCGGGTTGCGATCACCTTGGTCAAGATCTCGACGGCTTCCGGTGTATTTGCGGCGATTTCTTCGACAGTCGCGAAGCGGGGATCGTCGGCCAGCTCCGGCAGCTCGACGTGCCGGCAAACGTCGGCCCAGAACTTGGTGGGCTGCATCATCACGAAGGAGATGTAGCGTCCGTCGGACGTGGTGTACAGCCCCACCAACGGGTTGTTGGGCGCACCATGCACCCCGGGCGGCGGCGCTTCCAGCCGCTGACCCAGATGCTTGGTCAGCGCGACCGTGTGTCCCATTGCCCAGAAGCCACTGCCCAGCAACGACACATCGACGACCGACGGCTCGCCGGTGCGCTCGCGCTTGAGCAACGCGGCCGCGATGCCGCCGGCGAGGTTGGTGCCGGAGATGGTGTCGCCGTAGGCCGGTCCGGGGGGCGCGATCATGCCGGGCATCCCTGCCGGCGTGATGGTCGCGGCGGTTCCGGCCCGGCACCAGAAAGCGGTCATGTCGTAGCCGCCCTTTTCTGACTCGGGGCCGCGCGGACCGAGCGCGCTGCCGCGGGCGTAGACGATCTTCGGGTTGACCGTACGAATGTCCTCGACGTCGATGCCGAACTTCTTCCGGTGAGCGGGAAGAAAACTCGTCAAGAACACATCAGACCGGCGGGCCAGCTCGTAAAGCACCTCTTTGCCCTCGGGCACGGACATGTCGAGTCCGATGCTGCGCTTCCCACGGTTGGCGTGTTCGATGTTGGGGTTCGGGTCGCCGTCGACGCGCAACATGCCGGTCTGGCGCAGCCCCCGCTGCGGGTCGCCCGTCACGGCGTGCTCGACCTTGACCACGTCGGCGCCCCACTCCGCGAGCACGGCGCCCGCCGATGGGACGAACCCGTACATGGCGACCTCCAGAACGCGGATGCCCTCCAGCGGCCTCATGCGGGCGTCCCGACAACGGGAACCGCAAAAGTCTTGCCTTCCAAGGACTCCTCTAGCCCGGCGACGCCCATCTCACGGCCAACGCCGGACTGCTTGAAGCCCCCGAACGGGCTGTCGGCGGCAAAGTAGTTGCCGCCGTTGATGGAGAACGACCCGGTGCGGATCCGACGGGCCACCGCCAGGGCGCGGTCCTGGTCGCGGCTGAAGACCGCGCCGGCCAACCCGTAGATCGAGTTGTTGGCGATCCGCACCGCGTCGTCGTCGTCCTCGAACGCGATGACCACCAGCACCGGGCCGAAGACCTCGTCCTGCGCGATCTCGCTGTCCGGGTCGACGTTGGTGAGCAGCGTGGGCGCATAGAAGTAGCCGGGATCCAACCGCTTACCGCCGGTGACCAAGGTCGCGCCCCCGGCGACGGCCCGCTGGACCATGCCGTCGACCTTGTCGCGCTGGCGCTCGTTGATGAGCGGCCCCATGAGCGTCTTCGGATCGGCCGGGTCGCCGTGGCGCACCTTGGCGAAGTTCTGCGCGATCAGCTCGACGATCTCGTCATGATGCGACCTGGGCACCAACAGCCGAGAGGTGAGCGCGCAGCCCTGGCCGGCGTGCGTGACCATGCTGAACGCCGCGAACATGCTTGCTCCTGTGAAGTCCGCGTCGTCGAGCATGATCACGGCCGACTTGCCGCCCAGCTCCAGGAAGACGCGTTTGACGGTCTCGCTCGCGGCGGCCATGATCTTGCGCCCGACGGCCGTCGATCCGGTGAAGGTCACCACGTCGACGTCGGGGCTGGTGGTCAACGCGACCCCGGTGGCCGCGTCCGAGGAAGTAAGGACGTTCACCACGCCGGGCGGGATGTCGGTGTGGTTGGCGATCAACTCGCCGAGCGCCAGCGTGACCAGCGGGGTGTCCGGCGCCCCCTTCAGCACCACGGTGCATCCGGCGGCCAGCGCCGGGGCCAGCTTGGCCAACGCGAGCTGGTTCGGATAGTTGTAGGCGATGATGGCCGCCACCACGCCCGCGGCTTCCTTCTCCACCCAGCGGTGGTGCAGCATGCCCCGCGATTCGATCTCGCCGAGATCCTCGGAGAACTGATAGGTGCGCAGCAGGTCGGCGTAGAAGCGCACGATCTTGATCGGGTCGTCGAGCTGAGCGCCCTGGGTGAGCGCCCGCGTCGCGCCGACTTCGGCGATGGTCAGCTCACGCAGCTCCTCCGCGTGCTCGACGAGCGCCGTGTGCAACTGGTCGAGGCAGCGGATCCGCAGCGCCACGTTCGTCGACCAGTCGGTCGTGTCGAAGGCGTGCCGGGCCGCCGAGATCGCCGCTTCGGCCTGCTCGACGCGGGCGTCCGGGGCGTGCCCGATGACCGCGCCCGTGGCGGGGTTGATCGAGGGGAACGTCTTGTCGGCGGTGACGAGCCGGCCGTCAATCAGCAGTCGGCGATCAACCTGTGACTCGGGCGCGGCGGTGGTCTCTGCCGTGTCCTGCACTGGCATCCCCTACTCCCTCATGTGGTGACGGTCACGAAAATTTCATTCTCTTCCCCGGCGAATCTTACATTCGGGTCTCGATAATTCAAGAAAGTCTCAGGAATGGGACCAGGCCGCCGACCAGCGGCGTTATTGCGCACATGTCGGGGTAACGGGCCGCTTGGCGCAGGCCGCGCGAGGTTTAACGACCATGTTGCATGCCGCTTCGCGGCGAGAGTAAGGTTCTCATAATTGTAAGGGAGATTCTTTGTGGCTGAGACGAGCCCATTTGGAGATGAGGTCTCGACGTGAAGACCGCGGTGGTCACCGGCGGCGGATCCGGCATCGGTCAAGCGGTCGCGCAGCGCCTGCGAGCCGACGGCCTTGACGTCGCCACGATCGACCTCAGGCCGTCGGAAGCCGATTTCGCTTTCACCGCCGACGTCACCGACCGGCCGCAGGTGGATGCCGCGCTGGCGGCCATCCGCGCCCAACTGGGGCCCGTGACGGTCCTGGTCAACGCGGCCGGGCTGGACGGCTTCAAGCGCTTCACCAACATCACCTTCGAGGAGTGGCGGCGGGTGGTCGACGTCAACCTCAACGGCGTCTTTCACGTGACCCAGGCGGTGCTGCCCGACATGGTTGAGGCCGGGTGGGGACGGATCGTCAACATCTCGTCGTCGAGCACCCATTCCGGTGCGCCCTACATGAGCCACTACGTGGCTGCCAAGTCCGCGGTCAATGGCCTCACCAAATCGCTGGCACTCGAGTACGGGCCCAACGGCATCACCGTGAATGCCGTACCGCCGGGGTTCATCGACACGCCGATGCTGCGCGCCGCGGAACAACACGGACACCTCGGCGACATCGAGGCGACCATCGCCCGGACCCCGGTGCGCCGGATGGGCAGGCCGGAAGACATCGCGGCCGCGTGCGCTTTTCTGATTTCCGAGGAGGCCGGCTACATCACCGGCCAGATACTGGGCGTCAACGGCGGCCGTAATACCTGAGCATCGATACAAAAGGAGAGAGTGTGGGAGACGGCGCATCAGGGCGCGTTAAGGGGAAGGTCGCCTTCGTCACCGGCGCGGCGCGTGGACAGGGCCGCAGCCACGCGGTGCGGCTGGCCGAGGAGGGCGCCGACATCATCGCGGTCGACCTGTGCCGTGACCTCGACACCATCGGTTACCCCATGGCGGCACCCGAGGACCTCGAGGAGACAGCCCGGCTCATCGAGAAGACCGGACAGGGCGCGGTGATCGCCCAGGCCGACGTGCGCGACGCCGGGCAACTGAGCGCGGCCCTGGAGCACGGGGTCGCGGAGTTCGGCAGGCTCGACATCGTCGTGGCGCAGGCCGGAGTCGCCGGCATGAAGGGCGAGCCGCCCCTGCAGGCGTGGTGCGACGTCATCAACACCAACCTGATCGGCACCATCAACGCCATCCAGGTCGCGTTGCCGCACCTGCGCGAGGGCGCCTCGATCGTCGCCACCGGATCCACCGCGGCGCTGATGGACACCGCCAAGAAGGACAACCCCGGCACCGACCCGGGCGGCATGGCCTACATCCACTCCAAGCGGGCGCTGTCGCATTATGTTCACGACCTGGCAACGGAGCTGGCGCCGTTGGGCATCCGCGCCAACGTGATCCACCCAACCAACACCAACACCCCGATGCTGCAGAGCGAGCCGATGTACCGCTCGTTCCGGCCGGACCTGGAGCGCCCGACGCGCGCCGACGCCGAGCCGGTTTTCGGCGTGCAGCAGGCGATGAAAATCCCCTACGTCGAACCCGAGGACATCAGCAACGCCGTCCTGTGGTTGGCCTCCGACGAGGCGCGCTACGTCACCGGCGTGCAGTTGCGCGTCGATGCCGGTGGCTACCTCAAGTGGTACGACTACGAGAATTAAGACAACTCGCAAGGAGACACCGTGAAGGTCTGGGTCGATTCGGAACGCTGCCAGGGCCACACCCTCTGCGCGATGATCGCGCCGGATTCGTTCCAGCTCAGCGACATCGACGGCAGTTCGTCGGCGATCGACGAGGTGGTGCCGGCCGACAAGGAGGATCAGGTCCGCGAAGCCGCCCACTCCTGCCCGGAGCAGGCCATCATCATCACGGATGAAACGTAAAGGGAGACAGCGCCTTGAGCGTCGACGACAGCGTTGATGACCAGGTCAGCGACAGCGACCGCAAGCGGAACCGGTATCACTTCGATCGGCACTCCCCGGAGTACCGTTCGCGGTTCAAAGACATCACCGAGGAGATGCACGCCCGGTGCCCGATGGCCTGGAGCGACACCTACGGCGGACATTGGGTGGCGGCCGGCAGCCATGAGGTCTTCGAGCTCGCCCGCTGCCCGGCGGTGTCCAACGACCACGATGTGAACAACGAACGCCGCGGCTACAAAGGCATTTCGATCCCGACCGCGAGCCGCATCAACGGCATTCGGGGCGGCATCCTGGAGATGGACAACCCTGAGCACAAAACCTACCGGGCCGTGCTCAACCCCTACCTGTCGCCCGCCGCGGTCAAGCGCTGGGAGCCGTTCATCGACGACGTGACGCGCGCCTGCCTCGACGAGAAGATCGAGGAAGGCCGCATCGACTTCGTCGACGACCTGGCCAACATCGTGCCTGCCGTGCTGACGCTGGCGATGATGGGCATCCCGCTGAAGAACTGGCAGATGTACAGCGAGCCCACGCACGCCGCGGTGTACACCCCGGAGCATTCGCCTGACATTCAGCAGGTCACCGAGATGCACCGGCAGATGGGAATCGATCTGATCAACAACATGATCGAGATCCGCGAAAATCCGCGGCCCGGCCTGGTCAATGCCCTGCTCGAGATGCGGATCGACGGAGAGCCCGCGCCGGATCTGGAAATCATCGGGAATCTCGGGTTGATCATCGGCGGTGGCTTCGACACCACCACGGCGCTGACGGCCCATTCGCTGGAATGGCTCTCACAGCATCCCGATCAGCGCGAGCTGCTCAGCAAGCAGCGTGAGACGCTGCTCGATCCCGCGACCGAAGAGTTCCTGCGCTACTTCACCCCCGCCCCTGGCGACGGCAGGACCTTCTCCGATGACGTCGAGCTCGACGGCACCAGCTTCAAAGAGGGCGAGCGGCTGTGGATTTCGTGGGCCATGGCCAACCGCGACCCCGCGGTGTTCCACGACCCGGACGAGATCATCCTCGACCGCAAAGGCAACCGGCACTTCAGCTTTGGGCTCGGTGTGCACCGCTGCGCCGGATCGAACGTGGCGCGCACGGTGTTCAAGTCGATGCTGACCGCGGTCCTGGACCGGATGCCCGACTACACGTGCGACCCCGAGGGGACCGTCCACTACGAGACCATCGGCGTCATCCAGGGGATGCGGAAGCTGCCGGCCACCTTCACGCCAGGCCGACGCGTCGGCGCCGGCCTGGACGAGACGCTGGACAAGCTGCAACGCATCTGCGACGAGCAGGAGCTGGCCAGGCCGATCACCGAGCGCAAGGAAGCCGCCGTCATCGACTAGGTGGGCCTGACCCCGTTCCCTCGCGACCAGACGCAAAAGCCCCCGACACGCCG
>NZ_JCALCI010000013.1:0-70656 GCF_059812245.1 Mycobacterium sp. NGS64 | reverse complement strand
TAGAGCATGAGGCGCTGGGCGGGGGTGGCCAGCCGCTTGCTGTGATACAAAGCCAGCGGTTTGGCCCGATCGAAGATCGCCAGGTAGTGGTGGGCGTGGGCGGCCCAGCGGATGACGTCGGACATCGGCACCAGGGTGCCGCCGCCGGTTAGGGCCTTGCCGGTGGCGGCCTCCAAATCCTGCAGCGTGGTGGTGACGACGATCGATACGGGTAGGCCGTTGTGGGTGCCCAGCTTTCCGGTGGCGAACAGGGCGTGCAGCGCGGCCGCAAACGCGTCGTGGTTGCGTTGGGCTGGGGATCGGGTGTCGCGGCGCACCGCGTCCTGGTCGGGGTCCGTGTCGACGACCGGAGTCTGGTCGTCGGGGTTGGCGGTGCCGGGGGCGGCCAGCTTGGCCAGCATCGCTTCGATCGCGGCGCGTAATTGCGGGGTGATCAGGCCGGTGAGGCGGGACATGCCGTCGAAGTCCTGGTGGCCCAAAGTGATGCCGCGTTTGCGGGCCCGTTCGGCGTCGCTGAAGTCGCCGTCGGGGTGTAGCCAGTCCATGATCCGTTTGGCGTATTGGGCCACCTCATCGGGGCGATAGTGGCGGGCTTTGTCGGCCAGATCGGCCTCGGCGGCCTGGCGGGTGCACAGGTCGACCTCGGCGGGCAGGTGGGCGAAGAAGCTGCGGATCACCCGCACATGCGCATCGCCGATGCGCCCGTCGCGGACCGCGGTGGCGGTCGCCGCCAGCTGCGGGGGCAACGCTTCCCCAGTCAGCGCCCGACGTTCCCCGAGGTCGGCGGCGTCGTCGATGCGCCGGGACGCCTCGGCTTTGGTGATGCGCAGCCGGTCGGCCAGCGCGCCGCGCAGCGTGCCGCCGAGTTCTTCGGCGCCGGCCTGGGCGGCGAGTTGATTGATCAACGTGTGCTGCGGGGCGCGCAGCCGGCGCGCCGCGGCTTCCACCCGCTCGAGGACCCGCAACCGTTCCGGGGTGGTCAACACGTCAAAAGACAAATCGCACAAGCGTTTCACGGCATGATCAAGCGTGTCGAAAACCTCGACGATCTCCTCACGACTGCTCGCACCCATACCCCAAATCGTACGAACACCCACCGACAAGAAACCCCGCCCTGTGACCATTGAAACTAATGTGGCACAAGGGATTCCATGCCGTACCGTTCCCAGAGGTTTAACAGGTTCGCGAGCATCTGCAGGGGTGCACGCACGCTCTCGTCGTCCTTGATGCGCGGATCCAGCCGGCTCCTCGGTGCGTCGGTGCCGAATCGCGCACGGATCAGCGCCGGCACGTCCAGCAACCAGGCGACGCCCATCGCCGCCGCGTAGAGCAGCGTGTGCCGTCGCAGCCGGTCCGGATCGAGGCGCGGGCCGCCACAGCGCTCGACTTCGCCGACGAACAGACGCAGCAGCTCGTCGAAATGCTCGTTCCACATGTCGGTTTCGGCGCCGGACATCGCGCCCCAGATGGCCATGCCCATGTTCATCTGGCCCACGCATCCCCAGTCCAGCAGGCCGCAGCGCAAAACGCCGTCGCCGTCGCGCCAAAACCAGGCGTTGTCGATGTTGGCGTTCCAGTGGCACAGCGCGACGTAGTCGGGGTCGTCGGCCAGCCGGCTCGTGATCGTGTGCTCGTGACGCGCGACTCGCGGCACCTCGGCCCGGAGGCGCGCCAAGAACTCCGGCGAGCCGACATTGGCGGGCACCAGCCCGGGGTGCGTTTCGATGAATCCGGTCAACTGGGACACGCGCCGGTCCAACTTCTCGGCGCTGAGCGGGGCTCGGTCACCCACCGTCGCCGCCCGCACGTCCAGCGGAAAGCATGACGCCAGCGACTCCGGAAGGCGTCCGGATCCGTAAGTTCCCGCGAGCCGGCCCAGCGCGGTGAGCAGCGCGCGGTAGTGGCCGAGCGGATCGGGCATGTCGTAGTCCAGGCACTTGTGATACTGGGGTTCGATCCCGTTGCAGCCGAAGGGGATTCGTTCGGTGATCAGGATTCCCGTCCCGGTCCGGCGGTCGTAGTCGCCAAATTGCACCGTGGGCACGTCGATGGGAAATCCGGCGGTCCGCGACAGGGCGGCGAACCGGACCTCGGGCTCCATTTGTGTCCGTCCCCGGTCGCGCACCGGGTGTGCGAGGTCGCGCGAGAACTTGACGAACAGGTCGGTGTGCAAACCGGGCTGCGGCCGTTCGTAGTCGACCGACAGCTCGACTTTGCGTCCGGTGCTGCCGCCGGCGACCTCCCGGAACTCCGATATGCGCGTGACGGTGTTACCGTCGGCGAGCACGCCCGAAGCCCGAAACGCCTCGGTGAGGAACCGCGCGCCGGCGTCGCGTAAAGCGTTGGGGTCGGCCGGGATCGCGAGGCCGGACTGCTCGCCGTAGCTCACCAAGTCTGTTCCGCCGCGCGCACCAGCATGTGGTTGACGGCGACCCGGCGATCGCGGGTCACCATGTAGAGCACCGCGTCGGCGATGTCTTCCGGCCGCAACTTGACCATGCCCGCGGTCTGGCGCGCGACCGCCTCGCGCGAGGGCTCGGGAAGGTGGCTGAAGATCTCGGTGTCGACGGTTCCGGGAGCCACCACACCGACGCGCACCCGGCTACCGAGCAGCTCCTGGCGGATGCCCTCGCTGAACGCGTTGACCCCGAATTTGGTCAGCGAGTAGACCGCGGTGTTGGGTCGGGCCACCCAGCCGCCGGTGGAGCTGATGGTGACCAGATCGGCGACACCGCGCGGCGAGTTGCCGGCCGCGTCGATCAGGTGCGGGAGCACGGCGCGGGTGACGTAGAGGACACCCTGCACGTTGACCGCGACCATGTCGTCCCAATCCTGCAGGCGGGCCTCCGTCGCCGGCCCGGAGCGCATCAGACCGGCATTGTTTGCCACGGTGTCGAGCCGCCCCAGCTCGGCGACTGTGCGCTGCACGGCCGCGGCTACGGCCTCGGCGTCGGTCACATCGGCGGTCACGACCAGCGCTGTGCCACCGGCTGATTCGATCTCGGCCTTCAGATCGGCGAGTCGGTCGGCACGGCGTGCCAGGAGGGCCACCGCGGCGCCCTCTGCCGCCAGCGCCTTCGCCGTTGCCGCCCCGATACCGCTGCTGGCGCCGGTAACCAGGGCCACGGTTTTCGCCAGCGTCGTCACCGTCCGCCTCCCGTCGGGGATCCTGCACCCAGGATCTCCGCCAAGACGTACGCGGTGTCCTCGCCCAAGTCCGGTGCGCCTCGTTCGATTCGCGCCGGGCAGTGCGCCATCCGCCACGACGGCCCCACTATCGGACGCTGGCCTTCGCGGTGATCCGAGACGAAGCGATACAGCTCGCGGTCCCACAAGCGTTGGTCGCCGATGACGTCGATCGCGGTGGCGCTCTTGCACGCCGGGACTCCCGCCGTCCGCAGGCGCTGCGCGAGCTCCTCTGCGTCGTGGTCGCGGGTGAGCCCGGCGAGCTCGGCGTCCAGCGGTTCGGCGTGGCGCTGCCGGGCCTCCATCGTCGCGTAGCGCGCATCGTCAACCAGTGCATCGGCGCCCAACACCTCGCACAACCGGCGCCATTCGGCGTCGTCGGCGACGGCCACGGCGATCCAGGAATCGCCCTGGCACGGATAGCAGCCGTGCGGGCACATGTCGGGATGCCGATTGCCATTGGGCCCCAAACGTTCTGCGGTGAGGCTTTGCTCGAGCAGGCAGTCGCCGACCATCGAGGACAGCGTCTCCACCGCCGACACGTCGACGAACTGCCCCTCGCCGCTGAGTTCCCGGTGCAGCAGCGCCACCACGGCGGCGTACGCAGCGGCGGCTCCGACGGTCGAATCTCCGTAGCGCATGCTCGTGCCGAGGGGCGGTCCGCCCGGGTAGCCGACCAGCGACGCCAGCCCGGCCAGCGCGGCGAAGCATGGGGCGTAACCGGTTTGATGCCCTAGCGTCCCGTCGTTGCCCCACATCTTGATCGATACCGAGATGATGTCCGGCTTGATGGCCCTGAGCTGGTCGTAGCCCAAGCCTTGGCGCTCCATCGCGCCTGGCCGCAGGTTGTTGATGACGATGTCGCTGCGCGCGATCAGCTCTCGCAGCCGCGCCATGGCCTCGTCCGACTTGATATCGAGGTCCACGCTGAGGATCTCATGGTTGATGCTGAGAAAGTACGGGGCGTGGTCGATGTCGGTGCCGCCGTAAGCCCGCATTTCCTCGGGGGCGGTTGCCGTTTCGATCTTGATCACCTCGGCGCCCAACTGTGCCAGGAGCTTACCGGCGTACGGGCCGGCCCACACCTTGGTGAGCTCGACGACGCGAACGCCCTGCAGCGGCCCGCCCCGCGGACGCTTCGGCGGCTTCAGTTGCGGCGATCTGACCGCCGGCGGGGTGCGCGGCACGGAGAGGCCGGCGAGGACCGCGTCGGTGTGCTGGCCGAGAGTGGGTGCGGCGGAGGTGATTCGGGCCGGCGACGCGCCGAGCACATAGGGGACGGTGGGATACGCCGCGTCGCCCAGCGCGGGGTGGCTCATCTCCTGGAAGAACCCACGGTGGCGGTATTGCGGCGACCGGTGCAGATCGGCGGCCTCGTTGACCGGGACCAACGGCACCCCGAGGCGCTGCGCGCGGTCGGCCGCCGACTCTTTGGTCAGGTCCCGCACCCACGCGGCGAAGCCCCGCCGAAACGCATCGACCTTTTCCGTCGTGACCGAAAACTCCAGCCAGTCGTCCTCGAAGGCATCCAGCCAGTCCGGATGACCCATGAGTTCCTTGAGTCCCGTCCAGTGGGCGCGGCTGGTCATGTACAGGTAGACGAAGCCGTCGGCGCAGGCGAAGAACGACGCGGGGCCGGCCTGATCGTAGTCGTCGCGGCGGCCTTCGGCAGGAACCTCCCCGGTGATGAATCGGCCCAGGATGCAGTCCGCGCGCGAGACCAGCACCGCGTGCTGCGAGATGTCGATGGACTCTCCCCGGCCGGTGTGCAGCCGACCGAACAGCGATGACGCGACACTCAGCGCCGCGTCCAGGCCCGCCTCATAGTCCGCCAGGAACCGCCCCGGCCCCTGCAACGGCGGCTTGCCGGGATCGGCGTGACTCGGCGTGTGATACCCCCAACCGCTGGCATGGAACACGTTGAGGCTCTTGGCGTTTCCGAACTCGGCGCCGAACGGCGTGATCGAGCAGAACACGACGGACGGATGCCGTTCCGACAGACCCCGGTCACGGTCGTCGACGACCGCGTCGGCCGATGCGATCAGGTCATCCAGGCGCTCGGCGTCGAGGACAACGGAGCGCTTGTTCGTATTGAGGTAGGCGAACAGCGCGCTGCCCTCGGGACCGTCGGCAAGGATGGGCGCCATCCCGCGGGTGCGGCTGCCGCGTTCGGGCGCCTCGACCTTGATCACCTCGGCGCCGAAGTCGGCGAGCAGCTTTCCGCAGTACTCCCCCGCGACCGTCTCGGCCAACTCGACGATCCGGAAGCCCGTCAACGCGGACATGGACGGCCTCTCGAAACGGTCAGGGCTTCTTCCGTCCCGAGCGGCTCAGGCGCCACTCCGGCGGGAAGTTCAGGTCGTTGTCCTTCACCACGTTGTTGAGGCCCTTTTCGAAGGTGCCCTCGGTGAGGTCGACCTCTTGTGCATCGTTTTGGATCAGCGGCAGCATGCCCTCGACCATGCCG
This sequence comes from Mycobacterium sp. NGS64, assembly GCF_059812245.1. NCBI lineage: Bacteria > Bacillati > Actinomycetota > Actinomycetes > Mycobacteriales > Mycobacteriaceae > Mycobacterium > Mycobacterium sp. NGS64. The sequence continues at coordinate 65,003 of NZ_JCALCI010000013.1, read as the reverse complement.
GTGAGCAGGCTGCCGAAGTACTCGCCCTTGTGCTGTTTGTACAGCTCAAGGAAGGTCTTTTGCACCGCCACGGTGTCCGTGGGGCGCGAGCGCGAGCATGCCATGGCGTATTTCAGCGTCTCTTCTTCGAGCTTCTCGCGGGGCACCACACTGTTGACGAAACCGCAGTCGTACATCTCTTTCGCGCTGAACGGCCGCCCGGTGAACAGCATTTCGGAGAATTTCCGCAGGCCCATCGTCTCCGCCCACCACCAAAGGCGGGGGCCCCAGCCCACGTAGCGGAACGCGGGGTGGCCGAACAGGGCGTCGTCCGAGGACACCACCAGGTCGGCATCGCCGGCCTGATAGAAGTGCCACCCGTAGCAGTAGCCCTTCGCCTCGATGATGCTGATCTTCCGAAGTTCTTGCAGCGGGCGGTTTCCCGCGCGCGCCTTGGCGTAGAAGTCCGTGACGGTGGACAGGTAGCGGTACGACCCGCCCGGCGGGTACTTGACGTCGTCGTCGTTGATCGCGAGCTCGTGCAGCAGCGGCAGGCCCGGATTCTCCAACATCGGGCGTTGCTCGGGCAGATCCCCGCCGCTACCGAAATCCTCGCCCTCACCGCGGATCACCACGACCTTGACGTCGTCGTCGACGTTGCACTTGTGGATCAGGTCGGCGTAGTTCTGCCGCATGCCCAGCGTCGTGGCGTTTTGCGCGTCGGGACGGTCGAAAGTGATGTAGGCGATCCTGTTCTTTTTGTCCTTCTCGAACTTGATGTACTGCTCGGCTTCCTTCTTCAGCTTCTCGTAGTCGTACTCAGGCATCGGTCTCCACTTTCTTTACTTGAGCAAAGCTCCCGCGTCGACGGGTAGCGAAACGCCGGTGACATAACGAGATTCGTCAGAGGCGAGGAACAGGACGGCATTGCTGATGTCGGCGGCTTCCACCCAGGGCACCGGCAGCGTGTGGGTCATCTGCGAGAACGGCGCAAAGTCTTCCGGTCCGGGGTTCTCCAAGTCCGGGCGGAACAGGCGAAAGGTCACCTCGTTCATGGTCATCGGCGTGTTGACCTGGCTGGGGTGCACCGAGTTCACCCGAATCATGTGCTGGCCCAGCTCCACGGCGAAGGCGCGCATCAGCCCGATCACCCCGTGCTTGGCGGCGATGTAGTGGCCGGTGTACGCCATGGCCTTGTGCGACCCGACCGAGCCGGTGAGCACGATCGAGCCGCCGCGTTCGCCAGCGATGATATGCGGCACACCGGCTTTCACGGTGTGCCAGACACCGGAAAGGTTCACGTCGATCATGTCCTGCCAGACGTTCTCGCGAATCTTGTGCAGCTTGTTGCCGAAGGTGCCGATGCCCGCGTTCGCGACGACTATGTCGAGACGGCCTAGCTGTTCCACCCCGCCGTCGACCGCCGCCTTCAGCGCGTCGTAGTCACGCACGTCGACTTGTGCGGTCACGATGCGGCGGTTGTGACCCTTCACCAGATCGGCGGTTTCCGCGAGGTCCTCGGGCGTCGAATGCGGGTAGGCCAGGTTGTCGATGGGTCCGCACACGTCCACCGCGATGATGTCGGCACCCTCCTGGGCCAGGCGCACCGCGTGACTGCGGCCCTGCCCTCGGGCAGCGCCCGTGATGAAGGCGACCTTCCCTGCCACCCGGCCCGTCATCACGGCACCACGGTTGGCAGGGTCTCCCAGCCCCGCACCGACGACGTCGGGCTGAGCGTGGCGTTGGCGAGATCGGGCTCCCATTCCGGGAAGCGCTTGAGGATTTCCTCGAGGGCGACGCGGCCTTCCAGCCGGGCCAGTGCCGAGCCCAGGCAGAAGTGGGCACCGACGCTGAAGGTGAGGTGCGGGCGGGCGGGGCGATGAATGTTGAATTCGCCCGCGTCGGGCCCGAATTGGCGCTCGTCGCGGCAGGCGGCCCCGAGCAGCATCATCATCACGCTGCCCTCCGGCACCGTCTGGTCATACAGGCTGACGTTGCGCGTCACGTAGCGCGCCATGTGCGGAGCCGGCGGCTCGTAGCGCAGCAGCTCCTCGATGGCCTGCGGGATGAGGCCGGGGTTCTGCACGAGCTCGCGGCGCTGATCGGGGTGCTCCGCGAGTACCTTGCCCGCCCAACCGATCAGCCGGGTCGTGGTTTCGTTGCCCGCCCCGGCCACGACGTTGAGGTACACCAGGATCTCGTTGCGCGTGAGCCGCCGCGTGGTGCCGGTCTCGTCGACGAACTCCACGTTGAGCAGCTCGGTCATGATGTCGTCGGACGGATGCTCGGCACGCCAGTCGATGTAGGCCTCGAACTGCTCGCCCACCGACAGGCCGTGCTCGGCGGCACTCATCGGCTTGCCGGGCTCGGTGCGTAGCTGGGCGTTCCCGCGATCGCGGATGTACTCCTGATCTTCTTCGGGAATTCCGAGCAGCATGCTGATGACCTTCATCGGCATGATCGCACCGAGATCGGTGACGAAGTCGAATCGCCCCGAACCCACCAGGGGATCCAGGAGCTGCGCGCAGAAGTCTCGGATCATCGGCTCCAGCGCGTTGATCTTGCGGGGGGTGAACATCCGCGACAACAGCTTGCGGTGCACGTCGTGGATCGGGGGGTCTTCGAAGATCAGCATGCCCGAAGGGATTTCGAGGTTGGCCTTGATCAACTCGAGGATCACGCCCCGGGCCGAGCTGTAGGTGCCGTTGTCGATGAGGGCCTTGTTGACATCGGCGTAGCGGCTCAGCGCATAAAAGTCGTATTCGCCGTTGTAGTAGAGCGGCGCCTCGTCCCGCAGGCGCGCGAACATCGGATATGGGTCGGCAATCAGCTCGACGTCGTACGGGTCGAAATGAATATCGCTGTCCGTGCTCGCCGTCACGAAATCCCTCCTAGCGCCTGCATTTTCACCTATCCACTGAGCCGTCCGTCGGCGACGGAATCGGACCGGACAATTTATACGTTTCGCTTAAATACGTTGCGCCTACTCTATTCTCGTAGAGAATCATATGGCGGGTGCTCTGGCAAGGCTTTGAGCCGACGACCCGCCGGTCTCCGTCAGCCGGCCCTTGTTGGAGTTCTTCAGGATGCCGGTGGCGATGGCCGCCAGGATCCCGTCGAGCTGCTCGGGAGTGTCGATGATTCGGTCGCCATGGGCGAAGCGCAGCAGCAGGCCGTTGATGAAGGTCAGGGTGATGTTGCTCAGGTCCTCGACCACGGCCGGCTCCAGGTCCGCGCCGCGCGGCATCAGCTGCACCAGGATCTCGCGGTGCAGCTTGGTGAACGCGTCCGTGGCCTGCTGCAGGATCGCCGCCACCGCCGGGTCGCGGGTGGCCTGCATGGTCAGCTCGTAGCGGGCCCTGGTCCGCGACAATTGCGGTTCGTTCCCGGCCTGGATCACCACCTGCGACAGCCGCGACGGCGACGGGTGGTTTCGCTGTCTGTCGGAATGCTCTGCCCCGTCCGCCACGGACTGCAACGTCGCCAAATCCAGCTCGGCCAGCCGCTCGGCCGCGGCGCGCAGCAGCGCCGAGCGGGTCCGGAAATAGAACGAGGTTGTGCCGTCCGGGACCCGGGCCTGGCGGTCGACCTTGAGATGACTCAACCCTTTGGCGCCCTCCTGGGCCAGCAGATGGATCGCCGCGTCGCACAGGTCGCGGCGGCGTTCGGTGGGGTTGGGCTTTCGTCGTTTGTCCATCGCGGGTATCCGGAGCGAGACACTACTCTATATTCGTAGTGTCCGTAAAGGGCGTGTCGCGCCGACGCAATGGGTCGCCGGATGAAACTGTGATGCAATGATCAAGCGCTCGGTGGGCGCCCGCGGCCTCACCTGCGCGCTGCTGCTCGGTGCGGTGACGTGCGGGTGCCACTCGACGCCACGGCACACCCCCGCCACGACGCCGACCACCGCCGCGGCCCCGACGAGCACCCAACCGCCGCCCCCCGCGGTGAGCATCCTGCCGTTGCCGGTCCGGCCGGTGCAGAGGTCGCAGCCGACGACGCCCAACAAGTGCCCCGCCACGAATCCCGGTAGCCCGGTGGCGCCGACGAACGTGCTTGTTACCTGTGACCTGGCCCGGAGCACGCTTTATACGTTGGGTCCCGAGACGATGCGGTTGGCGCTGACACACGTGGACCCGCCGGCGTCGCTGACGTCCGGTTTCTACGAGGTGAGCCTGACAATGGACCCGCCGTCGGCGGCTGCCTGGGCAACATTCACCGCCACCCACCTGCAGGACCACGTCGCCTTCGTCCGCGACGACCTGGTTCTGGAGGCGCCGATCATCGTCGAGCCGGTGACTTCCGGGAAGATCGCGTTGACCACTCAAACACCCCAGGCCGCCGATCAATTGGCCCAACTGGCCGGCCGCCCCGCGTAACATGGACCGCCTCGGTGTCGGATTTCTCGGCGGCTTCGGCCTTCCCCCAGTGGAATTCGTCGATCTCACCGCGGACCTCGGGTGCAGATACATGTCGGCGGTTGTACAGGGTCTTCCGCTGGTAGCGCTCGGCTATCCGCCGTTCTCCCTCAAGGACGCGCCGTTGCGACGAGATGTGCGGGCCGCGATGGACAACCGTGGCGTCACGATCTCGCTCGGCGACGGGTTCCTGGTACTGCCCGGCGCCGAGATGCGGGAATTCGCGGGCGACCTCGACGCGCTGGCCGACCTGGGCGTTCCGCGGATCAACGTGGTGAGCCTCGACCCCGATCTCGGCCGCACGTTCGATCAGTTCGCGATCCTGACAGAACTGGCCGCCGACCGCGGCATCCAGACGGTCGTGGAACCGGTACCGGGGCTGACCGTCGGGGACCTGCCCACCGCGCTGGCCGCCCGGGAACACGTGGCGCGGGCCGACTTTCGGTTGTTGATCGACACTATGCACCTGGTGCGATCCGGTTCGACCGCCGCGGACATCGCGGCCATTGACCCCGACAACATCGGATACGCCCAAGTCAACGACACGACGGTGGCACCGCGGGGCAACAACTACATGGAGGAAGCCATGTTCGAACGCATGGTTCCCGGCGAGGGCGAATTGCCCCTGCACGACATCCTTTCCGCGCTTCCCGCCGATATCGTGATCGAAATCGAAGTCCCGAGAAGGTCTTTGGCGCTGGCTGGCGTCAGCCCGATCGATCGCCTCCGCCCTTGCGTCGAGGCGGCGCGCCGCTTGTTGTCCGAGGTCTCCTGAATTATCAGGCCGCCGTGGGGGCGATGGGCCGGAAGGCACGCTCCTCGACGTCCCGGCCGATGGTCAGCGCCGTCCCGGCCGGCACTTCCCGCCACATCCCCGGCAGATGGGTCAGCGGCTCGGACACCACCACGCGGGAATCGTCGGCGAAGTGCTCGGATCCCTCGTCGCCGGGGTAGAGCATCCGCACGGACGCCGGATCTTCGCTCACGAACAGCGTATTGGCGTCCGGTCCGCTGGCATAACGGACGGCGTAGAGCCGCGTGCCTTCGCTGACCCCGACCGTCATCTGCAGGGCCGGCTCGTCCACGCCGGCCTCGGCGGCGATCGCCTCGACGAAACCTGCCATCCGCGCGATCCCGGTGATCGGGTCGTCGGCGAGACCGAACGTCAGCGCGAGGTGAAACATCAACTCCGAATCGGTCGAGCCGGCGATGTTGCCGAACAAGTCGGGATGCACGGCGAGCAGCAGGTCCCGCCGCAACCGTCGGTAGCCTCCGATGTGTCCGTTGTGCACGAAGAGCCAATTGCCGTAGCGGAAGGGGTGGCAATTCGTCTGCTGCACCGGAGTCCCGGTCCCGGCCCGCACGTGTGCGAGGAACAAGGGCGTGCGGATCTCGCTGGCCAGTTCCAGAAGGTTCTCGTCGCCCCACGCCGGAGTGATGCTGCGGAACAGGGCCGGTTCGGCGCGGTGCTCGTACCAGCCCAGCCCCGTGCCGTCGCCGTTGGGGATCTCCATGTTCGGCGCGTGCCTGCGGCTCTGCTCGATCAGCGAGCATGGCGGATCGTGCAGCAGCTCCCTGGGCGCGATCGCGGTGCCCAGATATCCAACCCACCGACACATCCGGCTCTCCTTGCTACCCCTGTGGCGCGTTCCCTCGAATCACTTTGTGCACGAATGCGAGCTTGCGGACCACCGGCGGCGGGATGTGGAACGGGTAGAGCGGGTTCTTGCCCATCGCGGTGTTCACCTGATTGAAGAACAGCGCCAACCACTTCCAGTCTTCAAGCAGATGCTCGATCGGCGCAAGGTCATATGACGCGAGCGGGACGATGTCGCGCGGCACCGAGAACCGCACCCTGTCGGCGTGCAAGACCAGCCCGGCCTCGCGGGAGGTGGCCATGGTGTCGGCGATGTGCAGGTAGTGCGCGAAGCATTCGGCGAAGTCCTCCCACGGGTGCATGGTCGCGTATTCGGAGATGTAGGAGTCGCCCCAGTTCGGCGGGGCACCGAATTTGTAATGCCGCGCCATCTCATGTTGGTAATCCACCCGCTCGTCGCCGAAGATCTCGCGGCACTCGTCGAGATAGCGGGCCGCGCCCGGATCCTGTTCCACGAGCACGTTCTGGTAGTAGTGGCCGACCTCGTGGCGGAAGTGACCCAGCATGGTGCGGTAGGGCTCGCCGAGATTGACCCGCAGCGCCTCTCGGTAGGCGTCGAGCGACTCCACCAAGTCGATCGTGATCACCCCGTCGGCGTGTCCGATCACCACCCGCTCGCCGCCGCTGTAACTGGACAGCAGATCGAACGCCAGCCCGCCGTCCTTCCGCCAGTAGGGATCGATCGGCAACCCGATGTCGACGAGCTGATATACCAAGCGACGCAACGTAACCGCGGTGGACGCCAGCTTCTCCAGCGCGATGGTGTCGTCCGCGTCGGGCTCTCGGCGGATCAGCGAATCGGCCAGGCAGCGCCCCTGCTCGCCGCCGACTTCTTGGCGCTCCGGGGTCAGCCAGTTGCAGCCGAGGGTGGCCGCCCTCGTGCACCGAATCCAGACTTCGCCGTCGACGACGGCCGCACCGGAGGAGGTCGCGACCATCGCGCGGCTCGGCACATGCAATCCAAGCTCGGCCGAGCATGTCGGGCAGCGCCTCGATTCGAAGGGGGCGAAGCCGCGGCACACGGGGCAGGCGAACGCATGCACCGCAGGGTCAGCTCGGGTGGCGTAGGGGAAGCCCCGCGGCACGGTAGATCGCGTCGATGACGGTCATGTTTTCGATCGCGTCCTCGGGGGTCGTCTTGACCGGTTCGCCGCGCAGCACCGCAGCGGCGAAAGCGTCGAGCTGATAGGCGTAGGTGGTGCGGCGCGAAAAGCGCTCGACGCGTCGACCGTCGTGCGATCGGATCGTGAGCCGGTGGAAAGCGCTGGGCAACACGGGGTTCAAGACCCGCACCTCACCGTGTTCGCCCACCACGTGGGCGCTGATCTGCAGCAGCCGCGACGACCACATCGAGCAGCGGACCCGGCCGGTGTGCCCGTCGGCGAACTTCACTTCGGCGGTCATGGCCCGGTCGACCCGCGGATCGCGCAATTTCGCCCGCGCGGAGACGACTTCCGGCGTCGAACCACCGAAGGTGCGGACCATGTGGACCGAGTAGCACCCGGCGTCCATCAGCGCCCCGCCGGCGAGCGAATAGTTGTAGCGGATGTCGGAGAACCTGGGCAGGGGGAAGCACATGGCGGCCTCCACCCTTCGCAGCTTGCCCAGCTCCCCGGAGGCGATGATCTCCTCGACGCGCCGGGTCAACGGGTGGTAGCGATAGTGGAAGGCCTCCATCACCACCCGGTCGGAATTCGCGGCGACCGCGGCGATCTCGCGTGCCTCGTCGGCGTTGGCGGTGAACGGCTTTTCGCACAGCACGTGCTTGCCGGCGGCCAGCGCGGCCCGCGTCCACCGGCCGTGCAAACCGTTCGGCAGCGGGTTGTAGACCGCGTCGATGGTCGGGTCGGCGATCAGCGCGTCGTAGCTGTCGTGCACCCGCGGGATGCCGTGCTTGGCGGCAAAGTCCCGCCCATGCGACGGGTCGCGGGCCGCCACCGCGGCCACCTCGACCTGGCTGTGCTGCTTCGCGGGGTTGACCACCGCCAGGGGGGCGATGCGGGCCGCGCCCAGGATGCCGATTCGGATGGGGTCGCCGTCAGCTGACACGGAGCCGACGCTAGCACCCGGGCACTCCCCGCCAGGGCTATCGAAGAAATCCGCTTTACAGCTCGGCGTCGAACACCGAGATGCGATCGACGATCACGCCGGTCTCCTCGACATAGCGATCCCAGAGCGCCAGCAGCTCGGCCAGCTTGTCGGGTCGCTCGGCGGCCAGATCCTCGATCTCGCCCGGGTCGACGGACAGGTCGTACAGCTGCCAGGCGCCCGGACCGTACGGCGCGGGCAGATAAACCGCCTTCCAGTCACCCTGACGGATCGCCCTGCGCCCGAACAACTCCCAACCGGTGCCCGTTTCCGCGTCGTGGACCGCTTCGCTGTCGCACGACAGGTATGGCACCAGGGAACGGCCCCGCATCGGCGCGACTTCGCGGCCCCGGTAGGCGGTGCCCGGGTGCGCGACACCGGCGAGCTCGAGCACCGTCGGGGCGATGTCCATGACGGTCGTGAAGGCCGTGCCGATTTCGGCCTGCCGGGCGAAACCGGGCCAGGTCACGAAGCCCACAACCCGGATCCCGCCCTCGGTGGTGAACGCCTTGTGCAGTCGGGACGGCGCGGTGGCCGCCTGCGCCCAGCGCGGGCCATACCAGATGAACGAGGTGGGCCCGCCCAGGTTGTCGAGGCTGTTGTCGCAGTACTTTTCGATCTGCGCGACGATCTGGGCGCCGCGCAGCGGCATCGCCTCGACCATCGCACCCTCCGCTCCGTTGTCGGACAGGAAGATCACGACGGTGTTGTCCAGTTCGCCGGTGTCGGACAGGTAGTCGATGACCCGGCCGATGTTCTGATCCATCCGGTCGACCATCGCGGCGTAGACCTCCATGCTGCGGGCCGAACGCGCGCGCTCGTCGTCGGTCATGTCGGCCCATTCGGGGGCGCCGTCGGCTACGACCGGATGCGGCTCGACGTCGGGCGGGCACAGGCCAAGCTTCTTCAGCGCCGCCAGTCGGGCCTCGCGCAATTCGTCGGGCCCGGCGTCGTAGCGGCCGTGATAGGTCGCGATGGTCTCGCCCGGCGCCTGCAACGGCCAGTGCGGGGCCTGAAATGGCAGGTAGGCAAAGAATGGACGGTCATCGTCGTCGGAGCGCTCGCGGAAGTAGCGCAGCAGGGTGTCGACGTAGTAGTCGGAGGAGTAGAAGTCGTCACCAACGGTGACGAACTGGTCATCCTCGGTGTAAAGCGTTGCCACGGGCGAAAACCCGCCGCCCACCGCGGGGCCGTAGTGGCTGGCGCCGGCCGGCAGCAAGGCGAACGAGCGCTCGAACCCGCGGGCCCACGGCGACGTTTCGATGGTGTCGCCCAGGTGCCATTTGCCCGACATCAGCGTCAGATATCCGGCGTCGCGCAGCAGCTCAGGCAGGGCCACGACCCGGTCGTTGAGGTAGCCCTCGTAGCCGGGGGCGCCGCGGAACTCGGGGATCGCGACCTCGAGCATCGTGCCGATGCCGGCGATGTGGTGGTCGGTGCCGGTCAACAGCATCGCCCGGGTGGGCGAGCACGCCGGGGCGGAGTGGAAGTCGGTGAACCGGACGCCGGCGTAGGCCAGCCGGTCCAGGTTCGGCGTATTGATCTCGCCGCCGAAAGCACCGATGTCGGAATATCCGAGGTCGTCCGCCACGATGACTAGAAAGTTGGGCCGCTTCACGGTGAAGCATCCTGTCAGGTCGGACGCCGGGATGGAATGGCAACGCTTCGCCGATATTCTCAGGGCAGCGTGTGATCCGGACTCGAAGGGGGACTGCGATGCTGGAACAGTTCGGGATGTCGATACCGCTGGTCGCCGCCCCGATGGCCGGCGGGCCGACTACGCCGGCGATGGTGTCGGCCGCGACCCAGGCCGGCGCCCTCGGCATGCTGGCGGCCGGGTACAAGACCGTCGACGCCGTCGAGGCGGAGATCAAGAAGGTGCGTGCCGAGGGAATTCCGTTCGGGATCAACCTCTTTGCGCCCAATCCCCTGCCCGTCGACCCCGACAGCTACCGCGCCTACGCAGCCATCGTCCAAGAGGAGGCCGATCAGTTCGGCCTGACGCTTCCAAGCGAGCCGATCGACGACACCGACCGCTTCGACGAGAAGATCGCGCTGCTGCTCGACGACCCGGTGCCGTTGGTGTCGTTCACGTTCGGGATACCGCCGCGCGAGGTGATCACCGCCCTGAAGAAGGCCAACACCGTTGTGGTGCAGACCGTGACGACGCCCGACGAGGCGGCGCAGGCGCGCGACGCGGGGGTCGACATGCTCGCCGTGCAGGCGGCGACGGCCGGCGGGCATTCGGGCACGCTCTCGCCCCGCAGGCCGTTGACACCTGTCCCGATCGTCGACCTCGTCGCGCAGATCGTCGCGACGGTACCGCTGCCGGTGATGGCCGCCGGTGGCCTCGCCACTCCGGCCGCGGTGGCCGACGTGATCCGCGCCGGCGCCGTGGCGGCCGCGGTCGGGACGGTTCTGCTCCGCGCCACCGAGAGCGGCGCCTCCGCCACCCACCAGGCCGCCCTCATGGATCCGGCTTACAGCGAGACCGTGATCACCCGGGCCTTTACCGGCCGGCCGGCCCGCGGCCTGCGCAACGCGTTCATCGATGCCCACGAGGCGCAGGCGCCGCTGGGCTACCCGGCGATTCACTACCTCACCAGCCCGATGCGCAAGGCCGCCGCCGCGGCGGGCAAGCCGGACTACGTCCACCTCTGGGCGGGCACCGGGTATCGGCACGCCACCGCCGACCCCGCGGCGGACATCCTGCGGCGGTTGGCCTCCGACCTCTGACCGGCTACCGGCCGGGGCCGGGAAATCAGTTGCTCAGATACAGGTACCAGAGGCCGTCGGAATGCTGAACGCAGGAGAAATGGGTGAAGGTGCCGGGATGGTTGACCTCGACGTGGGGGCCGTCTACCTCGCACGCGGCCTGGGTCGCGTAGTTGCCTTCGACCTGAATCTCTTCGGCGTTGCTGATGCCGACGCCGGTGGTCAGCAGCCCGCAGAACGCCAAAGCACCGGCGGCAACGATCTTCCTCATGGGGCAACCTCCAGTTCGCTTCCGCCCCGGGGCGGAGAAGTCAGCCAATTGCGATGGCCCGACGTTAGCGAGCCGCGGGCGTTCCCGCACAGCAAACGAAAAGAATTTGCACGCTCATAACATTCGACATGCCGCCGGCGGTCAACTGGCCGCGCCACGGGCCGGCCGGCGCCGCATGGACATCACGCCGTCGATCGCCGCGCTGACGCACTCCGCGTCCTCTTCCAGCAGCATGTGCCCGGCGGTGGGCCGGTGCAGGTGGGTGGCGCCCGGGATGGCGGCCGCCAGCTCACGCGCGTGCTCGGCCGGCGTGGTTCGGTCCGCTCCCCCGCTGATGACGACCGTGTTCGCGGCGATCGCGGAGAGCCCGTCGTATTGGTCGTACCGCTTCAGGCTGGGCAGGAAGCCGGCCGCCGTCGTCAAGGAGATCGTGCGGATCGCGGATTGGGTCACCGCTGCGGCGCCGTTGCGCTCGACGCCGGAATATCGGATGAGGCCTTCGCAGACGGGCCGCACCAGCCCGTTGATCGCCTGATCCGTCGCCCGTCGCGGCATGTGGTGCACGAGATCGAACAGCGCGCCCGTGGCCCGGCTGGCCAGCAAGCGGCCCAGGCCGCGCTCGGTGAGCCGGCCCGCCGCCGTCGCCACCAGGACGAGGCCCTGCGGTTCCACCGGGCGATCGGCGGCCGGCCGCGCCAGGTAGGCCAGGGCCGTCATCCCGCCCATCGAGTGGCCTGCCAGGGTCAGCGGGCCGCTCACGCGCAGAACGGCGAGGACGTCGGCGAGGTCGGCGGCGAGCCGGTCGATCTGGTAGGTGTGCATGTCGGCCCCGGTCGAACGGCCGTGGCCGCGGTGGTCGTAGGTGATGATTCGCACGCTGTCGCCCCACCGGCGCACCAGGTGGCGGACCTGAAGGGCCCAGCTCGACTGGGTCAGGCACAGGCCGTGCATCAGGACGACGGTGTGATCCCGGGCGCCGGCGGCACCGTAGTCACGGACCGCGAGCCGCACGCCGTCACTGGCGATGACCGTGCGCTCGACATAGCCGTCCCGCCGCGTGGGCAGTCGCTGCGGAAGCGCAGCGGGCGTCCCGCTGTAGGCGTTTGATCCCGTAGTCAGTTCCGGCTGAGTGAACACGGCGCGCTCCTGGTCGGTGTCTCTGTCGAGGGGGTCTCGACACCTTGTTCACTCGAACCTACGGAGCGATGACGGCGCAGACGCGCTTGTGCGCGATAGCCACGCAACGAGCGATTATCAGCTTTTGCGCATTGTGCGCGTGGCTTTGAAAGCCCTAATCTCCGCCGCCGCCGTGTCCCTTGCCATGGCCCTTGCCGGGGCCGTGGCGCGGCGGAGGCGCGGGTTCTGGCGTGGGAGTGGGTGGTGGCGGCACCGGATTGCTAACGGGCTCGGGCGACGGGGAGCTCGTACTCACCGGATTGGCGGGCGCGCTCGAGGGTGCGGGATCGGACGCGATCGCGAACGGGACAACGATCATTGCCGCCAGGACGGCCGCGGCGGCGACCAGCTTCTTCGTCCGGCCGCCCGGCCGCGGATTCCGCCGCGGTAGCGGCATCTCGAGCACCTTGGTCGGCGGGCGCAGCGGCGCGGAGAGCGGCACGCCGGCAACGATCGCCGTCCCACGACCGTGCAGCGCTCCCCGCATCTCCTCGGCGCCGCCGAATCGCTGTCGGGGGTCGGGCGCCATCGCGCGTTCGATCGCGGTGATAAGGGCGGGATCGACGTCGGGTCGCAGCAGGGCCAGCGGCGGCGGCCGGTCGTGCAGGATGGCGCGGGCCAGGGCGCCCATGTTGTCCTGCGGGAAGGGGCGACGCCCCGCGAGCGCCTCATAGCCGACCACCCCGACGGCGTAGAGGTCATCGGCCACGCTCGCGGGTGCCCCCGCGAGCCGCTGGGGACTCAGGTAGGCGATGGTGCCGAAGACCTGGCCCGTCATCGTGTGGGCGACCGCCTCGTGGGTTTTGGCGATCCCGAAGTCGGCGACCTTCATGGCCTCGCCGTCGGCGCCGACCAGGATGTTTCCGGGCTTGATGTCCCGATGCAGGATCGCCGCGCGGTGCGCGGCCGTCAGCGCGGCGAGAACGTTGTCGAGGGTGGCTCGGACGTGTGGGACCGGAAGCGGACCGCGGGCGATCTGGTCGGCCAGCGAACTGCCCGGCAACCGCTCCATCACGATGAAAGGTATGCCGTCGTGCTCGCCGCAGTCGTGAACCGCCACGATGTTCGGATGATTCAGCGCCGCGGCCGCGCGCGCCTCCGCGTCGAATCGGTTCCGAATGTCGGGCTGCGCGTTGAACACCGGGTGCAAAAGCTTGATGGCGACGGGCCGGTTAAGTCGGGTGTCCCAGCCGTCGCGAACTTCGGCCATGCCTCCCAGGCCCAGCCTGCCGCGCACCTCGTAGCGGCCGGCCAGCAACGCGAGGGTGTTCATTCGCCTGCCAATCCCACTGCTTGTCTGACGGTCGGGCTTTGAACGCGAGGACCGACGTCCCCGGTCGGCTACCCAGAGCCCGGCGGTTCAAAACGCGCGCCCCAGACTGCCGCGACCAGAGCTTTTGCGCATTGTGTTCGGTCGATGCGACGTGTTCGCCATCCGGTCGGGGCCTCGCTCCGAACGACTAACGAGCAGTTGTTGTCGGGGTCGATGCCGTTGGGTCGAAGAGGGAGGCTGTCTTGATGGGAATTGCGACGCTCAAAACGGTTGCCGCCGGGGATGGTTCACCGCAGTCCCCGTCCGGATACTGCTACTACCTGGTGTTCCACGCGGTCGCGACGGCGCTGCTGCTCGTCACGTTGGTGGCCGCCATCTGGCAGTTCATGAACTGGATTGCGGAGCCGTCGTGCCCGAGGGACGTGTCGCTGGCGTCCGTGTCGTCGTCCCTGCCGGCGCCGGTGGGCGCGTCGCACCACCTTTCGGCGCGCGGCGACACTGGTTGCCCGTGTCCCCACGAGCGTCAGCACGAAAAGGCCTAGAACGCATCGGGATTGCGCTGGACCTCGACCGGCACGGGATGCCGGTACAGCCGAGACGCGTTCTCCCAACTGAACTTTCGGATCACGTCCGGTGGCAAATCGCCGATCTGTTCGTGGATCGTCTCCTGGGTGTGGGGCCAGGTGGAGTCGCAGTGCGGGTAGTCGGCCTCCAGCATGATGTTGTCAGCGCCGATCCGATCGCGCTGCACGAACGACGATTTGTCTTCCACCGCGCAGAACCAGAAGTTGCGGGTGAAAACCTCTGCGGGAGTGAGGCTTTCGCCGAGTGTCTGCCAGGTGCCATACATGGCGTGGTAGCCGAGCATGTGGTCGAGGCGGTCCAGCAAGCCCGCGACCCAGCCGATTCCGCCCTCCGACAAGCAGATCTTCAGGTTGGGGAACCTGCTGGGCAGGCCGGAGTACAGCCAGTCTACCGCCGCGGAAATGGCGTAGGCGAAGAACAGCACGCCCTGGACGTCCGGCGGCGCGTCGTCGGTGGTGGAGGGCGAGGAGCCCGACGAGCCGATATGCAGGTTCACCACGGTGTCCGTCTCGGCGCACGCCGCCATCATCGGGTCCCAGTGGCCGGAGTGGATGCTCGGCAACCCGAGCATCGCCGGGTTCTCGCTGAAAGTGACGGCGTGAAAGCCGCGTTCGGCGTTCTCATAGATCATCTTGGCGCCGAGTTCGGGGTCCAGCAGCCACGGCAGCTGACACGGGATGATGCGTTCGGGATACGAGCCCGCCCACACCTCGAGGTGCCAGTCGTTCCATGCCCGCACCGACGCCAGCGCCAGGTCGCGGTCCGTGGTGACCTGCTGCAGCCGCTGGCCTGCGAACCCCGGCAGGAATGAGGGAAAGTTGAGCGAGGCGTAGATGCCGTTGAGGTCCATGTCTTTGACGCGCGCGTGGATATCCCATGCGCCCCTGCGCATCTCGTCGAACCGGACCGGCTCGAAGCCGTACTCGGCCACCGGGCGCCCGACGACGGCGTTGAATCCGACGTTGGGCAGTTCCCGGCCGTCGTACACCCAGGTCTGCCCCCCGGTGCCGGTCTCCACGACTTTTGGGGCGCGGTCGGCGAACTTGCGGGGCAGGCGCCCGGTAAAGGTGTCGGGCGGTTCGACGATGTGGTCGTCCACCGAGATCACCGTGTAGCGCCGTGGCGCGCGGGGCGGATCGGGCAGGAAGGTAACCGAGCGGTCGCCGCCCGTCTTCGCGGTGGTGAAGCTCAGGTCGCCGGCCAGCTCATCGATCGATTTCACTCGTCAATCTCCTTGCGGGGCAGGGCGGTTGAGTGTGCGCTGACAGCTTTGACTGTGCGCCCAGGGCGGGAATCTGGGCCGAAACGCGCCCAGGGGACACACGCAACGCCCACGTTTCACACGGTTACGAGAGGACATCGGGATCGGCCTTGATGGTCATCCGGGCCGCCCCCGCCCAGTACACGTCGGCGGCGCGCTCGATCAGCGACCGCTGCATGCCGGCCATGTCCGACCAGTTCATCTTCACCGGTTCCCGGCCGGTGAGCATGACGTCGTAGGCCAGCTTGCAGACCCGTTCGATCGACGCCGCCCGGTACACGGCTTCCGGCAGGTTGCGACCCGTCGCGATGACGCCGTGGTTGGCCAGGATCGTGAGGTTGGCGCCCCCGATGCGCGCGGCGAGATCCGCGGCGCGCGCGGGGCTGTCGACTTCCCCGTCGTACGTGTCGACCAGGCACAGGTCGTCGAGGTAGAGCGAACCGGTTTGGTGGACGAGTTCGGGAAGCCTGCCCAACGCGGCGAGCACACACACGTAGTAGGGGTGGTTGTGGATGACGACCCGGGCGTCGTCGCGCACGCGGTGCAGTTCGGTGTGGATGTGGATGGCCGGGGTGACATCCCATCGACCGCGGACCACCCGCGCCTCGCTGTCCACCACGCAGATGTCCGAGGCGGTGAGCTCCTGCCACCACAGCCCCCACGGATTGACGAACATGTCCGTCTGGCCGTCGAGCTGCCAGGTGATGTGTCCGGCCATGTTTTCCGCGAAGCCGATGCCGGCGAGGTGACGGAAGGCCACGGCAAGCGCCTGCTCGTTGGACAGGTCGACGCCGATCGGGGGCACCACCGACGGCGCCCACACCTCGACGCCACCTCGACGTGCGTTAGGAGCGTTCATGATCCGCCTCCGTCCTGATTCGAATATCCTCGCGCAGCTGGCCTTTGGCAATCTTGCCGCCGGACGATCGAGGCAGCTCGTCGACCACGATGAGCCTTTCGGGCAGCAGCTCCTTGGAGACACCCAGCGCCAACAGGTGCTCGACGAGCTCCGGCAGATCGACGGACCGCGATTCGACGAGTTCGGCGTAGAGGCAGACCTTTTCACCGAACACCGGATCGGGCATCGCGACGGCCGCCGCTACCGCGATCGCGGGGTGGGTGGTGGCGGCGTCCTCGACCTGGCTCGCGCTGATGTTCTTCCCGCCGCGCACGATGAAGTCGGACGTTCGGCCGGTGACGCTCAGATAGCCGTCCGCGTCGATCTCGCAGATGTCGCCCATGCGCATCCACCCGTCGGCGGTGAACAGCTTGTCGTGGTCGGTCCCGCCCAGGTACCCGAGGCTCGTCGCCGGGCCCCGACATGCGGGCTGTCCGCGCCCCGTCGCGGTGACGTCCCGGTCGCCGTCGAAGAGCCGAACCGCCATCTCCGGGACTATCCGGCCGCCGGTGCGCAGTCGACGTTCCCGGGGGTCGTCGACCGTGGTCGCGCTCAGCATCCCGGTCTCGTTCGAGCCGTAGAACTGCAAGATCTTCGCGCCAGTGAGGTCCTCGAACTCCGCGGCGGGCCGGTAGGGCAGCGACTCACCGCCCGCGAAAACGACGCGCAGCGAACCCAGGTCGTGTTCGCGAGACGCCGGGTCCGCCATCAGCATCGTCAGTTGCGTGCTGACACAACACAGCACGGTGACCCGGTGGCGGGCGATCGCCGCACACGCCGCGGACGCGGTGAACCTCGGCAGGATCACCGCTGTGGCGCCGAGGTAAATCGGCGTCGTGTGGCTGGTCCATAGTCCGAACCCGAACGGCGTCGGTATCACCGGCAGGAAGACGTCGTCCGGTGTCAGCAACCCGTTGGCGACGGCCTTCTGGTGAAAGTAGTGCCAACGGTTTTGCGTGTGCACGACGCATTTGGGCAGGCCGGTGGTCCCGGAGGTGGAGTTGATCAGGAAGACGTCGTCGGGACCCAGTTGTGTCGCCGTGGCCACCGCCCTGGGCTCCGCGTCGACGTTCAGCCGCAGCGCGCCCGGATCGCCGTCCAGGACCAGCGCGGATTCGCCGGCTACGCCCACCGCGGCGTCGGCGCGCTGTGCGTCGCTGACCAGGATCTTCGGCCGCGCGTTGCGCAGGATCGCGGCGACCTCGCGGGTCCCGGCGCGCGCGCCGATGCCGACCACGACGGCACCGCACCGTTCGATCGCGACGAACAGCACGTGGATGGCGGCGGAGTCGCCGTGCCACACCGCGACCCGATCACCGCGCGCCACACCGACACCGGCCAGCAGCTCGGCTAATTGTGTTGCGGCACAGTCGAATTCGTGCCATGACAGCGACTTCCCGGGATGGTCGACGTAGGCGGTACGGTCCGGCGCCGATCGGGCGTTCTGGCGCACCGCGTCCGACAGGGTCAAATCGGACCACCAGCCGGCGGCGCGAAACAGGGCCGGGTCCTCGTCGGTGAATGCCGGCGAGCCCACGGTATCCAGCCCACCTGCGCTCATTCGCAAATGATAGGAAAGCCGCTCGGGTCCTGGTCAGGAAGCCCGGTCGCTACGGATTTTGCGGGGGCGGAGCGTCGTGTTGGTTGGCGCCCGCGGTCCCCGGATGCGGGTGCGGCGTGGGACAGGTGCGGTGCGGAATGCAGCCACAGTTCAGGCCGATGATGCAGGCGCCGCCGCCGACGGGCTGTACCGGTATCGCGCCGCCCCCATCGCCGGGAGCGGGCGCGACACTCGAGGACTGGGCCGTCGTGCCGCTCGGCGACTGACCAGCGCCCGCGACGCCGAGCCCGACCGCAAGCACGACAGCGGCGGAACCGCAGACCGCGGCCGCCGTACGGCGCGTGCGGTTCGTCATGGCAGTCAACTGTAGTTTCTTTTCAGAAGATGCGCATCGCGGCAAGCGGAGGGCAGCGGCAGGATGAAATACCCACGGGCTTCCCATTTGTGGCCGGGGCTGCTGAGCGGCGCCGCCGCGGGGGCCGCCGGTACCACCGCGCTCAACGTGATCACCTATCTCGACATCGCGGTGCGCGGCCGGCCGACGAGCTCCACGCCCGAACGGACCGTCGAGGCGATGGCGAAGCTGTTCGGCCTGACGGTGCCGGGATCCGGTGACGTCCTGGCCAACCGGCTGCTCGGCCTGGGCGCGCTGACCGGGTATGCGGCGGGGATCGGGATGGGCCTGATCCTCGGGCTGGCTTACGCGCTGGGCTGGCGCCCGAACCTCGTGGTCGCCACGCTGGTCGCGACGGCGATCGCCCTCATCGGCACCAACGGGCCGATGACCGTGCTCGGCGTGACCGACCCGCGAACCTGGGGCGTCGTCGGCTGGATCAGCGATTTGGTTCCGCACTTCGGCTACGGCGTCGTCACCGCCCTGGTGCTGGACTATCTTTGCCGCAGTTGGGATCGGTAGCCACAGGCCCGGTTTCCACTTGCCGCATGAAGACCAAGGCCGCTGTCCTGTTGTCCGGCGCGCTGATCGCCCTGCTGCTCGTCTCGCGCTACTTCGCTCTGAGCCGCGCGGGTGTGTCGCTGGGGTGGCTGCTCTACCTCGGGCTGCCGATCACCGCGGGCGGTGTGCTCTTCGCGCTCCGGTTCGTCAACCTCGGCTCGGGATGGGGCGTCAGCGACACGAGGCAGCCTGCGCACCCGACAGCGCATTCGTATCCGGACCCGCCGGTGCCGGTCCCCGAGCGCTTCAGGGAACTGGAGGCGCTGCGCGCCGCCGGCGCGATCTCCGAGTCCGAGTACACCGCGAAGCTGGCCCGCATCCTCTCGCAGATGTGAGGTTGCCTTGCGCCGCTAACCCTGGACGGTGGGGCGGATAGCGATCTCACCAATCTCGACGTCGTGGGGCTGCTCGATCGCGAATGCCACGGCGCGCGCCACCGCCGCGGGCGACAAACCGAAGTCGCTCATGGTGCCCCGGATCTGGTCACGCAGGTCCGCATCGTCGATCGAACCGTCGAGCTCGGTGTCGACGAATCCCGGTGATATCGAAGTGGTTCGGATGACGCCATCGGTCGACTCTTGGCGCAGGCCTTCCATGACGGTACGTACGGCATTCTTCGTAGCCGCATACACCGCCATGGTGGGAACGATCTTCAACCCGGCGGTGGATACGGTCGTCACGAAGTGGCCGCGGCCCTGTCGGCGGAAAACCGGTAGCGCCGCGGCGATGCCGTGCAGCACCCCGCGCAGATTGACGTCGATCATCGCCGACCACCCATCGACGTCGAGGTCCGATACCGGCCCGATCTTGCTGATCCCGGCGTTGCTCACCAGTACGTCGAGGGAACCGAATTCATCGGACGCCGTCGCGACCAGCTGGTCGAGGTCCTCGAGGCGCGTCACATCGGTCTGACGGATGACGACGCCTCCCCCACCCTCGCGAATCTCGCGCGCGATCTCCTCGAGGCGCTCGACGCGGCGCGCACCGAGGACAACGCTGGCGCCGCGCTCGGCGAGCAGACGCGCGGTTGCCTCCCCTATCCCGCTGCTTGCACCGGCGATCGCTACAACTTTGCCTTCGACGCCAATCATCGAAGAATCCCTTCGTCTCGTATTGTCTAGTCCGTGCTCATCGGGTTCCTGCTCGCGCTGGGTTGCTCGGTGTGTTACGGCACCGCCACGGTATTGCAGGCGGTCGCCACCCGATCGGTGGAACCCGCCAGCAAGTCGGGGGTCGACGCGGTCCTGCTGATGCGGGCCATCCGGCAGTGGCGCTATATCGCCGGCATCGGCCTTGACGTCCTCGGGTTTCTGCTTCAGGTAATGGCGCTGCGGTTGGTGCCGATCTACGTCGTCGCCGCGGCGCTGGCGGCTTCGATCGCGGTCACCGGCATCGTGTCGGCGTGGGTGCTGTCGGCGCGGCTGTCCGCGACGGAATGGACGGCCGTCGCGGTGGTCTGCGCGAGCCTCGTCGTGCTCGCGTGCGCGGCGGGGCCGGGGCACTTTCGCCACGCGCCGGCCGGACTCGGTTGGGCGCTGATCGGTGTGGTCGCCGCGATATTCCTCATCGGCGCGGCGGCGGGCCGGTTGCATGATCGCGCCCGGGGCCTCGCCCTGGGCCTTTGCGCGGGAAGCGGATTCGGCGTCGTCGAAATCGCGGTGCGCCTGATGGACGTCGTCAACCCAACCAAGCTCGGCTTCTACACCCAGCCGGCCCTCTATGCGGGCGCGGGCGGCGGGGCCGCGGGATTTCTCCTGCTCACCTCCGCCCTGCACCGCGGTTCGGTGACGACGACGGTGGCGGCCATGGTCGTCGGCGAGACAATCGCTCCCGCGATCGTGGGCGTCGTCTGGCTGGGTGACTCCGCCCGCGACGGCCTCGGCTGGCTGGTGATCGCGGGATTCGTTGTGGCCGTGTCTGGAACGCTGGTATTGGCCCGGTTCGGCGAGGCGCCCACGCCCGCCGAGGCCGGGTGAGTCGTTTCGCTCTGGCCGCGGAAGCTATTCCGCTGCAGCCGATATAGCGCCCCTGAGTGGCGACCGAGTCCAGGGCGCCGACGACGCGGGTCGGTTTTCGTGCGCGGTGTCCAGCCGGCCGGAACCCGGGCATGCGAAAACGGCTAGGGGCCAACCCGATTGCGCCACCCGGTTACAGACCGGCTCCTGCTATTCATCCTCGGCCAAGTAACCAGGCGCATGGCCAGGCGCCACGTGCCTGGCGTGGCCGGCGGATTCGCTGATGCCGATGCGGTTGTGCAGCCAGGCTAGCGGTTTGGGGGTCCACCAGTTGGCGCGGCCCAGCAGGTGCATGAAGACCGGCAGCAGCACGGTGCGTATCACGGTCGCGTCCATGAGTACGGCCAGGGTCAGTCCGAGCCCGAACATCCTCATGAACGACACCTGCGAGGCGGCCAGCGCGGCAAACGAGATTGACATGACCAGCGCGGCGGCGGTGATCACGCGCCCGGTACGGGCCACGCCCAACGCCACGCTCACGTCGTTCGCGTCGCTGCTACGGGCCGATGCCAACCAGTACTCGCGAATCCGTGACACCAGGAACACCTCATAGTCCATGGATAGGCCGAACGCGATGCAGAACATCAGTACCGCCGTGTTGGCGATCAACGTTCCGGTAGACGTCGTCCCCAGGGCGTCAAGGTGGCCCTCTTGAAATATCCAAACCAGGGCACCGAACGTCGCCGTCAGCGATAACACGTTGAGGATCAACGCCTTGAGCGGCAGCACCACGCTACCGGTAAGCAAAAACAGCAGTACGAAGGTGACGACGGCGATAACTCCGACCGCCAGCGGCAGGCGCGAGGTGATGGCTTCGACGCTGTCGCGGTCGGCTTGCGCGAGGCCGGTGAGCTGGACTGACCGGCCACCGGGGCCCGGCATCTTTTGTAACCGGTCGAGTTGGGTGTCGGAGGCCGACGAATTCAACGGCGCGGAACTGACGACGGTCAAAAATGCACTGCCGCCGGCGATCCCAGTCGCGGCCTCCGGTGGCCCAACGTCGTGCCCGTTGATGAAGGTGCCGGCCGGAGCGGCTACCGCAGACACGTCGGGCACCCGAGACAGCTCGGCAGCGTAGCCGTCCAGGTCGGCCGGAACCAGGTCACGCGCGTTGGGGATGACGACCTGTATCGGAGGCGCGGAATCGTTGGCGAAACCGTTGCGAAGCTGGTCGCCCACCTGATGGGCGGACGCAGATCGCGGTAACAGGCGGTCGTCGGAATAGCCCCACTTCACGTGCAGGAATGGGAACCCCAGCAGCAGCAGCACGGCGAGCGCGGCCAGACCGATGGGCATCGCTCGGCGCATCACCAGCTTGGTTGACCGGTACCAGAACAGCTGTTCTGGTCGTCTCGGCAGCGGATCAGGTCGATGCAGCACCCGACGTGCCAGCCGGCGAACATCCAGGGAGTCCAGCCGAGGGCCCAATGCGGCAATCGCTGCCGGGGTCACCATGATCGCCGCGAGACCCGCGAATGCGACGGTTGCAACTCCGGCATAGGCGAACGATCTCAGGAAGTACATGGGGAACAACAGCATCACGGCCATCGACAACGCGACCGTAGTGGCGGAGAAGAGCACGGTTCGCCCAGCCGTGGCCATCGTCCCGATCAGTGCGTCGTTGGGAGTGGCTCCTTCGGCCAGCTCGTCGCGGTAGCGGCTGATGATCAACAGCGTGTAGTCGATGGCCAGCGCCAGGCCGAGCGCGGTGGTCAGGTTGAGCGCCAAAATCGAGACGTCCGTGGTGAAAGTCAGCAACCGCAGTATCGACATGGAACCGACGATGGCGATCAGCCCCACGGCGACCGGCAGCCCTGCCGCGAGCAGTCCGCCGAACACCCACACCAGTGCCAGGAGGCTCAACGGGATTGCAATGGCCTCCATCAACGCCAGGTCGCGCTTGGTTTGATCGTTAACCTGCGCGTAGACCATCGCCATGCCCCCCGCGCGCACGGCGACCCCGTCGCGGTTGCTCCCGACCTGATCGGACAGCGTTTTTGCGTACTTCGGTGCATTGTTTTCCCCGCCCTTGAGGTTGGCCATGATCAGGCCGGACTTGCCGTCCTTGCTGACCAGCCCGGCGGCGGCCTGTGGTGCCGCGGTCCACAGGGAGGACACGTTGAACACGTAAGGGGATCGCAGTAGGTCGTCGACGATGTCGGTGCCGACCCGACGAGCTTGATCGCTGCGGGCACCTCCGGGCGCGGTCACCATCAGCAGCAACTGCTGATCGCTATGACCGAACTTGTCGGCCAACAGCCCGCTGGCCTGGGCCGACTCCGATCCCGGATCCCGGAGGCCGCCTACCGACAGGCTCGAAGCGACCGGGGCGCCAAAGACCGATGCCCCGATTAGGATCAGCAAGGCGACGACGATGACCCGCCGTGGCGCGGCGATAGCCAACAGCGTGATCCGGTGCAGCATGTCGTGTCCTTCCAAGGTTTGTCGCCCAGGCATTGCCCGACGTACCATCCTCAAACGAATAACATGAGTACACGCCGATGGCGCTCAGTTTAAACAGGAGTACACATGGACGCCGACGAAGGTGCGGAGAAGGGCGATCTGGCGGCCCGTCTCGACAAGCTTTTCGAGGTAATGCGTCGGCCGGACACGCCGCCACTGTCGAATGCCGCCGCCGCGGCCGCGATCACCAGCCAAACCGGTGTCTCGATCAGCCCGGCCTACCTATGGCAACTCAGGAGCGGAGTCAAGGACAACCCGACGGTCCAGCATTTGCGCGCCATCGCCGAGTTTTTCGGAGTACCGGCCAGCTATCTGGTTGATCGTGATCCGAACCCACAGATCGACGCCCAACTCAATCTATTGCAGGCGTTGCGTGACGGCGGCGTACGCGACTTGGCGATGCGTGCGAGCGGCCTCACTCCGCAGGCGCTCAACAGTGTGGCCCTGATACTTGACCGCGTTCGCGAACTTGAGCGGCTTCCGCCGATCGCGCACTCAGGCGGCGGTGAGGCGGAGGCCTAATGACACTTTCGAACGGTGACATCTTGGCGCTGGCGCGCCGCCAGCCGATCCCGGTCCCCTGGGACAGGGATGTCTTCATCCGGAATCTGGCTGAATTGCGGGGCCGCCCAATCAGATTAATTCCGACCGACACCGCCGCTCTGGCCGACAGTCCATGCGGACTGTGGCTGGCTCGCGACAACGACGACCTGATCCTGCACGAGATCGGGACCACCGATTACCACATCGACCAGATCGTGGGTCACGAGATCGGGCACATGCTCCTTGGTCACCACCGAAGTCCTGCTTTCGGCCCAGACAAGGGGCGCGAACATGACCTGTGCCGCCAGGTCTTGCCCGATATCGATCCTCAAACCGTGCACGCGGTGCTCGGACGCAGCAATGGCGGCAGCGAGCAAGAGCGCGATGCCGAAATGTTCGCTTCCCTGCTGATGATCGCAGCCGCCGAAGCCAACGAACGCTCGTCGATGATGATGCGTAGCGCCTTCTTCCATCGGCGATGACCTCCACCGTCCCAGGCTTCATCGCCTGGCCCGTGATCATCGCGATGGCGCTGCTCCTCGCCGCGCGCTTCCGCTGGTGCAGGACCAACCTCTACGAGAGGTACTACAGCAATCTGATGGTCTGGATCCTGCTGATCCAGCTCCTGCGTGAGCACGATGTAGAAGTCGTACTGTCCAAATCGGCCCTGTTGACCGTCACCACCGCCCAGCAATTATCCTCCGCGGCAATGATTTTCGCCGCCACCGAATTCATTGGCTTCACGATGTTGTGGACTCGGCTCTCACCGGTCGAAACGCGCCGGGGTCACCGCTATTACCGCCTGGCCGCGGTCATATTATGCGTGGCATACCTGGTCGCGGCCACCCGTGCCCGCGTTGCCGGTCAAACCCTTGAAGTCGCCGGCGGCTGGGACGGAGTCTTGGCCTGCAGCTTCTATACGGCCATGATTCTCCTTCTGGCGGCTCGGGCTATTCGGATGTTCGCAGCCGAGGTGCGAAAGAGCACGCAGAAACGTGACCTCTTCCTGGCCGTCGGCGGGCTACTGGTCGGTGTGCTGACCGCAGCAGCCTGCCTAGAAGCGCTGGTCTCGGCCGCAACCGATCAGCTCGGCTGGACCGACACCCTGAGGTTCCGGCTGTGGTTGCACAGCTTTGAGGCCTTTTGCATAGCGGTCATCGTGTATGGCTTCGGAGCTGTTCCGCTCGTAGCGCGAGTGCTGCGTTACCTCGGACTGGATCCCACCAGCCGCTCCTGGAAAAACCTGGCCGCCTTACGGGCAAGCTTGACGACGGTGGTCCCGGAAAGCAGTTTCAACCTCGACCACGACAATTATCGATTTCAAAAAACCACCCTGCAGCTACACCAAACCATTATCGAAATCCGCGACGCGATCCTGCACCTGCGTCCCTATTTCCGCGACATAGCGCCGCAGGAGCTGGCCCGGTTCCTCCAGGCAAACTCGGTGCCAACCGCCGAACACGACGCGGCGTCGCAAGCCTTACAACTGGCTCACGCCGCCAGAGCCAAGACCGCGGGCGCGACACCCGGATCCCCCGACGTGGCAACGATCCTGCGCGCCCGAGCGACAACCCTCGACGAGGAGGTCACCGAATTGTTGGCCCTGGCGAAATGGTGGAAGCCCGCCTTAGCGGCCACCGAACAGATCAGCCAGATTGCGCCCGCCGAGGCCGGGTGAGTCACGGCGTCACGCTGTAGGTGGTGCCGCGCGCCGCGCGGGTCCACAACACCCCATCCTGCGCGGTGATGCCGGCGGCGATCAACTCCCGTTTGAGGATCTTGTTGGTAGCGGTCGCGGGCAGGTCGTCGTTGATCCGCACGTAGCGCGGCCACGCCTTGGGCGACAGGTCGGGCTGCGAGGCGAGGAACTTCTCGAAATCTGCTGGCTCCAACGGGGTTTCGTCGCGGAGCACGAGTGCGGCCATCACCTGGTCGCCGACCCGCTCGTCGGGCACCGCATAAACCGCGACCTGGCCGACCTGCGGTAGCCGTTCCAGGATCCGCTCGATCGGCGCGGCCGCCAGGTTTTCGCCGTCCACCCGCATCCAGTCCGCGGTGCGCCCGGCCAGATAGATCCAGCCGTCGGCGTCGCGGTAGGCCAGATCGCCCGACCAGTACATGCCGTGCCGGATGCGCTCGGCCGTCGCGGCGGGATCGTTGTAGTAGCCGGTGAACGGTCCGGCGCCCTGGGTGTTGACGAGTTCGCCGACGGCCTCGTCGAAGTTTGTCAGCGCGCCGTGCTCGTCGAACTTCGCGACCGCGCACTCGGTCAGGGTTCGCGGGTTGTAGATGCCGACTCCCGGGTAGGGCTTGCCGATCGAGCCGAGCGGGGCGCCGTCCTCGCGCACCACGATCACCGCGAACTCGCTGGAGCCGAAGCTGTCGATGACGCGGCATCCGAAACGCCGTGCGAATTCGTCGATGTCGCGATCGGTCGCCTCGTTGCCGAACGCGATCCGCAGCGAGGTGTCGGCGTCGTCGGGACGTTCGGGCGTGGCAAGGATCAGCGCGAGCGGCTTGCCGACGTAGTTCAGGTAGGTCACCTGGTAGCGCCGCACGTCGTCGATGAAACGCGACGGGGAGAACTTGGCCGGCACCATGGTGGCGCCGCTGCCGATGGCGACCGCCCAGCCAGCGGCGATCCCGTTGGAGTGAAACAGCGGCATGGCCAGGTAGCAGACGTCCGCGGCGGTGACGTCGTACTGCCAGATCAGGCTGGTTCCGCACATGATCGCCATGCCGTGCGCGAATCGGACGGCCTTGGGGTCGCCGCTGGTGCCGGAGGTGAAGATCATCATCAGGGTGTCCGCGGCGGTGACCTCGCGATGCGGAACGAGGGCCGGGGCCGCGGCCACCGCGTCGGCGTAGCGCGTCGAGCTCACGTCGATGACCTGAATCCCGTTGAGCGCCAGGCCTTCCAGCAGGGGCAGGTGCTCGCCGTCGACGAGCAGGATCTGGCAGTCGGATCGGCGGATGTCGGCGAGCAGCCCCGGCCCACGCCGGGTGGTGTTGATCCCGCACAACACGTAGCCGCCCAGCGCGGCGGCGGCCATGGCGCGCAGCATCGCCGGGGAGTTGGTGAGCAGCGCGCCAACGTGCAGCGGACGGGCCGGGTCGGCGAGGCCGATCAGCGCGGCCGCCTCCGCCTCGGCTTCGGCGAGGTGTTGCCGCCAGGTCCACGTCCGGTCGCCGTGGGCGACCGCCGGCGTGTCGTCGTTGCGGCGCTGGCGTAGCAGCTGCTGCACAGTCTCGGTCATCGGGTGGTCAGCACCAGCCCGGCATAGTTCCGACTGGCCACCGCGTCGCAGTGCCGCCGGTAGTTACCGAATCCCCCGGCGTAGGGCATGAATACGCGCTTCTTGCCTTCGATGTTGGCGCCCAGGTACCACGACGACGCGGCCTTGGGGAACAGCGTCTGGTCAGCGGCCTGTGCCACGTGGCGGGTCCAGGCCTCGGCGGCGTCGCGGCGCGGTTCCACCTCGCTGAGGCCGAGTCGGCGGGCGGTCAGCATCAGCTCGATCACCCAGTCGATCTGCACCTCGGCATGCAGCACCATGTTGGCCAGCACCGATGGGCTGCCGGGCCCGCTGATGGTGAACAGGTTGGGCAGGCCGGGCACCATCAGGCCGAGAAATGTCAGCGGGCCGTCGGCCCAGACGCCGCGCAGCCGCACTCCCCCGGGCCCGCTCGGGTCGATCCGGGTCAGCGCGCCGGTCAGCGCGTCGAAGCCGGTCGCGAAGACCAGCACGTCGCACGGGTAGGTGGCTTCGCTGGTTCGCACGCCCTCACCGGTGATGGATTCGATGGGCTCGCGGCGCAGGTTCACCAGCCAGACGTTGTCGCGGTTGAACGTCGCGTAATAGCCTGCGTCGGTACAGATCCGCTTGGTCCCGATCGGGTGGTCGACCGGGATGAGATCGGCGGCGACGACGGGATCGTGCACGATTTCCCGGATGCGTTCCTCGGCGAATTCCCTGGCGATGTCGTTGGCCGCCGGGTCGCTGTTCTGGTCGGGGAACGTCTTGGCGAACAGCACGCCGCCCTCGCGCCAGCGCCGCCACAGGGCATCGACGCGCTCGGGCGGTTCGGTGTCGACCGCCTTCTTGTGGTAGGTGCCGTGCGGCGTGCCCGCCGAGGCGTAGGCCGAGAGCCGGCGGCGCTCCGGATACTCCTCCCGGATCTGTTGCTGTTCCTCGGGTGACCATGGGCGGTTGGGCATCGGGATGCTGTAGTTCGCCGAGCGCTGGAACACCACCAGCCGCTCGGCCTCGGCGGCGATGACCGGAACCGCTTGAATGCCAGACGAACCCGTGCCGATCAGCCCCACCCATTTGCCGCGCAGGTCCGGATCCTCGTCTGGCCACTCGGCCGTGAAGTACACCTCGCCGGCGAAGTCGTCGATGCCGGGAATGGCGGGGCGGTTGACCGCCGACAGGCAGCCCGTGGCGCACAACAGATAATGCGCGGCGTGCTCCTGGCCGCCGGAGGTGCGGACGTGCCAGCGCCCGTCGTCCTGGTCGAAGGCGGCGCCGACCACGTTGACGCCGAACCGGTAGTGGCGGCGCAGGTCGAATCGGTCGGCCACGTGGCGCAGGTAGGCCAGGATTTCCGGCTGCGCGGCGAAGCGTTCCGTCCAGGTCCAGCTCTGCTGCAGTTCCTCGTCGAATGAGTATGAGTAGTCGACGCTTTCGACGTCGCACCGCGCGCCCGGGTAGCGGTTCCAGTACCAGGTGCCGCCGACGTCTGGGGCCGCCTCGATGCCGATCACCGACAGCCCCGCCGCGGCCGCCCGGTGCACGGCGTACAGCCCGGCGAACCCCGCGCCGATGACGATGACGTCGCTATCGGTCATGTCGCCTCGCAACGCGTCGGCGCGAGGAGCCCGCGCAGGTCGCCGCAGATCATCTCGCGCGCCGGGGCGGCCGGCGGAAAGGATTGAATCGTCATGAAGCCGTGGAACAATCCCGGGAAATCGCGATGCACGACCGGTACCCCGGCGCTGCGCAGGCGGTGCGCATAGTGGCATCCCTCGCTGTGCAGCGGATCCAGCCCGGCGGTCGCGATCACCGCGGGGGGCAGGTCCGCGTGAGAATCCGTTCGGGCGGGCGCCACCAGGTAGGGCGGGTCGACGAGCTTGTCGGCGCCGAGGTATTGCCGCCAGTACCACTGCATCGCGGCGCGGGTGTTGAAGTATCCGGTGCCGTAGCGGTGGTAGCTGTCGGTGTCGAACGACGGGTCGATGGCCGGGTAGAGCAACAGCTGGGCGGCCGGCGGGGAGACGCTTCGTTCGCGGCACAGGATCGCGGTGACGGCCGCCAGGTTCCCGCCGGCGCTGTCGCCGGCGACCGCCGTCCGCGCGGGGTCGATGCCGAGCCCGCCCGCGTGTTCCACCACCCAGCAGAACGCGGCGAAGGCGTCGAGCGCGGCGGCGGGTGCGGGGTGTTCGGGGGCCAGGCGGTAGCCGACGGAGACGACGACGGCTTGGGCGCCGCGCGCCAGGGCGCGACAGAAGCCGTCGTGGGACTCGATGTCGCAGAACACGAATCCGCCGCCGTGGTAGAAGACGATCCCGGGGCGGCGGCCGAACAGCTCGCCGTGCGGGTGATAGATCCGTACCGGGATGGCGCCCGCGGGGCCCGGGATCGCGTGGTCGATGGTGTCGCGAACGTCCCCGAGATTGTCGACGGGCACCCGTCGCTGGGCGACCGCGGCGCGCGCTTCGGGTCCGGTCATCGCCTCGACGCGCGGGAATCCGTCGTTCAGTTCGCGCAGCATCGCCTGCACGACGCCATCGATCGGGTCGTCCATGGTGGCCTCCGCCGCTGCGCCGGTCACGCCGGCCGATACTTCAGCAAGGTGATTCCGCTCTCGGGCAGATCGTAAAACACCGGCGCAACCCGCATTCCGATTCGGATGTCGGCCGGGTCGATGTCCACCAATTCGGTGCTGACCCGTGGCCCGGCGTCCCAAGCCACCACCGCGGGGAGTTGCGGCAGGGCGTCGGCCCAGGGCGGGCCGGTGGGCCGGCGCGCGACGGTGAACGTGTACAGCGTTCCGGCGCCGTCGATTTCGCGCCATTCCAGGTCGTCGGCAAGGGAACCGGGGGCCAGGCTGCGCGGGTAGAAGACGTGGCGTTGCAGCGACGGCGAGTACTGCACCAGGATTCGGTGCTGGCGCAGGCCGTCCCAGAAAGGTTGAGAGACCGGCGTGGGCTCGGGCACGGGGTATTCGGCGGTCACGCTAGTCCCCCCGGATCAGCAGGGCGACCTGCTCGCTCATGATCCCGCCGTTGCCGGTGATGAACCCGACGTCGCAGCCGGGCACCTGTGCATCGCCGGCCCGGCCCATGACCTGACGCGCCCCGTCCACGACGTGGTGCATCCCCCCGGCCATCCCGGCCTGACCGAAGGACAGTTGACCGCCCGCGGTGTTGAGGGGGAAATC
This sequence comes from Mycobacterium sp. NGS64, assembly GCF_059812245.1. Taxonomy (NCBI): domain Bacteria; kingdom Bacillati; phylum Actinomycetota; class Actinomycetes; order Mycobacteriales; family Mycobacteriaceae; genus Mycobacterium; species Mycobacterium sp. NGS64. The sequence goes on along the minus strand of NZ_JCALCI010000013.1, from coordinate 34,701 downwards.
GCCGCGGTAGGTGAGATCGTGGTCGCTGACCCAGGACATGCCTTGGCCTTTGGCGCAGAAGCCGGCGTCCTCCAGGCTCATCAGCACCGTGATGGTGTAGCAGTCGTAGATCGAAGCGACGTCGACGTCGGACCGGTCCAGCCCCGCCATCGCGAACGCCTTCTCGGCGGCGCGCGCGATCGGCGTGCGCAGCAGGTCGTCGGCGTAGGTCGGGGTCTTGAAGGCGATGTGCTCACCGAAGCCCCTGACCCAGACGGGGCGGTTGCGGCTTCGGCGCGCGATGTCGGCGTTGGCGATCAGGACCCCGGCTCCCCCGTGCACCCGCATCACCGTCTCGAGCATGTGGATGGGATCGGCGATCATCGGGCTGGCGAGAACGTCGTCCACGGTGATCGGGGTTCCGTGGAACACGGCGCCCGGATGCGCGCAGGCGTTGGCGCGCTGGTCGACCGCGATCTTGGCGACGGCGGCCGCGTCATAACCGAACTCGGCCGCGTAGCGCCGGGCGATCTGCGCGTAGGGGGCGTTCTGGCCGACGTTGCCGTACGGGATCTCGAACTCGGCCTGCGGGGAGCCGTAGGCGTTCGACGACGCCCCATACCAATTCGGTGCGGGCGGCGGCCGCCGTTGGGACTGCGGCAGGGCGGCCGACCCCGGGACGACGGCCAGCGCCGCGTCGCAGATGCCGAGCTCCACGGCCGCCGCGGCGCGCCACACCATTCCCGCCGAGGTGGCTCCGCCGAGGTCCACCCGCTCGCCGAAATCCAGTGCCATGCCGAGGTATTCGCACAGCGTGGCCGGCGCGAACATCGCCGATTCGGCCACCCCGTGGGTGAGCAGGCCGTTGACGCAGCCGGGGTCGACGCCCGCGTCCTCGATGACCAGCTTCGCCAACAGCGCGTACTGGTCGAGGGTGAACCGTGGCGGCCCGGTCGGGCGCCGTTCGGCGGGCAGCTCGGCGATCCCGATGATCGCCGCTTTCCCGCGCAGCCCGGTCACGACGGCGTTCCGCGTCGGGGCAGCTCGACGGTCGCGGTTCCGGGCATCAGCACGGTGTCGTCGCGGCGGCCGGCGATCTCGAGATCCAGGAGGCCCGCGCCGCTCTCGGCGAGGCGCTTACCCGTCACCTCGCCGCCGAAGCTGAGTGGCTGGCCGGGATAGGCGACGGCGCGGTTCTGTACAGAGAAGGACACCAGGCGGCCGCGTCCGCCGATCCAGTCGCCGATCGCGCGGGCTAGCAGTGCCGCCTGCAGTGGCCCGTGCACGAGCACGTCGTCGTAGCCCTCGACGGTGCGGGCCCACTCCTTGTCGTAGTGGATGCGGTGGCCGTTGTAGGTGGCGGCGCTGAAGAAGAACAGCTGCGTTTCGTCGACGGTGACCGTCAGCGTGGGCATCCGGTCGCCGACGGCGACGTCCTCGTAGAACACCTGGTCGGTCATGGCGCTCCTAGGGCCGCGCGATCATCGACGTCGACGCTTCGGCGACGAGATCGCCGTGCTGGTTGCGGTAGACGGTGTGCCAGCTGACCAGGACGAATCTTCCTGAGCGGCCCTGCTTTTCGACGATGGATTCGATGGTGCGGACCATCTCGATCTCGTCGCGGTGGTAGGCGGGCAGGTGGAAGGTGAAGCTCTCGCCGCCGGCCATCCGCTTGGGGGCGCGCGGAAAGGCGAGGCTGCCCGAGGCGGCACCGGAGGATCCGTCGGGGCGCAGCCCGTCCAGCCGCGTGACACCCAGGACGGCGTATTGCAGGAACAGCGGGGGGCAGATGATGTCGCGAAAGCCGTTGTCCCGGGCGTACTCCGGATCGAACCATAACGGGTTGCGGTCACCGACCGCCGCGGCCCAGCGCTGCCAATCGCGCCGGTTCACCTCGCCCGTGGCGGACGCGGCGACGGTGCCGACGCGCGATGCCGATTCGGCGTCGATCAAGCTGTCCTCACTCATTCATGCTCTCCTCCAGCCATGCCGCCGCGACGTCGGCGCCGCCGCCGAGCGTCGACCCCAGCCGCGCCCGTTCGCTCCACAGGTGCAGGTCGGTTTCCGTGACATAGCCCATCCCGCCGTGCAATTGGTGGGCGTCCCGGGTGATCAGCCGGGCCGCGGCGGCGGCGTGCATGCGCGCGATCGCCGTTTGCCGGGTGGCCAGCTGACCGCGCGCCAGCCAGAAGACCGCGGAGTGCGCGGCCAATCGTGCCGCGGCCAAGGCGATGTGCATGTTGGCGACCAGGTGCTGGGCCGCCTGGAACGACGCGATCGGTCGGCCGAATTGGTGGCGCAGCTTGGTGTATTCGACGGTGCGATCCAGCACGGCCTGCCCGACCCCAACCAGGTCGAGGGATCCCAGCGCCATCGCGGTGTTGGCTACGCGCCGCAGGGCCGTCCGGTCGACGTCGCCGAGCACCGCGTCGGCGCCGACGACCGCGGCGTCGAAGCGCACCGTGCAGGCCCGGTGGCCGCCGGCCATGGCGAGCGGCTCGACGGTCACGCCGCTCGCATGCGCGTCCGCGACGAAGACCAGCGTGCGCGCGCCGGCGGCGGCCGACACCACGACGACGTCGGCGACGTCGGCGTCGCTGACGTAGTCCGCCGTGCCGGTGAGCCGCCAGCCACCGGTCGAGTCGGGTTCGGCGCCAAGCACCGGGGTGATGACGGCGGCGTCGCGGGCGTTCCACAGCGCGGTCGCGCCGCGAACGCTGCCGCTCGTCAGCCGCGGCAGCCACTCGGCCTTGGCGGGTTGGCGGCCAAGCTGATCGATCGCCAACGCGGCCTGGATCGTGCTTTGCGCCGTCGTCGGGCACAGGGCGCGCCCCGCCTCCGTGTAGAAGACGGCGAGATCTTCGGCCGACCCCCCGGAACCGCCGTGCTGCTGCGCGATCGCCAGCCCGAAGACACCGGCGTCGGCCAACGCCTTCCACAGCGCGGGGGTGCGTGGGTCCGCGCCGGGATCGGTCAGGCCGCGAACCAGGCTGATCGGGCTCTCCGCGGCCAGCAGCGCGCGCAACGTTGCGGCGAACTCGCGCCGCTCGACGGTCGGCCTAACGTCCATACGACGGCATCCCGTGGCCGCGCTGGGCGATGATGTCGCGCAGGACTTCGTTGGTGCCCCCACCGAACCGCATCAGCGGGGCGGCCCGGTAGAGCCGTTCGAACTTGCCAGCCAGCGGCGAGTCCGGGCCGCGATGCGCCAGCAGGCCGTCCGGCCCGAGCAGATCGAGCGCCAATTCGGCGATGCGCTGGCGCAACTCGCTGGTGAAGACCTTCTCGACGCTGACCTCGACGGTCGGGATAACGCCGCCGTCCAGGATCGAGGCGGCCTCGTAGCCCATCAGCGTGGCCGCCTCCACGTCGGCCTCGACTCGCGCCAGGCGGCGGCGCAGCGCCCCATCCCGCACGGGTACCGAGCCGTCGCGGCGCGGGCTTCGCGCAAGGGCGTGCAAGTCGTCGACGGCGCGGCGCAGATCGCCGGCGTTGGTCAGCGCACCGCGCTCCAGGTCGAGGGCGCCGGTGATGTAGGTCCAGCCCCGGTTGACCTCGCCGATCAGGTTGGTGACGGGGACGCGCACGTCGCGGAAGTGCACCTCGTTGGTGCGATAGCCCGACCACGCGTACAGCGGGCGGATTTCGACGCCCGGGCTGTCGATCGGCACGATGATGACCGAAATCCCCCGGTGGCGCGCGGCATTCGGGTCGGTGCGCACGCACAGCCACTCGTGGGTGGCGCGCTGGGCGCCGCTGTTCCAGGTCTTGGTGCCGTTGATCACCCAGTCCCGCCCGTCGCGCGTCGCGCGGGTGCGCAGGCTGGCGAGGTCGGTGCCCGCGTCGGGCTCGGAATAGCCGACCGCACAAATCATTTCGCCCCTGGCGATCGGTGGCAGCCATTCGGTTTTGTTCCGTTCGGTGCCGTGCCGCATGATCATCGGCGCCACCGACGTGACGGTCAGGTCGGGCCCGGGCACGCCCCAGTATTCGAACTCGCTCATCAACAGGTGCTGGTGCACGGCGCCGAGGCCCAGCCCGCCGTACTCGCGCGGCCAGTTGAGCCCGAACCAGCCCTTTTCGCCGATCTTGCGACGAAACCGGGCCACTTCGCCGTCGGGGAACTCCAGGTCATGCTCGGCGAGTTCGGCCCGCAGTTCCGCTGTGACGTTCTCCTGGAGGAATTCGCGAACCTCGGCCAGCCACGCGCGTTGCCCGGCGTCCAGTTCGAAATCCATCGCGGCCCCTTTGCCCCACATCATGTGACGTGCCCTCCCAGTGTGCTCAGGCACGCCGGCCGGCGCCAGATACCCGTTCCATTGGCCGGGCTTCGATTCGCGCGCCGTTCGCTGACGGTCGTCATTGACGCTCGTCAATGAACCGGGTATGTTCGTTCGCATGCCGTCGGCGACGCAGGTGGTGAGCGCGCGGGAGGCGCAGCGGCTGCAGACGCGCGCCCGCCTGTTCGACGCCGCCGTCGCCGAGATCGGGAGGTCGGGATTGGCGGGCACCGACGTCGCCGCGATCGCTTCGGCGGTCGGCGTGGCGCGGGGCACGTTCTATTTCCATTTCCCGACCAAGGAACACGTGCTGGCCGAGCTGGAACGCGACGAAGAGTCCAAGATCGTGGCGATGCTGGCCACCGAGACCAGTGCGCCCGGCGACCTCAGGTCGATGCTGACGTCGCTGGTGCGCCAGGTGCTCGCGGCCGAGGAGCGGCTGGGTCCGGTCGTCTTCAGGGACATGCTCGGGCTGCACTTCTCCGCGACGCGTCCCATCGAGGACGAGCTCGGCGAGCACCCGCTGGCCGAGTTCGTCATCGCCGCGATCGCCGACGCGCAGGCCGCCGGGCGGGTGTCGCCGGACGCGGACGCCGGCGAACTCGGCGCCATCTTCCTGACCGGGCTGTTCGCATTGCTGGTCACCACGGCAACAGCGCCCCGGTCCCGGGTGGCGCTCCTGGACCGATACGTCAAGACCATCGTCGACGGAATGGAGGCATCATGACCAGCACGGCCATCGAGGGCTATCGGGACTTTCTCGCGCGTCGGGACGGCGACGCGGATCTGCTGCATCGCCGGCTGTCCAGCCGGGAGGAATTCTTCGCGTCGCTGGCGGCCGACCCGGTTCGCTCCAGCCGACCCATCGATCAGCGCGTGTTCCTGCGAAACCTGCGCCGCCGCCGACCCGAGGCGGGGCTCTCCCGCGAGATGTTGTTCCTGTTGGCCACCGCGAAACTGAACCAGGCGGAGCGATTCGGCGTCGACTTGGGCGATACGTACGGGCGGATCGGCGGCGCGGACCAGCCGCCCGAGCGGGTGTATCTGGCGCTCGAGGAGCACTACCACACCCGGCTCTTGAGCTACGTGCTGGACATGTTCGGCCTGCCGTTCCAGGTCGTGGTGCCGCCGTTCGTGATGCGGCAATTCGTCAAGATGGAAGTTTTCCTGCCCGAGCGAATCGGGTTCCCGTTCGTGGGCGCCGGGGAGATGGCGGGCTGCATCATGTTCGACGAGTTGCGCCGGGTGGGCGTCGAGTTGTTCGCCGACGAGCCGGACGTGGCCGCCCGGATCGACCGGCTTTACACCGAGATCCTCACCGACGAGCTGGGCCACGTCGGCTACTGCGCGGCGCGGTGCACCCGCTCGGAGCGGGCGTTAATGCGTTGGCTGTACCCGCTTTTCGGTCGCCTGTTCGCGCGCCAGACCGCTGAGATCAGCCTGCTCACCGACCCCGCGAAGCTGCACGCGCGGCTGCGTGAACCCTTCGACGTCGACGGGCTGGCCGCCGGCGTGCCCAACGAGACCTTCGTCGCGGTGCGCCCCTGAGCCGCAGCACGGCGATCCTGTTTCGACAGCCCGGCACCGCGGTACTTCTGCTCGGTGGATGAGAGATCAGATTTCGGCACATTTGGCCGGTTCGTCGAGACGCCGGTCGGCGAGATGTCGCCGCAGATGAAAGAGGCTTACAACTTCACCCGCGAACTGCGGGGGCTGGTTCCCGGTCCGCACAAGATTTGGCTCGCCAATCCCACGCTGTCGAGGACGATTGTCCCGACCGGCGCCTACTTCCAGCGCGAGTCGACGCTGACGAAGGCCGAGATCGAGATCGCGACCACCCTCGTCAACGCCCGGTGGCGCAGCCCATACGCCAACTACGAACACGAGATCATCGCCGAGCGGGATGGTCGCCTGGACCCGCGGCAGGTCGAAGCGATGATCGCCGGGCTGCCAACGTCTTTCGACGACCCGCGCCAGCAGGTGATCTACGAGCTGGCATCGGCGTTGGTCGCCGCACGCGTCGTGCCGCTCGGCCTCTACCGGCGCGCCAGGGAGTTGCTCGGTGACGCGGGCATCGTGGACGTCACCGTGCTGCTGGGCTGGTTCACCATGGTGTGTATGACGCTGAGCGCCTTCGACGTCCCGGCCAATGCCCAGGGATTGGCGCAATAAGCATGGCCCTGCCCCCACTGCCCGCCGTCACGATGACGCCCGTCGCCTTCTTCCCGCAGCGGTACTTCCTGGAAAACCTCGCCGTGCGCGCCGACGGGTCGATTCTCGTCACCGATGTCGTGCACAAAGAACTCTGGTGGGTTCCGCCCACGGAGCCCGGAGCGGTCGCCGAACCGGTTCTGGTGCACACCTTCGATCACCCGAGCACCGGCATCGCGGAGGTGGCGCCCGACGTGTTCGTCGTCTGCCTCACCGAGGGCTACACCACCCATGAATCGCATTTGGCCCGAATCGATTTCAATGGTTGGGCGCCCGGAGCGTCGGTATCGCCGGAGCTCATGTTCACGTTCGACGACCGCGTCCGCGCCCTGAATGGCAGTTGCTTGCTCGGGCCGAACGTGCTGGCGATCGCGGACTGCTATGCCGGACTGATCTGGCGCGTGGACCTCGCCGATGACGCCCGCAGCGCGACGGCCCGGGTATGGCTCGCCGACGACACGATGGGAGATGATCCCGACAGCGGCGTGCCCCCGCCGCCGCAGCCGGGGGTCAACGGGGTGCGTTACGGCGCGCAGACCGGCTACCTGTACTACACCTCAACCGCGCAGAAGGTGTTCATGCGCGTCCCCGTGGATTCGTCCACGCTCGATCCGGCCGGGGCGCCGCAGTTCGTCGCCGCGATCGATAATGCCGACGACTTCTGCCTCGACGAGGACGCCGGATTCGCTTACGTCACAAAGCATCGCGCCAACACCATCGATCGGGTGCCGCTCGCGCCACGGCACGGCAGCGAGGTCCGCCACATCGCCGGCGACCCGTTCGACGAGACGCTGGTCGGACCGTCAAGCGCCGCGTGGGGGCGTGGTCCCGGCGAGCACGGACGCGTCGCCTTCGTCACGACAGACGGCGGCACCACCGCTCCCCCGCAAGGCATCACGCGCCGGGCCGCGCTGCTGCGCGTCGAGTTGGATCCCGTTCATCAGATGTAAAAACCCTGTCAATCTCCCGTAAAAACGCTTCACCGGGATCGCGGAACGGTGGCCGGGCTGCGAAGATTTTCTCAGCCGCCACGCGTAGAGGAAGAAGCCATGCCCACCCTTGAGACCCGCCTCCGCCAGGAGTTGCGCGATTGCGCCCTTGAGTTACGGCAGCTTGCCTACACGGTGCCGCACGGGGTCGGTGAGCATGCCCTGCTTCAGCTGTCGGACCGGATGCGCGCCGCCGCCGAGCAGGCGGTCCGCAAGGGCGCCTAGGGCTTTGAGCGTGAACCCTGGGCTCTCAGTGTGAAGCCGGCCCCGGACGCACACCGAAAAACGCTAGTGCACCCTCAACCGCCGCTGAGGCTCAGCCGCCCTTGAGCCGAATCTTCCAGCGCACGAAGCCCAGGTACACGGCGCAGAGCAATATCAGCATGCCCATGTCGAACCACCACGCGCCGGCCGTGTGACGCCAATGCGAGTCGTGCGGCGTCTGCGGAACCTTGTCCTGCAGGCTGAGCAGGTCGACGGTGGAGGCCGACGCGGCGAAGCCCCATCTCGCCGGTGTGGCCCAAGACATTTGGTCCAGCCCGAGGCGATCGGTGACCGGAATCATGCCGCCGGAGAACACCAGCTGCGACATCACCGCCACGACCAGCAGCGGCATGATCTGCTCGTTCGACCTGGCAATCGATGACAACACCAGCCCGAGCATCGCCGAGGCGACGGTCGTCATCGCGACGTCGACGAACAGCTCCAGGTTGGGAATGCCCAACGCCACCGCACCCTGCGTCGGGCCGCCCTTCCCGAGGATCGCGATGACGCTTACGATCGCGGACTGAATGACCGCGAACACGGTGTAGACGAACACCTTCGCGAGTAGGTAGGCGGACGTCGACAAGCCGACCGCCTGCTCGCGCAGGAAGATCGCCCGCTCGCCGATCAGATCCCGAATCGTCAGCGCCGTTCCCATGAAGACCGCCCCGACGTTGAGCAGCACCAGAATTTGCGCCGGCTCGGTGGGCGCGGCGCCCATGGGGTTGGGTCTACCGAAGCCCACATCGCCGGGCACCGACATCGACAGCGAGCCCATGATGAACGGCAGCAGCGCCAAAAACACGAAATAGCCGCGGTCGGACACGATCAGGCGCACCTGCCGCCGCGCGATCGTGGAGAACTGCCGGAACAGGCTGGTGTGCGACGGGTCGCCGATCTCGGCGGGTTTCTCCGCCGGCGGTGGCGGCGGGGGCGGTCCCGTGCGCGCCAGGTAGCGGGCCTTCGCGCCGTCGGGGTCGCCCGCGACCGTGCTGAAGATGTCGGCCCAGTTCGTCGTGCCCATCGCCGGGCCGATCTGGCTCGGCGGCCCGCAGAACGCCGTCTTGCCGCCCGGCGCGAGCAGCAGGACCTGGTCGCAGACGTCCAGGTACGTCAGCGAGTGCGTGACCACGAGCACCACGCGACCGGCGTCGGCCAACTGCCGCAGCATGGTCATCACCTGGCGATCCAGGGCCGGGTCCAGGCCGGACGTCGGCTCGTCCAGGATCAGCAGCGACGGCCCCGTCAGCAGCTCCAGTGCCACCGAGGCGCGCTTGCGCTGTCCGCCGGACAGCTTGTCCACCCGGGTGTGCAGGTGCTGGGTCATCTCGAGTTCCTCGAGCACCCGCGCGACTACTTGCGCGCGGTCGTCCTTGGTGGTGTCGGGGGGCAGCCGAAGCTCGGCCGCATACATCAACGCCTGCTGCACGGTCAGCTGCCCGTGCACCACGTCGTCCTGCGGGACCATCCCGATCCTGCTGCGCAGCGAGGCGTATTCGGCGTGAACGTTGTGGCCCTCAAAGGACACCGTGCCCTTGGTGGGGTGCGTGTAGCCGGCCACCAATCGGGCGAACGTCGACTTTCCCGCCCCCGACGGGCCGATCACGGCGGTCAGCGTTCCGGGCTGCGCGCCCAGCGAGATGTCGTCGAGCAGCACCTTGTTGTTCTCGATCGTCCACGTCACCCCGCGCACGTCGAGGCCACCGGTGCGGGTCGCGGTCGCGGACTCGTCGCGCCGGGCCAGCGTGCCGCCGGCGAAAACGAGGTCGATGTTGCCGATCGTGACGACGTCGCCCTCGTGCAGCACGGCCGAATCGACCCGGGTGCCGTTGACGAAAGTCCCGTTGATGCTGCGGTTGTCGTGGATCTCGGTGCCCTGCGGCGTGGGGATCAGGGTCGCGTGGTGGCGCGATGCCAGCACCTCGGGGATGACGATGTCGTTGTCGTTGGCGCGGCCGATCTTGACTGCGCCGGGCATCGACACCAACCCGGTTCGACCCGGCCGCAGGATCTTCATCATCGACGTCGCGATGTTCGCGGCATCGCCGACGCGGCCGGTCTCCCCGCTCGCCGGCTCCGGGACGTGGCCGGTCTCGGACTCCGCGGGCGGCACCTGCATGGGTTGTGCCCGGTAGATCTTCGGCGCCTGCTGCGGTTCGCTGGGCGCCCCCGTCGGGTGTGCAGCGGCCGGCTGCCACGGCTGCGGCCCGCTGGGCGGATAGATCGGCTGCGGCCCGCTGGGGGGATGGATCGGCTGGGGGGCACTGGGCGGATGGACCGGCCTGGGCGCGCTCGGCGGATGGGTCGGCTGGCGGACCGGGGCCGACGGCGACTGCTGCGGCTGGCCGGGCCACGGCGGGCCGACCTGCTGCGGCTGGCTCTGGGGCGCGGGGGCGCTCGGTGTGCCCGCGGTGTAGATCGGTATCGACGTGGTGAGGGGCGGCCGCCCGGCCGAACCCTGGTGCCGGCCGACTTCGAAGGTCAGCGCCGGTCCGTCCGGGTTGCCGATGTTGACCCGCAGACCGTCCTGGATGTCGACGACCGGCACGCGACGGTTGTGGACGTAGAGCCCGTTGAGGCTGCCGTTGTCGATGGCGATCCATCGTCCCTGGTCGAATCGCACGATGAGGTGCGTCCGGGAGATCAGCGGGTGTGCGACGCGGACGTCCGCGCGAAGATCACGCCCGATTACGACGTCGGTGCCTGCGGCGAAGGTGCGCTCCGATCCCTCGTACCGCACGGTCAGCACTGGCGGGGCTGGTGGGCTCACGATGACCAACTGTATCGGCAGCCGGCCCGATTGCAGGCGAACTAGTCAACGCCTGGCACGACCTAGGGTTAGGCGGGACGGCGACGGGGCTGCCGCTGAGAGCGACGGCTTCCACGCGGCAGCAACAGCGGGAGCCGTCCTCCCCGGCCCCGATCTCGAGGAACCCGAACGACGCAAATGACGGCCCGATCCGGGGCCGCCAAAGGCTTCTATCCCTGAATAGCGACTATCCCGCCGCGGCGACACCGTACGGCACGGAGTTCACTTCCCCGGTGACCTCTTTGATGAAATCGCCGAGATAGCGAATGGCCCGTCGGCCTTCCGGCAATACGTCGGCCGCCAACGGGAAGTCGTGAATTTGGCCGTCCCACAGGTGAAGGTCGCAGCGAACTCCGCTGAATTGCAACCGCTCGGCCATCAGCTCGGCGTCGGGAAGCAGTAGTTCGTCGGAGCTCACATGGATGGCGACCGGCGGCAAGGCGGAGAGGTCCGCGTCGACCGGCGACTCGACACGGCGCGCGGACGTGCCGTTGCCCTGCGGAACGCGCACCTCGCCGAGGTACCGGGCGAACATCGAGAGCGCGCCGCGGGTGAACATCGAGCACCGGCGCGCGTTGCGGTGCCGCAGCTTTCGGGCCGGGTCCGCGTCGGTGAACGGCGAGATCGCCGCGACGCCGGCCGGCCTGAGCAGGCCGGTTCGGATGGCGGCGAGCGTGATCATGAAGGCGAGGTATCCTCCAGCCGAGTCGCCCGCCACCACTATTTGGTCCCCGTCGTAGCCGCGGTCCTGCAGCCAGCGGAGTCCGCACATTCCGTCCTCGATCGCGTCGGCGATCTGGTGGGACGGCAGCTTGCGGTATCCGACGGTCAGCACCGCGGCGTCCGCCGCTTTCGACAGACGGGTCACCAGTGATCGGTGGGTGTTGAGGCCGCAGGTCAGGAACGCGCCGCCGTGCAGATAGAGAATCGCCCGGTCGGACGAGACGCCGGGCGCGCGAACCCATTCGGCGGCGCAGCCGTCAAGCCGCACCGTTTCGATGCTCGCCGCGGACGGGAAATGCTGCAGCAAACCGGCCATCTCGTCGACGTACCCCAGCGGCCAATGCAAATTCGGCTGAATGGCCCACGCGCGCACTATGTTCTTGACGATAAGCCGACTGGCCAACGACACCGCAAATGATTGCGGACTGTGTCGATGGTGCACCCGCCTGTTCATTGCCTGGCTTGGCAATATGCGGCGCCGGTCTGGCTTGGTCAGCATTTGTATTCAACTTTCGTAGAGGTAGATCGAATACCCGCCCCAAATCGGCAAAAACGCCCGATGAACCCCGGGCAAATGTTGGCTTCCTCACTGTTTGGTGCCCGCGGAAGTTGGGTAATGCCGTCCGCCGCGACCCGAGTGCCTCAAGATATGACCATGACAGAGCCGATGCAGGCCGGCGCGCTGCTGGCCAACCGGGTCGCGGTGGTGACCGGCGGTGGCGGTGGTATCGGCGCGGCAACCGCACGCCTGTTCGCCCAGCACGGCGCCCGGGTGGTCATCGCCGACATCGACGCCGGCCTCGCCGAGCGAGTCGTCGACGAGATCGCGGCCTCGGGCGGCTCGGGCCTGGCGGCCGTGACCGACGTCCGGGACGAGGGCCAGGTCAGCGCGCTGGCGCGGACCGTGCTGGATCGCTACGGCCGGGTGGACGTGCTGGTCAACAACGTGGGCCACTGGTTGCGGCATCCGGGCGGCTTCGTCGACACCGACCCACACCTGTGGGACGAGCTGTACCGCATCAACCTGCACCACGTTTTCCTCGTCACGCACGCGTTTCTGCCCGCGATGATCGAGCAGCGTGCCGGCTCGATCGTCAACGTTTCATCGGTCGAGGGGTTGCGCGGCTATCCCGAGGATCCGGTTTACGCCGCCTTCAAGGCCGCCGTCATCCATTTCACGCGCAGCCTGGCCGTGCAGGTGGGCCGAGACGGGGTGCGGGTCAACGCGATCGGCCCTGACGTCACCGAATCGCTGCAGGTCCCGTACTCGCAGTGGCTGTCGCCGGACGAGCAAACGCAGTGGCCGCAGTGGGTGCCGGTCGGGCGGATGGGATTACCGGAGGACCAGGCCCGCGTGATCCTCTTCCTCGCGTCGGAGCTGTCGGCGTTCGTCACCGGCCACACCATCCCGACGGACGGCGGCACCGGCGCGGCGGGCGGCTGGTTCCGCTCGTCGCGCCGGGCCGGCCGGGAGTGGACGAACCGTCCCGTCGCCCCCTGACATCGCTAGGCGTAGCCCAAGGCGGCGTTCTCGGCGCGGATCCGCACGGAGAGCACCAGGGCGTTCGCCAGGCTGAACACGATCGCGGTAAGCCACGCCGAATGAACCAGTGGCAGCGCGGCAACCTCCGCCACGACCGCCGTGTAGTTGGGATGACGGACCCATCGGTACAGCCCGTCCCGCACCAGTGGCGCGCCCGGGAGCACGATGAGGCGCGGGTTCCAGCGTTTGCCGAGCACCGCCACACACCGCCAGCGGACGACGGTGCTCAGCACCACGACGGCGAGCATCGGCCATCCCAACCAGGGGACGAACGGGCGGCCCATCGTCCACACCTCGACGATGCACGAAACCAGAAGCAGCGCATGCATGCTCACCATCGCCGGGTAGTGGTCGCGTCCGAATTCCTTGCCCCCGCGCGCGAATGACCACTTGGCGTTGCGCTGGGCGACCGCGAGCTCGACCAACCGCTCGGCGCCGATCGCAACGATGAACAGGTAGTAGTACATGGTCACTCCCTCACCACTGCAGCAGCAGCAACTCGAAGCTGAAGCCCGGACCCATCGCAAGCATCACCCCGAGCGATCCCGCCGGCGGCGGCTGCGCCACCGTGCGGCGCAGGACGTCGAGCACGGACGCCGACGAGATATTTCCGTTCTCCCGCATGGAGTCTCGGCTGTGGGCCACCGCTTCCGGCGGGAGACCCAGTGCGCTCTCGATCGAATCGAGCACCTTCGGACCACCGGGATGGCACACCCAGGTCGAGACATCCGCGATGGACAAATCATGGTCGGCCAGGAAGCCGTCGACCTCTGCGCGCAGATAGTCGTCGGCCATCTTCGGGACGTCGCGCGACATCACCAGCTGAAAGCCGCTGGAACTGACGTTCCAGCCCATGACATCGACGGTCTCGGGAACGACGCGACTGCGCGTCGCCAGGACGTGCGGGCCCCGATCGGCGTTGCGGCCCGGCCGGATTCGGTCGGCGCCGACGGCGACCACCGCGGCCGCGCCGTCGCCGAACAGCGACACACCGATGAGGGCCGGGATCGAGGTGTCGTCACGTTGCAGCGTGAGCGAGCACAGCTCCACCGACAACAGCACGGCCACATCCCCCGCGTAGCCGCGCAGGTAATCGTGGACCCGTGCCATGCCGGCGGCGCCGGCCACGCAGCCGAGCCCGAACAGCGGGACTCGTTTGATGTTGGGCCGCAGCCCGATTCGCGACATCAACCGCGCGTCGATGGTCGGCACCGCTATCCCGGTGCTCGAGACCATCACGATGGTGTCCACCTCGTGTGGTTCGATGCCCGCGGCGGCCAGCGCCGAACGCACCGCACGCTCACCGAGATCGACGGCAACCTCGAGGTAAGTGTCGTTCGCCTCGGTGAATCCGCTCAGCTTCGGGTACCTCGACAGTGGCAGGGCAAGGCTGCGATGGTCGACGCCGGTGGTCTGCGCGAAGCGCATGAAACCCGGCTCCGTGAACTCGGTGAGCTCGCGCGCCACCGCTTCCTGGTCGTAGCGATGCGGCGTGAAGGCCACCGCGGTTCCCGCGATGCGCGGGGCACCGCGCGCGTGGGCGGCGGCGTGGTTCGCGGATGTGGAATACGTTGTTGCTGTCATATCCACCCGACGACAGCCGGCGCGTCAAAGGTTCACCCGAAGCGGGCTGGGGTGAGCCGAAACACATTTCGACCGATCGCGAAAATGTTCAGCTTCCGGGGACGGACAGGGTGGCCTGCTGCTCGACCTGTTGGCCCTGCTGCTCGGCCTGCTGGGCCTCCTGAAGGTCGAGTTGCTCTTGCTGTTCGGCCTGTTGCTCGGACTGTTGAATCTCCTGTTGAATTTGCAGTTGCTGCTGCAGTTGGGCTTCGTCGTCGTCGCCGTCCGTGGCGAAGCTCCGGTCCACCAAATTCATGGGTGCCCCAATGGTTTTGGTGTCATCGGGATGCACAGTGTGAAACAGCGCCAGCGTAGCGAACGTCGCGACGCCGGCGAAAAACGTTTGAACTAATACGATCTGCCTATTTGCCGCCATCCCGCAATGCTGCGGGCTCGTGTTAGCAGCACGCTGAATCGTTGTTAGCGATCGGCTGTGAATCGCGCGGGTTCAGACGGTCTGCGCGGACCGGAACCGGGCTTGATCGTCGATGATGGTCACCGGGATGCCGTTGAGGGCGCCGTTGCCCGACGGTTCGTCGAGGAACGTCGGGGGGGACAGCACGTTGGTGTTGGCCCCCGGTGAACCGTTGGCCACCGACATGCGGGTGCCGGGTTTGCCGTGCCCCCAGCCGTGCGGCATCGACACGACGCCGGGTTTGATCGCCTCGGTGACCTCGACGGGCACCTTGATCTCGCCGGCCGCCGATTTCACCGTCACGATGTCGCCGTCGGCGACTCCGCAGCGGGCCGCGTCGTCGGGGTGGATCAGCAAGGTGCAGCGGTCCCTGCCCTTCATCAGCGCGGGCACGTTGTGCATCCAGGTGTTGTTCGATCGCACATGCCGGCGACTGACCAGGACGAGCGGCTCGGCCGGGCGCTCCATACGCGCCGCCAACCGCGGCAGGTCGTCGAGCAGGTACTGCGGCGCGAGGCGGATTTTCTTG
Source organism: Mycobacterium sp. NGS64 (assembly GCF_059812245.1). NCBI lineage: Bacteria > Bacillati > Actinomycetota > Actinomycetes > Mycobacteriales > Mycobacteriaceae > Mycobacterium > Mycobacterium sp. NGS64. The sequence continues at coordinate 19,336 of NZ_JCALCI010000013.1, read as the reverse complement.
TCGGGGGTGCCCAGGATGTCGGGCAGCTGCGGCACCATCGGCCCGAAGTCGATTCCGTTCGGGTTCGCCTTGAGCAGGTCCAGCGTCAGCCCGCCCGGGTTCTTGCCGTACTGGTCCCCGAACGGCCCGGTTCGCAGCGTGAGGTCGAGCATCCGCTCGGGCCCGCCGTGCTCGTAGAGCTTGCGGATCTCCGCGCCGTCGACTCCCTGGGTGAAGGCTAGGTAGTCGAAGAACCCGTCGTCGATGGCGGCGACGTCGACGTCCTCGGCCGGTGTCCCGGTGCACAGGCCGGTCAGCCGGATCAGGATCTCCCATTCGTGCGGGCGGTCACCCGGGTCGAACACCGGCGCCGAGTAGTTGGCGATGCTGTGGATCGCGAAGAGGAGGATCAGGTCGTCATGGTGCGGCTGCTCGAGCGGGGACAGCCCGGGCAGGATCACATCCGCGTGCCGCGTCGTCTCGTTGAGCCAAAGGTCAACGGAGATCATCGCTTCCAGCATCGGCAGCACCTCGTCGAGCTTGTCGCCGCCGGGCGTCGACAGCACCGGGTTGCCGGCGACCGTGATCAGCGCCTTCAGCTGCCCCTCCCCGGGTGTGGCGATTTCTTCTGCCATGCAAGACACCGGGGCCTGCCCGAGAACCTCCTTCGCGCCGCGCACCCGGGTGCGCCAGCGTCCGAATTCCGGGAGGCCGCCCTCCAGGCCGGGCAGTGGCTGCGTGGTGATCGACCAGGCCGCCGGCTTGGGGAACATCGCGCCGCCGGGCGCGTCGAAATGGCCGGTCAGAATGTTGATCACGTCGACCAGCCAGCTGGCCAGGCTGCCAAACTCCTGATTGCACAGGCCGATTCGCCCGTACACCACCGATCGCTCGGTGCCGGCGAGTTCGCGGGCCAGCCGGCGGATGCGGTCTTCGTCGATGCCGGTGACCGCGCTCACCCGCTCCGGCGGCCACTCGGCGGCGACCCGGCGCATCGTGTCGAGACCGTCGACGTGCGGTCCGGCGTTGACCAGATCCTCGTCGAAGAGGGTGTGCGCGACGGCCAGCAACAGCGCCGCGTCGGTGCCGGGCACGATCGGCAGCCACTCGTCGGCCTGGGCGGCGGTCTGGGTGCGCACCGGGTCGATGACGATCACCCTGCCGCGTTTGCGAATACCGTTGATCAGGCCCATCACGTCGGGCGCGGCCAGCAGCGAACCCTGCGAGGCGGCGGGGTTGGCGCCCATGATCACCATCAGGTCGGTGCGCTCGATGTCGGGCACGGGGAAGTTCCACCACAGGCCGTACATCAGATGCGACGACAGGTTCTTGGGCCACTGGTCGACGGTCCCGGGCGAGTAGGTGACCGGCATCCCGGACATGCCCATCAGCACGCCCGCATACCGGGCCAGCGAAAACGAGTGCGCCAGTGGGTTACCGGTATAGGCGGTGACCGCACCGATCCCGTACTTTTCGATCACCGGTGTGAGCAGTTCGGTGCAGCGACGAAACGCCGCGTCCCAGCTGACCTCCTGCCACTGCCCGTCGACCTTGATCATCGGGCGCCGGATGCGGTCCGGGTCGTCGTGCACCGCGGCCAGCGACACGCCCTTGGGGCACAGGTGCCCGCGGCTCCAGACGTCGTCGCGGTTGCCGCGGATGCTGGTGACTTTGCCGCCCTCGACCTGAATTTCCAAGCCGCACATCGCTTCACACAGTGGGCAGGTGCGCAGGTGCCTGCCGTCCTCGCCGGTCGCCACCCACCCACTGTATTCCGCTACTGCCGGTAGCGGAAGTAGCATCTTTCAGAGGGCGAAAGAGAGGAACATAAGGTGCAGATCAGCGTGAATTGCTTCCTCAGCGACGACCCCTCGCGGTCGCTGGTCGACGACTTCGTAGCGGAGCTCGCGGCGCTGCGCGACGAGGGATTCCGCAGAGTCTGGGTGGCCCAAATGCCTTGGCAGGCAGACGTGTTGACCGTCCTTGCGGTCGCGTTCCGCGAGGTGGACACGATCGAGGTGGCGACGGGTGTGCTGCCGATCCAGAACCAGCAGCCGATGCTGATGGCGCAGCGCGCGCTCGCCCTCAGCCTGATCTCCGGCGGCCGATTCACCCTCGGGCTGGGCATGACCCATCGCATGGTCACCGAGGGAATGTGGGGGATTCCGTGGGACAAGCCGGTGCGCCGACTCGGCGAGTACCTCGACGGCCTGCTGCCCCTGCTGGAAGGCAAGGACGCCAACGCCACGGGTGAGACGGTGACCACCCGCGGATCGGTGCGCGTTCCCGGCGCCCCGGCGCCTCCGGTGTATATCGCGGCCCTCGGCCCGCAGCTGCTGCGGCTGACGGGTCGGCGCTGCGCGGGGACGGAGACGTGGATGACCGGACCCAAGACCCTCGCCGAACACGTCGGGCCCACTCTTCGCAACGCGGCCGCCGAGGCCGGCCGCCCAGAGGGCGCGGTGCGGGTGGCGGCCTCGCTGCCGATCGCGGTCACCGATGACGTCGACGGGCTGCGTGCACAAGCGGCCGAACAGTTCGTGCTCTACGGGCAACTGCCGTCATACCGGGCCATGCTCGATCGCGAGGGATACCGCGACCCGCAGGATGCGGCCCTCATCGGCGACGAGGCGACCGTCACGGAACGCCTCGATGAACTGCGCGCGGCCGGTGTCGACGAGTTCGTCGGCTACGCATTCGACACCTCCGACGAGGGCCGAGCCCGCACCCGGAGCCTGCTGCGGCGGTACGCCGGCTAATCGGCCTTCGGCGTTGGGTGTGAATCGTGGGTCTTGCGTGTGAATCCTGGGTGGGAAGATCGCCCGAATCCCGCCACCTGTACACGCTGAAAGCCCTCGATTCACACGCCGCCAGGCCCCCGATTCTCAGGCCGTCCAGGGGCCGATGCCGCCGACCTTCTCGATGCGGATGCGGGTGAGGAATCCCGGCGGCGCGCCGTCCGGCGGGAACTTCATGTTCGGGTCGCCCAGGACCGGGTTGAGCTCGGTCAGGAGCTCGGGCGCCCCGCCCTCGACGATGCGCGCGGTACCGGTGACGGACAGGTAGGGCCGCATCCCCTGGCCCGCTTTGTCCAGCGCCAGGATCGTGACGGCGACGCGGGGGTCGTTGCGGACGTTGCGCACCTTCTTGTGTTCGGCGAGGTGCGCGGTGACGAGTTCATCCCCGTCGGGCGTCGACTGCAACGCGACCCAGACAACGCTGACCTGGGGGCTGCCGTCGGGATTCAGGGTGACCAGGGTGGCGTCGGCACCCTTACCAATAAGATCGCGCGCGGCGTCGTTGAGTTTCATGCGTGCTTATACCGTCGCGCGCGGCGATTCATTCCCGCTTCATATTCGCAGGAATGACATTTGAATCTGACCAGTTGGCTGTACAAGCAGCGGACGCCGCTTTTAGCGTCGTTCACGACATGAGCGATCATCAAGAGCCCACCGGCATCGAGCACCTACGCAGCGAGCTGCTCGATCGCATGGATGCGCAGCATTTCGAGGACTGGTCCCCCGCCCTCTTGCGTGCCCTCATCGCGGTCTTCGACTTGAACGGGGTCACGCCGACGGCCCAACGCAGCTTCCGGCCTTATCTCGTCAGGTAACGCACGCTCGCGCATTAGGCTCGCGACGGTGGAGATGTGGGAATTGCTCGCCCGTGAGCAGATCCGGGACACGCTCGCGCGCTACAACTGGTCGGGTGACGCGGGCCGGCTCGAGGGCCTGGCGGAGACGTTCTGCGCGGACGGAGTCCTCGAGATCCGCGGGCGGCAGCCATTGCGCGGGCGAACCGAGATCGTGTCGTTCCTCGGCGGCGTCAAGGGCAACGTCGCCCGCAACGTCGACGTCAAGCCCGTCGTGCGGCACAACGTCGCCAATGTGCTCTTCACCGGCCTCACCCCCGACCGGGCGGAGGTCTCGTCCTACTTCACCGTGGTCACCCACATCGGGCTCGACCATTTCGGCCGCTACCGCGACGTGCTCGTGCCGGACGGCGGCAGGTGGCTGATCAAGCATCGCAAGGTGTCGACGGACTGGGCGGCCCCGGATTCGACCATGGCCCGCTGACCCGCGCGGCGGTCAGATGAATCTTGGTGGCGATTTCGTTAAATGTACCGCCGAGATGTTTGCCAACGCCCGCCAACCGGCTACAGATTAGGGATCACATCAAGAGATTGCGGTCTGCTCTGATGCTGTGCGCGATCGGGGGCCGGGGTTGACCGCCGGTCATGTGACCAGGGGTCACGACCGTGCGAACGAGATGGGCGGGGCATGCAACGACTCAGCGGGCTGGACGCGTTCTTTTTGTACCTGGAGTCACCGACGCAGCCATTGAATGTTTGCTGTGTCGTGGAGCTGGACCCGGAAACGAAACCGGGCGGCTACACGTTCGAGGGGTTCCGGGAGGCGCTGGCGGCGCGGGTGGACGCCGTGCCCGAATTTCGCCTCAAGCTGGCCGACAGCCAACTCAACTTCGACCATCCGGTCTGGGTCGACGACGAAAGCTTCGACCTCTCTCGACACCTGCACCACGTCGCGCTCCCCTCGCCCGGCGGGCCGAAGGAGTTAGCGGAGATCTGCGGGCACGTCGCGGGCCTGGCCCTCGATCGGGATCGCCCGCTGTGGGAGATGTGGGTCATCGAGGGCCTGCACGGCACCGAGGCCCTGTCCGTCGTCCTCAAGGCCCACCACGCGGTGGTCGACGGGGTCGGGGGCGCCAACCTGCTGGCCCAGCTGTGCAGCAGCGCGGCCGACGCGCCGCCGCCCGCCCCCGTGGAACGCACCGGTGGGGCGAACCTACTGCAGATCGCCGCGTCGGGGTTGATCGGCGCCGCGTTGCGGCCGTGGCGGTTGGCCAAAGTGGTGCCGGCGACCGTGCTGACCCTCGGGCAGACCGTGTTGCGCGCCCGGGGCGGCGGGCCCACGATGGCCGCCCCGTTCGCCGCGCCGCCGACGGCGTTCAACGGCCCGTTCACCCGCCGGCGCAACGTCGCCCTGACCACCGTGGACCTCGACGACGTCAAGACGGTCAAGAACCGGTTCGGCGTGACGATCAACGACGTGGTGACGGCGCTGTGCGCGGGGGCGCTGCGCCAGTTCCTGTCCGACCGGGGCGAACTACCGGACAGCCCCATGGTGGCCAGCGTGCCGGTATCGGTGCGCGGCAGGTCCGATCGACCGGGCCGAAACCAGACCACGTGGATGCTGTGCCGGCTCGAAACCCACATCGACGAGCCGGCCCAGCGACTGATCAGCATCGCCGAAGCCAACGCCTGCGCCAAAGACCATGCCGCCGCGATGGGCCCCACCCTCCTGCAGGACTGGACGCAAGTGGCCGGGCAAACCATGTTCGGCGCTGCCATGAAGCTGTTGCCGCGAATCCCGTTGCCCGAGAAGCCGCCACACAACCTGGTGTTGTCGAACGTGCCCGGCCCGCAGGAACAGCTCTACTTCCTCGGGTGCCGGATCGACGCCATGTATCCGCTCGGGCCGATCATCGCGGGCGCCGGGCTCAACGTGACGGTCATGTCGCTCAACGGCCGGCTCGGCATCGGCATCATTTCGTGCCCCGACCTCGTTCCGGACCTGTGGGAGCTCGCCGACGCGTTTCCCGCGGCGCTGAAGGAATTGATGGATTGCTCCCCGCCGCCGGCGACCGTCCCGTGATTGACTGCGCCGCTTGGTGTTTCAGGCCGGTGGCTCTGCGCCGATCGTCAGGACGGCGAGGCGGCACCCCTCCGGGCCCGCGCGCCAGGCGTGGTCGACGCCCGTGACCACCGCGCTGTCACCGGCGGCGAGCGGGTGCGCGCCGTCGTCGAGGATCAGGTCCACCGAGCCGGAAAGCACGACGTCGAAATCGACGGTGTCCGTGTGGTGCATGGCGAACTCGGCGCCGGGTGCGTACTCGATCATCGTCCAGCGCAGCGCGCCGGGCGGGACGACCAGGTCGAGCAGGTCCGCGACCCGCCCGCCGGCGGCAACGGACGGCAGGGACGGCGCCGCGTACAGCACCGAATAGCGCAGCCCGCCGCGTCCGGCATCCCCTTGCAGCGTGACGGACTCGTCGCGCGCCGCGCACGACCGCCCGGACGCGTCGACGCCGGTGACCAGCAAGCTACCCGACATGGCCAGAGACTTTAGATGACCGATCGCTGGAACACCGCTCCCGCTCGCCGCGGCGGCATGGCAGGGTGACATCCGTGGCCAACACTTCTGAACTCGTCGAACAAGACCTGCGCGAAATCGGAACTCCGAAGGGCGCATTGCGCTACTACGACTGCGGCCCCGATTCGGCGCCGACGCTGCTCTTCCTGCACGGCTCGGGTCCCGGGGTCACCGGCTGGCGCAACTTTCGCGGGATATTGCCGACATTCGCCGAGCAGTACCGCTGCCTGGTCCTGGAATTCCCCGGTTTCGGCGTCAGCGACGACTTCGGCGGCCACCCGATGGTCATGGCGTTCGGCACCGTCGGGCCGTTCCTGGACGCGCTGGGTGTCGGCAAGACGCACATCGTCGGCAACTCGATGGGCGGCGGCGTCGGCATCAACTTCGCCATCGGAAATCCCGACCGCGTCGACCGGCTGGTGACCATCGGCGGCATCGGCACCAACATCTTCAGCCCCAGCCCCAGTGAGGGCATCCGGCTGCTGCAGGAGTTCGTCGAGGACCCGACGCGCCAACGGCTGGTCGACTGGCTCAAGTCGATGGTGTATGACCAGTCGCTGGTCACCGACGAGCTGATCGAGGAACGCTGGGCGCTAGCGACGGATCCCGTCGCCCTGGACGCGGCCCGCCGAATGTACGGCAAGGCGGCCTTCGCCGCGATGAACGCCGGCATGGCCGCCTCCGACCGGCCGATGCCGTGGGCGGTCATGCACAAGCTGGCGGCGCCGACCCTGCTGACGTGGGGCCGCGACGACCGGGTGAGCCCGCCCGACATGGCGCTCCTGCCGATGCGCACCATCCCCAACGCCGAGCTGCACATCTTTCCGAACTCCGGGCACTGGGCCATGATCGAGGCCCGGCAGGCGTTCGAAAGCGTGGTGCTAGCTTTCCTCTCCCGCTAGGTGCGCTCGCGAGCGCGGCGAAGACGACCGCGCGTCTACTGGCGTTGGGGAGCGAGGCGCTTCAGCGCGAGCCCTCCCTCGAAGGGGCGGTAGCCGAACGCGGCCGGGGCGTGATATCCGGTCTTTTCAAGAGGCGTGCGCACTTCAGCTACCGTCGGGCCGATTTCGGCCGCGATCGGCGCCAGCGCGTCGAGGTCGAACCGGTATAGCCGAGCCGCATTGTCGGAGAGAATTTTCCGGCATTCGTCTTCGGATCTGTCGTGCAGCGCCCACCGGATGGCCAGCTTCGAATGCGGGGCGAAGCCCTCTTCGTGGGGGTAATCGCTTCCCCAGAGTATGTGGTCAGCGCCCATGAAGTCGATCATGCCTGATTCGAAGGGGGTCAATTCGCTGGCCAGGTAGCAGTTCCGCTGAACGTACTCGCTTGGTGTCAGGGTTAGCTGGTCGACCGAGGAACCGCCGAACATTCCGTAGGTGCGGTTACCGGCTTCCGTCTTCAGCGTCGGCACCATCGCGTCCAGGGTCATCAGCTGCTGTTGCACCCAAAGGGTGCCCTGCTCAGTCGGCACGAACCGCAGGTCGGGATGGCGTTCGAACACCCCGGCCAATATCAGGTGCCCAAGGGTGCGCTGGGCCCACAGTGCCATTTCCGTGATGAGCACGGCATTCGATGCCGGCTGATCCATGGGCATCGCCGGACTTCCGGGACCCCCGTGCTGCACGATCGTGAGATCGAGTTCGCTGCACAATGCCCAAATTGGCTCATAGCGGGTGTGGAACAGCGGAGCGACGTTGGGATCGCCTGGCGATACCGCGGGCAACAACACGCCACCAAAGCAATCCTGCTCGTTCCCCCACCGTATTTCGTCTAATGCGGCGTCCACATCGTTCGGGAAAACTTGGATCAATCCTCGCCGCCGCACCGGCGCCAGGGAACAGAAGTCAACCTGCCACCGGTTGTGCGCTTGCACACCCGCCCATCGATGTTCGAGCTCTTCTCGAGTCTGAGGCAACGAGATGGTGATGTTGGGAGATGTCGGGAAGAAGGGAGGAACGGTGTTCGGGAGCAATAGCTCCGCCGCCACCCCGTCGTCGTTCATCTCGGCAATGCGCAACTCGTTGTCCCAATTGCGCTTCGCCGTAGCAATGATCAAATCGTCAAACGGACTCGCGTAAGTCTTGGCCCACGCATCGAAGTCGTCGTGAAACGCGTGGGGCAGGTAAGGCTTGTAGTCGTAGAGGTCGGCTCCGGCGTGCGTATCCGCGGAAATGACGGTGTAGCGGGAAAGAGTCTCAGGCGCGGCCATGAATTCATCTCCTCGACGGGAATGCGATAAGCGTAATAGTCCCCCCGGCCGATAGCTATCGAGCGCCAGACGTTTCGCTCAGCGGGAGCCGACCTCTCATGTCGCGCCGACGGCCGCCGCCTGTTGATCGAGGTGACTCCCGATCTGCAGGTGTGCCACAGCGTCATCGCGCAGTCATCGTGGGGTGATGAACACGCCTTCGGCGGTGACGGTCGTTCCCCCACCGTCGGCAATCTCGCCCACCGCGAAGGTCTTCGCGCCGTCGATGCGATCGACGTGAGCGCTTGCGCGTACGACACCCAAGGGCGTTCCCCGCACATAACGCAGGCTGAGCGTGCCCGTGTAGGCCGGGCGTCCCGGGCGATGTGCGGTTGCACCGAGGACGTGGTCCAGGATTAACGCGCACACGCCGCCGTGAACATGACCGGGCGGACCCTCGTAAGCGGCACCGAGCGTGACCTCAGTCCACACAACACCTTCCGCGTCGTGGTGTATCACGAGAGGCGGTGCGACGGGATTGCGGACCCCGATCGCGACGTTTCCGGATGCCCTGGATTGGCCGTCGGCGACTTCGCGCAGCCCGAATGAGCCGGGCATCAGGTCTGCGCTCAACAGCCCTACCGCGCGATCGATGTGCGCTTTTGCCGCCGCAACGACGGCACCGTCCACTTCGGTGCGGATGGTGACATCGATGAGCCGACGGACGGAGCCGGCGAGCGACTCATATCCCGCCGGCCTACCGGCTTCGTTGTCATCAGCCACGACTGGCCGCCCATTGAATCAGCCGGGTCCGTCGCGATCGCGCGTCACGTGCCGGCTTTGGCCGAAAGCCGCTCACCCTCACGTTGGCCCCGCACCCAGTGCCGGTGCCGCCGCACCGGCGAGCCCAGCAGTCAGCAAAGCGCGCGCTCCGGGGTCGCCGTTGAGCACACGACTGGTGCGTTTGGTGATCCGCCAGCGCCCCTCGATGCGCCGCAGCTCGAAATGGTTTGCCGTCGAGCGCCATACGCGATAGCTCTCACCATCTCGGACCAGCACCAGCGATTCGGCGACCGCCACCGCCGAATCTTCGGTCACCGTCACGACGCTCGGTCCGATGAAGTGACAACAGCCATTGGCCACCAGATTCTGGTGGGACACAGAATCCACCATCGCATGAACGTCGTTCTGGCTGTTCATTTGCCAGCCTTCGACGTCGTAGGTGCCGTTGGTCGCCCAGAGTTGCGCGGCGGCGTCGGCGTCCCCGGCATCTACGGCCGGGCCGTACGACGCGATGAGCCGGGAGATTTCGCGTTCGTCTTCGAGATGGCGAAGCCGTGCCGCAAGATCGTCGATCTCATTCATGACCCGATTCCTTCCTCATCCTTCACCAGGTCCCGTAGGGCTGATAACTGATCGACGTAATGTGCCGCCGAGTGGGCGCGCACCGAGCATGTCACCGCGGTCGCTCCGACGTCACGCAGCGCGCGCAGGTGTTCTCGGACACGCGCGGGCTCGTGAGCGGGATCCAGGGCCCCGCAAGTGCCAAGCACGATATCGAAGTCTTCGGGAAGCTCGACGGCCGTCAGCATCAGACCAATATCGTCGAGGCCCAGTCCGAACGGCATCCATCCGTCCGCCAGTTCCACCGCGCGGCGCAGCGAACGTCGCGTCCTGCCGCCCACCCAGATCGGCATTGGGGATTGAAGCGCGAAAGGCCGCAACGCGATTCCCGAATACGAAAAGTACTTGCCAGCGTAGACCGGCTCCGGTCGCGACAGCGATGCCCGGAGGGCGCGCAGCGCGTCGTCGGCCCGTTCGCCGCGATCGGTGAACGGCGCACCGAGCAAGTCGAATTCGGCCGCCAGCGAGCCCACGCCGACGCCCAGTATCACGCGGCCGCCGCTGAGCCGATCCAAGGTGCCGTACTGCTTGGCGATCGCCAACGGATGATGATAGCCGAGCACTACCACCGATGTCGTCAACCGTATCCGGGTGGTCCGCGCGGCCATAAATCCCAACGTGGCCAGCGGATCCCAGTAGATGTCTCCGCGGGTAGCGCAATCGGCGAGCGGCACCGCGACATGTTCTGAACAAGTGAGGAAGTCGAACCCAAGCCTGTCGGCGGCCTCGGCGATACTGGCCAGCGCGTCGGCCGAGGCGGTCGCCTCCCACTCGCTTGCGACACCAGGCAGCCCGGCCACCACCGGGGTGGCCAATCCGAGCCGCATCATTTCTGGCCCAGGAGTTCCTGCACGGTGCGATGCGCGCCCAACACGATCGCGGCGCGGTCCGGCCCACTGCCCTGGTGTACCGCCTCGGCATTGCCGCCGGCGATGAACACGGGACCGTCGCTCAGGTGGTCGAGTCCCTCGCGGGCCACATCGACCGGTTCCGAGATCCGTAGACCCGGCACGTCGAAGTTCAGTCCCAGCCGTGCCATGGCCGGCGTGCGGGTCACCCCCAGCACGAGTTCGAGCACGTCCACACCAAACTCGCGCAATTCGAGCCACAAGCTCTCGGCGAACAGCCGACTGAAGGCCTTGGCACCGGTGTAGACCGACTGCCGCATCGAGCCGTGTGTGGCGGCCATCGAGCCGACCAACAGGATGCCGCCGCGCCCGCGCTCGCGCATCGGCCGGGCGTAGTGCTGCACGAGTTGCAGCATCCGGGTGACGTTGAGGTCGATCACCCGGGAGAAGTCAGCGAGGTCGGCATCCAGAAAAGGCTCGCTGCAGGTGTTCGCGCCCGCGTTGTAGATCAGCAGGCCGACCTCGAGATCGGCCGTCGCGGCCATGATCGCTGAAATTGCCTCGGAGTCAAGGAGATCGACCGCCAGCTCGCGCACCTTGACCCCTATCTCGCGGCATTGCCGCGCTGTGTCCTGCAGGGGTTCCGGCTTGCGGGCAAGCAGGACAAGGTTGAATCCGTCGGCCGCCAATTGCTTGGCGAACTCGGCGCCGACCCCCTCCGAACCGCCGGCAATCACCGCCCACGGGCCGTATTTACTGATGTCCGTCACGATTACCCCTATCGCTGGGTGGCGCCGGCATCGACCGGCAGGCTGACCGAAGTGATGTAGCGCGCCTCGTCGGATGCCAGGAACAAAGCCGCGTTGGCCACGTCGACCGCATCGATCCACGGGACCGGAAGCATGTTCATGTTCCGTGCCGCCTCGGCGAATTCGGCACGGGTCGGCGGCCGGTCCAAATCGGGGCGGAATGCTGCGCGCACCGCATCGTTCTGGATCAGCGGGGTGTCGACGTTGGTGGGGTGCACGCAGTTAACCCGAATATTGTGCGGTGCAAGCTCTTTGGCCAGGCTCTGCATCAGGCCGACCACGCCGTGCTTGGCTGCCGTGTAATGCGCTACACCGACCAGACCGCGCAATCCGGCGATTGAATTCGTGAGGATCATCGCCCCGGCGCCGCGCGCCATGAGGTGTGGCGCACCGGCCCGGCATGTGTGCCACACACCGGTGAGGTTGACGTCCAGCATGGTGCGCCAGGCTTTTTCGTCCAGCTCGAGCGCCATACCGCGCGACGTGATTCCGGCGGTCGCGCATACCACGTCCAATCCACCGAACCGCCGCACGCCGCGGTCGGTGGCGACCTGGACAGCGGCGAGGTCCCGCACGTCGACCGTTTCCGTGTGCACCCGCCCCCCCGCCTCGGAGACCAACGAGGCCGTCTCGTCGAGGTCGGCGACCGTGCTGTGCGGGACCACCACGGTGTCGATGGGTCCGCACACGTCGAGCGCCACGATGTCGGCGCCCTCCTGCGCGAACCGCACCGCCTGTGCGCGGCCGATCCCCCGCGCTGCGCCGGTGATCAGCGCGACCTTGCCGGCAAGACGCCCTGTCATGCGACGTTAAAACTCGACGTGGACATGGTCACTGAGCGGGCGCGCCTGGCAGCACAGGATCAAGCCCTCGGCACGGTCTTGGGGTCCGAGAACATCGCCACCGACCAAGTCCACCTCCCCGGACAACAACGTCGCCACGCACGAGCCGCAATGGCCCTCGCGACACGAATGTGGCACGTCAATTCGCGCGTCGAGCATCGTGTCCACGAGGGATTTGTCGCGCGGCCACCGCAGCCGATAGAGCTCGCCGTCCAACTCGACCTCGACGGTGGCAGCCCGCGCGTCGGTGGGCACGGCAGTATCACGCCTTCCGACTTCTGGCATACCGCGATTCTTACGAGGCGGCCGGTAGCGGCGGCGGCGTCATTCCGGTGGCCGGGAGGCCGTCATCCCGGCGTCCGGTCACCGGGACACTGCGGCCGTCTGCGCCCTCCGCGACCTACCGTAGGCGCCTGTGAAGACTGCAAGCGATCCGCGGATGGCCCCGGAAGTCGATGCCGTTGTCGTCGGTGCGGGCTTCGCGGGCCTCTACGCCCTGCACAAGCTACGGTCGGCAGGGTTGAGAGCCCGGGTGTTCGAGAGCGGGCCCGACATTGGCGGAACCTGGTACTTCAACCGATATCCCGGCGCCCGCTGCGACGTCGAAAGCGTGGACTATTGCTACTCGTTTTCGGATGAATTGCAGCAGGAGTGGGATTGGTCGGAGAAGTACGCCACCCAGGCCGAGATCCTCGCTTACATCAACTGGGTCGCCGACCGACTGGATCTGCGCCGCGACGTGACGCTGAACGCCCGCGTCACGTCGGCGGTACTCGACGAACGGAGCCTGCGCTGGACGGTGACCACCGATAGCGGCGAGCAGGTGACCGCGCGGTTCTGCCTGATGGCAACCGGCCCCTTGTCGGCGGCGCTGACCCCTTCCTTCCCCGGGTTGGAAACCTTCGCCGGGGATGTCCACCACACCGCATCGTGGCCCCACGAGCCGGTGGACTTCGCCGGCAAGCGGGTGGCGGTCATCGGCACCGGATCGTCTGGCATCCAGTCGATCCCGATCATCGCCGAAGCCGCGTCCCAGCTCTATGTCTTCCAGCGCACCCCGAATTACAGCGTGCCCGCGGGCAATCGGCCTCTCACTGATGCCGACCGCGCCGAGGTCAAGGCCAACTACGCGAAGCGGCGGCGGGCGTCATGGCGCAGCTCCGGCGGTTCGCCGCACGTGGCGTATCCCAAGCTGACGATGGAGGCCACGCCCGAGGAACGCCGCGCGGCATTCGAGAAGCGCTGGGATCTCGGCGGCGTGCTGTTCTCCAAGACCTTCACGGACCAGATGGTCGACCCGGCCGCCAACGACGAGGCCCGCAAGTTCTACGAAGAGAAGGTCCGTGCGATCATCGATGACCCGTCGCTGGCCGAACTGCTGATCCCTAACGACCACCCGATCGGGACTAAGCGAATCTGCACCGATACCAACTACTTTCAAACTTTCAATCGCCCCAATGTGAAGTTGGTCAGCGTGCGCCACACACCGATCGAGTCCATCGACCCGACCGGGATCAACACCACCGACGCCCACTACGACGTCGACATGATCGTGCTCGCGACCGGCTTCGACGCGATGACCGGTGCGCTGGCCAAGATCGACATCGTCGGCCGGGCCGGCAGGCGGCTCCGCGATTACTGGCGCGACGGACCCCGCACCTACCTCGGTTTGGGCGTCGACGGGTTCCCCAATCTCTTCGTGGTATGCGGCCCGGGGGCTCCCGCGGTGCTGGCGAACATGGTGTTGCACGCCGAGGCCAACGTGAACTGGATCGCCGACTGCATCACCTACCTCGACGCCCACGGCTACACCGCGATCGAGGCGACCCCGGACGCGGTCGATGACTGGGTCGCCGAGTGCGCCCGCCGGGCCGACGCCACCCTGTTTACCAAGGCCAACTCGTGGTACCTCGGAGCCAACATCCCCGGGAAGCCGCGCGTGTTCATGCTTTTCATCGGCGGCTTCGGGGTCTACCTCGACATCTGCACCGAGATCGCCGACGCCGGCTACAAGGGATTCTCACTGATCAAGGGATCCTGATGTCTGGTCTGCGTGGCCGCGTTGCGTTGGTGACCGGGGCCGCCCGGGGCAGCGGACGCTGCCACTGTGAGCGGTTCGCCGAGGAGGGCGCCGACGTCATCGCGCTGGACATGCCCGAGTCGGCCGCCGACCTCGAACAGACCGCGACCGCCGTCGCACGGCATGGGGTGCGCGTCGCGACGGGTCTGGCCGACGTCGGCGACTTCAGCGCGATGACGGCCGCGGTGGATGTCGCCGTCGCCGAACTCGGTCGCATCGACGTGGTTGTCGCCAATGCGGGAATCCATCCGGCGGGCGCCCCTACTTGGGAGATCACCGCCGAAAGCTGGCAGCAGGTCCTGGATATCAACCTCACCGGTGTCTGGCACACCGTCAGGGCGGGTGTACTGCACATTGGCGAGCGAGGCGGATCCGTCGTCATTATCAGCTCCACCAACGGTATTCGGGGCACGGCCAACACAGCCGCCTACACCGCCAGCAAGCATGCCGTGGTAGGACTGGCACGCACGCTCGCCAACGAGCTCGGCCCTCGAGGCATCCGCGTCAACACCGTTCACCCCGGGGCGGTCGGAACCGCGATGGTGCTCAACGAGGCGACGTTTCGGCGCCTACGGCCGGACTTGGAGAACCCGACAGCGGAGGACGCCGCCGAGGTGCTCACCGCTCGCCACCTGCTGCCGGTGCCCTGGGTCGAACCCGTCGACATCAGCAACGCCGTGGTGTTCCTCGCCTCCGACGAGGCGCGCTACATCACCGGCACCCAGATCGTGATCGACGCCGGCCTACTCGCGAAAGTGTAGGAGGCGGCGCTGCCGTTAATCGGCGGGACCGCGTCGTTGACAACGGCACCTATGCCGGGTTATGACGCAATTTCGTCCGCTGATCGGGATCAGCGGCGAGTCGGTGCCTGGACTGCGGTAAACCATTCAATAAGCCCACCCACGTTAGGACGATGAAATGAGCGAGCGGGTACTTGACCGAGTCGTAGAAATGGCCGACCAATTGCGCGAGCAGGCACCCATGGCCGAGCAGATCGGCCGGCTTACGGATGAGACGGTCAAGAACATGAAGGCGGCCGGTTTGATCCGGTTGCTGCAAACCAAGAAGTACCAGGGTTTCGAGGCCCACCCCCGCGAGTTCGCCGAGACGGTGATGGCCACGGCGGCACTGGATCCGGCCGCCGGCTGGATCGTCGGTGTGGTGGGCGTGCACCCCTACCAGCTGGCTTATGCCGATCCGAAGGTCGCTGCCGAGGTCTGGGCCGACGACGTCGACACCTGGATGGCTTCGCCGTACGCGCCACAGGGCGTGGCCAAGCCCGTGGACGGCGGCTACATCTTCAACGGCCGCTGGCAGTTCAGCTCGGGTACGGACCATTGCGACTGGATCATCCTGGGCGCGATGCTCGGCAACGAGCAGGGCATACCTTTGATGCCGCCGCAGATGCTGCACATGATCCTGCCCCGCAAGGACTACGAGATCGTCGAGGACTCCTGGAATGTGGTCGGGCTGCGTGGAACCGGTTCCAAGGACGTCATCGTCAAGGACGCGTTCGTCCCGACCTACCGCACCATGGACGCGACCAAGGTGATGGACGGCACCGCCCAGCGTGAGGCCGGCATGACCGATCCGCTGTACCTGATGCCGTGGTCGACGATGTTCCCGCTAGGCATCTCCGCGGCGACCATCGGCATCGCCGAGGGTGCGCTGGCCGCGCACCTCGACTATCAGCGGGAGCGAGTCGGCGCCACCGGAACCGCGATCAAGGACGACCCGTACGTCATGTACGCCGTCGGCGAGGCCGCAGCCGACATCAACGCCGCCCGCCAGGAACTGCTCGCCAACGCCGACCGCATCTATGACATGGTCGCCGCCGGCAAGGACGTGTCGTTTGCCGACCGCGCCGCGGGTCGCCGCACTCAAGTCCGTGCGGTCTGGCGCGCGGTGTCGGCGGTCGACGAAATCTTCGCCCGTTCGGGCGGCAATGCGTCACGGATGGACAAGCCACTGCAACGCTACTGGCGAGACGTGCATGTCGGCCAAATGCACGCCATCCATGTCCCCGGCACCACCTATCACGCGTCCGCGCTCAGTTCGCTGGGCATCGACCCGCCGGAAGGCCCGCTGCGGGCGTTGATTTAACGGCAACCTAGGAGCACGCGATGAGCGACCTGAAAAGCCTTGGCTACATCAGTATTTCGACCAACGACGTCGATCGCTGGCGGCATTTCGCCTTCGACGTCCTGGGTTTCGCCGAAGGTAAGGGATCCGACCCTTCGGCGCTGTACCTGCGGATGGACGAGCGGGCCGCCCGGATCGCCGTCGTGCCCGGCGAAACGGAGCGGGTGCTCACCATCGGCTGGGAGGTGCGCGATCGTGCGGCGCTGCAACGGGTCAAGTCCACCCTTGACGGTGCCGGCGTCGCGTTCAAGCAGCTCTCCGTCGACGAGGCCGAGGAGCGCAGGGTCGAAGAGGCGATCGCGTTCGAGGATCCCGCGGGCCACCCGCTCGAGGTTTTCCACGGTCCGGTGCTCGACCATAGCCCCGTGATCACGCCCTTCGGCGCGAAATTCGTCACCGGGGATCAGGGCCTCGGTCATGTCGTGCTGCCCGCGATGGACCCCAACGGGCTGTTCGACTTCTACACCGAGGTACTGGGTTTCCGTTCCCGCGGCGCTTTCCGGGTGCCGTTGCCGAAAGAGTTCGGCCCAGTGCGGGTGCGCTTCCTCGGCATCAACGAGCGCCATCACAGCCTGGCGATCGTGCCCGCCGCGCATCTGCGCGACCCGCGCGTCGTCCACATCATGGTGGAGGTCGACACCCTCGACGCGGTGGGCCAGGCGCTGGACCGGGTCAACGCCGAGGGGTTCCAGTTGTCCTCCACGCTGGGGCGCCACACCAACGACAAGATGATCTCCTTCTACGTCCGGGCGCCCGGCGATTGGGACATCGAGTTCGGCACCGAAGGCATGCGCGTCGACGAAACCTATTACACCGCAGAGGAAATCACCGCCGACAGCTACTGGGGTCACCAGTGGATCGGCGAGATGCCGGCGGCGATGCGGTTATGACGCCCGACGCGGACGTCACACCCGTCCCGGCATCAGCGATCGCTTCCTGGGATCAGGAGGCCGACGTCGTCATCGCGGGCTACGGGGTCGCGGGCGCCGCCGCGGCGGTCGAGGCCGCCCGGTCCGGGGCCGACGTGCTGGTTCTGGAACGCACCGGGTCGTGGGGCGGTGCCGCGGCGATGGCCGGCGGATTCATCTACCTCGGCGGCGGCACCGCGCTGCAAAAAGCTTGTGGCTTCAGCGATTCCGTCGACAACATGGCCGCCTTCCTCAACGTGGCGATGGGCCCCGGCGCCGACGAGAACCGGATCGCCGATTACTGCGCGGGCAGCGTCGCGCATTTCGACTGGCTCGTCGGTTGCGG
Source organism: Mycobacterium sp. NGS64 (assembly GCF_059812245.1). Classification (NCBI taxonomy): domain Bacteria; kingdom Bacillati; phylum Actinomycetota; class Actinomycetes; order Mycobacteriales; family Mycobacteriaceae; genus Mycobacterium; species Mycobacterium sp. NGS64. The sequence goes on along the minus strand of NZ_JCALCI010000013.1, from coordinate 1,617 downwards.
GGTGCCGTTCAAGGCGGAGTTTTTCTCCGAGCCGGGCTGGGAGCCGATGGGCGACCAGGGCCTGATGTACAGCGGCGGCGAGAACGCATATCCGTTCAACACCATTGCCTCCCCCGCCCCGCGTGGGCACGTCCCGCAGATGCAGAACAAGAAGCAGGGCGAAGCCAGCGCCGGCTACATGCTGATGAAGCCCCTCGTCGAGACGGCCGCGGCGGCCGGCGCGCGGGCGCTCTACGACGTCCGCGTGCAAAGCCTGATCGTCGAGTCCGACGGCAGAGCCGTCGGACTCCGCGCCCGCCAATACGGCGCGGAGATGACGGTTCGGGCCCGCCGCGGGGTGGTGCTGGCGACGGGCAGCTTCGCCTACAACGACGCGATGGTGGCGCGGTACGCGCCGCGGATCGCAGGGCGGCCGGCCGCCTCGATCGAGCAGCACGACGGGCAGGCGATCCGGATGGCGCAGGCGCTGGGCGCCGATCTGGCCCACATGGACGCCACCGAGGTCGCGATCTTCATCGATCCCCAGCAACTGGTGCGCGGCATCCTGGTCAACGGCCGCGGCCAGCGCTACGTCCCCGAGGACACCTATCCGGGCCGGGTCGGGCAGCTGACGCTGTACCAGCAGGACAACGTCGCGTACCTGATCATTGACGACGACGCACAGCAGGAGGCGATGGCGTCGTGGTCGCCCAAGTTCATGCTGCGCCAGCCGACCTGGGTGGCCGACACCGTGGCCGACCTGGAACGCGACATGTGCCTGGCCCCCGGGTCGCTGCAGGCGACGGTGGCCGCCTACAACGAGGGCGCGGCGCGCGGCGAGGATCCGCTCCTGCACAAGAAGCCCGAGTGGCTCAGGCCGATCGGTTCCCCGGTCGGGGCAATCGACCTGCGGGAGAACACCGGAGGGTTCACGCTGGGTGGGCTGGCGACCACGTTGGAGGCCGAGGTCCTGCACGTCAGCGGCGAGCCCATCCCGGGGCTCTTCGCCGCCGGCCGGTCGACCGCGGGACTGGCCGCGTGGGGTTACGCCAGCGGCATCTCGCTCGGCGACGGCAGCTTCTACGGCCGCCGCGCGGGCCGGTCCGCGGCCAAGGGCTGAGCCTCCTCGACCCATGGACGGCGATCGACTGCGAATCCTGCTCGACGAGCGTGACATCGAACGAGCGTTGAAGCAGTTCGCCCGCGCGATGGACGATCGCGACTGGGCCGCGATGGCCGAGATCTTGGCCGATGACGCCGAGGGCGACTTCGGGACCGGCCGCCTGCGCGGAAGGGCGGCGATGATCGAGCTGATCCGCGGCTTCCTCGACAATTGCGGTCCGACCCAACATCTTCTCGCCAACGTGGTCATCGATGTCGACGGCGACACCGCGATCAGTCGTGCCTACGTCCACGATGTTCACCTGAGCTCGGACGCAAACCCCGCGACAAGGTTTTACACGCTCGGCGACTACAGGGACACGTGGCAACGGCGCTCCGATGGAACGTGGGAATTGCAGGAGCGGTTGAAGACAAATCGCGCCCACGTCGGCTCGCTCGACGTCTTTCGCGGTTAACGGCGCCAACGGCGTCCGGTCGAACACCTGGCGCCTCGCCGCGGTCCGCCCGAAAATCGTG
>NZ_JCALCI010000012.1:0-83671 GCF_059812245.1 Mycobacterium sp. NGS64 | reverse complement strand
GTGGGTAATTCCGCCGTCCCGTCACGTACGGGGCCGGGTGCGTGACAGCGGCCACATCCATGTGCTAGAACTATATGCCTATTAGTAATATACCTGCCAGATACATGGAGGACCGATGACATCAGCCGTCAAGAGTGTCGAGACCCCGACGGCCGTCATCGACCGCATCTCACTAGTTCTCGATGCATTCGATGGACCGGGCCGGCTGACGCTGGCACAGATCGTGCGCCGAACCGGCCTGCCGCGGTCGTCGGCGCACCGCATGCTGGAGCGCCTGGTGCAGCTGCGGTGGCTTCGCCGCAGCGGCCGCGACTACGAGCTGGGCATGCGTCTGGTGGAACTGGGGTCGCTCGCCGTGCATCAGGATCGTCTGGTGCGGGCGGCCGGCCCCTTGCTCGGCGAATTACACCGCGCCACAGGGCTTGTCGTGCACTTGGCGGTCCTGGACGGCGCGGACGTCGTCTACCTGGACAAGATCGGCGATCAGCGGATACCCACCCGTGTGGGCGGTCGCCAGCCAGCGCACTGTACCGCCGTCGGGAAGGCGATCCTCGCCTACCGGAACGACGATGCCGAGCTCGATCTGCGGGTTCGCAAGACGAAATACTCGATCTCCAGCGGCGCGCAGCTCGCCGTCGAACTGGCCAAGGTACGCGCCCACGGAGTCGCCTTCGAACGGGAGGAGTCGCTGCTCGGATTCGGTTGCGTCGCAGCGCCGATCGGCGGGGCCGGTGAAGCGGTTGCGGCCGTCTCGGTGTGTGGTCCGATGAACCGCATGATGTTCGACCAGCGACTGGCCGCCCCCGTGCGCATGACCGCGATGGGCATCTGGCGGAACGTCGAGGACGGCCCCCAGCGCGTCGCGCCGACGCTGCAGCCGCTGAGGCCGTTGCGCCCGGTTCGTCCGGCGCTCCAGTACGCGTGACGCTCGATCCGCAGATCGCGCCGCTGATCGACATGCTCGACGCCGGCTTCCCGCCGGTGCACACCATGACCGGAGCGGAGGCCCGGGCGCTGATCCGATCCAGGTTCGTCCCACCCGCCAAGCCTCAGCCCGTCGCCGAGGTTCGCGACTGCACGATCGACGGGCCCGGCCGCGACATTCCGGTCCGCGTCTACCGGCCCGAAAGTGGGGACACGAGCCTGCCGATTCTTGTGTACGCCCACGGCGGGGGTTTCGTGTTCTGCGACCTGGACAGCCACGACGCGCTTTGCCGCGACATCGCGAATCGCGTTCCCGCCGTGGTGATCTCGGTAGACTACCGGTTGGCGCCGGAGCACCGCTGGCCGGCAGCGGCCGACGACGTGTACACCGTCGCCCAATGGGCGGCGCGCAACGCGTCCGACCTCGGTGGCGAAGCCGACCGCCTGGCGGTGGGCGGCGATAGCGCCGGTGGCAACCTGGCCGCCGTCACCGCGATGATGGCACGCGACCGAGGCAATCCCCCGCTGGCTGCCCAGTTCCTGATCTACCCGGTTCTGGCGGCAAACTTCCAGAACGAGTCCTATCGGTTATTCGGCCACGGTTTCTACAATCCGAGGCCAGCGCTGCAGTGGTATTGGGATCAGTACGTGCCGTCGCTGGCCGCCCGAGAGCACCCGTATGCAACACCCATGAACGCCGAACTGCGTGGGCTGCCACCCGCCGTGATGGTCATCGCCGGACACGATCCGCTACGCGACGAGGGACTGATGTTCGGCGAGGCGTTACAGGCGGCCGGCGTGCCGACCGTCCAATTGCGTTATGACGGTGGCATTCACGGCTTCATGACGATGCCGATGCTCGATCTCGCACACCGGGCCCGGGAGGAGGCCGCCGCCGCGCTCGCTGACATGTTGCGGCGATAGGTGCCTAACGCATCCCGATGGTCGGGATCCGAACGCGCGCCGTTCGCTGCATGCCATACGGTCGGGTAATGGCAGACGGCCAAATCTTCGTGATCGACCGTGTGATCACCAAGCCGGGCTGTGCGCGCCGGTTCGTCGACACCTACCTCTCGGAGTATGCGCCCGGCGCACGCGATCGCGGAATGACGCTGCGGGACGTCTTGGTCAGCCCGCCCATCTGGTTCGACGACCAAACGAACACGGTGACCGTCACCTGGACGCTGCCGACCGTGCAGGCGTGGTGGGAGATGACCTGGCAGGGTAGACCGGACCCGGCGCTGGGCGAATGGTGGTCGCGCATCGCCGAATTGGTGCAGGATCGATCACGAACATTCGCGGCGGCCGCGGACGACGTGGATGGACTGTGCGATGTATAGCGTGACGAGGCTTCTCGACGTCACCGAGGGAGATCGCGACCGCGTGCTGGCGACACTTCGCGGCGCGGCCGCGCAGGTACGCGCCGAGCGCATTCTGGTGGAACCGACGCTCCAGGGTGCGCGCAACGGCGGCGATATCCTCATGCACCTGCGGTTCACTGATGCGACCGAATGGGAGTCTGTTGCAGCGCTCTTCGACGACGCCCTCGGCGACCCCGCGGTCCGTCGCGTCAACGGGGCCACCTACTCCGGTTGCCCGGCCAGCACGGGTCGGTCGGCGAAACCCGGGACCGTCTATCGCACCTTGCTGCTGGCCGTGATGCCCGGTACCGACGCGGCAACCGTCGCGCGGTTCGAGGCGGACCTGCGACTCATGCCTCGATACGTACCCTCGATAACCGACTGGCAGCTCAGCCGCGTGGAAGCAGCAATCGGGGCGTCGGTCTGGACCCATGTGTTCGAACAGCACTTCACCGACGCGAACGGGCTGACCGGCCCGTACCTCATGCATCCGATTCACTGGGCCTACGTGGACCGATGGTTCGATCCCGAATGTCCCGACGTCATCGTGCGCGATCGCGTCTGCCACAGTTTCTGCCAGAACGACGCCGCTGTTCTGCGGATGAGCGGTTAACCTGCATAATGCACTACTCCATTCGGTTCGAGCGGGCGTGCGCTGCATCGCCCGAGGCGGTCTATGACCTTCTCATCGACGTCGAACGGTGGCCGGATTGGTTGCCCCGTGCGCGCAGCGCCGTTTGGGAGGAGGCGGGAATTGCCGGCACCCGCGAGGGAGCCATCCGCCGAATCGTCGTCAGCGGCCTGACCATGCGCGAGAAGGTCTTGATTGACGACGGACCGCACCACCACGCGTATCGCATCGTGTCCGGAATCCCGGTGGCCGATCACCGCGCCGATGTTTACATTCATGACGAAGCTGGAGGATCGCTCATCGTCTGGAGTGCGACGTTCCGTTCGCGGATTCGCATTGCCGGGCCGATGATTTGGGTGATGCTGCGGGCGACCATGCCGAGCATGGCGGCCGCGTTGGCGAGAGGAGCCGAGCACCGCGCGACCTGATCGGCCGACTCGCGGCGCGTCGAGGGGCGCGTCAGATCCCTGCCGCGGAGATATTCGGATTGGCCGTCTGCGGCGGTTCGAGCGGTGGGAGCAACTCACTGCCGTCGAGGCTGTGCACCTGCAGCTGCTGTGACCACGGATAGTGCAGGCTGAACGCCACCAGGCCGGTGCGCTCCGCGGCGGGCAGGTGGCACATCGCCAGGACCGTCTCGGCCAGGTACTCCACCGGCTCGGTGGGGAAAGCGTCCGGGATCAATTGCGCCGCACCGGGTGTACGCACGGCCGTGGACGGACCCACGCAGTTGACCGCGATGTTCGCGTCGAGCAGCTCGGCGGCGACCCCCTGCGTAAACCGGTGCAGGGCGGCCTTCATGGACGCGTAGATCACGTCGCCCGAGGTCTTGTTGTATTCCCGATATGGTCGCACCGGAGCCACGCCGGTGACGGAGCCGATGTTGACGATCCAGCCCGCGCCTTGCTTGCGCATTTGCGGCACAGCGGATTTCGTCAGGACGAACGGCACGCGAAGGTAGTGCTCCACGGTGCGGTCGAACGTTTCCAGGCTCATGTCCTCGACCAGCGCGTAGTCGGCGAAACCGGCGTTGTTGACCAGGATGTCGATGCGCCCGGTGCGGTCGAGCACCGCGTCGACCAATCCGTCGCGCTGCTCGGCGTCCTCCAGGTCGGCGGCGACGCCGAACGCCTGGCCACCGGCGGCCCCGATCAGATCAACCGTCTCGGCGATGGTGCCCGGGAACGCGGAGGTCGCTCCGGCACGCACCGACAAGGACGGCGTGTGCGACCGCGCGGTGACCGCCACCGTGGCGCCTTCGGCGGCCAGCCGCTGGGCGATTGCGCGGCCGATTCCCCGGCTGCTGCCGGTCACCAAAGCCGTTTTCCCGCCGAGTAACCGGCTCATCGCAGCGTGAGATCCGCTTCGAGCGGAGCACGATGGTCGCGCCAGAAGTCGAGTAGCCGGTATGGGAAAGCGGTCACGATCCGCCCTCCGCCCGAGCGGTAGTACGTGTGGGCGGAGGGGGTGTGGCACCAGACGGTACCGGCCATGGTCGCATCGATGTCGCCGACATAGCGCTCGTAGGCACTCCGCGTCACCTCGATGGTGGCGGCTTTTCGCAGCGCCATCAACTGCAGGCATTCCATCACGTAGTGCACCATCACCTCGACACCGAAGTTGTGGCCGGCCCCATGCCCTGGGCTGTAGTTGGGCGCCGAGGAAATGAACAAGTTCGGGAAGCCGGGCACCATCCCGCCGCGGTAGGCGCGCGGGATGTCGCCCCACTCTTCAGTGAGTGTCCTACCGTCACGACCCCGGATATCCACGGTGGAAAGGAAATCCAGATAGTAACCGGTCGCGTAGATGATGACGTCGAGGTCGATCTGCCGGCCATCGGGCGTCACGATTCCGGCTTCGTTGACCCGGGCAGGCTCGGTGGCCTCAACGTCCACGTGCTCACGTGCCAGCGCCGCGTAGTAACCGCCGGGATCGCGGATGATCCGCTTGCCGTAAGGCGCGAAGTCGGGAGTCACCTTGCGGGCGAGGTCGCTGCCGGCGCCGAATACCCGATCGATGTAGTCGAGGCACATCTGCAACAACGCGTCGTTGGCCGGCGAGATCGACAGGTGCTCGGCCGCCCATTCCGGGTCATGCAGGATCACCGGGTAGTTGTTGTCCGATGTGCCCCAATACGATTTGAGCCGCACCCAATTCGCGTAATACGGCAGCCGGGTGCCCAGCCAGCGCTGGTATTCGGGCACGTCGTCGGTCGCTCGCCTTCGCGGCGCCACCCAATGGGGCTGACGCTGGAACACCGTCAGGTGCGCGACCTGGTCCACACAGGCATCGACGATCTGCACCGCAGTGCAACCGGCGCCGATGACGGCGACCCTCTTACCCGTCAAATCCAGGTCGGGATCCCACTGCGCGGAGTGGATCGAAACTCCCGAGAACGTCTCGCGGCCAGGCAAATCCGGCCACCGCGGCCGGTTGAGATAACCGGCGGCCGGGATCACCACGTTGGCGTAAGTCACATCCCGGGCACCGTCCGGGCCCACCGAATGGACCTGCCACTGCAGGCGCGTTTCGTCCCACCACAGTGCTTCGACCTCGGTACCGAACCGGGTGCGCTGCCGCAGATTATTCTTGTCGGCCACCGAAACCAGGTAGGACTGATACTCCGCGCCCATCGGATAGTAACTGGACCATTCGCCGTTGATGTCCCGCGATAGCGAGTAGTACGCCGACGGCGTGTCCACGCCGATACCCGGATAGGTGGTGGTGTACCACGTGCCCCCGACTTCGTCGTTTCGGTCGAAGATCTCATAGTCGATGCCGGCATCCGCCAACTCGAGCGCCGCGGTCAGCCCGGCGATGCCCGCGCCGACAATCGCGACCCGAAAGCCATCGGGGAGGTTGGCGGTGCGCGGTAGCACCGGCTGTGACGGCTGGAACCCGCCCTGCTCCAACAGCAGCGGGATGTAATCGGAGCCGACCGCTCCCCCGAGCGCCACCGGTGCGATGCGCGCGAACAGGTGGGGGTCATCTGCGGGTACGGCGGTGTTCGCGCGGGATGACTGCAGCGCCGCGATCACCGCCTCGACGAGCGCTGCGGCCGTCTCGGGATCGGTGACACCGGCCTGCTCCGGCGGGTCGGGCACATGAGAGATCTTCGGTGCGTACCGGTCAACCACAGCCGGGTCGCCGGTCAGTTGCGCCAGCACGGCGACCAGCACGCCAGGGTCCGCCTGGCAAAGGTTGGCCCGCAGTTCGTCCAAATCCAGATCCGCCCGTCCGGCGCATTCGGTCGTGACGGGGACACCAGCGCTCATGTCGACGAGTATCGAGGCCGTCCGCGCAGATGTGCGGGTCCCTGTCTACTCAGCGGGACGCCGACGGCCTGCGACTCTATGTTGGCGCCTACCGTGGCGGGAATGCAGTCCCACGACCTGGACGCGACGATCGCGCGGGCGCGCAGCCACGGGCTCGGAGATATCCCCCGCCGCTCGGCTCGCCGACACCCGGACAAGACCGCGGTCATCGACGGCGAGGTTGTGCTGAGTTTCGCCGAGTTCGACGACATGGTCGAGCGAACCGCGGCGGCGTTGCACGACAACGGCTTTGGGCCCGGCGATCGCGTCGCGCTTTTGTCACACAACTGCTGGCAATACGCCGTGCTGGCGTTCGCCACGGCCCGGGCCGGGGTGGTCCTCGTCCCGGTCAACTTCATGCTGACCGCGGAGGAGATCGGCTACATCCTCGACCACAGTCGGGTCGGCGGATTCATTGTCGAAGCGGATTTGGTGGCGACGGCCGAAGAGGCGATGCGGCGGGGCGGTGTCGTCAGGACCCGGGTGGCTCTAGCGCCCGCCGGGCACGACAGCCCGCCCGGCTGGGACGATTTCACGTCCTGGCTGACCACCAATACCGAAGCGCCCAACCCGCACGTCGACGACGACCAGCTGGTGCGGCTGATGTACACGAGCGGCACCGAGTCCCATCCGAAGGCCGCCATGCACACCAGCCGCAGCCTGATGTGGCAATACGTCAGCACCATCCTCGCCGGCGAGATGGCCCATGACGACATCGAGATCCATTCGCTGCCCCTGTATCACTGCGCGCAGTTGGACAACTTCCTGGCCACCGACATCTACCTCGGCGCCACCAGCATCATCCTGCCGCGACCGGACCCGGAAACGGTGCTGCGCACGATCGAGCGCTACCGGGTCACCAACTACTTCGCGCCTCCCACGGTGTGGATCTCGCTGCTGCGATCGCCGGTGTTTGACGAGGTGGACCTGTCGAGCTTGCGCAAGGGCTACTACGGCGCCTCGGCGATGCCGGTCGAGGTGCTGGCCGAGCTGCGGCGACGCCTGCCCAATCTGAGGCTGTGGAACTTCTACGGCCAGACCGAAATGGCACCGCTGGCCTCCGCGCTGGGACCCGATGAGCAGGAAGCGCATGCCGGTTCGGCCGGCCGCCCCGTCGCCAACGTCGAGACGACGATCCTCGACGAGGACAACGTCCCGGTCGCTACCGGCGTCGTCGGCGAAATCGCGCACCGCAGTCCACATCTGATGCTGGGCTATCTGGACGACCCGGAACGCACCGCCGAGGCGTTCAGGGGCGGCTGGTTCCACTCGGGCGATTTGGGTTTCTACGACGAGCACGGGCTGTTGCACGTCGTCGACCGCAAAAAAGACATGATCAAGACCGGCGGTGAGAACGTCGCCAGCCGCGAGGTCGAGGAGGTCCTCTACCGGCACAGCGGCATTCAAGAGGCTGCGGTATTCGCCCTGGCGCACCCGGTCTGGGTTGAGGCCGTGGTCGCCGCGATCGTGCCCCGCGACGGCGTGACACTGACGGAGGAGGACGTCGTCGTCCACTGTCGAGAGCACCTGGCCGGATTCAAAACACCCAAACGAGTCTTCTTCGTCGACTCGTTGCCGAAAAACCCGAGCGGCAAGCTGCTCAAACGCCTGTTGCGCGAACGCTTCAGCGTCACGCAACATGCTTTCACTTCGTGAGTTCGCAGCGGCCCCGCGGCGCACCGGGCCAGCAGGACGATGTCCCACTGACCGGGCATCGGGCCTGTTACCCGGCGCACAAGCCGAGTTGACTCAAGCTATGGCCAATGACATCACGCTGCCCGAATTACAGGAGTTCGTCGCCGGCTTCTGGTACCACTACGACGAGGCTCACTACGACGAGATGGCGGCCAGTTACGCCGAGAACGTGCGCTATCTGACCCGAAGCGATTCCGGTGCAAGCCCTTTCGAGGAATTGATGTCACCCGAGCTCGATGGCCGCGACGCGGTGATGGAATGGCTGTCGCACCACCGCAAGCAGAGCCCGTACCCATTGCGCCACCACGCCACCAACGTGCACCGCACCAGCACCGACGGCGACGTCACCCGGGCGCGCTTCTACATCTTCGTCAACCAAATCGCCAACTTCGTGCCGTTCGCGGTGTCCAGCGGGGTCGTCAACGTCGGCGTCCGGCGCGGCGCCAACGGCCTTCAGTTCACCGAGATGGACGTCGTCCTCGACGCCACCAACTCGGTACCGCTCTCGGAGCTGGCCGCCGACAGCGCCGCGGGTTCGTGAGCGCCGAGGAAGCATTTTCCGGCGGGGTCGCCGTCATCACCGGGGCCGGCTCCGGCCTCGGCGCAGGCCTGGCGCGCCACGCGAGCCGGCTCGGCATGACCGTGGTGCTGGCCGACATTGACCGCGCGGCGGCCGCGTCGGTCGCCCACGAACTGCGCGCCGCGGGTGGGGCGGCCGTCGACGTCGTCTGCGACGTGCGCGACCCCGACACCGTGCAGGACCTTGCCGAGCGGGTCTACGGAGACGTCGGCCCGGCGCGGTTGCTGGTCAACAACGCCGGCGTCGAACAGTTCGGCTACCTGTGGGACACACCGGTGGCCAATTGGCGGCGCGCCATCGACATCAACGTCAGCGGCGTCTTTTACGGCGTGCGCGCTTTCCTGCCGAAGATGATGGCCACAAACGAGCGGGCATGGGTGTGGAACATCGCGTCCGTGGGCGCGGTGGTGGCGATTCCGTTGCAAGCGCCGTACATCGTCAGCAAGCATGCGGTGCTGGCATTGACCGAGTGCCTGTACTTGGAAGTCGAGTCGACCGGACACGCCAATCACATTCACGTGCAAGCCGTGCTCCCCGGTCCCGTGTCGTCCAACATCTTCGAGTCGGCCGGCGGAATCGACGCCAACGGTGATGTGGTCGCCGCCGAGGCGCAACGCGCGACAATGCTGGATCTCAAGGGCACGGCCATGGACCCGATGGACGCCGCCGAGGCGTTGTTCCGGCAGGCCACAGACGGACGCTTCTACCTACACACCCACCCCGACACGGTGGGCGCCGCGATGGCCGAGCGAGCCGATGTGCTCGCCTCACAGCGGCCCCCGGCGCTGCGCACCGAAAGCCGCTTCGACACGACAAAGCGATGAGATGGTAACGCCCGCACTGGATCCCGACGCCGCGGCGCGCGTCGCATCGTTCGGCCCCGTCGCACCGATGCGACAACGCGGGCTGGCTGCGGTGCGCGCCGGGCTCGAATCCGCCCCGCTGCCCGAAGCGATGCCAGAAATGGCCGACGTCACCGATACCGCGATTCCCGGTCCGGCGGGCGACATCCCGGCCCGGATCTACCGCCCCACCGCCGACGCCGGCGGCCCCGTGCTGGTTTACCTCCACGGGGGCGGGCTGGTGATGGGTTCCAACCACTCGTTCGAACCGCTGGCGCGCGAGCTGGCCGCGGCGTCGGTGGCCACCGTCGTGGCCGTCGATTACCGGTTGGCCCCGGAGTTTCCACCGCCGGCGCAGTTCGACGACGCCTACGCGGCAACCGCATGGGTCTCCCGAAATGCCGCCGAACTGGGTGTCGACGGGGAGCGGCTCGCAGTGGTCGGGGACAGCGCCGGCGGGTCGCTCGCGGCCGGGGTCGCGCTGGCCGCCCGGGACCGCGGCGGACCCGCGATCTGCGCACAGGTGCTGCTCTATCCGGGGCTGGATCGCGACATGTCCGCGCCCTCCGTTGGCGCGCTGGCCGATGCGCCGCTACTCGCGCGCGACGACATCGATTACATGCACGCGCTCGTCGACGGCGACGCAGGTCCGCCCACCGATCCCTATCTGGTCCCGGCGTACGCCGCCGATCTGTCCGGCCTACCGCCTGCGATCGTGGTGACTGGCGGCTGTGATCCCATCCGGGACTGGGGCGAGCGGTACGCGGCCCGGCTACGCGACGCAGACGTGCAGACCACCAGCACCCGCTATCCCGGCGTGTACCACGGCTTTTTGATGCGCTCCGATGCGACCGCGCGGGGCCGGCTGGCGATCGCCGAGGTCGGCGCGCTGCTGCGGGCACAGTTCAGCCACCCCCTTCGTTTCGACGTCCCGATGACCGGACAACGGTCGGCCGCATCGCGCTGACGCTGCGCACAATCGGTCGATCCAGAACTGCAAAGGAGACAGCTGATGCTCACCGAGGAGCGGCGGATGGAGCTTTCCGACGTGCTGCGGCCGGCCAACCCGCCCCGCGAAATCGACAACGTCTACACGGACGACCAGCATGATCGTCTGCTCGACGTGGTCCGCACCGAAGGCCCGTGGAAGCTGATCATCGCCCAGCACTTCGCGTCGGCCGACGAGCTGATGGCGACGATGAGCGGCATGTTTCCCGAAGGATTCACCCCGTCGCTGGATTTGTTTCTGACGCCGACCTTCCGCGGCTACCTAGCGAATTACGGTGCGGTGCTCTACCCGCAACTGCACGACTGCTTCTACAACGAGCGTTTCCTGGATCTGGCCAAGGCCTATTGGAAAGCCGAATACGCCAAGCCACAGCTGATGTTGTTCAACATCAACGGACCGTGCGCCAACCGCGACCCGGGGCATCTGGATTCGCCGAGCTTTCGCGGGGTCCGGCACGAGAATGCGCCCACCTGGCTGACCAGCGTGATGGGCAAGTCCGGCCTTTTCCAGGACTACCTGATCAAGATGGCGCAGGTGATCACCTGGTTCTCGCTCGATGCCGGCAGCGGCTTCACCTACTGGCCCGAAGGGCCGCTCAAGGAACCCAAGCGCATCCTGCCGCCAATCAACAACCGCGGCATCGTGGTCCAGAACGAGATGATGGTGCACCGCGGCGAGGCCAATGGCCCACTGGCCCAACAAGTTCCGGCCGGCCTGGCATTCGACACCATGTTCACCGGCGACCCGAGCGACCGCGACTATTGGTTGCTGAAGAACGGTGACGACGTGATCGCCCGCCACCACACCGACGAACTGCGCTTCCTGGTGCACTGGTCGGCCGAAGTGTTCGCCGACTACGACGAGCTGAAGAAGAACATGGAAGGCTCCGACGACCTTACGGTCGAGAAGGCAATCGACATGATGGTCGACGATCTCATGGGCAGGGGCATCAAGCTGGCCATCCCCAGCGAACCGCTGCACGATCCGGCGTTCGTCGGCGCCCTCAACGCCGCATACGACCTTGGCGGCCCGGCGGTCTATCCCGAAGAAGCCCCGCTCAGCGCCTTCCAGCTCGCATGACCGAAAGGGCTTGGCTGATGGATCGTTTCGCAGACAGACGGGTCATCGTGACTGGAGCGGGCTCCGGAATCGGACAGGCCACCGTGGCCCGGTTGCTCCATGAGGGCGCCACCGTCGTGGCCTACGACATCTCGGCTGACGGGCTGTCGAGCACCGCGGCCACCGCCGACGAGGCGGGCAGCGGTAAGCGACTGACCACCGCGGTCCTCGACGTTTCCGACGAGGGCGCCGTAACAGCCGCGGTGGATGCGGCGGTGAACGAACTCGGTGGGCTCGAAGTGCTCGTCAATGCGGCCGCCATCCAGCGCTGCGCCAACACCCACCAGCACACGCTCGACGACTGGAACGCCACCCTGGCGGTTAACCTGACAGGGACCTTCCTGATGACCCGCCAGGCGCTTCCGGCGCTGTTGGACTCCGGTCGCGGCGTGGTCGTCAACTTCACGTCCACCGCGGCGTCGTTCGCACACCCCTACATGGCGGCCTATGCCGCCAGCAAAGGCGGAGTGCTGTCATTCACGCACTCGTTGGCGCTCGAATATTCCAAGCAGGGCTTGCGCGCAGTCAACATTCAACCCGGCGGAGTCTCCACGGCCCTCGCACTCAGCACCTTGGACAAGATGCCCGAGGGTTACGACCTCGGCCTCTGGGCCAAGCAGACACCGCTGCTGCACGGGAAAGACAACGCCATCCTGGGCGACCCGAGCGCCGTGGCGTCGGTGATCGCCATGGTCGCCTCCGACGACGGCGCATTCATCACCGGCACGGAAATCCGGGTCGACGGCGGCGCGCACGCCTGAACTCGTGCCTTCGGGTCGATTCGGACCTGATCCGGCTGGTCTAATGGCAACAGTCTCGATAATCATGGGCCCAAGAATCAGAAACCAACGCAAACGATCGCGTCGAAATCGCCTGGTTTCGCTACGTCGCAATAACGCCGAATTCGTGTAGCCTCCCTTACCGAATGGTGCGGATTAGTCGCGGGAACCGCGCGCAGGCGTGAAGCCGGCAGGGAGTGCCCGCCCGAGCCGTTGCGAGAGGACGCATGCGAGAAAGCGCTCAGAGCCTGCGGCCCCACTTCGAGGACGTGCAGGCGCATTACGACCTGTCGGATGACTTCTTCGCGCTGTTCTTGGACCCGACCCGGACGTACACCTGCGCCTACTTCGAGCGCGACGACATGACGCTGGAAGAGGCCCAGATCGCCAAGATCGATCTCGCGCTCGGCAAACTCGGGCTGCAGCCGGGCATGACGCTCCTCGATGTGGGCTGCGGTTGGGGTTCGGCGATGCTTCGTGCGCTGGAGAAGTACGACGTCAACGTGGTCGGCCTGACCCTGAGCAGGAATCAGGTGGCCTATGTCGAGAAGTTGTTCGCTGCATCGGGCAGCCCCCGTTCCAAGCGGGTGCTGTTGCAGGGCTGGGAGCAGTTTCACGAGCCGGTGGACCGAATCGTCGCGATCGGTCCGCTCGAGCATTTCGGCTACGACCGCCACGCCCCCTTCTTCAGGTGGGCCTATAACCTGCTGCCGGCCGACGGCACGATGCTGCTCCATACGATCGTGGTGTTAAGCCGCGAGCAGATCCGGCAGCGAAACCTTCCGTTGACGATGTGGCATATCCGCTTCGTGAAATTCCTTCTGGAAGAGATCTTCCCCGGCGGCCGGCTGCCGACGGTGGAAATGGTAGAGGAGAATTCCGCGGCGGTTGGGTTCAGCGTCAGCCGGATCCATCGGCTGCGGCCGCACTACAAGAGGACGCTCGACATGTGGGCGGCGGCCCTGGAGGCCCACAAGAGCGAGGCGATCGCCATCCAGTCGGAAGAGGTCTACGAGCGGTACATGAGGTACCTGACCGGTTGCGCCGAATTGTTTCGCGACGGCTACACCGATTTGTGCCAGTTCACGCTGGAAAAGGAATAGTTTCCGAATTACGGTGTGGCGCGCGCTGTTTCGTCGACGATCGACAACGTCCCGCATCGCACCGCATCGATTATCGACTCGCTCAGCGCCGAGCACGCGAGGAACACCCCGCGGCTACCGGGCGCCGAGATCCGCTCCGCGTCAAGGCGTTCGGCACACCGGGCGGTCGCGTCGGCGGTCCACTGCACACTGGTCTGGTTCCAACTGCTCTTGCGCGCCAGCACCTGTGCGCCGCAGGCGCGGCAGGCCACCGGAATCATCGGCATCTCAGCCAGGCGATTGTCGTCGTCGCTGACGGGCGAATCGAGCGTCATCATGACTGGGCGGCCATGTTCGCCTCGACCTGTTTCATCCACGCTTCGTAGGGCCGGGTGGTGTCGAGCTCGAACTCGAAGCGGTCCACCATGTCCGGCCGCACGTCGGCCACGTCGACATAAAACTGTTCGTACCAACGACGCAGCTGATAGACCGGGCCGTCCTCCTCGACCAGGAGTGGGTTATCGATACGCGCCTTGTGGCGCCAGATCTGCACGTCCTGCTCGAAACCCAGCTTGACGAAGTCACCAAGGCTGATCGCGGTCTGCATCGCGAGGTCTTCCGGCAACGCTTCGGATTTCTTGACGATGATGCCATATTGCAGGACAAAGGAATTCGCATCGATCGGATAGTGACAATTGATGAGCACCGTGTGGTGGTCGGCGTCCGCATAGTGATAGGTCAGGTCGTCGATCATGAAGGACGGGCCCCAGTAGGAGGCCACCGAGGTAGTACCGAGCATTCGCGCACCTTCGGTTCCACCCAGGTCCGGGCGGCCCGCACTGTTCATGTACTGCGTCGCCACGTGTCCTTCGAAGATGTTCTTGAAATGCGTGGGCAACGAGCCGTGGATGTAGAAGAAGTGCGCCATGTCCACGACGTTGTCAATGATTTCGCGGCAATTGGCGTTCACGACGGTGGTGTACCAGTGCCAGTCGGTCCAGTCGTCACTGGTCGCACCCTCGATACGGGGAATGCTGACCTCGGGTGGGGGCGGGTTGCGCTCCGGGTCGTTCCACACGAACAACATGCCGTCCTGCACCAGCGTGTTCCACGCCTGCGTACGGGCCAACCGGGGGGTGCGCCTGCTGTACGGGACCAGCTTGCATCGCCCGTCGCCGCCCCAGCGCCAGTCATGGAACGGGCACGCTATCTCGTTGCCCTTGACCTCGCCCTGAGACAGGTCACCGCCCATGTGCCGGCAGAAGCCGTCGAGGACGTTGATGTCGCCGTCGCCGCTGCGGAACACAACAAGCTTCTGCCCGAAGGCGTTGACCGCGTGCGGCTTGCCGTCACCGAAGTTTCTGGCCAGGCCGAGGCAGTGCCAGCCGCGGGCGAACCGCGCCGGCGTGGCCTGCGCTTCTATGAGCCGGATTTCGTCGGCATCAGACTGCAGAGTCATGTGCGCTATTCAACTCGTGGGCCGCGCGATGGGGCCGGCTTGTTCCACTCATCAGGAGGGCTCTTCCTTCGGCGCGTCAGCCCGGCATACCGTTCTCAACGTGACTCAGCGCAGCACGACGATTCCCGCCGGACTTGCGGTCGCCGATACCGTGGTCGACCTGCTGGTGATCGGCTCGGGCACCGGCATGTCGGCTGCGCTGGCTGCGCATGAGCTGGGACTGTCGGTGCTCATCGTCGAGAAGTCGTCCTATGTGGGCGGCTCGACCGCCAGGTCCGGGGGCGCCCTGTGGCTGCCCGCCGGACCGGTGCTGGCCGATGCCGGCGCCAACGACACCGCCGAGCGTGCCGCGACCTATCTGGGCGCGGTGGTCGCTGGGTCGGCACCAGCGGAGCGTTCCGCCGGCTTTCTGGCTCATGTGTCCGCGACGGTTGAAATGTTGCGCCGCACGACGCCGCTGCGGCTCTTCTGGGCACGCGACTATTCCGACTACCACCCGGAGGAGCCCGGCGGCAGCGCGGCCGGACGGACCTGCGAGTGCCGGCCACTGGACACGTCGATTCTCGGCGAATACCGCACCCGACTCAGACCAGGTGTGCTGGAGGCCGGCGTCTCGATCCCGACGACGGGTGCTGACTACCGCTGGATGAACCTCGTGGTTCGGGTGCCCCGCAAGGGCATTCCGACGTTCGCCAAGCGAGTGGCACAGGGCGTGGGCGGCCGTCTGCTGGGCAGACGCTACGCGGCGGGTGGCCAGGGCCTGACGGCCGGGCTGTTCGCGGGTGTGCTGCGCGCCGGCATCCCGGTGTGGACCAACACCACGCTGCTGCGCCTCGACGGCGACGGCAGCCGCGTGAGCGGCGCGATCGTGGGCCACGACGGACGCGAGGTGAGAATCACGGCACGGCGGGGGGTGGTGCTGGCCACCGGGGGTTTCGATCACAGCATGGAGATGCGGTGGAAATTCCAGTCGGAGTCGCTGGGCGCCGACTTCAGCCTGGGCGCCGAATCCAACACCGGTGACGGCATCCGCGCGGCGCAGGAACTCGGCGCGGACATCGATTTGATGGATCAGGCTTGGTGGTTCCCCGCTGTCGCGCCGTTGCCCGGCAAGGCGCCCGTGGTCATGCTCGCCGAGCGGTCACTTCCCGGCTGCCTGATCGTGGACCAACACGGCCACCGTTTTTGCAACGAGTCGACCGATTACATGACGTTCGGTCAACGGTTGCTCGAACTGGAGCGGTCGGGCAGCCCGATCGAAACGATGTGGATCGTCTTCGATCAGCAGTACCGCAACAGCTATGTGTTTGGCGCGGAACTGTTTCCGCGGATGCCCATTCCGCAGGCGTGGTACGACGCGGGCGTCGCGGCGCGGGCCGACAGCCTCGCCGGCCTGGCCGCGCACATCGGCGTTCCTGTGACGGAGTTCGCCCAGACGATGGCCCGCTTCAACGAAAGCGCCTGCGCCGGAGAGGATCCCGATTTCGGTCGGGGTCGCAGCGCCTATGACCGCTACTACGGCGACCCGACGATAACCCCGAACCCCAACCTGCGTCCGCTGGCCAAGGGCCCGTTCTATGCCGTGAAAATGGTGCTCAGCGATCTGGGCACCTGCGGGGGCCTGAAGGCGGACGAACGGGCGCGGGTGCTGCGCGAGGACGGGCGCGCGATCGCCGGGTTGTACGCGATCGGCAATACCGCTGCCAACGCGTTTGGCACGACGTATCCGGGGGCCGGCGCGACGATCGCGCAGGGGCTGGTCTACGGCTACATCGCGGCGCTCGACGCAGCGAGCACCGGCTAGTCAGCCGCGCGCTTGGCCTCGACCTGCTTCTCGATCTCACGCCAGTACCCCGGCGTGGGCCGTGGTTTACCGTAACCGCTCTTCGCGGCCTTCTGGATGATGGTGTCGGCCTCGTCGATGTCCTTCATCAGTTCGAGCGCGAACTCACGCTCCGCGGCGTAGTACTTGGCCGCCCAGCGCAGCGCAATCACCGAATACGCCCAGGCCGGTTCCGCCTCGGCACCCTCGGCGTCTTCCATCGCCTTCTGGTGCCTGGCTTCCGCGTACGCGACATGCTCCTGCAGCAGTTCCTTCAGCCGAGCCGGATTGCTGAGGTGGCCGAACGTGACTCGCAGCAGCACGCTGTGCTTGAGCACCGGCGGATCTACCGGCGCCTCGTTGGTCCACTCGGTGACGGCCGCCATCCCGGCCGGGGTGATTTTATAGAGCCGCCGGCTGCGGGCGCCCTCGTCGTGCTCGACGCGCGAGGTCACCAGCCCCAGGCCCTCGAGCTTCTTCAGCTCGGTGTAGATCTGGCTGAACGACGGGCTCCAGTAGTAGAGGTCGACGCTCCAGTCGATCCACTTTTTGAGGTCGTATCCCGAGACTTCCTCTTCGTAGGACATCATTCCCAGCAGCGCCCAACTGGTGGCGGCAAGTGCCGACTTCACCCGCTTGTCGCTGTCGTCCATTGCGCCAGATTAACAACACGGGTCACATCGTCGCGGCACGAAGGACCGCTGGCCGGGACACCGAACCGCTTCGTTCTTTCTAGGCCCGGTCGGCCTTCGATCGTTCCATCCACAGCAGGACGACGCCCACGGCGGTGACGATGACCGCCGCCGCGTACACCATCATCCCGAACGCCGGCGTGACGTTGACGAAGCCTTCACCCTCGTTGTTCTTCGTGGCCACGGTGTGGAACCAGACGAATGTCAGGGCGCCCAGCAGGGCGACCGCCACGCTGAGCCCGATGAGCCGCGCGGTCGGCGCTCGGGATCCCGACACGGCAGGCAACGCCAGAAACGCCGCCACGACGGCCAACAGGATGACCACGAACTTCGCCGTTCCGTCGGCGGCGACCCCGTGCGAACTCAGGGTCCGGCCGAACAGCTTCAGGCTGACGGTCGCGAACGGCAGGAAGATCGAGATCACGGTGACGAGAAGTCCCCCCAGCACGATCCACGCGGGGACCGACATCCTGGCCGCCACGCCCTGCACCGCCGCGAGGCCGTCGGAGCGCGCGGTCGGGCCGGGCTGCGCGGGAAAAT
Organism: Mycobacterium sp. NGS64; assembly: GCF_059812245.1. Taxonomy (NCBI): domain Bacteria; kingdom Bacillati; phylum Actinomycetota; class Actinomycetes; order Mycobacteriales; family Mycobacteriaceae; genus Mycobacterium; species Mycobacterium sp. NGS64. Next base: position 65,822 of record NZ_JCALCI010000012.1, on the reverse strand, counting down.
CGGGCCTCGGGCGCGCGCCGGGTGATGAATAGCCCTGCGGGGGCGGCCGATTGGGCGCCTGAGACGGCGGGAGGGGCGGGCGCGGGGGCGCCGTCGGCGCGGACGCGCGCGCAGGCGGCGGCGGGGGTAGCGGCGCCGCTCGGGTCTGCGCCGCCGAGGGGAGATTGGACCCGGGCGGCCGGGGCGGTAGCGGTGTGACCTGGGTCGGCGCGGCGGAGGGCGCGGGCGGGGGTTGCTGCGGCGGCATGACCGGCGGGCGCGCGGCGGGTTTTCGCTGTTGGTGCGGTGTCCAGGTCCGACCGTCCCAGTAACGCTGGGCGTTGGGGTCGCGTGGGTCGTCGTACCAGCCGGGCTGGTTGGGCGTCGTCATCGGCGGATCCTCCCCTGTGGACTGAACTGCCCCCGCAAACGCGAGAATACGCGCGGCCACGCTTGGGGCCCGGCCGTGCGCATCAGTCGCGCAGCGTGCGTCCCTCCGCGTCGGGCACCTTGCCGACGAGAATCATGATTCCGTCGATCAGCGGCCAGATGGCGCCGATCCCGCAGGTCAGCCAGGACACCGCGATTTGGGCGATGCCGACGTTGGTGTAGCCGAGATAGAAACGGCCGACGCCGAAACTGCCGACGAAGATCTGCAGCAGCCCCGCGAGGAGCTTGCTCTTGTCCGACAGCGGACGCCCGTAGGCGTCGACGCCATACGGCGCGCCACCGTATGGAGCGACGCCCGCGCCCGCGGCGGGCGCGTTGGCGTGCCATTGCTGGCCGTCCCAATACATTTGGCCGGGCTGGCCGCTCGGGTCCGGGTACCACCCGGCGGATGGCTGTTCGGTCATTGTGTTTCCCTCTCTTCTGAAGGCGATGAATGCACCTGCGGCTCAGCCGATCAGGCCCATCATTGCACCGGCGACCCGAATTTGTCCGGTATGGGCTTAGTTCGCCCGCAACCGTTCGATGATGAGCGCTCGCGCGGCGCGGCCTTCAGGCGTCGGGGTGAGCGGGTAGACGTGCACCAGGCCGGGTTGTTCGTGGTAGTCGATCTGAACACCGGCCGCCGCGGCCTTTTCGGCCAGTAGCCGCGCGTCGGGGTTGAGGATGTCGCGGGTGCCGCTGAACACGGTCAGCGGTCCCAGGCCGGACAGATCAGCGTTGAGCGGGCTCACCATCGGGTCGGTCATCGGCAGGTCACCGCACCAGCGCTTGGCGAACTCCAGCAGGCCCGCCCGCGTCAGCCACGGGTCGTCGACCACGTCGATCAACGGGTTGGTCAGCGACACGTCGAGAACGGGCGAGATCAGCACGGTTTCGGGAGCACCAGGCGGTGCTGGTCGCGCAGTAGCAGCGCCGCCGACAGGGCCAGCTGGCCCCCGGCGGAATCCCCGGCCAAGCACACGCTGTGGTCGGGTGTCGCCCTCTTGGCAACCAGCTCGGCGATCCTTGGGACCACCTCGGCCCCGGTCGCGAATGGCGCCAACGGATAGATCGGCACCACCACTCGGACGCACGCGTCGGCGGCGATTTGTACCGCCAATTTCCAATGCTGCGAAGCGATTTCGTTGACCCAGGCGCCGCCGTGCAGGTACACGACCGTGCGCTGCGGCTCGTGCAGCGGCTGCGCTGTCAAGGTGTAGATCGGCCAAGCCGATTCCCGGTCCAAGTGCAGGTTGACGTCCTTGCGCAACCCCGGCGGGGGTCCGTAGAACTGCGGGTGTGCCGCGCGCTGATCGATGTGATCGCGGGCGCTTTGCGCGCTGCGGTATGCGCGGGCCCGCGTCAGATGGATGACGGCGGGCAGGGCCCGACTCCGCCAGCTCAGGCTCATCTGATCTGGACCCCCCGCTTGCGCACCCACACCAGGGCGCCGACGGTTCCCGCGATCCAGACCGCCACGGCGATGGCCAGATGCACGAAGCTTTTCGTGTCGCGCCCGAACACCGGCCAGATCAAGGCGGGAACTTTCGTCCACAGCAGGCGGTGCTCGACGCCGTTCATCGGGTCGGCGACGTAGTACAGGGCGTAGGGCAGCGTCAGCGCCAAGATCCAGGCGCCCGTGCGGCGGCGATCGCCACGCTGTCGCCAGCGCCGGAGCAGCGGCTCGACGCTCACCGGGTGCAGCACCGAGAAGAAGTTTCCGACGCCCAGCCAGGACACGATGGGCACCGCGACGGTGGGGATGGTTACCGCCAGGCGTCCCGGCGTTTGGAACCACAGGGTGAGGACCATCGCCGTCACCAACGTCGGCAGCCCGACGATCGTCAGCAGTGCCAGGTTCTTGACCAAGAGCACTCGCCAGAAGGGCACCCCGTTGGACAACGCCTGTTGGACGCGGTAGTGGTCGGCGCCGAGCAGGTTGGTGGTGGTGACGTCCGCGAGGACCCACGAGGAAAAGTACGTGCCGACCAAAACCGCCCAGTCGTGATGATGGCGGCCCGGCGTCAGCGGCTGCACCAGCAGCCACGCCGCGGCGAAGACGACGTTGGCCATCACCCCCATCAGCCAGTTACGCGGCGGCGTGAACGCCCAGCGGATCTCGGCCGCGACCGCCGGCCCGAGCTTTTGCTGCAAGTCCCTGGCGGCCCGCCTGGCCGCGGCGGGCCGAGGTGCGGTTGCACGCGCCGCGGCGCGCAGCGCGGCGTCAACACGCGGACGCATCGTCGCCTGCAATTCCAACATTTGCTCCCCCACATTAGAGCGGTTGTCCGTGCCGCCACCCGCTCTGGCAAGGCTTTTCGCCGCGTGTCGGAGCCGTTGTCAACTCGGCGGTCCGATATAGCGCCGGTGCAGTTCCTGGGTGAGGAGGTGAATCTCGCGGGTGAGCTCGGTGTTGGTCTTCAGCTCCAAGTCCTCCATCTGGTAGTCATGGTCGGCCCGGGCTTGCTGGAACGCCGCCTGACGGTTCTGACCGATCATCACGAAGGTCGACAGGAAGATCGCTTCGAGCGACACCGCCAGGGTCAGGGTGGGCCATGGACTGCGTTCCAGTACCAGCATCCACACGCCGAACAGGGCCGCGTGCAGCCAGACGAAGTTCATCGACCCGGCAAACGCGGTTATCCGGTCGGCCAGGCGCAGCTGGAGGTCCTGGCCCCGCCTGCGGGCCTCCTCGAGGACGGCCGGGTGGTGCACCTGGCCGCCCCGCAGCAACCGGCGCGGAATCAGTTGCGGACTGTGGTGATGCGCATCGGCCTGTGTCGTCATGTGAGCGGTTCCTTTCGGTGCCGTGGCGGTACCCCGCCGCTGGCTAATGCTAATGGGCCGCGCCCCCCGGGGCCGACGCCAATGGTGCATCGGTAGAACGTGTTACAGTTTGCCCACCACACGCGTTAGGAGGCCCGCATGGACGCCGTCGCACCGGCCTGGCCGACCGAAACCCGCTGCGGCACAAGCGAATCGCGCCGCGCGTGATCCGGACATGAGTCGCAAGCGTGTCGTGGTCGCCGGACTGGGAGATGTCGGTGTCCTGACCGCCATCCGCCTGGCCCGGCACGCCGACGTCGTCGGGATCTCCGCCAAACCCGCGCTGGTGAGCGGCCAGGAACTCGGGGTCCGGCTGTCCCGCCCCGAGGACTGGGCCCGCGACTACTGGATCCCGTTCGACAAGTTCCGCCGCCTGGACGGCGTGCGCACGGTGCAAGCGACGCTGACCGGGCTCGACCTGGCGGCCCGAACGGTGTTGGGCCGGCGCGACGACGGCACTCCCCTGGCCGAGGAGTTCGACGCGCTGGTCATCTCGACGGGCGTCAGCAACGGGTTCTGGCGGCGCCCGAACCTGCAGTCGCCCACCGAGATCGGCGCCGACCTGCGCGCCGCCCATGACCGGCTGGCCGCCGCGGATTCGGTGATCATCGTGGGTGGCGGAGCGGCCGCGGTCAGCAGCGCGGTCAACATCGCGACCACCTGGCCGGGCAAGCGGGTCGACCTCTACTTCCCCGGCGAGCGGGCGCTGGGCGAGTATCACCCGGCGACGTGGCGGCGCATCCGGGACCGATTGGTCGACCTGGGTGTGGGCGTGCACCCAGGCCACCGCGCCCAGATCTCCGACGGCTTCTCGGGTGAGGAGATCACCGGGGAACCGGTTCACTGGAGCACCGGGCAATTTCCGGCTTCCGCCGACGCGGTGCTGTGGGCGATCGGCCGGGTACGCCCCAACACCGATTGGCTGCCACCGGAACTCCTTGACGAGCGCGGCTTCGTTCGCGTGACGCCGCAGTTGCGGGTGCCCGGCCATCGGGGCGTGTTCGCGGTCGGGGACGTCGCGGCCACCGACCCCCTCCGCAGCTCCGCCCGCAATCGTGGGGATGCGTTGGTAGCGAACAACATTCGCGCCGAGTTCGCGGGCCGGGAGCTGCGCTCCTTCCGGACGCCGGGCCGGCGGTGGGGTTCGTTGGTGGGCATCCAGCCCAACGGGCTCGAGGTCTTCTTCCCCACCGGCCATTCGTTGCGATTCCCGTCCTGGTCGGTCGAGCGGGTGGTGATGCCGTGGGTCGTCCGATGGGGCATGTACCGCGGGATCCGCGAAAACCAGCCGCTTCGGCCGCTCAGCTCTTGATGGACCCGGTTCGCTTGGTGGTGAACGTCGCGACGCACACCATGGCGCGGTCGCCACGCTGCCACGATTCGCGGGTGGGCGGCATGATCGCCAGGTCGATGTCGGGATCTAATAACGCGGACGGCGAGTACGACGCCAGGTCGTCCTTGCAGTCCTTGCCGTAGGCACCGAATCCGGACTCGCCGGGGAACGGCCCGTCGGGGATGGTCACGATCCCCGCCACCTCGCCGGCGTGGGGCCGGTCGCAGCTGGTGGTGTCCACCGAGGAGATGCGGTTGCCCCTGGGCAACTCGGCGAAGCAGTCCCCGACCTTGATGTCGCGTGCGCTGACCGTGTGAGTCGGCGACAGGGCGACCACCGCGATGACGACGGCGATGCCGACGGCCCAAGCGCCGGAGAGGACGAGCCCGCCAATGGCCATTCCCCGGCCGCGCTGCCCGCCGGGTTTCGTCTTGCCCAGCGCGATGATGCCGAAGATGACGCTGAGCAGGATTCCCCCGACCGCACCGAAAATCAGTGAGGCGACGGCGAATCCGCTGGTTGTCTGGGCCTGCGGCGGCAGCGCGTAGCCCGGTGGCGGGTACGGGCCGGGCGGGTAGGGCGCGGGATAGGGGCTCGGGGGGTACGACCCCGGATAAGAAGGCGGATAGGGCCCCGGCGGGTACGGACCGGGGTAAGGCGGCGGATATCCACCCTGGGGAGGGGGCGCTTGGTAGGGGGGCTGGCCCGGGTCCATCGGATGCGACATGCCTAACTGTACGACCGGCGGTCACAGCACCGCTTCGCGACCGTAACCTGGCCGCGAATTTTTGACGGAATTTTTCGCAGTGTGGTTACGCTCGCGGATGCCTGCGGGAATCGGGCCCCGCTAATCGCCTGTCCGCGTGTATGTTTCGTCGAAGTCCACGCTCCATTGGCAGTCGGCACGGCCCGAGGACTCGTCCAGATGGTCGTGGCCGATCAGCTGCGCGATCGGATCCTGTGGCGGTTGGGGCAGCGCATACTGGCCGGTGGCTCGCGCGTAGACGGCCCCGCCGCAGCCCGGATCGTTGTCGTCGTGCTCGACGTGCAGTGTCCAGGTGCCGCCCTCGAACACCAGCGGTGTGTCAATCGTTTTGGAGTGGAAATAGCTCATGCACCGGTCCCCAGTGCGCAGGCAGTCGGTGACGACCGCCTGGTCCGTCTGCTGTGGCGCGATCCTCGCCTTGAACTTTCGGACGAGGTGGTAGCGGCCATGCAAGGCTTGGGCCGGCGAGCCCACCCGCGGCGGAAGCGCGTTCGGGTCGGGGAGCTTGTTGATGTCGACGTCCCCGGAGCGGGTGAAGGTCACCGTCCGCTTTTCGTTGCAGGCGTTGGCCGATGCCCCGCGATATTCACCGGTGAAGGTGCCGTCCGGTTGCGGCTGCAGCGTCAACACCTGCCACACCTCGGCCGGGGCGTCTCGGCACTTGTCCGAGCCGATGGTCACGGCCACCCAGCGCCCGTCCACCTCGTCGAAAACCGCGTTCGACGCGAGCCGTAGCTCGCCACTGACGCGTTGCGCCGTCGCCCGGCAACCGCTCGGCCCGCACGCCGAGCGGACGGCGTACGTGTCCGTTTCCGGAGCCGCGCCCTGCCCCGGGACACCCTCCAGCGTGGTGCCCTGGCTGAAGCGCACCCGGTAGACACCGGTGAAGGGGCCGGTGTTCGGGGTCGCGGTGTTCCCCGGCGCGGTGGCGGGATTGGCCGCGGTGTGGCCCGATTCGGGGTGCCGCAACAGCTTCACGGCCGCGAAGACGCCGCCCGTGACGACGAGCAACGCAACGCCCAGCAGGGCGCCGATGAGGGCCCGGGGGCGCCGGCGAGGTCGGATGGCGGGCATCGTCGCGTCGATCCGGGGCTGGGTGTCGGGGAACGGAATGTCGCCCGGCTGGGTCGCGCCCGAGCCCAGCTGCCGGGCCAGCTGGTCGGCGAATTCGCGGCAGCCGGCAAACCGGTGCGATGGCTCCTTGGCCATCGCGGTGGCGAACACGGGATCCAGCGCGGCGAGCTCCGGGCGGCGGGCACCGATCGAGGGCGGGGCGGCGTTGATGTGCTGGCTGATCACCACGGCCGGATTGGAATCGACGTACGGCGCCGACCCGGTCAGCAGGTGAAACGCGGTGCACGCCAACGCATATTGATCGGCGCGCCCGTCGACCCGCTCCCCCTTCAACTGCTCGGGCGCGACATAGGCCACCGTCCCGACCGTCATGTTCGTTGCGGTCAGCCCGGTCGCGTCGTCGATGTGGCGCGCGAGCCCGAAGTCGGCGAGATAAACCCGGCGCGCCTGACCGTCGGGGTCGGTCAACAAGATGTTGGCCGGCTTGACATCCCGGTGCAGCAATCCACGGCCGTGCGCGTAGTCCAACGCCGAGCCGACCGCGGTGATGATCGCCACGACGTCTTCGAGCGGCATCCCGCCCGGGTGGTGTTCGGGCAGCAGCCGGCCGGCATCGGTGCCGGCCACATAATCCATCGAGATCCAGAACTGACCGTCCTCCTCACCGCGGTCGTGGATCGTCACGATGTGCGGATGCGACAACCCGGCCGCCAGCTCCGCCTCCCGCATGAAGCGGCCCCGGAACTCCGGGTCGCCGGTGAGCTCCGCGGGCAGCACCTTCAACGCGTCCTGGCGCGGCAACCGGGGATGCGCCGCCAGGTACACCTGGCCCATCCCGCCCGCGCCCAACACCCGCACGATCGTGTACCCGGCAAACACCTGACCCGCCTCGAGCGACATGGGAAAATCGTAAATGCTCAAGCCGCAGTGGCACCTAAATTCGCGCCGAATGCGAAGCCGCGCCTTCCGGGCAAACCGCGCACCCCGTTAATCGCCGGTGCGGGTGAACGTTTCGTCGAAGTCCGTGTTGAGCTCGCACGGGGCGCTCTGTTCCTGGTGAGCGCGGCCGGTAAGCGTGGCGATCGGATCCTTTGGCGGTTGCGGCAGCGGATACTGTCCGCTGGACTTCATGCGCGCGGTGCCCCCGGAGTGCGGGCAGGTGACGTCGGCGTCGACGTTCCAGGTCCAGCGTCCGTCTCCGAAGACCAGCGGTTGGTCGGCCGACGCCTCGTGGAAGTAGCTCATGCACCGATCGACGGTGCGCAGGCAGTAGGTCGCGACCGCGGTGTTGAGCTGTTGTTGCGGCAAGCCGTTCGCGAAAATCCGGGTCAGGCGGTAACGGCCGCGCAGGCCCTGGGCCGGCGACGCCGCCCGCGGGGGCTGGGCGTCCGGATCGGGAATGGTTTTCACGTCGACGTCGCCGGTGCGGGTGAAGGACACGGTTCGCTTGTTGGCGCAGGCGTTGGCGGCGGTCGCCGTGTATTCGCCGTCGAGGCCGCCGTCCGGACGGGGCCGCAGTACGAAGACCTGCCAGAACTCCGCGGTCGCCTCGCGGCACGCGTCCGGTGCGACGGCGACCGCGACCCAGGCCACGCCGATCTGATCGAACACCATCGTCGGTTGCGCCACGGTCTCCCCACCGAGGCGGGACGCGGTCATCACGCAGCCGGCGGGGCGGCACACCGAGCGCAGGCCGTACGTGCTCGTCAGCGCCGGCGGGGAACCGGGCTCCGGGACGTCATCGAGAGCCATGTTCGGCCCGAAATCGGCCCGATAGGTGCCCGTGAAGGGGCTCGCGGGCGCGGCCGGGCGGTGCGAACCGGTGAGCGTCAGCGTCGCGACGACGCCGCCCGCGACCAGCAACACGACGCCGGCCAGCACCGCGGCGAGGACGCCGGGGCGACGGCCCACCCGCTTCCAGGCGGAGGGTTTCTTCCACTGCGGCGCAAGCAAAGTCGGGTCCGACGAGGGATACGCGTCGGCCCCGTCGAGATGCCGCCCCAATTCGTGGGCGAACTCCCCGCAGCTGTTGAACCTGCCAGAGGGATCCTTGGCCAGCGCGGTGGCGAAGACGGGATCCAGGCCGGTCAGCTCGGGACGGTGGGTGCCGATCGACGGCGGCGGGGCGCTGACGTGTTGACCGATGACCACCGCCATGTTGGGCCCGCCGAACGGGGGCACCCCGGCGAGCAGATGAAAAGCGGTGCACGCCAGGGCGTATTGATCGGCGCGACCGTCGACCGACCCTGCCATCAACTGCTCGGGCGCCGCGTAGGCCACCGTGCCGACCGCCATCTTCGTCGAGGTCAACCCGGCCACGTCGTCGACGCGACGGGCGATGCCGAAGTCGGCCAAAAAGATTCGCCGCGGCTGTCCGTCCGACTCGGTCACCAGGATGTTGGCCGGCTTCACGTCGCGGTGCAGCAGCCCTCGGTGATGCGCGTAATCGAGCGCCGAGGCGACCGCGTCAACGATCGCCATCGCGTCCTCGACGGCCATGCCGCCGCTAAATTGCTCCCGCAACAGCCGGGCCACGTCGGTGCCGGCCACGTATTCCATCGAGATCCAAAACTGGCCCTCGTATTCACCGCGGTCGTGGATCCCCACGATGTGCGGGTGCGAAAGCCCGGCGGCCAGCTCCGCCTCCCGCTCGAATCGCTCGCGGTATTGCGGATCGGCGGTGACTTCGGTCGGCAGCACCTTTAACGCGTCCTGGCGCGGCAACCGCGGGTGCGACGCCAGATACACCTGCCCCATGCCGCCCGAGCCCAGCAGCCGCAGGATCGTGTATCCCGCGAACACCTGACCGATCTCGAGCGCCATGGCCGAATCGTAGATGCCCCGGTGGCGGATCAGCGGCTGTTGAGCAGCAGCATGAGGCCGTAGTCCATGTGGATCTGCTGGTGGCAGTGCAGCAGCGAGAGGCCGGGCTGATCGGCGACGAAGTCGATCTCCATGCTTTGGAATCCGCCCAGCATCGCGACATCCTTGCGCACGCCGGCGGTCGGCGTCCCGGCGATGCGGGTGATTTCGAAGGTGTGGCGGTGCAGGTGCATCGGGTGCAGGTCGTCGGTCGCGTTACGGAAGCGAAGCCGATAGCGTTTGTCGCGCTGCAGATCCAGCACGGGCTGATTGGTCTCCATCGAAAACGCCGTGCCGTTGAACATCCAGATGTTGAAGCCGTTGTCGGCGGCGTTGCGCTTTTCGATCAGCATCTCGATGGTGCGTTCCGGCGGCGGCACCGGGGCGGGGTTGGGCGGCGCGAACAGCCGGTAGTCCCACTTGAACGGCGGGGGCGCCGCCCACTGCGGATCACCGCCGCGCCCGTATTCCACCACCATGCCCATGCCGTGTCCGCGGTCGTCGTCCGACAGGTCCCCCAGCACCCACACGCCGGGATTCGTCATGTTGACGAACGCCGAAATGCGTTCGGCCGCACCGAGCCACAGCACCGGCACCGGCGCCGGATTGGGCACCGGGTTCCCGTCCAGCGCGACGACGTTGAAGGTGTGCCCGGGCAAGGCCAGACTGCGGCTCTCGGTGGCGCTGCCGTTGAGGACGTGCAACACTACCCGCTGCCCGGGTTGGACGCGGATGGGATCGCCGTGGCCGAGCATGCGCCCGTTGATCGCGAATGCCCCGTAGCTGACCTCGTAGCCATGCGGGTCGCCTTTGGCGAGCGACGCCTTCATCGCCGACTCCCCTTTGTCCTTGAGGTCGGCGTCCGGTTCGCCGGCCAGGAATTCGCTGGCCATGTCGCCCCCACGGGTGAAACTGGGCTCGAATTCCTTGAGCGTCAAAAAGATCTCTTGGTCGTAGGCGCCCGGGTTCTGTTCGGGCTCGATGTAGACCGGCCCGACCAGGCCGCTGTACTGACCGCGGGACAGGTCCGCGCGCGGCACGACGTGGGTGTGATAGAAGCGGTAGCCGGCCGGCCCGGGCACGAACGAAATGCGCCGCATGCCGTGCGCCGGGATGTCGGGGGTGCCCTCCTCGGCCGAGCCGTCGACGTCGACGCCGACGTGTTGGCCGTGCCAGTGCAACTGCTCCGGGGCATCGGTGTCGTTGAAGATGTCGACCCACGTCCGTTGCCCCTCCTTGAACCGCAGCAACGGTCCCGGGAATTGACCGTTGTAGGTCAGGGTCGACACGGTGTGGCCCGGCGCCAGCTCCACGGGTCCGGTGCCGATGCGCAGCGTGTAATCGGGCTTGCCGTTGGGCGGGCCGGGCGGCGCGGTCCGTGAGCACGCCGCCGCGACGCCGGCGCCGCCGCCCGCGGTGATCAACGCCAGGCCGCTGAGGAATCGACGGCGGTCGAAGGGCTTCATCGCCGCTCCCGGGGCTGGGCCAGGACGGGCAGGAGAAAATCGATTCGGTCGTTCAGTTCGCTTGCCACGCGCCGGAATTCGGGGTAACTCGCCCTGCCCTCAGCGGCCGAGGGATCCGGCAGGCTCCAATGCATCGCGGTGACAACGCCGTGCTCCCGGGCGTATTCGCGGACCTTGTCACACAGCGTGATCACGCAATCGAAGCGCCCCCGGGCGACCGCGGCCAACGGCTGCGGTCGGCCGCCACCAAGGTCGATGCCGTAGAGGTCGCGCATGACCCGCACTGCGTTCGGGTGCATCTGCGGTTTGGGATGGCTGCCGGCGCTCGCGGCACGGATGCGGCCGCCGCCCTTCTTCCGCAGCAGCGCCTCGGCCATCGGCGAGCGCGCGCTGTTGCCGGAGCACAGGAACAGCACCGACCCGGCCGGCCGGGTCGTGGCAGCGGGCGCGAGCGCCGGATGCAATGCGCTTGCCGCCCCGGCAAATTCGGCCGCGCACCGCGCCAAGTTCAGGTGGTAGTAGGTGTCGCGGGCGTCGAAATTGCTGCGCCGCGCGTCGATGAGCCCCGCCGAGCGCAACAGCCGCAGGTGGTACGACACCAGGTTCTGTGGCTCGTCGACGGCGTCGGCCAGCTCCCTTACCCGGTGGTCGCCTCCGGCGAGCTCGGCCAGTAACGCCCACCGCACCGGGTGCGACGCCATCTGCATCAGCGGTGGAACTTCCGCGCGCTTGGTTGCCGCCACCCTTCGGACAATACATCAAATCAGTTTGATAGGTTTGGCGCGTGAATGAGCTCCGCCGCACCCTGGGGGTGTTCGACGCGGTGGTGATCGGGCTGGGCTCGATGATCGGTGCCGGCATCTTCGCGGCCCTCGGCCCCGCGGCGCGCGCCGCCGGCTCGGGGCTGCTGCTGGGCCTGGCCGTGGCCGCAGTGGTCGCCTACTGCAACGCCACCTCCTCCGCGCGGCTGGCCGCCCGCTACCCCGCCTCCGGCGGCACCTATCTGTACGGCCGCGAGCGGCTGGGCCATTTCTGGGGCTACCTGGCGGGTTGGGGCTTCGTCGTCGGCAAGACCGCCTCGTGCGCGGCGATGGCGCTGACGGTCGGCTCGTATGCGTGGCCGTCGCAGGCGCACGCGGTGGCCGTCGCCGCGGTGGTCGCGCTGACGGCGGTGAACTATGTCGGGGTGCAGAAGTCGGCGTGGCTGACCCGGATCATCGTCGCGGTCGTCCTTGCGGTGCTGGCCGCGGTGGTCGTCGCCGTATTCACCTCTCGCAGCATCGCCGCCGACCACCTGCATCTGTCGGGTGTCACCGCCGGCGGCGTGATCCAGGCGGCGGGCCTGTTGTTTTTCGCCTTCGCCGGGTACGCGCGCATCGCCACGCTGGGCGAGGAGGTGCGCGATCCGGCGCGCACCATCCCCCGGGCCATCCCGCTGGCCCTGGCGATCGCCCTGGCCGTCTACGCGCTGGTGGCCGTCGCGGCGCTTGCCGCGCTGGGGCCGCGACGCCTGGCCGAGGCGTCCGCGCCGCTGTCCGAGGCGGTGCGGGCGGCGGGGATGGGCTGGCTGGCGCCCGTCGTGCAGGTGGGCGCGACGGTCGCGGCGCTGGGCTCGCTGCTGGCCCTGATCCTGGGGGTTTCGCGCACCGCCCTGGCGATGGCGCGCGACCATCACCTCCCGCACGCGCTCGCCGCCGTGCACCCGCGGTTCGGCGTGCCCCACCGCGCCGAGCTGCTGATCGGCGTCGTCGTGGCGGTGTTGGCCGCGACGGCGGACCTACGGGGGGCGATAGGTTTTTCCTCGTTCGCGGTGCTCATCTACTACGCGGTCGCCAACGCCTCGGCGTTGACCCTTCGGCCCGACGAGGGACGGCCGCGCCGCGCCATCCCGGTGATCGGGCTGGTCGGGTGCCTGGTGCTGGCGTGCGCGCTGCCGCTGTCCTCGGTGCTGTCCGGTGCGGCGGTGCTGGGCCTCGGTGTCGCGGCGTACGCGATTCCCCGGCGGCCCGAACGGGAAGACTGAGCGGGTGGCCGAGCCCGAAACAGATGCATTCGAAGAGTTGGTGTCGCTGCTGAACTACCCGATGTTCGTGGTCACCACCCAGGCCGACGGCGTCGACGCCGGCTGCCTGGTCGGTTTCGCCAGCCAAACCAGCATCCACCCACCGCGTTTCCTGGTCGGTTTGTCCACGAAGAACCACACGTTCCGGGTCGCCGCCGGGGCCAGCCACCTCGCCGTGCATGTGTTCGACCACGAACACCTCGGCGTCGCGGAGCTGTTCGGCAGCCAGACCGGCGACGAGATCAACAAGTTCGACCGCTGCTCGTGGCATCGCGGCCCGGCGCAGCTACCCATCCTCGACGACGCGGCCGCCTGGTTCGCCGGCAAGATCCTGGATCGTTTCCCGCTCGGTGACCACGTCGGGCACCTGCTCGAGCCGGTGGACGGCCGCCCGCCGCAAGAGCTCGAGCAGTGGGTGTCGTTCGGCGACGTCCGCCACCTGGAACCGGGTCACGAGGCCTGATGTGACTCCCCGGGTGGGCGCCGTCGGCGGCATCGCCGAACTCGCGTCGTTCTACGCCGATCCCCCGGCGGGCGTGCGGGCCAACATGATCTTCAGCGCCGACGGCGCCGCGGCGTTCGCCGGTCGCGCGGGTCCGCTGTCCTGTCCCACCGACCAGCAGCTGTTGAGGCTGCTGCGGGGCTTCGCGGACGTGGTGCTGGTCGGCGCGGGCACGGCGCGCGCCGAGAACTACGGCCCGGTGCGGCTCGCCGACGCGCAACGGGCCGCGCCGCCCATCGCCGTCATCACGCGCACCGGCGAACTGCCGGCCAGGCTATTCAGCGACCCCGCACAGCCGCCGATCGTGGTGACCTGCGCGCGCTCGGCGGCGCGGCAGGACCCGCGCCGGCAGATCCTGGTGGCCGGCGAGGATTCGGTCGACGTGACGCGCGCCGTCACGCAGCTACGCGGCCAGGGCATGGGCCGCATCCTGTGCGAGGGCGGGCCGACCCTGCTGGACGAGCTGGTCGACGCCGACGCCGTTGTCGAAATCTGCGTGACACTGGCGCCCAAGCTCGCGGGGAGCCAGCCCGTCGGCAGCAGGCGGCCGTCCCGGCTGTCGGTGCCGGTCGGGATGCGCCTCGAGCACGCCCTGGCTTACGACGATTACCTGTTCCTGAAGTACCGCCGCTGAGCCACGGTCAGGCGCGGGGATATCCTCGGCGGACCGTGCGATCGAGGATGCCCAGGGTCGCCCGTAGCGCGCCCTCCGAGAGCACCGGAAAAATCCCGGCGTCGCGCCACTTCGGGTCGATGTTCGACCAGTCGTAGAACGACGTGACCACGGTCGACGCGCCGTCGTCGGCCGGCTCCAGCAGGTATCCGTAGACGTGGCCGATTTGCGGGCGGATCTGGCCGAGAATCGTCCACGAAATTAGCCGGTCCTGCTCGAACTCGTTGATGCTGACGGTGACGTCGTATTTGCCCAGTTGCGGGAAGTCGTTGAGCGCCTCGCGGTCCATGTGGACCACGAAGCTGTCTCCGACGCCCGTTACCGGTTCGCCCTCGGCGTCCTGGAGCATGCCCGAGGAATCGATGGCGACGTGGCCCTGCGGGTCGCAGAGCACCGCGAAGACATCGGCGGCCGGGGCCGGGATGGTGCGACGGATCTCGATGCGTTCTTCGGTCATGGGTCCTCGCAGCCGCCGCAGAAAACCTGATTTGCCTCGCCGGTCACTCTACGTCGCCGCGGCCGGTCGACGTCAGTGCCGTCGCGATTGCTGAACGCCCGCTCGGCATGCAGCGGCGCACCGGGCTTCCTATGATGAAGGCTTGGGGAAAATTTCATCGAATTGCCTGCGCGACACAATCTTCAGTCCAACGTCGTCCGACTTCTTCTCGCGGGCACACAGAGGAGGATTACCGGCGACGTGAGCGATTCGAACGGCGAGGACGAATACCGCAATCTGGCGGTGAACCGCCTGCGGCCCAGCGAGGTTCAGTGGGCGTTGAACAACGATTCCGTGCACGGGATTGCCTACGCGTTCCGCAACCCCGTCGCCGTCGCCGAGTCCATCGACGATCCGCAGGACGACCGCAAGACCTACCTGATCCGGGTCAGGCGTGACGATTTGGCCTCGGCGCTGGGAAAGATCAACGATTGGATCGTCCGGAATCCCGGCCCGGCGGGCATGCAGGCCTACGGCTTCGTCCGGGCGCTGTCGCGGGAGGGGCTCAGCGAAAAGACCGGCGACGAGGAATGCCGGTAATCCTCACCCACCCCGGGAGTTCGTAGCCAGCCGACCGGGAATTAGCTGGCTTTCTGGCAATTCAGCGTGCCCCGCGGTTGCCCAAACCATTAGCCTTATGCCTGGCACGCCGCGCTTCGGTGTGGGTTTTGCGGCGCGCGGCGGCGGGTGAGGAGTCGGCGATGGGTGACACGACCGCGGATTCGCGGGAGGGCTCGCAGTTCGGGCCGTATCGGTTGCGGCGGCTGGTCGGCCGCGGCGGCATGGGCGACGTCTACGAGGCCGAGGACACGGTGCGCGAGCGCATCGTGGCGCTCAAGCTGATGTCGCAGACGCTGTCCAGCGATCCGGTCTTCCGCTCGCGCATGCAACGCGAGGCCCGCACCGCGGGGCGCCTACAAGAACCGCACGTCGTGCCGATCCACGACTTCGGCGAGATCGACGGTCAACTCTACGTGGACATGCGCCTGATCGACGGCAAGAACCTGGCCGCGACGCTGAGCCGGTTCGGGCCGCTGTCCCCGCCGCGGGCGGTGGCGATCGTGCGCCAGATCGGCTCGGCGCTCGACGCCGCGCACGCCGCCGGGGTGATGCATCGCGACGTGAAACCGGAGAACATCCTCGTTAGCGCAGACGATTTCGCGTACCTCGTGGATTTCGGCATCGCCAGCGCCACGTCCGACGAGAAGTTGACGACGTTCGGCACCACGGTGGGCACGGTCAAATACATGGCCCCGGAGCGGTTCAGCGATGGCGAGGTCACCTATCGGGCCGACATCTACGCGCTGGCCTGCGTCTTGTATGAGTGCCTGACGGGCACCCCGCCGTACACGGGCGACACGATCGGGGTGATGGGCGCGCACCTCAACCAGCCGATCCCGCGCCCCAGCGCCGCGCGCCCGAGCATCCCAGTGGCCTTCGACGCCGTGATCGCCCGCGGCATGGCCAAGGATCCCGCGGCGCGCTACGCCACGTGTGGCGACCTGTCGGCGGCCGCGTATGCCGCGCTGGCCACGCCCGATCAGGATCGGGCCACCGACATTTTGGAGCGCAGCCAGGTGGCGAAGCTGCCCGCCGCGTTCGCCGGCCAGCAGCCCAGCGGTTTTGCCGCCATGCCGCCGCCCGTGATGGCGAACCAGGCGCCCCCTCAGGCGCCCCGGTGGACCACCGGATCGGCTCCCGGGGCACCGATGCCGCAGCCGACGGGGTGGCCCGGCACTCCCACGTGGGGCACCGGCGACATGGGCAGCGTCGGCGCGCCGCTCTGGGGGCAGCCGCCCCAGAGCAGCCGCAGGCCGTGGCTGTGGATCGGCGCTGTCGTGGCGGTCGTGGTGGCGGTGGTGGTCGGGTTGGCCATCGTGGCCGCCCATCCGTGGCAGTCGTCGTCCCCGTCGGCCCGGTCCTCCACGCCGACGTCGCCGGCGCCTCCGCCGGACGCGGTTGAGCTCAAGGTGCTCGATGACGGTGTCTCCGTCGGCAGCTCGGCCGCACCGACGACGATCGACATCTTCAACGAGCCGATCTGCCCGCCGTGCGGCAGCTTCATCCGGTCGAACGCCGGTGATATCGACAGCGCGGTGAACAACAAGAAGCTGGCGGTGCGCTACCACCTGCTGAACTTCCTCGACGACAAGTCGCACAGCAAGAATTACTCGTCGCGCGCGGTGGCGGCGACGTATTGTGTTGCGGCGCAGAATGACCCGAAGCTATACATGAACTTCTACTCCGGCCTGTTCGCCAGCAACTTTCAGCCGGCGGAGGACGCCCCCGAGGACCGCACCGACGGCGAACTGGCCCAGCTGGCCAAGACCGTCGGCGTCGACGCCAGCGTGATCGATTGCATCAAGGGCGGCGACGACGTCGGCACCGGCAAGGCCAAGGCCGCCGCCGGGGACGCGACGCTCACCGGACTCAACGCGACCGGCACACCGTTCGTGTGGGACGGCACCAAGTCGGTGAACTATCAGGACCCGACCTGGCTCACCAAGCTGCTCGGCTAGTTCGCGCTAGGGATGCGGCGTGGGCGTTTGTGACGGGCCCATCATGCCGCCGGGGCCCATCATGCCGCCCATTCCGCCCTGGCCCATCATCGGGCAGCTGCCCTCACGGCCGATGTAGTAGCCGCGGTGCCAACCGGCATGGGCGCCGGAGGACCAGCCGAGGAACAACCCCCAGAAGAAGATCGATCCGACGACGAACACCACACCGGCGACGATGACGACCCACGCCGCGGCTTGGCCCAGGCGGCTGGGGCCGCCGAATCGGTTGTCGTAGCGCGGTTGCTCACTCACGGTGGGCGGTTCGACCGTGGATTCAGGTGTGTCTGTCATGCCTCGAAGGATTCCACACATATACCCCTCGGGGGTAGGGACTATTGGCCCTAGGTGGTGGGCGGGCGCCGCGAGCCTAACCTGACTGCGAAAAATCAAGGCGGATTTCGCAGTGTGGTTAGGCTCGCGATTGGGCGGCCGCTAATCGCCAGTGCGCGCGAACTTTGCGTCGACGTCCGTGCTGCCGCAATTGGTCCCGCCGGAATTCGTCACGTCCTCGTGACCGTGCCCGGTGAGCAACGCGATCGGGTCCTGTGCGGGCTGCGGCATCGGGAAATGCGCGACGATCCTGACGTGCGCCGTCCCGCCCTTCGAGCAGCGGCCGTCGAACTCGCGGTCGTAGATCCACTCCCCGCCGCCGAAGACCAACGCCATAGCGGAAGCCGGGGGTGCGTGGAAAAAGCTCATGCACCGGTCGCCGGCGCGCAGGCAGTCGGTGCGGACAACGTAGTCCTGCTGACCTTTGAAACCGGTCGGTGTGACGTCCGATTCGTGGTAGTGGCCGCGCAGCGCCTCGGCCGGCGAAACCACCCGCGGCGGCAGCGTATTCGGGTCGGCCACGCTGCCGAGGTCGACGTCTCCCGTGCGGGTGAACGTCACGCTGCGTTTGTTGGCGCAGCCCTTGCCCATGATCTCGGTCGCCTCCCCCGCGAGCGTGCCGTCGGGACGCGGTTGCAGCGTGAAGGTTTCCCAGACCTCGCCTTCGGCGTTGGCGCATGTGCTCGAGCCGGCGGTCACCGCCCGCCAGCTTCCGTCGACCTGATCGAATACGGTCGTCGGCACCTGCATGGTCTCGCCGGTAAGGCGCGTCGCGGTCGCCACGCAACCGGTGGGACGGCACGCCGAACTGACAGCCCAGGTTTCGCTTGACGGCGCGGCGCCGGGGGGCGGCATGCCTTCGATGCTGGTGATCCGGGCGAAGTCGGCCCGGTAGACGCCCGTGAAGGGACCCGTGTTCGGCGGCGGTGCCTTGGGCCCGGGGCTGGCCGTGGGCGCCGCGGTGTGCGCCGGCTTGCCGGACTGGGTGAGCTTCCCGGAGGCGAAGACACCGCCGGCGATCAGCAGCGCGACGCCCGCCAGGGCGGGGATCAGTACCACCGGGCGCCGGCTCAACCGTTTCCAGCCGGCCGGTTTCGGCCGCAGCGGGACGGTGGGCGCAGCGACGCCGAAAGAAGGCTGGGTGATTTCGTTGTCGGGGCGGGTCGGGACCTCGCCGGCGTACGCGAAGCTCGGCAGCGGCCGGCCGCCGAGGTGGGCGGCGAACTCCCCGCAGCTGGCGAACCGGCCGGACGGCTCCTTGGCCATCGCGGTGGCGAACACCGGATCCAGCTGGGCCAGCTCCGGTCGCTGCGCACCGACCGACGGCGGCGGGGCATTGACGTGCTGGCTGATCACCACGGCAGGATTGGAGTCGACATACGGTTGCGCCCCGGTCAGCAGGTGAAATGCGGTGCAGGCCAAGGCGTATTGGTCGGCACGCCCGTCGATCGACTCGCCCTTGAGCTGTTCGGGCGCTGCGTAGGCCGCGGTGCCGACCGTCATGTTGGTCGCGGTCAGCCCGGTCGCGTCATCGATGCGGCGGGCGATGCCGAAATCGGCCAGGAACACCCGCCGTGCCTGCCCGTCGGGTTCGGCCAACAGGATGTTGGCCGGCTTGACGTCGCGGTGCAGCAAGCCCCGGTGGTGTGCGTAATCCAGTGCCTCGGCGACGGCGGTGATGATCGGCACCACCTCGTCGAGCGGCATTCCGCCGGGGTAGGTTTCGCGCAACAGGCGGCCCGCATCCGTGCCGGGCACGTAGGCCATCGAGATCCAGAAATGGCCGTCCTCCTCGCCGCGGTCGTGAACCCTCACGATGTGCGGATGCGACAGCCCCGCCGCCAGATCCGCCTCGCGCACAAATCGGGCCCGAAACTCCGCGTCGGCGGTCAAATCGGGCGGCAGCACCTTGAGTGCGTCCTCGCGCGGCAGGCGCGGGTGCGCCGCCAAATACACCTGGCCCATGCCGCCCGAACCCAGCAGCCGCAGGATGGTATATCCGGCGAATACCTGGCCGGCTTCGAGCGACATGGCCGAATCGTAAGTCTTGTCTTCGCGGCTGTGCGGCACTTTTCGTCCCTTTCCGGTCTGTTACGGGGCAAGGCCCGTCAGCGGAAAGGTTGCGGCACAGCACTTGGCAGAAGTTGGCGAGTTTCTTGCGAAATTCTTGCGCACGCGGATCGTCGGGCGTGGGGGCCGCGGATCACCGCCGCTGGCGCGGCCGGCCCCCACACCCGACGATGTCTATCACAGGATGTACAGCATCTCCTGGTAGGTGGGAAGCGGCCACAGGTCGTCGGCGACAACGCTTTCCAGCGTGTCGGCGGCCGCGCGGACCGCCGCCATGGCAGGCAGCAGCTCCTTCTGCGCGTGCGTAGCCTCGGCCAGCGCCGTCTCCGCCGAGTGGTCGGACAGCGCCGACTTCAGCGTCGCCAGGCCCTTTTGCAGCTCGGCGATCGGGGTCGAAACCGCTTCCAGCGCAACCGTGCTCGCTTCGACGCCGGCCTTCTTCAGCGTCGCGACGTTCTGGGCGAGCTCGGTCTGGTACCGGATGGCGGCCGGCAGGATCACGGTCGTACCGAGTTCCAGCGCCAGTTTCGCCTCGACCGCGATGGTCAGGGCGTACTGCTCCAACCGGACCTCATAGCGGCTGTGCAGCTCGCGCTCGTTGAACACCCCGTACTTCTCGAAGAGTTCAACCGACTCCGGCTTGATCAGCTCCGGAATGGCGTCGAGCGACGTCTTGAGATTCGGCAGACCGCGCGCGGCCGCCTCGATCTGCCATTTCTCCGAATACCCGTCGCCGTTGTACACGACCGCACCGTGCTCGGTGATGATATCGGTGAGCAGCCGCTGAACGGCATGGTCGAAGTCCTCGCCGTCGGCGACGGCCTTCTCCAGCACCGTCGCCATGTAGTCGAGCGAGTCCGCCATGATCGTGTTGAGGACGATCAGCGGTACGGCCACGGTCTGCCCGGAGCCTGGCGCACGGAACTCGAACCGGTTGCCGGTGAACGCGAACGGGCTGGTCCGGTTGCGGTCGCCCGGATCGGTCGGCAGTGGTGGGAGCGTGTCGACGCCGATGTGCATGACGCCCTTGCCCTTTGACGACGTGGCCGCGCCCTTGGCGATCTGCTCGAACACGTCGGCGAGCTGCTCGCCGAGGAAGATCGAGATGATCGCGGGCGGCGCCTCGTTGGCGCCCAGGCGGTGGTCATTGGTGGCAGATGCCACCGACACCCGCAGCAGCCCGGAGAACTTGTGCACGGCACGGATCACCGCGGCGCAGAACACCAGGAACTGTGCGTTCTCGTGCGGGGTGTCGCCCGGAACCAGCAGCGAGCCCAGCTCGGAGTTGCCCATCGAGAAGTTGACGTGCTTGCCCGACCCGTTGACACCGGCGAACGGCTTCTCGTGGAACAGACACTCCATGCCGTGCTTCTTCGCGATCGTCTTGAAGATCGTCATCAGCAGCTGCTGGTGGTCGGAGGCGATGTTGGCCCGCTCGAACATCGGCGCGATCTCGAACTGGCCGGGGGCCACCTCGTTGTGCCGGGTCTTGGCCGGGATGCCGAGCTTGAACAGCTCCCGCTCGGTGTCCATCATGAAGCCCAACACCCGCTCGGGCACCGCGCCGAAGTAGTGGTCGTCGAACTCCTGGCCCTTGGGCGGCTTGGCGCCGAACAGGGTGCGCCCGGCGTTGACGAGGTCCGGGCGCGCCAGGAAGAAGTGCCGGTCGACCAGGAAGTACTCCTGCTCCGGGCCGCAGAACGAGACGACGTGGTTGAGGTCCTTGTGGCCGAACAGCTTCAGGACACGCTCGGCGTGTTTGCCCATCGCCTGCTGACTGCGCAGCAGCGGCGTCTTGTAGTCCAGGGCTTCGCCGGTCATCGAGACGAACACCGTCGGGATGCACAGCGTGTTGCCGTTCGGGTTCTCCAGGATGTAGGCGGGGCTGGTCACGTCCCAGCCGGTGTAGCCGCGCGCCTCGAACGTGCTGCGCAGGCCGCCCGACGGGAAGCTCGACGCGTCCGGCTCGCCCTGGATCAGGGTCTTGCCGGCGAACTCGGCCAGCGTCTGGCCGTCGGAGATGGGCTCCAGGAAGCTGTCATGCTTCTCGGCGGTGAGCCCGGTCATCGGGTAGAAGACGTGCGCGTAGTGGGTGGCACCTTTTTCCAGCGCCCAGTCCTTCATCGCCACGGCGACCGTATCCGCCACCGCGGGGTCGAGCTTGGTGCCCTTCTCGATGGTCGCGACGATGGACTTGAACACCGACTTGGGCAGGCGGGCCTGCATCTCGGCCTTGGTGAAGACGTTCGAGCCGAAGACCGCGCCGGGCTCTTCGCCAGGTACGAAACTGATGGCTGGGGGGACATACGCCTCGACGTTGTTGATCGCCTGCAGGCGGACCGCGTTTCCGCTCAATTGAGTTCCTATCGCTGAGGGGGGCCCACGATTTCCTGTGCCGGACAGTGGACCGCCCCACAGTAGGAACGTTCGATGGCAAACTTGTTACGCCGATGTCAACGGCGGGTCCGCAATGGTTTCGATCATGAGACGCGGACGGCAGCGCGGGTTAGCGCCGCAGGCGCATCCGAAATGGCCTGCGCGCGCGGCTGAACGGCGGGCCCTGCAGGCGCGCGATCCGCAAGGTGCCGATGATCAGCACCGCCGCCAGCGGCAATTCCACCACCCCGGCGATGAGCGCCGACAGAAAAAGGTCGCCGGCTTCGGCGGTCAACACGTCGAACCAGGCGTCGCACACGAGCAGCACTCCCGTTGCGAACGCGAATAACGTCAGCAGTTGGTGTTGCAGGAAACCGAGCACCGCGGTGGCGACCATGAACGCCAGCAACAAGATGTCGAAGCCGACCCAGGTGGCCTGCCAATGCTGAGCTGTGTAGTCCTGCGGCAAGGTCAGGGCGAGGTAGACGGTCCACGGGATCAGCGTGATCGCCGCGCACAACGCCAGCCATGCGCGGATCCGGCGGATCTGGAGCACGCGCCGCGACCGCATCACCCGGGAATCATCCCGTGGACCGTACCTACGTCGCCATGTGGCGAAAATCTCTGCGCTGAGTGTCGTAGTGAAGTCGGGGTTTTCAGCGTGAAGCTAGGGCGGCATCTTGGCGATTTTCCCGCCGTGGGCTCCCGCGAAGAGCCAACGATTCACACCCAACGCCCGAAGCGTCCGAACGCCAGAAGGCCCGGCTAATGCTGAGGCGCTTCGCCCTCTTCCTCGCGCTCGGCGTCGGCCACCGTCAAGGGCAACGCCAGCTCTTCGAGCGGGCGCCGTTCGGCCGCGACGCCAAGCCACAGCTCGATCAGGCCCGCGATCGCCATCACCGCCGCGCCGATGAGGAACGACCAGACGACCTGCCCGCGCTCTCCCGAGTTGATCAGCTGCCCGAACAGCAGCGGGCCGGTGATGCCGCCGATCGCCGTTCCCACCGCGTAGAAGAACGCGATCGCCAGCGCCCGGGTCTCCATCGGGAAGATCTCGCTCACCGTCAAATACGCGGCGCTCGCGCCCGCCGATGCCAGGAAGAACGCCACCGCCAGGACGGCGATGAATGTCCAGGCGCCGCCCGTCTGCGTGACGAACAAAATCGCGAGGACGACGGCCACCACGGCGGACCCGATGTAGGTCGCCGCGATCATCGGCTTACGGCCGACGGTGTCGAACAGGTGGCCCAACGCAAGCGGTCCGACGAAATTGCTTAGCGCCCATAGGATGAAGAACACCGGCACCTTGCCGGACGGCACCCCGTAGAACCCGCTCAACAGCGTGCCCAAGTTGAACGTGACCCCGTTGTAGAGGAACGCCTGCCCGATGAACAGCGCCAGCCCGAGCACCGCACGACGCGGATACAGCGTGAACGCCACCCTCGCGATCTCCCGGAACGGGATCGCCTCGCGCTGACGAACTTTGAGGGGCCGGCCCGCCGGTTCGGGCAGCGCTTTGTCGCTCCCCCGCCGCACCTCTTCCTCGATTTCGCCGACCACCCGCTCGGCCTCCTGCGCACGCCCGTGGATGAACAACCACCGCGGGCTCTCCGGGACGTTGCGCCGGACCAGCAGGACGAAGATGCCGAAGATGGCACCGAGGCCGAAGGCGAGCCGCCAGCCGATGTTCGGTGCGAAGTTCGACGTGTCGAGCAGGACCAGCGCCCCGGCCGCCCCGGCGGCCGAGCCCAGCCAGTAGGTCCCGTTGATCACCAGGTCCACCCGACCGCGCACCCGAGCGGGGATCAATTCGTCGATCGCGGAATTGATCGCGGCGTATTCGCCGCCGATGCCCGAGCCGGTGAAGAAGCGGGCGATGAAGAAATACCAAGGCGCAAAGGCGAATGCGGTCGCGACGGTGGCGGTCAAATACACCACCAGCGTGAGGATGAACAGGTTCCGCCGGCCGAACCGGTCGGTCAGGTGACCGAAGACCAGTGCGCCCAGGCAGGCCCCGGCGATGTAGAACGCGGCCGCCACGCCGATCTGCGCGGGGGTGAGGCCGATGCCGCTGCCCTTCTCCGTGAGGCGAGACGACACGTTGCCGACCATGGTGACCTCGAGCCCGTCGAGAACCCAGACGCCGCCGAGCCCGATGACGACGCGCCAGTGGAACCGCGACCAGGGCAGCCGGTCCAGCCGGGCCGGGATGTGGGTGGTGATGGTTCCGGTTTGCACGCCCGCGCTCATGTGACTCCTATCTGCGTGAGCAGAGCATTACCCAAACAAGGCCGGTCGCAAGCTCAATCCCGGTCGGCGCGTGACTCCTCGGGAGTCCAGGCCGGCGGCTGACCCGGTTGACCGGGAAACAGGAAGTCGATGAACGCCGCGGCAGTGGGCTGGGGTTCGTGGTTGGCGAGCCCCGGCCGCTCGTTGGCTTCGATGAACGCGTAGTCGGCCCCGGTGACGTCGGGCACCAGCAGGTCGATGCCCGTCACCGGGATCCCGATCGCCTCCGCCGCCGCCACCGCGACGCGACACAGTTCCGGGTTCACCCGGGCGGTGACGTCGTGGATCGTCCCGCCCTGATGCAGGTTGGCGGTGCGGCGGACGCGCAGCCGATTCCCCTGCGGCAGCACGTCGTCCAACTTCCAGCCGGCCTCGGCCACGGTCGCCTCAGTGATGTCGTCGATCGGGATCTTCGACTCGCCCCCGGTGGCCGCGGAACGCCTTCGGCTCTCGGCCGCGATCAGGTCCCGCACGGTGTGGTCGCCGGTGCCGATGATCTCCGGCGGCTTGCGCAGCGCCGCGGCCACGACGCGGCCGTTGATCACCACCAGGCGGAGATCGTCGCCCTCAATGCGCTCCTCGATGAGCACCTCCGGGTAGTGCTGGCGCGCCCGGGCCACCGCCGCGGCGAGCTCGTCGGGCCCCTTCTCGGCCACCACCCCCACGGTGATGCCCTTGCCTTGCTCTCCGCGGGTGGGTTTGACGACGACCTCGCCGACCTCCTGCAGGAACGCGAAGTCACCGTCGTCGAAGGTGGCCAGACGCGCACGCGGGACGGTGATGCCCGCCTCGGAGACCAGACGTCGCGTTAATCGCTTGTCGTCGCAACGGCACATCGCGACCGCCGAGGTGAACTCGGACAGCGATTCCCGGGTGATCACGCTGCGACCGCCGTGCGTGAGCCGCATCTCGCCAGTCTCGGCGTCCAGGACCTCGACCCAGATTCCGCGGCGCATCGCCTCGTCGGCGATGATCCGCGCGTAGGGGTTGAGGTCCTCGACCGTCTCCGGGGGTGGGGTGAACAGCGGCTCGTTGATCGCGTTCTTCCGCTTGATCGCCAACACGGGAACGCGGACAAAGCCGAGCTTCTCGTAAAGGCCGATGGCCGCGGCATTGTCGTGCGCGACCGACAGATCCATGTAGGCCCGGCCCGCGCGCCGGAAGTGGTCGGCCACCGCGCGGGTCAGCGCCTCGCCCACCCCGGGAAGCGCCGCGGCGGGATCGACGGCCAGCGTCCACAGGCTCGACCCCTCCTCGGGATCGGAGAAAAGCAACTGGTGGTCGACGCCGGTCACAGTGCCTACCACCGCGTCGTCGTCGTCACGCACGGCGAGCAGGTACGTCACCGCCTCTTGGTGCAAGTGGTTGTCCCAGATCGTCTCGACCGGCGCCGGCACCATGCCGCAGCGCACGAACACGCGGTTCATGGCGTCGGCGTCGTCGGGGTCGATCAGGGTGCGCACCGTCATGCCGACCGGCGACGGCGCCAGTTTCTCCTCGTCCGGGTGCCCGGTGAAGCGCAGCCGATAGGTGTGGCTGGGGTCGATGAAGAGTTCGGTCGGCGCCCCGGCGACCACGACGTGGGACTCGCGCGCGTAGATGCAGATGTCGCGCCGCCCGGCGACCTCGCGGCGCAGCGTCTCGGCCAAGGTCTCAGCGTCGGCGAAAGTCTGACCGAAAATCAGCCGGCCCCAACCCATTTCGAGCTCGACGTCCTTGGCCATCGCGTCGACGAGCTCGGGCGGGGAGGCGTCGTGCAGGCCCATGGTGATGGCCTCGGTGTGATCCTCGTGCTCGTGCGAGTGATCCTCGGAGGGGTCGACGGCGGTCATGCGGCCGGGCCCGTCACGCCGTGCCGCTGCAACCACAGCTCCAGGAGGGCGATCTGCCAAAGCTCATTGCCGCGCAACGGGGTGAGCTTGCCGTTCGGGTTGGCCAGCAGGGCGTCGACCGCTTCGGAGTTGAACAGCCCGCGCTCCTTGGCCACCGGCGCGTAGAGGGCGTCGCGAACCATGTCCAGGTAGGGCCCTTCGAGGTGGGTCAACGCGGGAACCGGGAAGTACCCCTTGGGCCGGTCGATGACCTCCGATGGGATCACCCGCCGCGCAGCCTGTTTGAGGACGCCCTTGCCGTCGTGGGCGATCTTCAGCTCCGGCGGGCAGGTCGCCGCCAGCTCGACCAGCTCGTGGTCGAGGAACGGAACCCGACCCTCCAACCCCCAGGCCATCGTCATGTTGTCCACCCGCTTCACCGGGTCGTCCACCAGCATCACGGTCGTGTCCAGCCGCAGGGCACGGTCGATGCCGGTTTCGGCGCCCGCCCGCGCGAAGTGCTCGGACACGAAGCGCTGGCTGGGATCGCCCGGCGCGAGATTGCCCGCCCCCAGCAGACCCGCCAGCTCGGCCGAATCGCGATCGAAGAAGGCGCCGCGGTATTCGGCGACCGCCCCCTGTAGCGTCGCCGCCGCCGGGGAACCCATCGGCGGGTACCAGTGGTAGCCGGCGAACACCTCGTCGGCGCCCTGACCCGACTGCACGACCTTCACGTGGCGCGCGACTTCTTGGCTCAGCAGGTAGAACGCGACGCAGTCGTGGCTGACCATCGGCTCGCTCATCGCGCCGATCGCCCCGTCGAGCGCGGGGAGCATCCGGTCGGTCCCGATGCGGATCTGGTGGTGGTCGGTGTCGAAGCGCCGGGCGATGATGTCCGACCACCGGAACTCGTCGCCCTCGACGCCGCCCGCCGATTCGAAGCCGATCGAGAACGTAGACAGCCCGTGCTGGCCCGCCTCGGCGAGCAGACCCACGATCAGGCTGGAGTCCACACCGCCGGACAGCAGGCAGCCGACGGGGACGTCGGCGACCAGCCGGCGCTCGACCGCGACCCGCAGCGTGGACAGCACCGCATCCTCCCAGTCGCGTTCCGACCAATCGGAGCGATCGGCGCGCCTGGTGAAGTCCGGCGTCCAGTAGGTGGTGGTGCTGCGCCGGCCGTCGGGCTCGATGGCGACTACCGACGCGGGAGGGATTTTGCGCACGCCGCGCAGAATCGTCAGCGGCGGCGGCACCACGGAGTGGAACGTCATGTAGTGGTGCAGCGCAACGGGATCGATCCGGGTGTCCACGCCGCCGCCGGCGAGCAGCGCGGGCAGCGTCGACGCGAACCGGACGCGGTGACCGTCTTCGGTGAGGTACAGCGGTTTGATGCCGAGCCGGTCCCGGCCGAGCAACACCCGACCGCTGTCGCGCTCGACGATGACGAAGGCGAACATCCCGTACAGGTGGCTGACGAAATCGTCGCCCCAGCGGTGGTACGCCTTGAGCAGCACCTCGGTGTCGCTGTGCGAGAAAAACCGGTAGCCGTGGTCGCTCAGCTCGCGCCGGAGCTCCTTGTAGTTGTAGATGCAGCCGTTCCAGGCGACCGCCAGGCCCAGCTCCGAATCGACCATCGGCTGGGCGCCCGCTTCGGTCAGATCGATGATCTTGAGGCGCCGATGCCCGAGCGCAACCCGGCCTTGTGACCAGGCTCCCGCCGCGTCCGGCCCCCTGGGCGCCAGGACGGCAGCCATTGCTGACACCGCCGCTACGTCGGGAACCCGGCCATCGAGTCGAACCTCACCGGTGAGTCCACACACTCGTTTCACCCTACCGCGAGCCGATCCGAGGGGGCCAGCGCGGCCGTGTGACAGGTAGCCGACGCCGGTCCCGATGACGCGATTTCATTTCCCGGATCGGCCAGGACCGCTTATCGTTTCCTGGACCACAGTTTGCTGGGAGGCTGATGTGGACGGGCCACGCTGATGCTGGTCGACTACTACCTGCGGATCCTGCATCTGGATCGGCGATTGCCGCTGAACTTCGACGTGGGTCCGCTGCACGTGCACCTGTACGCGCGGTCGGTGTTCTTCCTGTGGGTCACCGTCGTGATCCTGGTGGTCGCCGGCGTCGTGGTGCTCGCGTCGCGCCGGCGTGAGCTGATCCGGCGGTGGACCACGTGGGTGATGATCGCGCCGGTGGTCGGCATCCCCATCTGGATAGGTCGGGGCACCACCGCGACGCTGGCGGCCGCGCTCGCCGTGGTCGCGGTGTTCGAGTACGCGCGCCTGGTGAAACTTGGCAAGGCCGACACGTATCTGCTGCTGGCGCTTGCCGTGCTGTATCCGCTTGCGGCGTGGCTGCATCCGCCGCTGCTGCGCCTCGCGCCGATCATCGTGCTGGCGTGCGCGCTGCCCTCGGTGTTCAGCGGCGACGTCGAAAACGGCGGCAGGCGAACCACTTTCACCGCGTTCGGTTCGGTGTGGATCTGCTGGTCCCTGGCGCACCTGGTGACGTTATGGTCCGACGCGTACCTGGTGTGCTTCGCGGCCGCGGCCACCGACGTCGCGGCCTGGTGCGGCGGAAAGGGGCTGCGCTTCTTCGGGTGGGCGCGAAAGCCGTTGTCCCCGTTGAGCCCCAACAAGACGGTCGGCGGGCTGGTCGGTGCGTTAATCGGGGCGTTTCTGGTGCTGACGTTGCTGGGCACGATGACCCTCGGCCTGCTGGTGGCGGTGGCCTTCGGCGGCGTGCTCGGCGATCTCGTCGAATCGATGGTGAAGCGGCAGGCCCAGGTCAAGGACGCGGGCACCTGGCTGCCGGGCTTCGGCGGCCTGCTCGACCGGATCGACTCGCTGTTGCTGGTCCTCCCGCTGGCCTATCTGCTCGGTTGAGCAGCGTCAGGCGGCGTGCGTGAGCTCGACGAGCTGCGGCTCCGGGGCGTCTCCCCGCAAGGCCATGACCTGCTCACGCAGCTGCGGCGCGGACGTGCCGGCCGGGTCGACGGGTTCGCCGATGCGCACCTGCATCGGTGCGTGGGAGATGAAGCTCGCGCCCTTGGGCAGCACCTCGGCGGTGCCCAGCACCGCGACCGGGACGATCGGCACGCCGCAGTCACGCGCCAACCGGACCGCGCCGGAACGGAATTCGGCAACGTCGCCGTCCGTCGATCGGGTGCCCTCGGGGTAGATGACGACGGTGCGTCCAGCCTCGAGTGCCGGGCGGGCCGCGGCCAGCAGCTGGGCGTAGGTGTCCTTGCCGGACCGCCGCACCGGCAGGATCCCGATCAACGAGGACGCCACGAAGCGGCGCACCGGCACGTCGAACCAGTAGTCGGCCGCCGCGGCGAACACCGGCTGGGCGCCGGCGGGCAGCGCCGCCAGCAGCACCGCGGTGTCGGCGTGCGAGGAGTGGTTGGCCACCACCACGCAGCCACCCCGCACCGGGAAGCGGCCGGTCACGGTCAGCCCGCCGGACACGGCGCACACCGCCCGCCACAGCCGGTGCCGCAGCACGCTGCTGATCCTGGTCGCGGTCATGACGCCAGCACCGCCAATTCCTGCGTGCCCTGCGCGGCCGGGCTGTCCTGACGCTTCGCCGCCAGCTCGCGGTGAGCGGCCCGCAGCCGCAGCACCGTGGTGATCAGCGAGCCGTTCACCAGCTGGGTCGCCACCACCGGCAGGATGACCGGGAAGGCGGTGGCCAAGAAAACGAAGAGGCAGCGCTCGGTCTTGCCGAGCGGGCCCCCGTTGCGCCGGGGCGCGCCGGCGGCGGCTCCGGCCAACGAGGCGAAGGTGGGCAGCGTCGCGGCCAGCGCGGCGACCAGCACCATGATCACCGGCCAGGACAGCCAGTGCAGCCCGGGGCCGCGCTGTCGCGCCGCCCACACCGCGAGCCCCGCGAAGGTCAACAGGTCCGAGGCGCGGTCGCCGATCTCGTTGACGACGAATCCCCACGGCCGGCTGACGCCGCGGGCGCGGGCGACCGCACCGTCGAGGTTGGCTCCGGCCAGCCGCAGCGCCAGGAAGAGCGCCGTCAGGGGCCACCAGCCCAGCGCGACCGTCGCTCCGGCCACGCCCGCCGCCAGCACCCCGGCGACGGTGAAGACGTCGGGCGAGATGTTCCGTCGCAGCGCGACGTTCACGATCGGCGTCAGCCGGCGCGTGTACCACGGCTTGAGCGCGTAGAGGCCCTGCCATTTCCGCGCCGCCTTGGCGGGCAACGGGGTCACGGCGGGGGCGACGGCCTTGATCCGGGGGAGCGTGGACGTCTCAGTCACCGCGAGGGCGCGCGATCCCGACGCGTAGCAGCCGCGGTGGGCGATGCGGGGTTCGCTCACCGGGGTCAGCGTGCTGATGCCGCGCATGCGCTGTGTCGGCGCGTTGTCGAGGTCGGTGCTCACCGGGGTTTCCTCTCTGGTAGGTGGTCTGTAGTTGTGTGCAAGTTGACCCGTCTCGCGCCGCTACCGGTCCCAAGATCGAGGCCGCAGCGACCGTTCGGACGCTCGCATTTCTAAGAGCCACCGCTCCCCCGCGGTCGGACACTTTTCTTGCGAAGTTTCCTTGCGGGCCGGTCGCCGTGACCGGCAACGCATACGTTGCTGGACGGCGCTTGCCGCTTCGTCGCGAAGTTCTTGCGGAATTCTTGCGGCCGCTCGACGAGAGGAATGCCTAGATTTCGGTTACCGTTCAACCAAGTCGTTCTTGACGCGAAGCCGATTCACCCGTTGAGGGGGCAGGCCATGACCCGGACGAATGCGGGTGCAGCGAAGTGGTCGATCGCCTGCGGGGTCCTGTTGTCCGCGGCGGCGCTGCTGGGTGCGGCGCCGGCATCGGCGGAGCCGATTGACGATGCGTTCGTCGCGGCCCTCGCGAAAAACGGGATATCGATGTCCGACCGCGGCACCGCGGTCTCGATGGGACATACGGTGTGCGCCGGATTCGACAAGGGCGAGGCGTCAACCGCGGTGGCGATGGGGATCGTGAAGGACACCCCGCTTTCGCCGAAGCAGGCCGGCTATTTCGTCGGCCTTTCGGTGGCCGCCTACTGCCCGCAGTACCGGGGCAAGACCGACAACTCGATGAACTGGATGGTGCCGTTCCCGCCGATGATGTGAGCGTTGTTCTTGCCTTACCGGTTATTTTTGAACCGAAGCACATTCGCCCGCACTAAGAGGAACAGTGGCCCATAGAAACATGGGTTCTGGAAAGTGGTCGACGTTAGTGGCGGTCCTGCTTTCCGCCGCGGCGCCGTTCTTCGCCGCGCCGGCATCGGCCGACCAAAACGATGACGCGTTCATCGCCGCCCTTGCGAGCCAGGGGATCCCGATTTCCGATAGCAACGTCGCCATCGGGATGGGCAGGAACATGTGTGCGCTACTC
Organism: Mycobacterium sp. NGS64; assembly: GCF_059812245.1. NCBI lineage: Bacteria > Bacillati > Actinomycetota > Actinomycetes > Mycobacteriales > Mycobacteriaceae > Mycobacterium > Mycobacterium sp. NGS64. The sequence goes on along the minus strand of NZ_JCALCI010000012.1, from coordinate 34,539 downwards.
GACCAGGGAACGACACGGCCGCTGCTGGTGATGAAGCTGATGAAGGACGCGAATCTCTCGGCCAGGCAGGCCGGCTTCTTCCTGGGGCTGTCGTCGTCCGCGTACTGCCCGCAGTACCGGACGACCACCGGGTAACGAGGCGTGCTCGTCAGGCCGAGCCGACTCCCGCCTGATCCTCCGTCACCTCGCTGGCGATGGGCGGCACGCGGGTGGCGCGCACGTAGACGGTGTCGCCGTCGCGCAGGGCCAGTGCCTCGGCGTCGCCGCGGGTGATCTGCGCGGTGAACGGGCCGCCGGTGGCCTCGGCGGTCAGTTCCACGCGGACCTCGAAGCCGAGTGCGACCACCCGATCGACGGTGGCGCGCACCACCCCGATCGACTCCGCCGTGCCGTCGCCGCCGGCCACCGCCATCTCGGGGTTGCGGCCCACCCGAATGTCGTGCGGGCGCACCAACGCGCCGTTGAGCACGGACACCGCGCCCAGAAACGACATCACGAATGTGTTCGCCGGGGAGTCGTAGACCTCGAGCGGTGACCCGACCTGCTCGATGCGGCCCTTGTTGAGCACCGCGATCCGATCGGCCACGTCCAGCGCCTCCTGCTGATCGTGGGTCACCAACACCGTGGTGACGTGCACCTCGTCGTGCAGGCGGCGCAACCACGCCCGCAAATCCTCACGCACCTTGGCATCCAGCGCCCCGAACGGCTCATCGAGCAACAACACCTGCGGATCGACCGCCAACGCCCGCGCCAACGCCATGCGCTGGCGCTGACCACCGGAGAGCTGATTGGGATAGCGGGTCTGAAAACCGCTGAGCCCCACCACCTCCAGCAGGTTGTCCACCTTCTTTTTGATCTCGGCCTTCGGCCGCTTGCGGATTTTCAGCCCATAGGCCACGTTGTCGCGCACCGTCAGGTGCTTGAACGCCGCGTAATGCTGAAACACAAACCCGATCCCGCGCCGCTGCGGCGGCACCCCCGTGACATCACGGCCGTCGATCGTCACCGTGCCGGAGTCGGGGTGATCCAGCCCGGCAATGGCGCGCAACAGCGTCGACTTGCCCGAACCACTGGTCCCCAACAACGCCGTCAACGACCCCTTCGGCACGACGAAGTCCACATGATCCAACGCCACGAAATCGCCGTAGCGCTTATAGGCGTCGCGCACCGTGATCGCGTAGGCGGTCGGGTCACCCCAGGTTTCGGTCATCGTTGTTGTCTCCTTGTCATGCCTGGGCCCGGGCTCGCGCCCGGCGAATGAGCAGAATGGCCTTGACGATCAGAAACGCGACGGCGACGCCCATCATCAGCGTCGACAGCGCGTAGGCGCCGTATTCGGCCCCGCGGTTGTAGCGATCGTTCACGAGCAGCGTGAGCGTTTGCGATTCCCCCGGCAGGTTGGACGACACCATAATGACCCCGCCGAACTCGCCGAGGGTGCGCGCGGTGGTCAACAGGATGCCGTAGGTCAATCCCCACCGGATGGACGGAAGCGTGATCCGCCAAAACGTCTGCCACCAACCCGAACCCAGCGTCGCGGCCGCCTGCTCCTGCTCGGTCCCCACTTCCTGGAGCACCGGTTGGACCTCGCGCACCACGAACGGCAGGGTGACGAAGATGCTGGCCAGCACGATTCCGGGGGTACTGAATATCACCGGGATGCCGAGGTCCTTTTCGACGAAACCCAGCGCGCCGGCCGAGCCCCAGAGCACGATCAACGCGACCCCCACGATGATCGGCGAGACCGCGAACGGCAGGTCCACGACCGTCTGCAGCACTCCCCGGCCGCGGAATCTGCTGCGCGCCAACAGGAGTGAGACCAAGACGCCGAATACGACGTTGAGCGGCACCACGATGGCCACCACCAGCAGCGACAGGTGCAGAGCCGAGATGGCCGCCGGCGTGCTGATCCACGTGTAGAACTGCGCGAGGCCGGGCCGGAAGGTGCGCCACAAGATGATGGTCACCGGGGCTACCAGCACCACACCGAGGTAGGCCAGCACCACCGAGCGCAGGGCGTAGCGCCCCGAGCTCATGCGGCCTTCTCCTCGCGTTTGGCCCTCCGGCCGCCAACGATGCGCAAGAGCAGCAGTACGGTGAACGAGATCGACAGCAAGACAATGGATATCGCGGCGGCGCCGGTGCGGTCGTCGTTCTCGATCAGGGCGCGGATCCACTGCGACGACACCTCGGTCTTGCCCGGCACCTGCCCGCCGATCGTCACCACCGAGCCGAACTCGCCGATGCAACGCGAAAACGCAAGGCCGGCACCGGATAACAGGGCCGGCGTCAGCGACGGCAACACGACCGAGGTGAAAACCTTGGGACCGGTCGCTCCCAGGGACGCCGCCGCCTCCTCGGCTTCCCGGTCGATTTCCAGCAGTACGGGCTGGATGGCCCGCACCACCATCGGCAGCGTCACGAAGATCAACGCCACCGCCACGCCCGGCGGGGTGTGCTGCAAGTGAATGCCTATCGGGCTGTTCTTGCCGTAGAGGGCGAGCATCACCAGGCTGGTGACGATGGTCGGCAGCGCGAACGGCAGGTCGATGATGGCGTCGAGCACTCCCTTGCCGACGAAGTCGTCGCGCACCAGCACCCAGGCGGTCGCCAGCCCGAACACCAGGTTGATGATGGTGACCACCACCGAAACCGTCAGCGTCACCTTGAACGACTCCAGCGCGGCGTGCGACGTGACCGCCAACCAGAACGCCTGCCAGCCCCCACCCACGGCCTGCCAGGCGATGGCGGCCAGCGGCAGCAGCACGATCAGCGAGAGCCACAGCGTCGCCACCCCGACCTGAAGCGATAAACCGCCCGGCGCGCCGGGCGCACGCGCCGGGCGGGGCTCCGGCCGCTCACCGGCGGGTGGTTCGAGTTCCGGCCGGACCGCTTCCGGGTCGGGGAGAACGGCCGCGGTCATCCGGTCGCCTGCAGGTAGACCTTGGTGATGCTGCCGCCGCTCCTGTCGAACAGCTGCGCGTCCACCTTGCTCCAGCCGCCGAGGTCGGCGATCGTCCACAACTTCACCGGCACCGGGTACTGATCGCGGAACTTGTCGGCCACGGCGGGGTCGACCGGCCGGAAACCGGACTGCGCCCATAACCTCTGCGCCTCGGCGGTGTACTGGAAATTCTTGAACGCGGTCGCGGCATCCAGGTGCGCACTGGTGCTCACCACCGCCAGCGGATTCTCGATCTTGAAGGTCTGCGTGGGGTTGACGTGTTCCACCGATTTTCCTTGCCGCTCAATGGCGATGGCTTCGTTCTCGTAGCTGATCAACACGTCACCGCTGCCCTCGATGAAGACACCCGTGGCCAGACGACCCGAACTCGGACGCAATTTGACGTGCTCGTGCACCAACTTGCTGATGAAATCGACGCCGGCACTGGTGTCCCGGCCGCCGCCGCTCTTGACCGCATAGGGCGCGAGGAGGTTCCACTTGGCCGACCCCGAACTCAGCGGGCTGGGCGTGACGACCTCGATGCCCGGGCGCAGCAGGTCGTCCCAATCGCGGATGTTCTTCGGATTGCCTTTGCGGACAACCAGTGTCACCACCGACCCGAAGGGGATACCGCTGGCGACGCCCTTGTCCCAGTCCGCGGAGACCTTGCCGGCCTTGACCAGTCGGGTGATGTCCGGCTCGACCGAGAAGTTCACGATGTCTGCCGGTTTGCCTTCGACGACGCCCCGGGACTGATCGGCGGAGGCCCCGTAGGACGTGATCACCTGCACGCCCCGCCCCTCCTGCGAGGCGTTGAACGCCGGAATCACTTTGCTCCAGCCCGGTTCCGGGACCGAATAGGCGACCAGGGTGATCTTCGTGTTCGCGTTGGCCGGGCCGGTGCCGCCCGCGATGTCGCTGGCGCCGCCGCCGCATGCCGCGACCACGCCGACCAGAAGGGTCAGCACCGCGATGTGGCGGGCGCGCCGCCCGCGTGGTGCGCTACGGATGTCGCTCGGCAATTGGTGGCCTTCCAGGGTGGGACTTCGGCGTGTCGGTCCCGTGGCTGCGGAAGGCGCTAGAACATCAACCGGTCTTTACCAACTCCCAATCCGCGCACGGGCTTACGAGTCAGCGACAACAAGGCACGAATGGGGAGCAAACAAGGGCTGCCGCGTGCATGGCGGGAAGCCTAACAGCGCACGCCCCTATCTGCGCGCGGACAGCAACGCGGCCCCATCCGCACCGCCGCAGTACGTCACACGCAAAGGCCGCGGTGTAACCCGAAGTTAACGCCGGGATCGCGCGTGATCGGTTTACGCGGTCCCGTTGTCGATCGACATGCCCAGCAACGAATCGGCGCTATGGACCGCAAACGCACAGGTGGATGGGCGCTTCGCCGATTCCGGGATGCGGGCGCCATCCGGCGACAGCCCTGCGGCAGGGGCGCCATTGTCTGCCGCGCCTCCAGGGCTCACCGCCTCTCATAGCGGGGCCCGCGGATAAAAGTCACGGTGAGAGAAACGTCCGGCCCCCGTTGGCGCGGGGCCCGCGAAACATGGTGTGGCCGAGCGCCTTGCGGTTCACCCGGGGGCGATCCCTAGCGCCCCCGGATACCGCTGTCGACGACCTTCACCGGCTTGTGCGGATAGCGGCGTTCGGCGTGCGCCTTCGCCCGCGAATTCGGCAGCACGTACAAGGTCTCCTTCTTGTCCTGAAGCGGCTTCAGCACCAAGTCCATGAAGCCCTTGCGGTTCTCCAGGTAGGGCTCGATGACCTCCTCCCCCGCCGGGCACACTGCCAGGCAGTAGGCGGCCTTGTAGTTCGGCTTGAACGACAGGCTCTGCCACATCGACGCGTTCTCCGAATCGCTGACCCGCGAACGGAAGTCGGCCGCGTCGGCGCTGTCCGCGACCGTCTGCACCCAGTCGGTGAACCCACCCATGAACTCCCGGTAGTTGTGCACCGAGCAGGAGACGAAGTCGAAATCGCCGTCTTTGCCGATCGCGCCGACCGGGCACGCCGCCACGCACAGCTTGCACTCGAGGCACGGGCTGTAATCCAGCGGCTCACCGTAGCTGCTGATCGGGGCGTCCACCAGGATCGTGCCCAGCAGGATGAAATTGCCGAACCGCGGGTGAATCACGTTGCGGTGGATGCCCATAACGCCTAGGCCCGCGGCCACCGCGACGGGCTTGTGCGCCACCACCCAGATGCGGCCGGGGAAGTTGTCCATCTCCATCGGGAACGTCGCCGACGGATTCAGGGCCCGATAACCGGCGTCCTGCAACCGGCGCACGATCCGGTGGGCCGCTTCGTTGAGCACTTCGCCGCTGCGGTGGAACTCCTGGTTCGCGACGCTGCGCGCCGTCGAGCGCACGTTGTCGCGGTTCATCTTGACCACCAGCGAGATGAAGCTCCTGGCTCCCGGCAGCGCCGCCTGGACGTGCTCGACCTCCGAGGCCAGGTCGGGGTTGTCCACGGCGGCGAACGCGACGTCGTCGGCGCCGGCGGCCAGGCACAGCTCGCGCAGCCAGTCGGCGTCCAGCACGCCGGGGCGCCGTTTCTGGCGGGCGCTCACCTTCTTCACGGTGGGGTGTTCCGCCAGCTTCGCCGGGAGTTTTTCCGCCATGCTCGGTATAGTACACAATACTCAGCTAGCCGCACGGCGGGGCTCCCGACACCCCGTTAACGGAGTTTGACTTCGGTGTGAAACGCATGCGAACCTGGCGCGGTGATCGAGTTGAGTGAACAGACGATCATCGCCCGGGTGGCCGATCGGTTGACCAGCAAGTATTCGACCATTCCCGCGCAAACCGTGGCCGCCGTCGTGCAGGGTGTTCATGCCCGGTTCGAGGGCCGCCCGGTGCGTGAGTACGTCCCGCTTCTCGTCGAGCGTTTCGCGGGCCAGGAACTGGCGCTGCTCCTGTTGACCGGCCGCCGCCCGCTCTCCGAGCCCGCGGTCGACGAAGCTATCGCCGTCTGATCAGACCGGCCGGCTCTGCACGCCGAACAGCACCCGGCGACCGATCACCCGCCAGTCGGGTTTCTCGGTGTCCGCCCCACGCTCCCCGCTCTCGCTGAACCCGACCCGGTCATGCAGCCGGGCCAACCATCCGGGCGCCCACCAGTTGGCCCGGCCGAGCACGTGCATGACCGCCGGCACCAGCAGCATCCGGACCAGCGTCGCGTCGACCAGCACCGCGACCGGGATGCCGAAGATCGCGGTGCAGACCATGACGAAAACGGCCACCGCCATGACGCGGCGCGGCGCCGCGATGGCCAGGCGGGCGATTCCGTTCAGCACGACGCTCCTCTTCAGATCAGGTCACATGCGCCACATCAGTACCGACCGGCGGTCATACGATGATCCACGAGTCCGATATCGCATGCGATAGCGCATCCGAGAGTCGCCTACGGGTCGGGCCATGCTGTATCGGCGTTCGCGCCGCTGACGTTCGCTGACCAACAGCGCATAGCTTGCGGCGCAGCGCTTGCCGGATGTCCGCGAAGTTCTTGCGGAATCCTTGCGCCCGTCAGAGATGGCCGCCTCCTTTCCAGCGCCCGATGAGTTTGGGCGGCACGCCGCCTCTGTATAGGCGTTCGGAGCGTTTTCCCACGAAAGGAAACGAAGATGACCCAGGACACACCCACTCGCTACCTGATTGCGGGCGCGGGTGGAAGCCATGGAGCCACGGGCAATTACGCGGCGCGACAGCTGCTCGCGCGCGGGCTGGGAGTTCGCGCGTTCGTTCGCCGGGCCGATGAACGGGCCGACCAACTCAGGGAGCTGGGCGCGGAGATCGCGGTCGGCGATCTCCGCGACTACCGCGACGTGCGCGCGGCGCTGGACGGGATCCAGGGCGCCTACTTCACGTATCCGCTGGCCGAAGGCCTGTTAGAGGCCACCGCGACCTTCGCCGTGGCCGGCGCGGAGGCGGGCCTGCAATCGGTGGTGAACATGTCCCAGATCACGGCGGCCCCGGATCATCGCAGCCCGGCAGCCCGCGCACACTGGTTGGCCGAGCGAGTGCTGGACTGGTCCGGAATCGGTGTCACGCACCTGCGGCCGCCGTTCTTTCTGGAGAATCTCTTCAACGTCGCGGCCCCGACCGTTCGCGCCGAGGGCAAGATCTACCTTCCTTACGGCGACGGGGCCCACGCCCCGATCGGGGGCGAAGACATCGCGCGCGTGGTCGTCGGCATCCTGACCGATCCGGCCGCGCACCGCGGCAAGACGTACGTGCCCACCGGGCCGGCGTCGTTGACGATGACGGAACAGGCCCACGTCTTCAGCCGGGTGTTGGGCCGTCCCGTCGAATACGTCAACATTCCGGGCGAAGCCTGGAGGCAGGCCCTCGCACAGGTCGACGTCATGACGCCGTATTTGATCGAGCACCTGTCGCAGGTGGCCGAGAGCCACCAACGCGGTGTTTTCGACGCCGTGACCGACGTCGTCGAAGCAATTGGCGGCGTGGCGCCCCAGTCGCTGGAAGCCTTCATTCGCCAACACACGACCCCGTTCGGCGCGCCCCAGGAGGCCCACCGAAATGCCTAGCGGAGCCGCGACGGTATTCGACGGCCCGGTCGCCGTCATCGGTGCGACCGGCCAGCAAGGCGGCGCCGTCGTCGACGCTCTTGTCAACCAGGCGGTCCCGGTTAGGGCGGCGACGCGAAACCCGAACGGCGGCAAGGCACTCGCGCTCGCCCAGCGCGGAATCGAGGTGGTGTACGCCGACCCCGAGGACGAGCGGTCGATGAGGGCCGCGTTCGCCGGTGCCGCGGCGGCGTTCGCGATGACCACCCACGACGGGCCCGACGGCCCGGCTCGTGAAGTCGCACAGCGGCGGGTGATCGCGGCGGCGGCCGCGGCCGCGCGGTTGCCGTTTCTGCTCTACAGCTCGGTCGGCGGTGTTGACCGTGGCAGCGGTGTGCCCCATTTCGAGAGCAAGCACCTCATAGAGGGGCTGCTGCGGCAGGCCGTTCCGGTCACCTTCGTTCGGCCGACCTTTTTCATGGAGACGCTGCGACTGATGATCCGACGCGACGGCGACCGCATCGAGCTGGCCATGCCGATGCCCAACGATGTTGCGGTGCAGCTGATTTCGGTGCGCGACGTCGGGCGGGCAACGGCCGCCTTGCTGCTGAACGGGGATGCTTCGGCGGCACCGGCCGAGATCGCCGGTGACGAGCTGACCGGCGAGCAGATCGCGCAGCGAATCTCGCACGCGTCGGGATCGCCCACCAGCTACGTTTCACTGCCGCCGGATGCCCTCGGCGACGACGAGGACCTCAAAGCGATGTTCCGATGGCTGGCCCAATCACCCGCCTATCAAGCCGATTTCGCGCGCACCCGCGAACTCGTCCCCGACGTCGAGGACCTGCCGCGCTGGCTGGCGCGGACGGACGGACGGGGGTGACGGGAATGCACCGGGCCGCCGTGGTGCAGTACCACACCAGCGCCGACTCGGCCGAGCACAATCGGGCATTGATCGAGAACGTGCTGGACGAGCTCACGGCCCGCGATCCCGGTGGGCTGGACTACCAGGTGTTCCAGTTCGAGGACGGAACGGGCTTCCTGCACGTCGCGGTGTTCGACGGCACCAGCGACGCGTTCGCGGACTGCGAAGCCGACCGGAAGTTTCACCGTGAGCTCGAACAGCGGCTGGCAACGCCGCCGATAGTCAGCCGCGCCAGGCTCATTGGCGCCTACTTCGGCCGGAATCGATGAATTTCTGCGTGCCGGGTCCTCAGTATGTGTTGAAAGGACGGAAACCCGAATGAAGATCTCACACATCGCGGACCGGCACGAGTGGCTCGCCGCGCGGCTCGATCTGCTCGCCAAGGAGAAGGCCGCCAGCCGGCAGCTGGCCGCCCTGGCCGAGCAGCGCCGCGCGTTGCCGGCGGTGCCGGTCGACAGGGACTACACCTTCGAGGGCCCGGACGGCAGCGCGCGGCTGATCGACTTGTTCGACGGGCGCAGCCAGCTGATCGTCTACCACTTCATGTGGCTACACGGCATCGACGAGGGATGTCCCAGCTGCTCCTTCGCCGCCGACAACATGCCCAACCCGATCCACCTCAACGAAGGCGCTGACACCACCCTGGCGCTGGTGTCGCGGGCGCCCTATCCGCGGCTGAGCCAATTCAAAGCGCGGATGGGCTGGCACCTGCCCTTCTACTCGTCCTACGGCAGCGACTTCAACTACGACTTCCACGTCACCAGCGACGAGTCGATCGCTCCAATCGAATACAACTACAAGGACAAGGCCACGCTGCTGCGCGATGGGCTGGATTACGTCGCCGCCGACGGCGCCGACGGGCAGGGCATCAGCGTCTTCGTCCAGGACGACGGCAAGGTCTTCCACACCTACTCCGCCTACGGGGTGGGCGCCGACGTCATGCTGAGCACCTACCGGTTCCTGGACCTGACCCCGCTGGGCCGCCAGCGCTACATCAACGAGTGGCCCTGGCACGACACCTACGGAGCAACGGACGGCGGCCATGCCCACCACCACTGACACCAACGAGGACTTCGGGCGGCTCGCCGAGCCGTTCCGGCGGGAGCTGATCGCCTACGGCTACCGAATGCTCGGGTCACTCGACGACGCCGAAGAAATCGTGCAGGACGTCTACCTCGAAGCGTGGCGCGCCTACGACGGCTTCGAGGGACGCTCGTCCCTGCGCACATGGCTGTATCGAATCGCCACCCGTGCCTTCATCAAGGGGATCAAGAGACGCAATCGTCGCCCGCTGCCGTCGGACCTCACCGACCCGGCGATGGATGCCTTTGCCGCGGTGGAGGCCGGCTCGGCGGAGCTGACGTGGTTGCAACCCGCGCCCGATTCCGTGCTGACCGGCGCCCTGGCGGATCCCGCCGCGGTGGTCACCGCCCGGCACACGGCGCGGTTGGCGTTCCTTGCGGCGCTGCAGGTGCTTACGCCCCGCCAGCGGGCAGTGCTGATCCTGCGCGACGTGCTGAGCCTGAATGCGGCCGAGGTCGCCGCGGTGCTGGATCTGAGCGTCGCGGCGGTCAACAGCGCACTGCAGCGGGCCCGTTCGCGTCTGCCGGCCGACCATGACGCTGTTGTGGAACCGCCGGAGACCCGAGAACGCGAGTTGCTGGACCGCTATGTGGCCGCATTCGAAAACGCCGACGTGACCGGCCTGATGGCGGTGTTGACCGAGGACGCGACGTTCGAAATGCCGCCCCTTGTCACCTGGTTTCGGGGCGCGGACGACGTCGGCGGGTTCCTCGGCGCGAAGATGCGCGAGTTGGGCAAGGCATCGGTCCTGCGGACTTCGGCCAATGGGCAGCCGGCGCTGGCCCTCTACACCGGTTCCGAGGACGGGAAGCGGCGGCTGCATTCGCTGCACGTGCTTACCGTTGCGCCAGATGGGATCTCACACATCGTGTCGTTCATGGACGTCGCCGCACTGGGACCGTTCGAGCTGCCGGCGGCCCTGTCATGAGGGCGTTCCAGGTGTTCCTACGCATCTACGGCGTGCTGACGTTGGCGATCTTCGTCTCCCTCTTCGTGGGCTTTCTAACCCAGTCGCCGTTGTTGGCCGAGCATGGCGGCGCGCTGAACTGGACGATATGGAACGACGTGCGCTGCGGCAGCGAGCATCTGCACGTTCCGCCGATGCTGATGGTGATCTACATCGTGTGGGGAGTCTTCCTGCTGCGCGCCGCGGCGGACCCTCCTGGCTACGCCTCGTTCCTGGACTTCACCATGTGGGCCAATCTGGTCCATGGGGCATTGATGGCCGTGCAGGCGGCTACCGAGATCGATCATTATTGGAGCAAGTTCCTCACCGACATACCGTTCGTGGTGATCCTCGCGCTCGGCATATACCTGTGGCGCCGCAAAGAGCAAGCCCGCCACGTTAATTCGAGATGAACGCCGAGGGTCTCAACGGCTAACGGTGCCGCGACAAGCGCGCCGCGCGAAATCAGTACGCCGCGACCGATGTCCGCGGATATAGAGTGCTGCGTAGAGCACTGATACGACAACCACGACGGTCGCCATGGTGGCGTGCCGGAGGCCTGCCACCGACTCTCGTTGCAGCGCAATGAGATTAGCGGCCAGAAACGCCCTCCACACCCATCCGTCCGGAAGGTGCGCAACATGTATCGCCAGATCCTCGATCCCGTCGTCCACTCGCTGGCGTGGAGTTCACTCGTGGCTGCGCTGCCGCTGGCGTCGCTGTTCGTGATGCTCGGTGTGTTGCGGGTCCGGGCCTGGATGGCGTCGGTTGCGTCGCTGGCCGTCGCGCTCGTGATCGCGGTCGCGGTCTACGGGATGCCGATCGGCCAGGCGACGCTGGCGGGCGCGGAGGGCGCCGTCTTCGGGTTCTTCCCGATCCTGTGGATCGTGATCAACGCGATCTGGGTTTACCAGATGACGGTGGAGACAGGCCATTTCGACGTGCTGCGCCGCAGCTTTGCGACGGTCAGCGACGATCACCGGATCCAGGCGATCATCATCGCGTTTTCGTTCGGCGCGTTGCTCGAAGCGCTGGCCGGGTTCGGCACGCCGGTGGCGGTCACCTCGGTGATGCTGCTGGCGCTGGGCTTCAAACCGATCAAGGCGGCGGTGCTGGCACTGGTCGCCAACACCGCGCCGGTGGCATTCGGCGCGATGGCCACGCCCATCATCACGCTCGCCAAGACGTCCGGGTTGCCGACCGACACGCTCGGCGCGATGGTCGGGCGCCAAACCCCGATCCTGGCGGTCTTCGTCCCCCTCGCGCTGGTCGCCATCGTCGACGGCCGGCGCGGCGTGCGCGAAACATGGATCCCCGCGCTTGCGGGCGGCGTGGTTTTCGGCCTGGGCCAGTACGCGACCTCGAACTTCGTGTCGGTGCCACTGGCCGACGTGATCGCGTCGCTGTTGTCCGCGGGTGCCGTGGTCTCGGTGGTTCGCATCAGGCCGTCGCGCCCCGAACACGTCGGCGCCCCGGTCATCGCCGGCGGGGCCGCGGAGGCGCCGGCTCCCGACTTCGCCGAGCAAGTCGCGGATCCCGACCCGCGCGGGCAGGTGCTGCGCGCGTACGCGCCCTACGCGATCGTCATCGCCGTCTTCGTGATTTGCCAGATCTCGTGGGTGAAGAAGCTTCTCGACAAGGCGACCATCGTCGTGCATTGGCCGGGGCTGCACCTCTATACGGCCAAGGGCGCCCCGTCGTCGCTGCCAAACTTCACCTTGAACCTGCTGACCACGCCGGGCACGCAGATGCTGGTGGCCGGGGTCCTCACCATGGTGGCGCTGCGCCTGTCGGTGGGCGGCGCGCTCAGGGCCTACGGGGCGACGCTGCACCAGCTGCGATGGGCCATCGTCACCGTAATGGCAGTGCTGGCACTGGCATTCGTGATGAACGCATCCGGGCAGACCATCACCCTGGGCACGTGGATGGCCGGGGCCGGAGGCGCGTTCGCGCTGCTCTCCCCCATCCTGGGGTGGCTCGGGGTGGCGGTGACAGGGTCCGACACCTCCTCGAACTCGCTCTTCGGCGCGCTGCAGGTGACCGCGGCGACCAAGGCGGGACTGTCCCCGGTGTTGATGGCCGCCGGCAACAGCTCCGGCGGAGTGCTCGGCAAGATGATCTCGCCGCAGAACCTCGCCATCGGGGCGGCGGCGGTCGGCGTGCACGGCAAGGAAGGCGACATCTTCCGCCGAGTGTTCATCTGGAGCCTGGTGTTCCTCGCGTTCATCTGCGCCCTGTCCGGCCTGCAGGCGTCGGTGCTGTCCTGGATGGTGCCCTAATTCTTCGCAAAAGATTGCCACGGCCGTCCCGGACGGCGCTAAGCTGCTGTTCGTGCGCAAAGGCGTATTAGCCATCGGGCGAAGCCGCTGGTTGGCGTTGGCTGCCTCGCTGGTGGTTTCGGCCGCCATCATCTACGCCCAAGGCACCAAGCCAATCAACGCCCAAGGCACACAGCCGTGCTGCTCCGACAAGCCGGCCGCGGGCCAGGTGGCCGGGCCGTCCGTACCGCCGACCGCCGCGGCGGCGCCCGGTCCGACCGCCGCGCCGCCGGCGGGTCCGGCGCCGCAGATCGCCAGTCCCGCGGAGGTGGAGAAGCTGGCGGCGGGTGCTCCCGCGGCCGCCCAGCAATTCCTGTTCCCCTTGTCTCCGGGCGTCGCGAACGAACAGCGGTTGCAGGTCAAGACCATCTGGGCGGCCCGCGCCATCAGCGTGCTGTTCCCGGAGATCACCACCATCGGGGGGTATCGCGAGGATCCCTTGCCTTGGCATCCCAACGGATTGGCGATCGACGTGATGATCCCCAACCACGCCAGCCCGGAAGGCATCCAGCTCGGTAACGAAATCGCCGGGTACGCCCTGGCGAACGCGAAACGGTGGGGAATCAACCACGTGATCTGGCGCCAGAAGATCTATCCGGGCGTCGGCGCGCCGAGCTGGATGTCAAACCTGGGCAACGAAACGCTCAACCACTACGACCACGTTCACATCGCCACCAACGGCGGCGGCTACCCAACCGGTCACGAGACGTACTACATCGGGTCGATGACGCCCGCGCCGCCCGAGTGATCAAAGCCCGAATCCCGTTGCAGCCGGCCGCATTCCGCTCGCCCTTCGGGGTTGCGGTCAGCCGCCGAGGAGGCCGAGCAAGTCGCCGGTGATCGGGGGCACCGTCAATTGCCCGCCGCCGAGGCTTTGAGGCAGCGTCAGGATGCCGCCGGTGACGACCGAGGGGATCCCGACGTCCCCGCCGCCGAGGCTCGAGGGCAGGCTCAGCACGCCGCCGGTGAGGATCGACGGGATGCTCACGTCGCCGCCGCCGGCGATCGGAGGCAGGCTCAGCACCCCACCGGTGAGGACCGACGGGATGCTCAACTGCCCGCCGCCCAGGCTCGGCGGCAGGGTCACCGCGCCACCGTCCAGGATCGGGGTCAGGATGGTGCTGATCGGGGGCACCGTAAACACGCCACCGCCGAGGCTGGAGGGCAGCGTCAGCAGGCCGCCGGTGATGATGGAAGGCAACCCCAGCACGCCACCGCCGAGGCTTGCGGGCAGGTCGAGCACGCCGCCGGTCAGGATCGACGGCACGGTCAAGTCCCCGCCGCCCAGGAACGACGGCAGGGTCACCACGCCGCCGTTGATGATCGGGCTCGCGGCGGTGACGATCGCGGACCCGACGCTCGAGATCGGCGGCACGATCAATTGCGCACCGCCCAAGATCGGTGGCAGATCCAGCACACCCCCGGTGATGAACGACGGCACGCTCAGCACGCCACCGCCCAGGATCGGCGGCAGGGTCACCAGTCCACCGTTCAGGTTCAGGCTCGCGCTGCCGCCCAGGAACGACGACAGGTTCAAGTCCGCGGCGGCCGCGGCCCCGGCGTTGGCCAGTTCGGTGCCGAGATAGGCGCCCGCGCCCGCGTTGATCAGGCCGACGAACTCCTCGTGAAACACGTTGGCCTGGGCGTTGATGGCTTGAAATTCCTGGCCGAAATCGCTGAATAGCGTTGCGACCAAAGCCGATACCTCGTCCTCAGCGGCGGCGGCCACGGCCGTCGTGGGCGCCGCGGCCGACGCGGCGGACCCGGACAGCAATTCGCGGATGCCGGCCAAACCTTCGGCCGCAGACTGCAGCTGCTCTGGAGCCGTCACGAGATATGACAAAACGCGCCTCCCGCCGATCCGCCGCGACAGTCGCCCGATGACTCAGCAATAAGAGCGTACTGGGATATCGCCGAAATGCCTACGAAAACCCCGTTTTTCAGTAATGACACCGGCCAAATGAGCCTCAACTGCGGGCGGCGGCCGGCAACGGAGGTTGATTGCGCTCGCCGCCCAAACTCTCAGGGCCGTCGGGTATTTCGCCTCACTGGGCCGTCCACCCGCCGTCGATCGAATAACTGGCGCCGGTGATGGTGGCCGCGGCATCTCCGGCCAAAAAGACCGCGAGCGCGCCGATGTCCTCCGGCTGGGTGTAGCGGGCCATCGGCTGCTTTTCGGCGACGAATTCCGGCTTGGCCTCATCGAACGACTTGCCTGCCGCATCGGCGCGCGTTTGGATCTGCTGGGCGATCAGCGGCGTCATCACCCAACCGGGGCAGATCGCGTTGCACGTTATGCCGTGGTTGGCGGTTTCGATGGCCACCACCTTTGTCAGTCCGACAACGCCGTGCTTGGCCGCTACATATGCCGCTTTTTCGGCGCTGGCAACGAGGCCGTGCGCCGAGGCGATGTTGATGATCCGGCCCCAGCCACGGCGTTTCATCCCGGGTAGCGCGCAGCGCACGTGTGGAAAACGGCCGACAGATTCGTCGCGATCACGGCGTCCCACTTCTCGACCGGGAACTCCTCCAGCTTCGCCACGTACTGGATGCCGGCGTTGTTCACGAGGACATCGATTGCGCCAAAGGACTTTTCGGCGCCGGCGATCATGTCCGCGACCTCGCCCGGCTTGGTCACGTCGGCGCCCGAATAGGCCGCGCTCACCCCGAACGTCTGCTCGATGTCGTGACGCAGTCCCTCGACGGTCTCCGGGTCACCGAAACCGTTGAGGGTCACGTGCGCGCCCTCGGCGGCGAAGGCGCGCGCAGTGCCGAGGCCGATACCGGACGTGGAACCCGTTACCAGTACGGACTTTCCGCGAAGCATTGTGTCAGCGTTCGGCTGCCGGTTGCGCGGGTTCGACGTCGACGAGCTCCGTGATGCCGCTCACGGTGAGGACGGGCATCACCAGCGGGTGGGCGATGACGTCGATATGGGCGGCACGGGCGAACAAGGCGTTGATGGCGGAGCTGTCCAGGTACTCGACCGCGCTGAGGTCGACGGTGAACGTGCCGGCGTTGCTCGCGGCCTCGGCGATGGCGCTGCTGAGCGCTGCGTTGAACGCGTCGATGTTGCTCAGGTCGATCTCCCCCGTCGCGGTCAGCACGAGCTTCCCGTCGTCGCGGCGCGCGGTGTCAAGCGTGAGCGACGTGGCCATCAGGTGATCCTCGCGCATAGCTGAACCGTAGTTCCCTCGGCCTCTGGGTTGATGGTGACGTCCTGCATGAGCCCCCGCATCAAAGCGATGCCACGGCCGCGATTCGTCTCGGCGGCCGGTTGGGGAGGTTTCCACGAGCCGGTATCGGTGATGGTCAACCGCACCTGGTCGACCAATATGGTGGCGCCCAGGCTGATCGTGCCCCCCGGGCGGTGGCGGTGGCCGTGCTCGATGGCGTTGGCGACGGCCTCCCCGGCGGCGACGAGCACGTTCATCGTCTGGTCTGGGTCCAGCTTGGCCCGGGCCAGCCACCTCCGCAGTGCGGTGCGGGTGGGCGCGAGCTGGCTGACGTCGGCCGGGAACTCCAACTCCAGCGGGGCGGGATGGCGGTAGAGCAGCAGGACGACGTCGTCCTGATAGCCGCCGTCCGGCGCCAAACCGGACATGATCTGGTTGGCCAGATCGTCCAGTGTGGAATCGCGGCCGTCCTGGACGAGCGCGGCCGCGCGCGAAATGCCCTGGCTCAGCAGGCGACGGCGACGTTCGACGAGTCCGTCGGTGTAGAGCAGCAACGTGGCCCGCGGCGGAATGGTCACCCGTGCTTCGGGGCGCGGCCAGTCGGGTCGTACTCCGAGCGCGATGGTGTGGCCGTCGTCGAGCATTCGGGTGGTGCCGTCGGCCTCGACCAGGACGGGCGGCGGGTGTCCGGCGCTCGAGTAGACCAGTTCACCCGTCTCGGGGTCGAGCACCGCGCAGACGGCGGTGGTGCATTGCGCGCCCGGCAGCCGCGCGGCGAAGCGGTCGATGCCCGCCAGGGCGGCGCTGGGGCTGGGGTTCTCGAACAGCAGCGCGCGGCAGGCGCTGCGCACCTGCCCCATCACGGTGGCGGCGGCCAGGCCATGGCCGACGCAATCCCCGACGATCAACGCGATGCGCCCGTCGTCTAGGTCGACGACGTCGTACCAGTCGCCGCCCACCTGCAGGGGCCGGCTGGCTGCCTGGTAGCGCACGGCGAACCCGTGTGGCAGGTCGGCGGGGCCGAGGATCGCGTGCTGCAGCGCGAGGGCCGTTTCGCGCTGCTGGTCGACCTGGTGAACTCGCTGCAGGCCCTGACCGAGACGGCCCGCGAGCACCGTCAGCAGCGTCTGGTCCTCCAGGGTGAACGGCCGCCGCTCGGTCAGGTCGATCCGCACGACCAGCACGCCCTCGGGATGCTGCAGCGCGATTCCCGCGGTGCCGGGCTCGGATGCGTTGGGGGTGAGCAGGTCGCCGTCGCGCAACGAGCTCAGCATCTGCCGGGTTTCGGCGGGCAGGTCGGCCCACTGTACCGCCTCGCCGACCGACTCCACCGACGGGTCACGAGCGGCGGTTTCCGCGACGGAATCGTGGGTCGGGAAGGTGACCGCCAGGACGCGGCGGGCCCGCCACAGCCGGCGCAGTTCCTCGGCCGCGGCCTGCACGGCGTCTTCGACGCTGTCCGCTTCGGCGAGTTCCTGGTTGAGCGCGTGTTCGCGGCCCGCGGCCAGGGCCAACGCGATGGCCGCGTGCCGGGCGAAGTCGCTGACCAGCTCGAGGTAGTCGTTGCCGAACGCCGGCCGCCCCGGGTGGCGCGCGACGGCAATCACCCCGAGCACCCGGCCGTCGGCGATCAGCGGCATCACGATCGCCGAGCGTTCACCGACGTCGGTGAACCCCTCGATCGGGTACTGGAAGGAATCGGTGATCAGCGGCAGGCCGCGACGCGCCACGCCGCCGGTGGTGGAGCCGTCCATCGGCACCTGCCGGCCGATCACCTCCGAGGCGTACCGGCCCGCCGTCGCGGCCACCACCAGGGTGTCGACCTGATCGGAGGGCAGATCGGGCTCCCGCGGCACCAGCAAGATCGCCTGTTCGGCGTCGGCCAACTCCAGTGCCCGGTTCACGATGAGCTGCAACGGGCCCGTCTGTGGGTCACCGGAGAGCAGCGCGGTCGTGATTTCCCGGCTGGCCTTCGTCCATTTCGACGATTCGCGTTCCCGTTCGAACAATCGCGCGTTATCGATGGCGGCCGCGGCCGCCGTGGCTAGCGCCCGCACCGCGGATTCGTGGGAGTCGGTGAACACCCGGCCCGGACGATCGTCGGCGAGGTAGAGGCTGCCGAAGTCGGCCGCGCGCACGCTGATCGGTATGCCGAGCAGCGCCCGCAGCTGCGGGTCGCCCCCCTGCAACGCGGCGGCCGCCGGGTGGGCGCTCACATCGTCGACGCGCAGGCCGTCGGCCACCGGCAGGTCGCCGAGTCGCCGAGCCGTGTCGGCGTCGATGCCCGCCTGAACGAACGAGGCCAGGGTGCCGTCGGGCGCCCGGATGCCCAGCGCCGCGTACCGGGAGTCGGTCAGCTCCATCGCCGCGTTGACGATTCGATGCAACGTCGAATCCAGATCCAGGTCGGCGTTGATCTCGACGATGACCCGGACCAGATGTTCCAACTGGTCGCGAGCAGCCGCCAGCTCGTCCAGCTGGGAACTCACGTCGTCCCGGTCGTTTTGCCCCATAGCTCCAAATCTAATTGTCAAATTCCGGCTCTCCGTTTCGGCCTCGGTGGTTGGCCGGGTAAGGGGCGTGGTCGGTGTCACCGAGGACGGGTATCGCGGTGGAGATTACCCACTCGGGACTGAATTGCACACGGCGTCCGGTGCCGGCGTCGTCCGGGTCGTCCCAGCGGACGCTCGCGCGGCCGGAGAGCTGGAGGGTGATGCCGGCGCCGAAGTCGACGAAAAGCAGCGCCGCGGAGGGGTCGGCGGCGAGGTTTCCGAAGCTGTTGAACATGTTGTTGCCGGGGTAGTCCGGCCACCACAGGCGCCCCTCGGCAACCCGGACGAACCCCGGGGGGCCGCCGCGGTGGGAGGCGTCGCTGCCGGCGGTGGGGTGGGTGGTGCCCAGAAAGAAGGTGTCGGCCGCCTCGATGAGACGAATATCCTCGGCTCGCAACGCTTTTCCGGAGTACAACAGCTTCCGGTCGTCGGCGGGCGTCCCATGGACGTCGACGCGGTGCGGGTGGATGTATTGCGGGCAGTTGCCATAGGTCTGGTCCACGTCGACGGTCAGGGCGCCGCGCTCGGTAGAGCTGAGGAGACCGTTGATGCGGACGCGCCTCCGGGTGAGGAAGTTGATGGCGATGACGCCCACCGGTTGCCCTGACGGCAGGTCGTGGAGCGGGTCCGCCCTCGGCAGCTCCGTTCCGATCTCCAGTGCGGTCGGCGAGGCCGCTCGCAGGAACCCATGTGGGCCCAACAGCGGCGAGGTCCAAAGCCGTCCGGACCGGCCTCGCGCGGCCATGGCCGCGAATGGCGCCTCGGAAAGGAAGGCGGCCATGCCAGCGCGGAGTTGTCCGCGACCAACCATCGCGGCGAGCCGCGCGGCCTCGGCCTCGACACCGGCTTGTCGTTGGACAGCCAACTCACCGGTGTGGAAACCCACGCTAGATGTCATCGCGGCACCTCGGCAAAGCCCGGTTGTCCGGCGTCGACGACGGAATTGAACCGGTATCGAGTTTCCAGACTTTCATTGATCTCTTGGATAGCGCTCTCGGGAAGCGCGGTCACGTCGAAGTTTTCGCCGATGCGTGCGGGTTTAATCGACGAGGTGAGGACGGCCGAACCACGCTGGATGCCCCACGCCAAAAGCACTTGCGCCGGCGTCTTTCCCACGCGCCGAGCGATCGAGACGATGAGCGGGTCGTCGAGCAATCGCGGTTCGAGCGCATGGCCCAGCGAGGCGAAGGCCAACAGGATGATCCCGTGCTCCTTGCACAGTTCGTGGAGTTCCCATTGCGGGTGATACGGGTGCGACTCGACCTCGACGACGGACGGTTTGATTCGGGCGGTTTCGACGATCTTGCGGGCGCCCGCGGCGTCGATGTCGGACAGGCCTATCGCCCGCGAAAGACCTTCGTCCACAAGGGCTTCCATCGCGGCCCAGGTTTCCTCGAGGGTGACCCCGTCGTCGTAGACGACGGCTCCGTGCCGGTCGCGGGGGTCTTGGTCGTCGCCGGGCCGGAACGCGAACGGCGTGTGCACCAGGTACAGATCGACGGCCTCGAGGCCGAGCCTGTCCAGGCTGGCCTGCAGCGCGGGCTTCACCCGTTCGGGCCGATGGTTGTTGTTCCACAGCTTGGTGGTGACGAACAGTTCGTCACGGCGCACGGTCCCGGCGGCGAACAACTCTTTGAGCGCCGCGCCGACGTCCGCTTCGTTGCGGTACCGCTCGGCCGCGTCGAGGTGGCGGAAACCGATCTCGACCGCGGTCCTGACCGCGTTTCGCGTCTCGGTGCGATCGGACAGCGACGTGCCGAAGCCGAGCGCCGGAATCGCGCCGCTGCCGTCGTTCAAGGCGAATCTGTGCTGGTTTAGTTTCTCGTTCGGCGTCATGGCTTTTCGGCCTCCTTGTTGTTGGTGACGACGTGCTTGGTAAGCAGGGCGACGGCCTCGGCCGCGGTCCACACCACGCTGGCGAGGAATCGGAAATTGACCAGGGCGGCGAGGTAGCCATCGCCTTCGGGGAGGCGCGGGCCGGCCGTGGCGTCCTTGACGACCGCGACCTCGAAGCCTTGCTCGATGAGTTCGCGCAGATGGCCCTCGACACACAGGTTGGCGGCCATGCCCGCCAGGATCACTTGGTTGACGCCGCGCTTGCGCAACTGGAGCACCAGGTCGTTCGATTCGGGGCCGACGATCTTATGCGGGGAGGCGATAACGGTTCGCCCGTCGTGGATGTGGTCCCGGTAGGCAGGCAGGAAGTCGGCACCGGATCCGGCGAATCCCTCAGTCGTGTAGGCACCTCGGCGACCGAACATGCCGGCGGCGCCCATGAATTTCTCGAGCGGATCACCGAACAGCCATTGGTTGTCGGTCGGGTAGAAGTAGTGCGGTGACACCGCGACGGTGATGCCCGCCAGCTTGGCGGCGTGCAGCAGCTCGCCGATGTGAGCGACGACGTTGTTGTCACGGATGCTGTCACCGAACACCGGCCATGCGACGCCTTCCGGACTGAGGAAATCGATCTGCGGATCGGTGAGAACAAGTGCGGCGTGCTCGAGATCGAGCGTGAAGCCGGAATACGGCAGGGCGGGATTCTGGGGTTCAGCGTAGTCGCTCAGGTCTGTCATCGAGCCTTCCCTGCGTAAGCCGTTCATCTAGGGTCCTCTAGTATAGATGACCAGTCGTCTATTTAACGAGGCACTCAGTCCCGGCATTCCCGAAAGCGACAGATCAGTGCAGAAGCGCCGGGACGGTGACCGCTTCGAACCGGTCGTACGGGGCGCGGCTGCGGGTGACCTTCCCACGAAGGGCCGCGCCTTCCCACGCCTCGATCAGTCGAAAGGCGAGGTCCCCCGCTTCGAGGTCGCCGCGAACCTCCGAACGCAGGCACTCGCCCAGGGCCGCACCCCAGCGGTCCAGGATGCTCACGAGCTCCTTGCGTACCGGCTCGCTCGTCCCACTGAGTTCGAGCGACAGGTTGCCGACCAGGCAGCCGAGCAGGAAATCGCCGGCCTCGTGTTCGTCGGCCAGCGCGTGGAAGAAGCGCGTGATCCGCTCCTGCGCCGGCCCGTCCGCCTCCAGGAGCGGCAGCAACCGCGCCTCGACGTCTGTCCAGTGATGCTCGAGGATCGCCGCGGCAAAGGCCTCCTTGCTGGGGAAATACGCGTAGAACGAACCCTTCGGGACCCCCGCCGCGTCGGTGATGTCCTTGACCCCGCTGGCGGCGAATCCGCGCTTGTGCACGAGTTCCTGGCCCGCCGCGAGCAGGCGGGACCGCACCTCGGGGTTCGGTGGGCGGGGCATGACACCAATGTTAGCCGACCGGTCACCTATCTTCGGTCGTCCGCCGCGCGCAAGGAGTGTGGCGTAGCGTCTGGAACGGCGTCGGATTGCTCACCGGTGAGCGAAGGAGCGGAAATGGTGACTTCGGGTTTGTTCGGTTTCCTGACGCTGCTCGCCCTGATGTTCGCGCTGTTGTTCGCCGCCGTTGCCGCCGTGCACGTCAAACGGCTGGAGGGCCGGCCGCCTCCCCCGATCAGCGACGAAATCGGCAGCGCCAAAGCGGTGACGCGCAAAGTGCGCAAGCGCGAACCCATGTCGCAAGACGAGCTCGATTATGCGAGGCACCTCCTCGGCGCTCGTAGCTCGGTGTTGACGCTATGCATCCCGGCTGCGTTGTTCTCGCTGGGCTGCTTCTACGTGTTCGGCAGCCTCTACCACTTGCATGGGGCGACGCCCTCCGAGCGGACGTTTCTCGGGCTCTTCCCGATCTTGGCGTCCATCAATCTCACGACTCAAATCATCCGCAGCGCACGACTGAAACGGCGTCTGCAAAAGATGTCCTGAAGCCGCGCTGCCGTGAGCGACCGAAGCGTGCTCCCGCAGGTCGTTGCGGTCGCGTTCCGGCCGCAAGGTAGCTACTCTTGCACGATCATCTGTCCATTGGGTACATGACCGTCTACTATCTGCAGTTGGCCTAGGGGTGGGGCCGGGGGGAGAAGACGGTGGCCCGAGCGAGTTACGAGAGGTGATCGAATGAGCCCTCGTCCGGTGGGCAGGCGGGTCTTGGCGCGAGTCTGGCTGCCGCTGGTTGCCGTCATCGCGCTCGCTGTCGGCGGGGTGGCCATGTACAAGGTGCACCAGTTCTCGGAGCCCCCGCCCGTCATCACCGTCAATCAGCCGGCGGCACCGCCGGAGTTCAGCATCAAGCGGCTCACATACGAATTGTTCGGTTCCGTCGGGGAAGGCGGGATGCTCGTCTGGGTGGATATCAACGGGCATCCGCATCGGGTCGATCTCACGACCTTGCCGTGGTCGCACACGGAGGCGACGACGCTCACCGTGGTGTCCGGCAGCCTCTCGGCCCAGGTTCATGGCGGTCAAGTCGGCTGCCGCTTGCGGGTGAATGGCGTCATCCGCGCTGAACAGTCCGATACCAATCAGGATGCCCACGTCTATTGCCTGGTGAAATCCGCATGAGCGAGCCGCAGGCTGAGCACCGGACGAAGCGCCCGCTCGTCCCCAGAATGGTTCGCGCCCTTGCGATCCCGATCATCGCCTTCTGGGGTCTGCTCGCCGTGTCGACCAACACCTTCATGCCCCAGGTCGAGCGGGTCGCGGAGGAGCTCGCGGGCCCGCTGGTCCCGCATTACGCGCCGTCGCAGCGGGCGCTGCTGTCCATCGGCGCGAAGTTCCGCGAGTCCAATTCCACCAGCTTGGCCATGATCGTGCTGGAGGCCAACCGGCCGCTGGGCGACGCGGATCATCAGTACTACGACGATTTGATGCGCCGGTTCAAGGGCGACCCCAAGCACGTGCAGTACGCCATGGATCTGTGGGGGAAGCCGATCACCGCGGCCGGCGCGCAGAGCCTCGACGGCAAGTGCGCATACGTGCTGTTGCGCCTCGCGGGCGATATCGGCCAGATGCAAGCGAATGAATCCGTTGCGGCCGTTCGGGACATCGTCGCGAAGGACACTCCGCCGGCCGGGCTCAAGGTCTACGTCAGCGGCGCGGCCCCGCTCGCCTCGGACACGGTGGCGATCGCGAATTCGAGCCTGAACGACATCACGATCGTGACGATCTTCCTCATCATCGGAATGTTGTTGCTGGTGTACCGCTCCATCGTCACCCTGTTCGTGCCGCTGGCCGGGGTGCTGTTCGAAATGCTGGTCGCCAAGGGGGTTATCGCGACCCTCGGGCATCTCGGGTACATCGAACTTTCCTCGTTCGCCGTGAACATCGTCGTCGCGCTGACTCTGGGAGCCGGGACGGACTACGGCATCTTCCTGATGGGCCGCTATCACGAGGCGCGACACGACGGCGAGAGCCGGGAGGAGGCGTTCTACACCGCGTACAAGAGCGTCACGCCGGTCATCCTCGGCTCGGGGCTGACGATCGCGGGGGCGTGTTACTGCTTGACGTTCGCGCGACTCAACTACTTCCACACCATGGGCCCGGCGGTTGCGATCAGCATGCTGTTCACCATCGCGGCGGCGCTGACGCTCGGCCCCGCCTTCTTGACGCTGGGTAGCCTGTTCGGGCTCTTCGACCCGAGGAGCAAGGCCAAGGCGCACCTGTATCGGCGGATCGGGGCGAGCGTGGTCCGGTGGCCGGTGCCGATCCTGTTCGCCAGTGCCGCCGCGGTTTTGCTCGGGGCGATCTTCGTGCCGACGTACCGGCAGAACTACGACGACCGCCAGTACCAGCCGCACAACGCGCCCGCGAATTTGGGCTTCCAGGCGGCCGATCGGCACTTTCCAAAGAGCAAGCTGTTCTCCGAGATGCTGATGATCGAGTCGGATCACGACATGCGGAACTCGGGCGACTTCATCTCATTGGACCGCGCGGCCAAGGCTCTCGAGCGGCTTCCGGGCGTCGCGATGGTGCAAAGCATCACCAGGCCGATGGGCCGGGCTTTGGAACACGCCACGATTCCCTATCTGTTCACCACGCAGGGCAGCGGGAGCGGCCAGCAGCTCCCGTTCAATCAGCAGCAGAACGCGAATACCAATCAGCAGGCGCAGATCACGCAGCACACCGTCGAGGTCACGCGGAAAGAGATCGACTATTTCCAGAACCTGTCGGACGAGCTGCACAAGACGGTTCTCACGGTCGAAGATCTGCAACGGGTCACCGACGAGATGAACCAGGAAATCTCGAACTTCGACGACTTCTTCCGACCGATCAAGAGCTACTTCTATTGGGAGCGGCACTGTTTCGACATCCCCATGTGCTGGGCGTTCAGGTCGTTGTTCGACACGCTCGACAACATCGACCATCTGGCGGCTGACATCAACCAAGCCAAGCTCTCCCTCGAGGAGATGGACAAGATCGTGCCGCAAATCATCGTGCAGCTGAAGCTCACGGCTGACGACTCGGAGGCCTTGGCCAGCCTTCTGGTCAGCACCTACGGCCAGTCGGCTCTGCAGACGACACAGACCAACCAGACGTTCGACGACCAGATCGATGTCGGGCTCGACTTCGACCAGGCCCGCAGCGACGACTTCTTTTACATCCCGCACGAGGGCTTCGACAACGAGGACGTCAAGACCGGTATGCAGCTGCTGATGTCACCGGACGGCCAGGCCGCTCGCATCATCGTCACCCACGAGGGCGACGCCAACGGTCCGGAAGGCGTGCAGCACGTCGAACAGTTCCCCAACGCCATAACCGTTGCGCTCAAAGAGACTTCGCTGGCCGGCTCGAAGGTCTACATCGGCGGTTCCGGATCCACCAACAAGGACATCAAGCAATACGCCGCGTCCGACCTGCTCATCGTGGCGATCGCCGCCTTCGTGCTGATCTTCTTGATCATGCTGTTCCTCACGAAGAGTCTGATGGCGGCGATCGTCATCCCCGGCACGGTGGCCTTCTCCTACGCCGGGGCGTTCGGGCTTTCCATACTCGTCTGGCAGCACCTCATCGGACTGCCGCTGCACTGGTTGGTCTTGCCCCTGACGTTCATCATCCTGGTGGCGGTGGGTTCGGACTACAACCTGCTGTTGATCCTTCGGGTCAAAGAGGAGCTGCATGCCGGAATCCACACCGGACTGATCCGCGCGCTCGGCAGCACCGGTGGTGTAGTGACTTCTGCCGGTTTGGTTTTCGCGTTCACCATGCTGGCGATGCTGAGCAGCGATCTGCGCACCGTCGGCCAGGTCGGTTCGACCGTTTGCATCGGCCTGCTGCTCGACACGCTGATCGTGCGCTCGTTCGTCGTGCCGTGCATCCTGCGCATCCTCGGGCCGTGGTTCTGGTGGCCGACGCTGGTGCGTAGCCGTCCGTTGCCGGTTCGCGCGGCCACGCCGGCCACGTGAGCACCGTCAGCCGGCCATGCGGTGATTCCCATTTGTGATATCACCGGCGCTATCACAAATGAGACTCACCTACCGGCCGCTCGCGGACTACGCGATGCGATCAATGGTGGCCAGTCGTCCCGCTAGCTGCTCGCGTGCGATTTCGGCGTCGTAGTGGGCCTGCATGTTGATGAAGAACATGTCGCTCAGACCGAGCGCACGGGATAGCCGGAGGGCGGCGTCTGCGCTGATGCCGCGCTTGCCGTGCACGATTCGTTGATCCGGCGGGGCGGCACGTCGATCGCCTTGGCGATCCGATACTGCGAGATACCCAGCGGGTCAAGGAATTCCGCCTTTAAGATCTCGAGCGAATCCTCGACCGAAGATAACGCCAACCGTTGTTCAACGTTAAGCCTTGTCAGTCGGCTAGAAGTTGAGCCCCGAGAACATGACCCGGCCGGGATCGTACTTCTGGCGCACCGCGGTGAGCCGCGAGAGGTTGGGCCCGAAGTAACGCGACGCGGGCTGGTTCGCCTCGATGTAGTTCACGTAGCCGCCCACCGAATACGGTTGCACCGCTTGGTGTGCCGTGGCGAGCCAGCTCGTCGCCGCCGACGGGTCGCCCGTCTCGACGTACCACTGCACCAGCGAGGCCTGCCGCCGCCACGGGAAGGCCGTCGCGCCCGGCGCCACGGTGGCCAGCGCGCCGTCGAGGGCGTGCATGATCGCCAGCATGCGGCCCGCGCCACGCGGAAACGCCTCGACCGCCGACGCGATCCCCTGGGCGGCGGCCGGGGTCATCGTCGTGAAGACATCGGAGCCGCCCACGTATCCCAGCGGCGACGGGTTGAGGTTGCCGACGGCCAAGTAGCGCACCAGGTCCATGTAGTTGAACGTGTGGTTATCGGTCCCGCTCGGTTGCACCCCAACGGCTTTGGTGATGGCGGCCGCGACGCTGTTCCCCGCTCCGGCCGGGCAGGTCGCCATTATCCGGGGATGCGTGCCGAACCCGTCGACGGTGTTGTCCGCCAGCGCCCACATGCTGTCGTCGGCGGTGCGTAGCCAGTTCTGCCAGCCGAGCAGGACCTGCGCGAACGCCTGCGGCGGGAAGTTGAGGTTTACGACGTCGACGTCGCGGGTGGGAAACGTGGCGAACGTCAGCGAGGTGGTCACCCCGAAGTTGCCGCCACCGCCGCCGCGCAGCGCCCAGAACAGGTCCGGGTTGTTGGCGGCGGACGCGGTGACGGCCTGGCCGCCGGGCAGCACGACCGACGCCGCCGTCAGCTGGTCGCAGAGCAGGCCCGCGTGCCGCGACTGGGCGCCCAGTCCCCCGCCCAGCGCGTGCCCCGCGGCGCCGACCGACGGGCAGGTACCCGTCGGGATGCCCCGCCCGGCCGCGGCCAGGGCCTCGTGGATCGCGTACAGGCTGGTCGCGGGCGTCACGGTGACCTGCCCGGTGGACGCGTCGTAGTTGATTCCGCCGGGCAGCTGGCGCAGGTCGAACACCACGGCGCCGTTCGCGGTGGACGCGCCGATGTAGGAGTGCCCGCCGCTGCGCGGGGCGACCTTGAGGTTGTTGGCGGCGGCGAAGGCCATCGCCTTCTGCACGTCCGCAGCCGATGTCGGGGTGACGATCGCCGCCGGCGTGAATCCGTTGTAGTTGGTGTTGAAAACCTGCTTCGCGCCGGCGAATTGGGGATCTCGAGGCAGTACCACGCGCCCGCCGATGGCGGTGGTGAGGCCGTCCCAGCCGGAGGGGTTCGGGGCCGCGGTCGCCCGCACCGAGCCGAAGACCGCGCCGGCGGCCAACGCACCGGCGGCCCCGCGCAGGAACGCCTGGCGGGAGATCTCGCGCGCCATCGTCACGGCTCCCGCGATTGCGTCATGTTCCGCATTGTCATTCGCGCCGCCCGGGGAGCGGTGTGGCGTGCCGCGGGGCAACCGGACCGTGCCCCAACCGTTACCGGCCTGGGTCCGCCGGGCCTAGGCTGGTGTTTTGCACGCCTGCGCTTTCGAGAGGTAACGCCATGTCAGCACCGTCAGCCGAGGTCTTCGACCGCCTGCGTCAACTGGTCGCGATCAAGGACATCACCGCCCGCGAGACCAAGACGATCGACGAGGTTTTCACCGGTAGACCGCTGACCACGATCCCCATCGGCACGGCCGCCGACGTCGAGGCCGCTTTCGCCGAGGCTCGCGCGGCGCAGATCGACTGGGCGAAGCGCCCGGTCGCCGAGCGGGTGGAGGTCATCCGCCGCTATCGCGACCTGGTCATCGAGAACCGCCAGTTCCTGATGGACCTCCTTCAGGCCGAGGCGGGCAAGGCCCGCTGGGCGGCGCAGGAGGAAATCGTCGACCTGATGGCCAACGCCAACTATTACGTGAACGTGGCCGCCGACCTGCTGAAGCCGCGCAAGGTGCAGGCGCTGCTGCCGGCGGTCGGCAAGACCACGGTCATCTACCAGCCTAAGGGCGTGGTCGGGGTGATTTCGCCGTGGAACTACCCCATGACGCTGACCGCGTCCGACTCGGTGCCCGCGCTGGTGGCGGGCAACGCGGTGGCGCTCAAGCCCGACAGCCAGACGCCCTACTGCGCGCTGGCCTGCGCCGAGCTGTTGTACCGGGCTGGGCTGCCGCGGGCGCTGTACGCGATCGTGCCCGGCCCGGGCTCGGTGGTCGGCACCGCGATCATCGAGAACTGCGACTACTTGATGTTCACCGGCTCGACGGCCACCGGCAGGCAGCTCGCCGAGCACGCGGGCCGTCGGCTCATCGGCTTCTCGGCCGAGCTCGGCGGCAAGAACGCGATGATCGTCACGCGCGGCGCCAACTTGGACAAGGCCGCCAAGGCGGCCACCCGCGCGTGCTTCTCCAACGCGGGTCAGCTGTGCATCTCCATCGAGCGCATCTACGTCGAAAAGGATGTCGCGGACGAGTTCACCAACAAGTTCGGCGCGGCGGTGCGAAACATGAAACTCGGCACCGCGTATGACTTCTCGGTCGACATGGGCAGCTTGATCTCGGCGAGTCAGCTCGACACCGTGACCGACCATGTCGACGACGCGAAGGCCAAGGGCGCCAAGGTGATTGCGGGCGGCAAAGCGCGACCCGACATCGGGCCGCTGTTCTACGAGCCGACGGTGCTCACCGACGTCACGCCCGAGATGGAATGCGCGGCCAACGAGACGTTCGGGCCGCTGGTGTCGATCTACCCGGTCGCCGACGTAGACGAGGCCGTCGAGAAGGCCAACGACACCGAATACGGGCTCAACGCCAGCGTGTGGGCCGGGTCCACCGCGGAGGGCCAGGAGATCGCCGCACGGCTGCGCTCCGGGACGGTGAACGTCGACGAGGGTTACGCCTTCGCGTGGGGCAGCCTCGGCGCACCGATGGGCGGGATGGGCCAGTCGGGCGTCGGCCGCCGACACGGCGCCGAGGGGCTGCTGAAGTACACCGAATCGCAGACGATCGCTGCGGCGCGCGTGTTCAATCTCGATCCGCCCCGCGGCATTCCGCCGACCCTCTGGCAGAAGTCGCTGGTGCCCGTCGTGCGCACGATGATGAGGCTTCCCGGGCGGAAGTGACGGGTCCGGCCTTCGGCGCGCTCTGACAGGCAGTCTCGACGCGCGGTCGTCATTGCCAGGGTCTACTACAGCGCGTAGTATCTGGGGCATCCCGCCGTGCACAAGGAGGTGCAACGTGAGGTGGAGCTTCGCACAGATCGGGCTGCTGATCATCTGTGTCCTGCACGTCATCCAGGCGGTGGTCGGGTTCATCATGGAGCCCAGCTTCGCGACGGGCCCCAATGCGCCGACCGTCCAGCTGCTCGGCATGGACTACAACGGTTGGCACGCCGTCGCCGGCCTGGCCCTCTTCGGCCCGGGTCTGGTGTTCGCGCTGCGCAAGTCGTGGGCGGTGCTGTATCTGATCGCGGCGGCGATTGCCGGTGCGCTGCCGGGCATTTGGGCGTTCTTCTCGCATCAGGTTGCGTTCGTCTTCACCTTCCCCAACAACACCACCGACGCGGTGGTGCACCTGGTGACCGCGGCGGTGATGCTCGCGGTGGCGGCCATCCAGATCCGGTTGGACGGTGGGTTGCGCAACTCGCTGGCCGATCTGCGAAAGGCGCGCTAGCGCCAAGGATTTCTTGAGGATCCGCCAAGCGGCGCGGCGGATGGTGAGTTCGTCCACTGGAAACGACTCACGAGGTTCCGCTATGACCCGCCACCGCATCTACGCCCTGATCGTCTTGACCGCCCTCGCTTTCCTCGGCGCTGCGTTCATGGCGTCGCCCGCCGCGCAGGCCGCGGCCGTCGATCGCTTCGCCGTGATCGCCTACTCCCCCGTCACCGGCTGGGCGGGCTGGGCCAACAACGCCAGCACCATGGAGGAGGCCACCCACATCGCGCTGGGCAACTGCCAGCGGCACGGCGCCGGCTGCACCGTCGCGTCATGGGCCCGAAACGGTTGCACCGCTTTGGCTCTCGGGCCTCGCGGTTGGGGCGCCGACTGGGGGTCGACCCCGGTAGCCGCTCAGCGGGGCGCGCTGGCCAAGGTCACGTCCGGCAGCGTCGTCGAGGTTCACTGCACCGGGTAGCGGCGTTCTTCGTCGTCGATCCGTCGCCGCCAGTGTTCGTTGATGTGGTCGGACTGACGCTCGAGCGGGGGCTTGGGCACACCGGTCGCATGTGCAGGGTCGACGCCGAGGAATTGCAGGACGCGCGCGATCTCGTCGGGATAGTTCTCATCGAGCTCTTCGTAGTGGACCGTGAGCACTTCGGGACGCCGGGTGGTGAAGTAGTCGGTCCACGCCGCCTGTTCGGCGCCGAGGCTGCGTTCCATCTCGGTGATCTGCTCGCGCGTCGGCGCGACAGCCGCGAGGTCGACCGCGGGCGGCTGCGGCGTGGGCCGGCCCAGATACAGCCCCCAGGGACGTTCCGTCGTCGGCGGTCCCGGAGAACGGAACCACTCGCCCGTCGTCTCGGCGCGAAACAGCGATATGGCCTGGGCGCGCCGATCGACGCGGACGATGTTGACGAAAACCGCTGTCGGAAAAAGCGTCTCGAGAACCGCGGCCGGATCTGCACGAAACCCTAAGGCCTGCGCCAGCGAGACGACGTCCCGCCAGTGGATCTTGAAGCCCCACACGCCGTTCTGCGTCGCCGCGAACGCTCTGACCCTTGTCAGGTATTCGGTCCAGGAGCAGTCCAACGGCAGCCCCAGGTCTTCCTTATAGGCCGCAATGTGGTCTGCCGCGAAATACTCCTCGGGCCGCCCGGCAACTCCCGTCGCCACGAGCCCGGCGGCCAAAAACGAACTACCCGAACGGGGGGTGGAGGCGATGACATAGCTCGCGTGTCGCATAGGCCTCCTCGGACGTGTCCATTGAAGCGTAGGCGCTTTACCCGGCGCCCTTGCCATTGTCGACGCGATAGACCGCCCCATGGACGGCGGCCGCGGCATCGCTGGCGAGGAACGCGATCACGTTGGCGACGTCGAGGGGCTGCATCATGCCGCGCGGCGAGGCCGTGCGCAGGATCAGGTCGTAGTTCGGGTTCTCCGGCGCGCTGAAGTGTTCGATCTGCGGTGTGAGCATGCCGCCCGGGCATACCGCGTTGACGCGCAAGCGATCCGCGGTGTACTCGACCGCCAGTGCGCGGGTGAGCCCGATCAGGCCGTGCTTGGCGGCGCAGTAGCCGGCCGAGTACGCCTGGCCTTCGACGCTGGCGATGGAGCCGACGTTGACGATGTTGCCGCCCCGCTCCAGCAGATGCGGCA
Source organism: Mycobacterium sp. NGS64 (assembly GCF_059812245.1). Taxonomy (NCBI): domain Bacteria; kingdom Bacillati; phylum Actinomycetota; class Actinomycetes; order Mycobacteriales; family Mycobacteriaceae; genus Mycobacterium; species Mycobacterium sp. NGS64. The sequence goes on along the minus strand of NZ_JCALCI010000012.1, from coordinate 3,036 downwards.
GCGCGGCCCGGCACAGGTAGAACGGTCCGTTCAGGTTGACCGCGAGGTCTTCTACCCAGTCGTCGTCGGTCATCGACTCGGTTCGGCGCATCTGGTGCTTGCCGGCGACGTTGACCAGGATGTCGAGTCCGTCGAACTCTTGGACGCACTGCTCGACCGCGTCCCGGCAGGCCTGCGGCGAAGCGACGTCCGCCGAGGCGTAGGAGCCGCGTTCCACGTCTTCGAATACCGAGGCCAGGCGTTCGGTGTCGCGGCCGATGCCGAAAACCGTTGCGCCCTGCCGGGAAAACAGGCGGGCGGTTTCGGCGCCCAGGCCCGACGACGCGCCGGTGACCAACGCGACCTTGCCTTGCAGTGCTGACATATCGGCCCTTCTTGGTGCGGTGACGGGCTTCAAAGGCTACATCGCGCCCTCAGTACGAGAGGATCCGCGCTACGCCGGCGCGCAGGACATCAACGTGCCCAACGGTTCTCAGCCTCAGGATGCGACGCGCGGTCACCGCCACGAGCAGGCTGATCGCGAGCTTGCCCAGCGCCACCCGACTGGTGCGCTGCTTCCAGGTCGGCGGCCGCGAGCCGGCTCGCCGACCCAGGTAGTAGCCGATGCATGTCGCGGTTGCGAGTGCGCACAGTAGCGCCAATACCGCCATGACGATCAGCGTCCTTCGTCGCAGTCGCGGGAAGGTCACGCGCGAGAAACACCTTGGGCAATTAGTGCGATGGCCCGATCAGAAGTCCGGTCGGATGCTGCCGTCGGCGTTGACCATGAGGTAGCGCTCGGTGTGACCATCGGAGACGTAGAGCTCGATGCGCAGGGTCCCGTCTTGGGCCGCTTCAATGATGATGTTCTCGGGGTTGCCGCCGTCGATGTGCAGAGTCTGGGGCGCCGCACGAAGGGCGCTAATGACGGCCTGGACGTCGAATTTGCCGAGGTCACCAATAGCCGTGTCCATCGGGATGGTGGTGCTGCTGCCCGTGCCCCAACCGCGACCTCCGTACGTGTAGCGCACGGTTTTGTGTGCGTTGACCGTGTCGGGGCGAGTGATGCTGGCGTGATCGGCATAGACCACCAGTTCGTAGCCCATCGTGTCCCCGAACGTCGTCCGAACTTGCGCAATCAGGCTCGACAGCCCGCCCAGGGTCAGCAGTTGCGTCGGCGCCTGCGGTTGGGTCGATGCCGGCGGCGGTGCGACGGTCGGCGCCTCTGTTGGCGGCTGTGGGGCGACTACGACTGGGCTGACGACGGTCGGCTGGGGCGTTGCGTCGCGCGACGAAGCGGTGTTGCTGTACAAAGCCCAGGCGATGCCGACGCCCACAAGGGCCAGCGCCACGAGCACGGCGATCCGTATCCCCCGGCGGCCGGCCAGCGATTTCAGGCTCGGGGATTGGGCTGGGGCGCGGCGGATCTGCAGGTCCGCCACCAGCGACTGCAGCTCGCCAAGGGTGGTGGCGTTGGTCGCGGCGCTCACCCGCTGGCGGTGCTCCTCCATCGACAGCTGGCCGTCGCTCAGCGCCAAATCCAGCAGCTGGCAGGTGTCGACGCGGTTGCTGTCGGTAGCCCGAGTGTTTGCGGTGGCCACGGGAAGATCCTAGAAGGTCTCAGCGGCGCGCCGGCTCGATCGCCAAGACGGCGCCGTCCGCGCTCAGTTCCATATGCCCGCCGTCGCGGTCTCTGAATGCATAGACCGACAACGCCAGGCTGCCGTCCCGCGCGGATTCGACCATCAGGTAGGTGTTGTTCGCGCCGGGGACCTGAAGGGTCTGCGGGGCCCCGCGCAAGACGCTGGCCACCTCCTGCACGTTGAACTTGCTCAAGTCCCCCGCGGTCGAGGTGGACGGAATGGCGCTGGCGCCCCACTGCGACCAGCCACGGCCGGCGTAGTGGTAGGTCACCGAGTTGCGAGGGTCTTGGGGGTCGGGACGGTCGAGGTCGGCGTGATCGGCGTAGACCACCAGCCGGTAGCCCGTGGTGTCACCGATCTCTTTTCGCATTTGCGCCAATAGCCCCGTCAGCCCGTCGACGGTCTGCAGTTGCAGTGGCGGCGGTGGTGGCGGCGTCGTCGGGGTGATCGCCGCGGTGCTGGTGGCGCTCGGAGGTGAGGCGGTTTGCGGCTGAGAAGGGCTGTTGCCGAGCAGTTTCCAACCGATGCCGAGGCCCGCGAGCGCCAACACCGCGACGCCGGCTAACAGGGTGCCCCGTCGACTGGTCGGCGTCGGGGGTTGGGCAGGGGCGCTGTAGATCTGCAGGTCTTCCACGAGCGACTCGAGCTCGCCGACAGTGGCGGCACGGCGCGCGGCGCTTACCCGTTGGCGGTATTCCTCCATCGAGAGCTGGCCGTCGCTCAGCGCCGCGTCCAGCACCCGTCCGGTCTCGTCGCGGTCACTGTCGGTAGCCCTGATGTATCCGGCGGACACGAGGGTGAGCGTAACCGAGGATGCACGAGGTCGACGCCGCCCTAGCGCTATCCTCGGTCCGCGAGACGCACGGGTGGGTTCGGTACGAGTGCGAGGAGAGCCGATGCGCGGCAGACGATTATTTCGGCCGATCGCCATCGCCGGTGTAGCGGGCTTGGCGGCGTGTAGCCACTCCACTACGGGCAGTGGCAGCGCCTCGATCCCCGCCGGACCGCCGTCGATCACCAGCGAGCCGTTCGGTCAGGTGGATGGCAACCCGGTGACCCGCTACGAGCTCACCAGCGGGCGCGGCATGCGTGTGCGAATCCTGAACTACGGCGGCATCATTCAGTCCATCGAGGTCCCCGATCGCGCCGGAAACGTCGGTAATGTGGTGCTGGGCTTTCCAACCCTGGCCGGCTACGTGAACAACACGGGATCCGCCAAGACCTATTTCGGCGCCATCGTCGGCCGCTATGGCAACCGGATCGCCAAGGGCGCGTTCACGTTGAACGGCAACGCGTATCACGTGCCGACCAACAACAACGGCAACAGCCTGCACGGCGGCACCGCGGGCTTCGATACGAAGGTGTGGCAGGCCAGTCCGCAGAACAGTAACAACAGCGTGGGCCTGAAGCTCCA
>NZ_JCALCI010000011.1:0-91388 GCF_059812245.1 Mycobacterium sp. NGS64 | reverse complement strand
GTGCCGACCGTGATCAACCTGACCAATCACAGCTACTTCAACCTGGCGGGTGAGGACACGCTCGACGTCTACGACCAGAAGGTCGCCATCCATGCCGACAACTACCTTCCGACCGACCCCACGCAGATCCCGACCGGGCAGATCGCCCCGGTGAAGGGCACACCCTTCGACTTCACGTCACCGACCGCGATCGGCGCGCGTATCACCGCGAATGACCCGCAGCTGTTGCTCGCCCACGGCTACGACCACAACTGGGTGATCAACCGCGGCAACAACGCCGGGCTGGTGGAGGCGGCCAGGGCCCAGGACCCGAAGTCGGGGCGCACCCTGACGATCTCCACCACCGAGCCCGGCGTGCAGTTCTACACGGGCAACTTCCTCGACGGTGCGTTCACGGGCACCAGCGGGCACAGCTACAGGCAGGGCGCCGGATTCACGATGGAGACCCAGCACTACCCCGATTCTCCGAATCACCCGAACTTCCCGACCACCACGCTCAACCCGGCCCAGACCTACGATTCGACAACCGTCTTTGCCTTCGGCGCCCACTGACTCGCCTAGCGAGTTCTCACTGCGAAAGCTCTGCAAGGAACGCGGGTAACCTGCCGGCGCCAAAGTCGTAAAACCGCGCCCAGTGCGGCTCGATCGAGATCCGCACCATCTCCGGATACGTCGACCGCACGTTGCGTTCGAACTCGGCAAGCTGCGCTTCGTCCATCGACCTCCTCGCCGCGGTGAGGTACTCGTCGGTGACGCCGTCGACGGTTTGCAGTGTGGCACGGCCACGACCAACAGCGCCTTCGCCTCTTCGGGGGTGGAGCCGGTGTCGATCGTCAGCGCGACTTTCGGACGGGAGGCTAGCGCGCGGGCTTTCGGGGAGGTCGGTGCCGTCGAGACGACGATGCGTTCGCCGGTCCAGTAGAACCCGACGGGGATGACTCGCGGGAAGCCATCGTGGCCGTTGTAGGCGAGCCGGGCCATTGAACCGGAGAGCAATTTCTGGGCATCGGGGTGGCCGAGCTCCCGAGCCAACTCCTGTTTGTCCATCACACCGGTATAGCTACCCGGTGGGGACAGAGGTGGATCATCCGGGTGAGCTTCGACCGGTCGCGCCCCCTCAGAATGGCCCGCCGCAATTGTGCGATCCCGCTAGATTCCGGCGCGTTTCTTTGACGCGTCTCACTGCTCATTGACCGCTAGCCTCATCGGTAGCCGAAGGCAGGGGCGAATATGAATGCCGACATCAAGACCCGGGTGCATTGGCTGCTGGGATACGGACTGCCGCGTTGGACGCTGAAATTGCTCGCGCGCCGGGGCGATCCTTTTTCCCAGCTGTTAATCCAAAGCGGTCAGCCCGACGAAGTGAATCGCCGTATCGAGCAGATCCGCGAGCGGGGACGTATCTCCGCGGTGGTGGGCGGGTGGGTCACCGCCGACGCGCGGATTGTCCGCGACGTGCTGCGCGACGACAGGTTCCGTACCCCGAAACCACGGGACCGGTCACCGTTTCCCGTCGTTCAGCGGATGTTCGCGAAAACCAATCCTGGCGTACTGAATGGCGTGGAACCGCCGTCTTTGCTCGTTGCCGATCCGCCCGAGCATGCGCGGTTGCGGCGCTTGGTGTCGCGGGCATTTACCCCTAGAGCGATTGAGGGACTTCGTCAGGGCATTCAGGAGATCGCCGACGCCCTGCTCGACGATCTCGAAGGCAACAACCAATGCGATTTGATCGCCGCCTACGCTTCTCAAATCCCCATCGCCGTCATCGTCGAGATGCTGGGCATTTCGCGCGACGAGGCGCCCTACCTCCAAACATTCGCCGAGCCCGGCACGAAAATCCTTAACAGCACGTCCCCGTCTTGGCGCGAGTACCGGACCGCCGTCGCGGCGTTGCGCGAGTTCGAAAACTTCCTCGCCGCGCATATCGAGCGCCTACGCCGGGGCCGCGCCGAGGACAGCATCCTGTCCGCCGTCGTGCACGACGGCGACCTCACCGAGACCGAGGTGAGGATGTTCGCGGGGCTACTGCTGGGCGCCGGGTTCATCACCACCACCCATGCGTTCGGCAACGCGGTGGTGGCACTCGTCGGGCATCGCGATCAACTCGCGTGGCTCCAGGAACATCCGGAGGGCTGGGCGAACGCGGTCGAGGAGGTGCTGCGCTACGACTCCGTCGCAAATATCGCGGCCCGGGTGGCCAGCGAAACCGTTGAGATCGACGGACATACCGTGCGGGAAGGCTCGACGATCTTCCTTCTGATCGGCGGTGCTAACCGCGATCCGGCCGTCTTCGAACGTCCCAACGCGTTCGACACCGCCCGCGCCAACGCCCGCGAACACATCGGCTTCGGCAGCGGCATCCACAGCTGCCTCGGCGCGTCGCTCGCGCGCATGGAACTGCAGATCGGCCTGCGAGCACTGTTCGAACGCTTCCCCCAGCTGGCTCTGGCCGGCGAGCCGATCCCGAACGACAGCACCCTGCTGCGCGGGATCAAGAAGTTGCCCGTCACCCTCGGGCCGGCGAGGGTTGACGTTGCTCGCAGTTAGCCGGCGCTGACGCGGTCGATGTGGGCGAGGAAGTGTTGTAGCACTTGCTCGGGCGCCTCGATTTGTGGCCAGTGCCCGATGTCGTCGGCGAGCATCACCACGTCGGGGTCGGGGATCACCTCGGCGTAGCGGCGCGCCATGTGGGCACCGGAGTTCGGGTCGACGGGTCCGTCGATCAACCGCATCGGGACCGTGGTCTGGCGCATGGCGCGCACCCACCGGTTGCGGTGCGTGTAGCGGTCGTTGATGAATCGGCCGACCTTGTGCAGCACCCGGCGCCCGTCGTTGTAGTCCAGGATCTGGTTGAACACGTCCATCATGTGCGGGGTCGGTTTGGTGTTGGGGCCGAACATCTCGCGCATTGTCGGCTCCAGCAGTCGTCGTGCCAGCGGGCTGCTCTGCACAGGGCTGAACAGGTCGCCCAGCGGGGTGCCCGACATCAGTTTCTGCGCCGCCCTGGGCGTGTAGGCCTCGATGAACATGCCGCCGTTGAGCCAAGTGATCGAGTCGATGCGCCATTCGCCGCACGTCTGTTGGCCGAATTCGTGGCGGGCCAACAGTTCCTGGCCGACGGAATCGCCGATGTCGTGCGCCAGAATATGGGCGTTGTCGATGTTCAGGTGCTGTAGCAGCGCTTCGTGCATGTCGGCGTGGTCGTGCACCGAGTATTGGTAGTTTGTCGGTTTGGCGGAGAAGCCCATGCCCATCATGTCCGGTGCGATGACGGTGAACCGCTTGGTCAGTGTCGGCCAGATCGGCGCCCAGTCAAAGGAATTGAACGGGTAACCGTGGATCAGCAGCAGCGGAGGCCCGCTGCCCTCGACGCGGTAGAAGATGTCGAAGCCGAGGTAGTCGAAGTTCTTGCCCGAGTCCAGCCAGCGTTGAAGGTCAGCGTCCATGACAGTCATCATGCGCCGACCCGATTGGCTAGCCGCCATTGACCAGACTTCCTCGCTGCAGCGAGGTACTCGTCGGGCGAGCTAGCGTGTAGTGATGCGCTACCAAGTGACCGACGCCGACACCGCCGCACAGATCGGCAGCGGCGATGTGCCGGTGCTCGCGACTCCACGGCTCATCGCATGGCTGGAAGCGGCCACGGTGCAAGCCGCCGCGCCCTTCACCGGTCCCGGCCAGACGACCGTTGGCACCGCGGTGCGCATCGAGCACCGGCGCGCGACGCACGTAGGCGGCGCCGTGGATGTCACTGCCGAGGCGCGACCGCCGGGCGAGGGGCGACTTCTGACGTTCGACGTGCAGGCGGTTGACGATTCAGGACAGCTTGTTGCTCGCGGCGAAATCGATCGGGTAATAGTTGACCGCGAGAAGTTCCTCCGCCGCTGACCAAGATGCGGCGCACCGTCGCGACCGCCCGTGTGCCTTCGTTATGAACTACTGGTCTCGGCGAGCGGTAATTCGCAGAGTTCTGATTTCGCCCCGGCGGAGGGGCGCCGCACGTAGGCCCACCACGTCAGCCCCGACCCGATGAGGTAGCACAACAAGAAGAAGCAGAACGCCGTCGTTTCCGAGCCCGTGGTCAGATAAGACTGTCTCAGTGCCAGATTGATCAATACGCCGCCGAGCGTGCCGACCGCGGCGACGATTCCGATCACGGCGCCGGACATCGCACGGGCCCAGTGGCGGCGTTCGGCCTCGGCGGCTTTCATCGAGTAGCTGCGCGATTCGAAAACCGCCGGGATCATCTTGTACACCGCCCCGTTGCCGATCCCGCACAACACAAAAAGTGCCATAAAACCGACGATGTAGCCGGTCATGGTGCTGACGCTCAAGGGACCGGAGCGATTGTCGGCGTGTGCGCTCACCACAATCAGCGCGCTGACGGCAGCGATCATGGCAAATAGAGCTCCCAGGGTGACGGTGCCTCCGCCGAGCCGGTCCGAGAGCCTGCCGCCGTACATCCGGGCCAACGACGCGAGCAGCGGTCCGAGGAAGGCGACTTGAGCGGCGTGCAACGACGCCTGCAGCGCACCTTGCCCGGCGGCCATGTAGTTGATTTGCAGCACCTCGCCGAACGCGAACGAAAACCCGATAAATGAGCCGTAGGTCGCGACGTAGAGCGTCGCCAGGATCCAGGTGTCGCGCCGTACCAGAGCCGCTCGCGTCGGTTTGTGCTCGGCGCGGGGCAATTCCATGTTGTCCAGGAAGCATGCCGACCCGAGCGCGGCCACTGACAACAGCACCAGATAGATCGCACATACCCAGTAGGGCTGCCGGTTGCCGGCGGTCGCGAGCACCACCAGACCTATGACCTGGATCATCGGTACCCCGATGTTCCCACCACCACCGGCAATGCCCAGCGCCGCGCCTTTGAGTCGCTGAGGGTAGAAGACGTTGACGTTGGCGACCGCCGCGGAGAAATTGCCGCCGCCCATACCAGTTAGCGCCGCACACACCAGATACATCCATAACGGCCGACCAGGGTTGGCCAGCAGCAGAATCGTGCCGACTGTCGGGATCAACAGCACCAGCGAAGAGAACACCATCCAATTGCGCCCGCCGAACTTCGCCACCGCCGCCGCGTACGGGATGCGCAGGCAGCCGCCGACGAGGGTTGCGGTGGCACCGAGCAGAAGCTTGTCGGCCGGCGAAAGGCCGTAGACAGATCTGGGCATGAACAACACCATCACCGACCAGATCGACCAGACCGAGTAGCCGACGTGCATCGCGAACACAGACCAGATCAGGTTCCGCCGGGCGATCTTCTTATTGCCGGCCTGCCAAGCCGCGAGGTCCTCGGGATCCCAATTCGAAATGCGTTGCGCCCGACTCATCGACGATCCCCCAAAATTCCGTGACCAAGAGCGGCTCACGACGACGCTAAGCACGAAAGCTCCGAGGTGACATACGAGTAGCTGTGAGTTGACAACGAATTCAGCGCATCGGCCGCGGCAACTCTGCTGAAATCGCCGTCGATACAAGGCATTTGTTGCTCGATAAGCCAAAGTTGTTAATCATCAACGACTTACACGTGCGTAGAAGGCCCACGCACGTCATTTCATACCATCAGTTGGCAATCAAGAAGTTGACGGTTAGGACTAAATCAATCATCGAGTCGACGTTCGCCACCGCTCGGTTGCGCACCAAGTCACCAATGGGCGGCCTGGTACAACCAGGAACGCCTGCGCGAAGCCCTCGGCTACCTTTCACCAGCCGAGTTCGAGGCGGCCCTCGCCGGCGCCTTACAACCAGCGAGCCAGTGAGCCCCGGGCCCTCGCAACCGACCGGGAACAAAACCGGGGCAGTTCACCACTGCTCCGGATGGACGATCCTTGCACACGCGAGCGGTAATACGGCCGCGCAGGTGGACTTGGGACGAGTGCGAGGAGCGCCGATGCGGTAAGCGATTGCTGCATCTGATCGCCGCTGTCGCGGGCTCGGCGGCATGTGGCAACACCACGACTAGCTCGCCCAACCGACATGGCGCTCGCTTCTCGAGCACCTACGGCAGGGTTAGTGTAGGCCCTGAGCACGGCTTCGGAGCGTCGAGCCCGGCCTATCCTGCCGCCCAGACTCCCAAACCGGTTACTGCAGTTAGTATTCCGATTCCGCTGAGTATTGCGCCAACGGCCGCAATGCGTTCCCCAGTGGTGCTTTCGGAACTCGTTAGCAGACCAAACCAGTGCTTCAGCGTCTCGATGAACCATTCAAGTAGTTTCGGCGGTACGCCGCCGATCGTCTTTCGGTGGATGGACCAACCGATTGAGCACACGGTCGCTCCCAGAAGGAAGATGCCCAATCCAGCTATGAATATCCACATCTCGACCTTCTCCTGCCCCAACTGCAAAGAGAATCAACATATACGATTTGAACGTCAGTCATGCTATAACAACTCAAGAAGGGCTCACAAACGATGTCGGACACATGGTCTGAGAGTTACGGGCATTCTAAGGGTAAAGAGAAACCGGGTATCGGCCTCGGGCTGAACCTGACGTTGGCGCTCACAGCGGTCCTGGCGCTCATGGGTATTTCGATCTTTCTTTGGCGCGAGTTATCTCTGCTGAACAAGGTCCATAGCGTGGCTCCACTCCTGGGCCTCTTCGCCTGTGCGGGCGCATTAGGCGCCGTGCTCCGAAGCGTCGCCTACCTTCTGGCTTGGAACAACTTCAGCGCGCGAGAGCGTCGTCAGTGGGCAGTCGAAGCCCTCGCGGGGCCGATATTGGGTGCGGTTGCAGGGATTGCTGGCTATCTCGTCGTGACTGCGACGCTCGTGACTGGTCCGGAAGGCGTGAATCAGTCTGGACAGTATTTGCTTTCGCTGTTCGTCGGCGCCACCACACTTTCGTTCTTCGGCCGAATCGTCGAACGTGGTTTGCTAAGAGGGACCATGAGTAGATCGGGGATCCTTGGATCCGAAGTATCGCCGAGCGTCCCACTTCTCGGTCGGTTGGAACAGATGTTGGAGCAACGAGTCGCCGATCTTACGGTCGTTAACTACGAGGGCACCATCGTCGTAGCCCCGGACCGCCTGGGAGAACTTGAATGGATGTTGAACATTAGGTTTATTAGTGACCCCAATGTTGATCTGACAGGTGATGACATTTCTACGGTCGGCCTAACCTTGAGCGGTGGGATCGACAGGGAATCCGTCCCATTTTCGCTCTCAGTCGTCTCCGAGAGATTTAGCGCAAGTCCGCTGCTCCTAAGTATCACGGTCCCCCGCGAAGGTGTATCGGATGTCAAGTCGATCCTGCTGCAGGATCAAGCTCTACGAACGCCAGCCGATCCAGAGAGGCTTGCGCCTTCCCAGACTTCGGGTCGACGCGAGATTGAATCCGTCATCCTCGAGGTTGGGCAGGGAACTCAAACCGTTCAAATCGTGCCGATTCGACTTCGGCTCGGATGAACGTTCGGCTGGAAATCCGGCCCACGGATTCGGAAGCTTGTCTGCTCAATATGTCCGCGCCGCGGGTGAGGACCGAATCGATCATGATCGCCCCACTCGAGCAACTCGCCAAGGTCAATGGTGCCGCTCGCAATTCGCTCAAGAACATCGCCAGGTGGGGCGCACTCGGCCTTGAGTCGTCGGCCGAACGGCAAGCCAGCCTCTTGGCAGACCTCGCGGGCGTGGGAGCGGCTGCGACTTTCGGGGTGCTCGGTAGCGGTTCGGCCGCTCCGGGCGGTGCCCGTGACCGCATGACTGCGTTCTTTCAGCGGGTGTCAGCCGGCCGACAACCCGAGGTTCCAGAATTGTGGTTTTCATCGCCAGTCGATCTTCCACTGGAACTGATGCTGGTATCGCCTGGGCTTCCCGATACGACCCGTGCCAGCAGATCCTATTTGGAATCCGAAGCTCGACGAAGCTTTCTCGGGCTCCAGTTCGCGATCCGCCGGGCGCTGCCCGACGAGAAAAGCTTGCCAGGGCTTTTGCTTCGTCGCGACACATCAACCGATCGTGTTGAACTTGCTCCCTATAGCCATAAGGATTTCCGCGCGTTCATCGACCAGGGTCGGGCTCTTCAGTCAGGAGACACTTTTCACGTGCGGGAACGTCAACCGGATGTTGCAACAGCCCGTTCCGGAAATGGAGGGCAAAGGATCGCATCGTTGTTGGTACGGGGCTCTCGGCCGCGCGAAGAGATCGTTCACGTTGTGGCTCACGGGTTGGAAGATGAGTCGGGAGGGTACGAGGCTGGATTCTTGTTCGGTGGTGAGGGTATTCTGCGGAATAACGAATTGCCCGTGCGCTTACGCCACTTCAGTAGTGAACTTTGGGGATTCGTAGTGCCCGAACCGGCGGACGGGCCGCTGGCTTTTCTGAGTTCGTGCAGCGCCGCGAATGTCGATTACCATTGGCCTACAAGTATCCCCGACCAGTTTAGAAACGCCGGCTATCGTGCCGTCATCGCATCGCTGGTGGCCATCAATATCCCTACAGCTGTCGAGTTCTCGACTAGTTTCTTCGAGTATCTGCGCCGTGGGGCATCGGTGGGCCAGGCGCTAGTCCTAGCCCGCCGGTCGCTGCTCCAGAGCCACGGAAACCTCGCAGGCCTTACCTACGTTGGCTACGGCGAGACGCGCCTCGTGATTGCGCCGCGGACAGCCGGAATCTGATCTCTAGCTCTAGGTAGCGGTCGGTCACGGCGGCTCCGTCAAAATGCGAATGGTCTTGACGGGGTGTACTCCAGATTGACGGTCGTGTTCCGGTGCCGACGCAGTACGACAAGATGGATGCCGTACTTTCGCGGCGTTAAGGTTGACGCGTGGCAGGATCGCATGACCTGTGGGGCTTCCTTCACGACAACAGCGAAACAATCAATCACCTCGCTTCCACCGCGCAGAGCATCATCACCGGTATCGCCCTGATCATCGGGGGCTTCTGGGCCTATGGAAAGTTCATTCAAGGCCGAACGTTCAATCCGCGCTCATCGATCGAAGCGACCGGTGAGTGGCACATGTTGCCCGGAGTAGGTCACGTTCTGCACTTGCGGATTTCTGTCAAAAACATCGGCTCGGCAAAACTCGATCTCATACAAACCGACACAGGTGTTGCGATCGGCTTCCCTGCGGCTATCCAGACCTCAGCGTCCCACAGAAGTACAGACGAATGGTGGGCTGATATCCGGTGGGAAATGGTGCCGCGCCTAGAAGGCCAGCCTCTACCCCGAACTTTCACATTCCTCAAGAGCACGGGCAAGGTATGGATCGAACCGGGTGAGATGGTATTTGAAGATTATCTACTCAACCTCGGCCGAGAGCCGGCCTTGACTCTTGTCGAGGCACAACTGCGGTGGCGGGCCCCACGCTGGTGGTGGAAAGACGGCGTAGTCGTTGACCACCTACGACAGATCCTTGCCCCGCAGATAGTCACCGACGACAGTCGACAACATACGGGCGCACACGAGAGACGAGGATAAGCTGATGAGCCGTGAAGCCTACGACAATTGGTTGGAAGAGACCCGCAAAAAGTCGGACAGCGGGAGCAGCAATATCGAGGCTGGCAAGCCGACCGGCGATCACCCGCCTCCAGTTCCTCCACCGATCGTCGACAATGCCGAGGGTAAGGACGGGCCTGATGCGCCAACCGGGTGAGGTGGGTAGGCCATCTAGATCAATCTGGCGAATACCCGGCAGCTAAGCCAAAAGTATCTGTACCCCAAGGCGCATCGAAGGATTGATCTCGAGCTAAAGGTCAATGCTTTCGAGCTTTGACGCAACCTCCCTGGCATAGCTCGCCCAGTCGCGACCTTCGACACTAGGAACCTCCTGCGAGAGGAGGTAAAGCGCACGCTCGGAAACCACCAGCGGGCATGCGATGCTTCCTAGCCAACCGCGCACTGTCGCGTAGTCGGTGAGGTCTTCGCGCACCCGCCTGCGGCCTTCAATCTTTAGAGCGGTACTCCGCGAGGGAGCCAAGTGGGCATGTATCCGTAACGCGTCGGCGGCGCTATGCACCCGCCAGTCGAACACGAAGTGGTGTTCAGGCCACAGCGCGGCAAGCAGCGTCGTCGTGGTGGCAAGTCCCGCGCCTCGAAGAGCGGATTTGAGCTCTTCCCACGAGCTTTGGTTCTCCCGCTCTACAACCAGTCCCGAAGGCAACATGAACCGCTCACCGAACACGGGAACAGGTTGCTCAATCTCACCGATTCGAGATGGGTGCAACCTACGTCCACGTTCTCGCTTGAAGTTGCCAACGGCAAGAACGAGGTGATGCCACCGCAACGCAAGCGGCGTAGGTCCATCCATTTGCCAGCATCGCCGCGCAAGCCAGAGCACGTCGTCCCAAAGTCCCCCGTCCGTCCATGCTTGGGCCAAGGCCAACGCCCTTGATGGTGTAAGGCCGGGAAGATCACGCTGCACCATGCTGGCAATGCTGGCACACCGCGAAGTGACCAAACCGCCCTCCAAGTGCTTACCTGCGGGTGAGGATGCCCCCACTTCGTGGTATCCAACAAGACCATGAATAAGGCACAGCTCATCGACGTACTCGCGGAGAAGCTAGGCACGGATCGTCACCACGCAACGGCCGCGTTGGACGCTTTCACCGACGCAATCGTTCGCGCGGTGCATGAGGGCGACAACGTCACCATCACCGGCTTCGGCGTGTTTGAACGGCGTCGTAAGCCAGCACGCACCACGCGGAACCCGCGCACCGGCGAGATCGTCAAGCTGAGGCCCACCTCAGTCCCCGCCTTCCGGCCGGGCGCACAGTTCAAAGCCGTGGTTTCGGGGGCGCAGCGCCCCCCAACGGAAGAGCCAGCAAGACGCGGCGTGGGCGGCGGCCATGCCGGAAAGGTGACCACGCCGACCGTTACGACTGACGTGCCCCGCTCGATGGCCAGCGCTGAGGTGCAGGATGCGCTCGCTGCGATCGATGAGATTAGCCGGCCACGGAAGAGGCATCCGCAACAAAGCCTGACTGCCGCCGAGAACAGAGCCATCGAACAGCAAGCTGTGAGCTTGGCGCGCACGTACTTTGAGGAGCAGCTGCACTACACGACCACCGATGTCGGGGCTACTGAGTCCTACGACATCCGCGCTGTGAAAGCCGGGCAAGTGGTCAAGGTCGAGGTAAAGGGAACCACATCCGACGGCTCCGAGATCGTCTTGACCTACAACGAAGTGGAGCTTCACAAAGCGGAATACCCGAAGAATGCGCTCGCAGTAGTCAATCACATCATTCTTGATCAGACGGGTCCCACCGCCTCGGGCGGTGAACTGCAGCTCTTGATGCCTTGGAACCTGGAGCAGGAACGCCTGCGGCCGATAGCGTACCGATACCAGCTCGGGGTTCAAACTGCTCCTGCGCCTGGTCGCCCCGTCAGTCGTGGCGGAGTCGCTCCTCACCTAGATGTGCAGGCGCGGTTTTGAGTGCTGCGAGGATATCCCTGGTTGGGGTACTAACTGGGCAACCCTCGGTGTCCGCGTAGTCCTGACCCACCAAAAGAGCCTTTGACCTGCGTCGGGCTGACAGGATTTGAACCTGCGACCACTTGACCCCCAGTCAAGTGCGCTACCAAACTGCGCCACAGCCCGGATGCCGCCGAATCACCGGCAGCAGGTCGACAGCCTACCGCAGCCGAGCCGCCGCCCTGCTAATGCCCGAGCGACCTGCGCGTCTTCTCCACCCAGGCCAGCAGCGCCTGGGCAAGCTCGGACTCGCGGCGATAGAACCGCTGTGCCGGCACGGGCACGCTGACCGCCACCACCCCCTCGCCCACGGGCAGCACCGCGCCGACAGCGCAGACGCCTTCGGTCTGCTCCTCACGGTCGTATGCGACGCCGTCGGCGCGGACGCGTTCAAGTTCCTTGCGCAGCGCCGCCGGGGTCGTGATCGTGGTATCGGTCAGCCGGGCCAGCCGGCTGGGCAGGACCTGCGCCTGCTGCTCGGGCGCCAGACTGGCCAGCAGCGCCTTGCCATTCGCGCAGCAGTGCAGCGGAAACGACTCCCCCACCGCGCTGATCGCCCGCAACCGGTGCGGCGAGACGACCTGGTCGACGAACGTCGCGCGATCCCCATCGAGGATCGACAGGTCCACGGTCTCCTCCAGCTCGCGGGATAGCTCCTCCATGAACGGGTGCACGTCCATCACCACGCCGAGCCGCACGGTGCCGGCCATGCGCGCGATCTCGGGCCCGAGCCGATACGGGCCGCGGGCCCCCCGCGAGGCCACGAGGCCCTGGTCGTCCAGCGCGCCGAGGATCCGGCTGACAGTGGAGCGGGCCATACCCAGCCGTTCGCCGATCTCGGCCTGGCTGAGCCCACCGGGATGCGCTTGCAGCAGCCGCAGGATTTCACCTGCGCGGGAGATGACCTGGATGCCGCCGTCGGACGTCATGCCGCCCGTCCGGTCTCGAGGCGATAGGTCCCGGTGGGATCGACGATCGCGACCAGCCGCACGATGCAGCCGTCGCCGCCTACCCAGCGCCACGGGAACGCCGCGAAGGTGACCCGCTTGCCGGTGACCTTGTCCAGGTCTCCCCCGACGTTCTCGAAGCCGTAGATGCCCTTGGACAGGATCGCGCGGTGGCACGGCTCCCACTCCGGGAAGTCGTCGAGCACCTTGCGGCCGGTCTCCTGTTCGTATTCCCTTACCGCCCAGGGCAACAGGCCGCCGGTGTGTTCGGCCGGGCCGTGCGGGGCGATCGCGGTGGCCATCGGGTGATCCAGCGCCTGGGTGTCGGTGCCGACGGCCTTGACGCCCTTGGCCGCGAACCACTCCCCCGCCTCCTTGTAGAAGCCCGGCGAGTAGGCGTAGTACTCGGCGCTGTCGGTGTAGGCGTGGTGCCAGCCGGTGTTGACGATGACGATGTCGCCGGGCCGGATCTGCGGCGTGGCCTTCTCCAGGTCCTCGGCGGTGACGACCTCCCACTTCTTCTTCGGGATCGACACGACGACGCCGGTGCCGAAGAATGCGCTCAGCGGGATCTCGTCCAGGAACGGCGTGCCCTCGATGACGTGCGCGGGCGCGTCGATGTGGGTGCCGGAATGCATTACGGTGGTGATCTTCTGGGTCAGCACCCGGCTTTTCGCCATGTTGTGCAGGCGCTCGATCCTCACGTCCTCGAAGTAAGGCCACGCCGGCACACCATTGCCCCACGGGTGGGACAGGTCGTAGAACTCCAACTTCGACTCGGCGTCACCGAGGGGCCAACTGATACTCATGGTTTCCTTTCAATCAACACGCGGTGTAGCCGCCGTCGAGAAACATCACCTGGCCGGTGAAGAAGCTCGAGGCGTCGCTGAGCAGATAGATCAGGGCGCCGACAAAGTCGTCCGGTTCGGCGAAGCGGCGCAACGGGATTCGGGCGAACATCGCCTCGCGAGTCTGTCGCCCCTTCTCGTCGTCGGCGAACATCCACTCGGTCATCTCGGAGCGGAAAACCGTTGGGGCAAGCGCGTTCACGCGGATGCCGCTCAGGCCCCATTCGGCGGCAAGGCTCTTGGCCAGCAGGTCGGTTGCGCCCTTGGACGGGCAGTAGGCGCTATACCCGGCGGGGTGGCCGAGGGAGCCACGCACCGAAGAGACCAGAACGACGCTGCCGCCGGTGCCCTGCTCCAGCAGGACGCGGCCGGCCGCCTGGCACACCAGCCAGGCGCCGCGCGCGTTGGCGGCCATCACCCTGTCGTAGTCCTCGACCGCCATCTCGGTGATGGGCGCGACGTGGTTCATACCCGAGGCCACCAGGACACCGTCGAGACGGCCGTGCCGGGCGACGGCCGCTTCCACCATCTCTTGGGCGTCGGCAGGAGTCTCGGGGCGTCGGGCAACTACTGCGGCATTGTCGATGCCTAGTTCGTCCAGTCCCGCGGCGTTGCCGCCGGCCAGTGTCAGCCGCGCGCCTGCCTTGGACAATGCGCGCGCGGCGACGCTGCCGAGGGCGCCGGTCGCGCCGGTGATCAGGATCGACTTCTCTTCAACGCTGAACAGCTTCAACGCTATCTCCGTAATTCCTACGATACGGGTATTTCAACCCGATATACGAGAGAGGCTAGTGCGTCTGGTCGCTGGAAATCAATCACTTACTCCTGTGATGTAGGCGTCATTATCCGTATTGCAGGATTTCTATCGGCAGACGGGATATCCGCATAGCCCTCTCACCGGGCGGTGGCACGCTTCTTGCCCGCCTCGCAGCGACAAGTACCTAGTGACGACCCGGAGAAGGGCAACCGAGTTGATGCTCCTATAGACGTCAAGTTGTCGTTTGGCCGGTGTTGGGTTGTTGGCGTAGGTGTTTGGTGCGGGTCCAGATTTCGCGGGTGATGTGGCGTTTGAGGCAGCGCATGATTTCGGGTTTGGTTTTGCCTTCGCTGATGCGTCGGGCGACGTAGTCGCGGGTGGGTTGGTGGTATTTCATCCGGACGATGACGATGCGGTGCAGTGCGGCGTTGGCTGGGCGGTGTCCGCCTCGGTTGAGGCGATGACGTCGGGTTTTGCCGCTGGAGGCCGGGATGGGGCAGGCGCCGCAGAGTTTGGCGAAAGCGGCCTCGCTGTGCAGCCGGCCGGCGTTGTCGCCGAGGGCCAGTAGCAGTTGAGAGGCGTTGTCCGGGCCGATGCCCACGGCGGCGGTCAACTGGGGGGCGAGCTGATCGACCAGGGTGCTCAAGAGGTTTTCGTGTCCGGTGATTTCCTCGTTGAGAATCATCCAGCGTTGAGCGATGGCCCGCAGGCTGTGTTTGACTGCGGCGCTGACCGACGTTAGTTCCCCGGGGCGCAGTCCGGCGCAGCGGCGCAATAAAGCCATGTTGGGCAGCGGCTCGAGGGCTTGGCGTAGCTCGGCGGGTGCCGTGATCAGAATCGCCTTGAGCGACTGCATGGCCGCGCTACGGGCTTTGACTGCAGCGTCTTTGGCGACTTTAAGGTGCCGGATCATTTCCACGATGCCGTCGTCGGCTTTCGGGGTTGCCTCGGCGGTGCCGGCCAGTACCGCGCGGGCGGCGTTTTCGGCATCGAGCAAATCAGACTTGCCACGGCGGTGGCGGTCTTGGCGATTGGGCCGGGCCACTTCCACCACATCGTGGCCGTCACGGCGCACCCCCGCGGCCAGACCGCGGCCATAGGACCCGGTGCCCTCGATCCCGAAGCGCAGCGGGGTGCCGAACCCCGCTGCCCAGTCAATCAAGGCTCGGTATCCCGCACGATCGGCATCAAAGCTGGCGGTTGCCAGCAGGACGCCGCATTCATCAAGGACAGCCGCGGCATGGAACTGTTTGTGGGTGTCGACACCGATGACCACTCGACGCGATGGTGACACCGTTGGCATGCTTGTCATTGCGACCTTTCAGCAAGGGGTTGTGACGCTGGCCGGTCGGGCCGGACAAGACTGTGATGGGACCTGAGTTCAGGTCAGGCTCCTATGAGGTCACTGCCCGCCCGGCCAGCACCAAAGGGCGTGGCTGCCTGACAGACGACAGATCAACTTCAGGACACCCAACGAGGGGTCAGTCGCTAGCGCGGGTCAGCCCATCAGACAGCCAAAACCATCTTCACAGTCGCTGCGAGGCGGGCACATCGCCTATTGCCCTCCGCGCCGGGGCGCATGTGACAGCTGTGACCCGCACCATCCGGCCGGGACGACGCTCAGCGCCGCTTGGGTCCCCGCTTCTCGCGCACCCGGACATTGATCCGAATGGGACTGCCCTCGAAGCCGAACGTCTCCCGCAGCCGCCGCTCCAGGAAGCGCCGGTAACCGGCCTCGAGGAAGCCGGTGGTGAACAACACGAACGTCGGCGGGCGGGCGGTGGCCTGGGTGGCGAACAGGATGCGCGGCTGCTTGCCGCCGCGCACCGGCGGCGGCGTGGCCGCGACGACTTCCTTCAGCCAGGTGTTCAGCTGGCCGGTGGAGATCCGCTTGTCCCAGGATTCCAGCGCGGTCTCCATGGCCGGCACCAGCTTCTGCACCGCGCGACCTGTCTTGGCGGAGATGTTGACCCGCTGCGCCCAGCGCAGCTGCGCCAGTTCCCGGTCTATCTCACGCTCCAACATGTCGCGGCGGTCCTCGTCGACCAGATCCCACTTGTTGAACGCCAACACCAACGCGCGGCCGGCCTCGATCACCATCGACAGGACCCGCTGATCCTGTTCGGTCAGCGTTTCGGACGCGTCGATCAGCACGACCACCACCTCGGCGGCGTCGATGGCCGAGTGGGTACGCACCGACGCGTAGAACTCGTGGCCGCTGGCCTGGCCGACCTTGCGCCGCAGGCCGGCGGTGTCGACGAATCGCCACACCTTGCCACCCAATTCGATGAGCGAGTCGACCGGGTCCACCGTCGTGCCGGCGACGTCGTGCACCACCGAACGCTGGTCTCCCGCAAGCTTATTCAGCAGCGAGCTCTTGCCCACGTTGGGCTTGCCGACCAGCGCCACCCGACGCGGGCCACCCGCCTTGGGCGCGGCCTCGGACACCTCGGGCAGCGCGGACAGCACCTCGTCGAGCAGATCGGCGACGCCGCGGCCGTGCATCGCGCTGATCGCGTGCGGCTCCCCGAGCCCCAGCGACCACAACGCGGCGGCGTCGGCCTCGCCCTTCTCGCTGTCAACCTTGTTGGCGGCCAAGAAGACCGGCTTGCCCGAACGCAGCAGGATGCGCGCCGCGTCCTCGTCGGCCGCGGTGGCGCCGACGGTGGAATCGACCACCAGGATCACCGCGTCGGCGGTGCGCATGGCGACCGACGCCTGCTCAGCCACCAGCTGCTGCAGGCCCTTGGCGTCGGGCTCCCATCCCCCGGTGTCCTGCACGACGAACCGGCGCCCGGTCCACAGCGCGTCGTAGGATACGCGGTCGCGGGTCACGCCGGGGACGTCCTGCACCACCGCCTCGCGCCGCCCGAGGATCCGGTTGACCAGGGTCGACTTGCCGACGTTGGGCCGGCCCACCACCGCGACGACGGGAGCGGGGCCGGGCTCGTCGACGTCCGAGAGATCGGAATCGCTGAGTTCCCAATCGCTTTCGTCGGACCAGGTGCCGTCGGACGTCATCGCACCGCCCCGCTCTTCTGCCGCACCAGCTCGAGCAGGTGGTCGATCACCTGCGCCTCGCTCATGTCGCTGGTGTCGACGACCACCGCGTCGTCGGCCGCGCGCAGCGGCGAAACCGCCCGCGTCGAGTCCAGATCGTCGCGGCGGCGCACGTCGGCCAGCACGCCCTCGTAGTCGTCGGGAAGCCCCGACGACACGTTCTGGTCGTTGCGGCGTCGCGCACGAGTCTCTGCCGATGCGGTCAAAAAGATCTTCACCGGCGCGTCGGGCAGCACCACGGTGCCGATGTCGCGGCCCTCGACGACGACGCTGCCGGTCCCCTCCGCCAAGGCCCGCTGCAACCCCACCAGCCGGGCGCGAACGGCCGGCACCGCCGACACCGCCGAGACTGCCCGGGTCACCTCGTCGCCGCGGATCTCGACCGAGACATCCTCTCCGGCGAGGAAGTAGTGCTCATCGTCCACCGACAACGGCACACCCGACGCGACCGCCTCGACCGCCTCGGCATCGGCCGGGTCGACCCCGGCGCGCAGCACCGCCAGCGTCACAATCCGGTACATCGCCCCGGTGTCTAGGTAGCGGGCGCCCAACGATCGCGCCAAACCCTTTGAGACCGAGGACTTTCCGGTTCCGGCCGGACCGTCGATGGCGACAACAATGTCGGAGTTCACAGCCCGACCGCCTTGTACAGCGCGCCGACCTCGTCGCGCCGTAACGCCCGGATGCTGCCCGGGCGCTGCTCGCCCAGCGAGACCGCGCCGATGTCGGTGCGCACCAGCGCCTCCACCGGGAAGCCGGCAGCGCCCAGCAGCCGCCGCACGATCCGGTTGCGTCCTTCGTGCAATGTCAAGCGCACCAACGTCTTCCCGGGGATGGCGTCCACCACGGCGAAGTCGTCGACGCGCGCTACCCCGTCGTCCAATTCAATTCCGGCGCGCAGTTTCTTGCCCAGCCCGCGCGGCACGGTCCCCGCAACCGTCGCCAGGTAGGTCTTGGGCACCTCGTGGGAGGGATGCATCAGCCGGTGCGCCAGCTCGCCGTCGTTGGTCAGCAGGATCAGGCCCTCGGTGTCGGCATCCAACCGGCCGACGTGAAAGAGGTTCTTGTTCCCGCGGACCCGGCGCTCGATCAGGTCACCGATGCACGGCCGGCCGCGTTCGTCCGACATGGTCGAGTGCATGCCGCGCGGCTTGTTCAGCGCCAGGTACACCATCGAGTCGTCGACGACCACCCGGGCGCCGTCCACGCGGATCACCGAGGCGTCCGGGTCGACCCGCGTCCCGAGCTCGGTCACCACCTGCCCGTCCACCTCGACGCGGCCGTCGATGATCAGCTTCTCGGCCGCCCGCCGCGAGGCAATTCCGGCCTGGGACAAGACTTTTTGCAGCCGGACCCCTTCAGATTCGGCCATCAATCCTTGTCCACATCGAAGGACAGCGACTGCTCGGACGCCGAACCGCCTGCGAGTTTGATGAAACGTGGCTCGCTGTCCAGGGATTCGCTGAGGTCCTCGATCGTGTCGACGTCGGGAAGCAGCGGCGCGATGTCGGGAAGGTCGCCCAGCGACTCCAACCCCAGGCGTTCCAGGAACAGCTCGGTGGTGGCGAACGTGGTCGCGCCGGTGTCGTCGTCGACGCCGGCCTCGGTGATCAGGCCGCGGGCCAGCAGGGTGCGCATGACGGCGTCGACGTTGACCCCGCGCACCGCACTGACCCGCGCGCGGGTCACGGGTTGGCGGTAGGCGACCACGGCCAGCGTCTCCAGCGCGGCCCGGGTGAGCTTGGACCGCGCGCCGTCCAAGAGCAGCTTCTCGACATACGGGGCGAAGCGGGCGCGGGTGTACATCCGCCAGCCCTCGCTGTTCTGCCGCAGATCGATCCCGCTGTCGCGCTGGGTGAGCTCCTCGGACATCTGCCGCAGCTTGGCCGCGATCCGGTAGACGGGTTGCCCGGTGGCCGCGCCCAGCGCCTCGACGGTGACCGGGGTGTCCACCACCAGCAACAGCGCCTCCAGCACCGAGCCGAGTTCGTCGGCGTCCATCGGCGCCGCCTCGGCGATCTCGATCCCCAGATCGATTTCGGGCAGCTCTTCGGGTAGGTCGGTCATTCGTCCCGCACTTCTAACAGGGCCTCGGTGGCCGGCCGTTCCCCGGTCCACGAAATTTGGAGCACGCCAAGCGGCTCTGACTGGTCGAATGCTACCGTCCGGCTCCGATACAGCTCGAGCAGCGCGAGGAAGCGCCCGACCACCTCGATCGGCGCCTCGCAGTCGGCGACCAGCTCGGAAAACGTCGCCCAGTGTCCGCTGCCCCGCGCTTCGAGGATTTCCAGCAACCTCTTGGCCTGCTCGGGAACCGAGACCGCCACCTCGTGCAGGTGTCCGAGGGACACCGTCGGCACGGGCCGCGGGGTGAAGGCGACGGCGGCGACCTGGGCGAACCGTTCGGCGTCGACGCCGAGCATCACCTCCGGCAGCAGCTCGGTGAACCGGTCCTCCAGCGACACCGCGCGCGGATAGCTGCGCAGGGCGGCGGCCTCCAGCTCGGCGAACATCTCCGCGACGTGTTTGAACGCCCGGTACTGCAGCAGCCGGGCGAACAGCAGGTCGCGCACCTCCAGCAGCGCCAGGTCCTCTTCGTCGTCGATCTGCCCGGCCGGCAACAGGCGCGCGGCCTTGAGGTCGAGCAGCGTCGCCGCGATCACCAGGAACGCGGTGGTCTCCTCCAGCCCCAGCTGGGAGCCGATCTCTTTGGTGTAGGCGATGAAGTCGTCGGTGACCTGATGCAGCGCGACCTCGGTGACGTCGAGGCGATGGGCGAAGATCAGCTGCAGCAGCAGGTCGAACGGCCCCTCGAAGTTCGTGAGGCGGACCTGGAAGCCGGTCTGGGGTGGCGCCTCACCGTTGGCGGTTGAGTTCACGCGCCGAATCGGTGGATGAATT
This sequence comes from Mycobacterium sp. NGS64, assembly GCF_059812245.1. Taxonomy (NCBI): domain Bacteria; kingdom Bacillati; phylum Actinomycetota; class Actinomycetes; order Mycobacteriales; family Mycobacteriaceae; genus Mycobacterium; species Mycobacterium sp. NGS64. The sequence continues at coordinate 71,463 of NZ_JCALCI010000011.1, read as the reverse complement.
CGCGGGCCAACGCGCGATAGGCGATGGCGCCGGTCGATCGGGGCGCCCAGGTGGTGATCGGTTCGCCCGCCACGCTGGTCTCCGGGAACCGGACGGTGCGGGTGATCACGGTGTCGAACACCAGGTCCCCGAACCGCTCCACGACGCGGGCCATCACCTCGCGCGCGTTGACCGTGCGCGGGTCGTAGCGGGTGAGCAGGATGCCGCTGATCTCCAGCTTCGGGTTGAGCCGGTCGCGCACCTTGTCGACGGTATCGGTGAGCAGCGCCAGGCCGCGCAGCGAGAAGTACTCGCACTCGGTCGGGATCACCACGCCGTCGGCGCAGGCGAGGCCGTTGACGGTCAGCAGGCCCAGGGACGGCTGGCAGTCGATCAGCACATAGTCGTAGCGGTCGAGCACCGGGTACAGCGCGCGGCCCAGGGTCTGCTCGCGGCCCACCTCGTTGACCAGTTGGATCTCGGCGGCCGACAGGTCGATGTTGCTGGGCACCAGGTCCATGTGGTTGACCCGGGTCTTGAGCAGCACGTCGTCGATCGACACCCGCGGTTCCACGAGCACGTTGTGGATGGTCTTGTCCAGCTCGTAGTGCGGGACGCCCAGGCCCGCCGACAGCGCGCCCTGCGGGTCCATGTCCACCAGCAGCACCCGGCGGCCGTACTCGGCGAGCGCGGCACCCAGGTTGATGGTCGACGTGGTCTTCCCGACGCCGCCCTTCTGGTTGCACATCGCGACGACCTTGGCGGGGCCGTGCGAGGTGCGCGGCGCGGGCTCGGGGATCGCCCTTGGCGGGCGTCCCGTCAAGCCGATCTCGACGCCGTTCTCCGGGTGCTCGGTCATCACGCCCGGCGTGTTCGGGAGGTGAACATCGCTCGAAAGTCTAACGGCTTCGCGCATTTAACCCGGGCGCCGCGCTGGCGAGTCACCAGCCAATATGGGCGAAAATCGCTGGTCGAGCGCTCACCCGTAAGGGGAGTTAACTTCAGTCACACGAGCAACATTCGGGAGGTCACTATCGTGGATACCTATGGACCTCAAGCGACGGCTGCCCATCCTGCGCTGGTCGGTGTGGCGGATGGCCACCGGCGTGCGCAACATCACCACGACGGGCCAGATCGGTGACGGCCGGGAGGCGGCCGCCGCCGAATACGTGCTGCGGAACGCCCGCGCCGGCGACGTCGACGGCGCGCTGGCCGCCCTGGACACGTTCGCCTACGAGAAGTCGATGCTGATGAGCATCGGCGACGAGAAGGGCCTCCTGCTCGACGCGGCCGTGCGCCGCGCCGATCCTGCGCTGGCCCTCGAGCTGGGCACCTACTGCGGCTACGGCGCGCTGCGCATCGCCCGCGCCGCCCCGAGGGCCAAGGTGTATTCCGTGGAGCTCGCCGAGGCCAACGCCGCCAACGCCCGCCGGATCTGGGAGCACGCCGGCGTGGCCGACCGGGTCACCTGCGTTGTTGGCACCATCGGCGACGGTGGGCGCACCCTGGACGCGCTGGCCGACAAGCACGGATTCGCTTCGGGTGCACTGGATTTCGTGTTTCTGGATCACGACAAGAATGCCTACTTGGGCGATTTGATGAGCATCGTCGATCGGGGCTGGCTGCATCCGGGCGCGATCGTGGTCGCCGACAACGTGCGGATTCCCGGTGCGCCGAAGTACCGCGAATACATGCGCCAGCAGCAGGGCAAGGGGTGGAATACGGTCGAGCACAAGACGCACGTCGAGTACCAGTCGATGGTGTCCGACCTGGTGCTCGAGTCGGAATACCTGGGCTAGGTGTCCCGCGAGCTATTGCGCGCGGGGATGCGCCCCGGCCCACACCTCGCGCAGCGCGTGCACGGTGACCAGCGTGTAGATCTGCGTTGTCGTCACCGAGGCGTGCCCCAATAGCTCCTGCACGACGCGGACGTCCGCGCCGCCCTCCAGCAGGTGGGTGGCGAAAGAATGCCGCAGCATGTGGGGCGACACCCCCGAGGTGATCCCGGCACGCTCGGCGGCGTCCTGCAGCACCTGCCACGCGCTCTGCCGCGACAGCCGGCCCCCGCGGGCGTTGAGGAAGATGGCGGGCGTCCCGCGGCCGCGGCGCGCCAGGTCGGGGCGGCCGCGCACCAGGTAGGCGTCCAGCGCCTGCACGGCGGGGCGCCCGATGGGCACCAGCCGCTGCTTGCCGCCCTTGCCGCGCAGCAGCACCGACCGTGCCTCGGTGTCGATGTCGTCGACGTCGAGGCCGACGGCCTCGGAGATCCGAGACCCGGTGGAGTACAACAACTCCAGCAGCGCGCGGTTGCGCAGCGTCAGCGGGCCGTCGCTCGGGCCGTCCCCGCCGGCGCCTTCGAGTAGCGCCAGCACCTGGTCGATCGTCAGGCTCTTGGGGAGGCGACGGCCGGGCGTCGGCGGACGCACAGCCCGAGCCACGTCCAGCTCGGCGAGACCTTCGGCGGCGGCGAACCGGTGCAGGCCGCGCACCGCGATCAGCGCCCGCGCCGCCGACACCGCCGACAGCGCCGCCGTCCCGGCCTCGGGATCGCCGCGGCGCAGCGAGACGAGGAACTCGCTGACGTCGTCCTCGCCGACCTTGGCCAGGTCGTGAATTCCGCGGTCCGACAGGTGCTTCGAATAGCGGCGCAGGTCTCGGCGATAGGAGGTCAGCGTGTTCTTCGCAACGCCCCGCTCGATGGTCAGGTGGTCGAGGTAGCCCTGCAGCTGGGTGTCCAGAACCGCCGCCGTCATTGCGCGGCCTTTCGCGCGGCGAACGCAGTAGGCTTGTCGGTCCACGGGCTGCCGGGCGGGCGCGTCATCATGAACTCGGTGGTGGCGACGTGCGCGGCCAAAATCCCCGCCACCGCAATGGCATTCACGATCTCACCCCTGAACACCTTGTCGACGGCATCTTCGAGCGGATACCACTGCAGCGTCATGTCGGCCTCTTCGTCGTGCGCCTCGGGCCGGTCCACCTGGGTGAGGTCGGTGGCCAGGTAGACACGCACCGATTCGTCGCTGAAGCCGGGCGTGGAGTCGAGGTCGACGAGCACCCGCCAGGTGTCGGCTTTCAGGCCGGCCTCCTCGTGCAGTTCCCGGGCGGCGGTCAGCTCCGCGGGCTCGCCGCCGATGTCGAGCAGCCCGGCGGGCAGCTCCCACAGCCGCCGCCCGAACGCGTGCCGGTACTGATAGACCAACGGGATGTTGCCGTCGTCGTCCATCGCCACCACGGCCACCGCGCCGAAGTGCTCGACGACTTCACGGGTGACGAGCTTGCCGCCGGGCATCCGGACCTGATCGCGGCGCAGCGCGAAAATCTTTCCGGTGTGCAGCGTTTCGGATGACGCCGTCTCGAAGACGTGCTCAGCCACGGGTCGCGGGCTCGGGTAGCGGCCGCTGAACGCTGTCACGATGCTGGTTGCCGTTGGACGACTGCTCCGGGATCTCCACCGGAAGCTGCTCGCCCGCCTTGTAGTCGAGGGAGGCCTTGACGAACGCGACGAACAGCGGGTGCGGCCGGGTGGGCCGGCTCTTGAGCTCCGGGTGGGCCTGGGTGCCGACGATGAACGGGTGCACCTCGGGCGGGTACTCGACGAACTCGACGAGGTGGCCGTCGGGCGAGGTGCCCGAGAAGCGCAGCCCGCTCTCGGCGATCTTGTCGCGGTAGGCGTTGTTGACCTCGTAGCGGTGCCGGTGCCGCTCGGACACCTCCGTGGCGCCGTACGCCTGGGCCACAATCGAATCCGGCTCCAGCACCGCGGGGTAGGCCCCGAGCCGCATGGTGCCGCCGAGGTCGGCGTTGCCGGCGACGATGTGCTCCTGGTCGGCCATCGTGGAGATGACGGGATCCGGTGTGCCCGGCTCGAATTCGGCCGAGTTGGCCTCCGTGAGGCCGGCCGAGCGGGCGGCCTCGATCACGATGCACTGCAGCCCGAGGCACAGCCCAAGCACCGGCAGCCCCCGTCCCCGGGCGTGCCGGATGGCGCCGATCTTGCCCTCGATGCCGCGGATGCCGAAACCGCCGGGGACCAGCACGCCGTGCACGTCGCTCAGCGCGGCGGCGGCGTCATGGGGGTTCGCGCAGTCGTCGGACGGGATCCACACCATCTCGACCTTGGCCTGGTGCTTGAACCCGCCGGCGCGCAGCGCCTCGGTGACCGACAGGTAGGCATCGGACAGCTCGACGTACTTGCCCACCAACGCGATTCGCACGGTCTCGTGCGGCTCGTGCACCCGGCGCAGCAGGTCGTCCCATTCGGTCCAGTCGACGTCGCGGAACGGCAGGTTGAGCCGGCGCACCACGAACGCGTCGAGCTCCTCGCGGTGCAACACCTTCGGGATGTCGTAGATCGACTTCGCATCCGGGGTGGAGATGACGCCGTCGATGTCGACGTCACACATCAGGGCGATCTTGTTCTTCAGCGGCTCGGGAACGTCGCGATCGCAACGCAGGATCAGCGCGTCCGGGGTGATACCGATGCTGCGCAGCGCGGCCACCGAGTGCTGGGTGGGCTTGGTCTTGAGCTCACCCGAGGGCGCCAGGTACGGCACCAGCGACACGTGCAGGAAGAACACGTTTTCCCGGCCGAGGTCGTGGCGCACCTGTCGCGCCGCCTCCAGGAAGGGCTGCGACTCGATATCGCCTACGGTGCCGCCGATTTCGGTGATGACGACGTCCGGGCGGTTCCCGTCGGCGTCCGGCTGGGCCATGGCCAGGATGCGCCGCTTGATCTCGTCGGTGATGTGCGGGATGACCTGGACGGTGTCGCCGAGGTACTCGCCGCGCCGTTCTTTGGCGATGACGGTCGAATACACTTGCCCGGTCGTCACATTCGCCGAGCCGGACAGGTCGCGGTCCAGGAATCGCTCGTAGTGGCCGACGTCGAGATCGGTCTCGGCGCCGTCCTCGGTGACGAACACCTCGCCGTGCTGGAACGGGTTCATGGTGCCCGGGTCCACGTTGAGGTAGGGGTCGAGCTTTTGCATCGTGACGTGCAACCCGCGGGCCGTCAGTAGCTGCCCCAGGCTGCTGGCGGTGAGCCCCTTGCCGAGCGAGGAAGCAACCCCACCGCTGACGAAGAGGTGCTTGGTGGCGGTTTGCGGGTGCTTACGCACTGGCGACCTCCGTGAAGACGGGCAGGGCTTGGATTTGTCTAGCATTTAACTAGCTGGGCCTGCCGACCCACGGAAATCCACCCTAACATCCGGCACGCCGACGCGCCGCGAACACGCCCTAGCGCGAGGGCCCATCGACGATTTACTGGGGCACGGTGATCGAGGTGGCGCCGTGCCCGGTGCCGTACTGCCCGATGTGGCCGCCGTTGATCAGATCGTGCAGGCCCAGGACCGTCGTGATCCGTCCCGGCGCGGCCTCGATGTCGTCGACGGTGCTGATCGCAGAGTTCATGCCCGCATCGGCGCGGGCGACGGCAACCGCTGAGCCCCCCGTCGCCGAACCGTCCCGGCCCGCCAGCAGCGTGCCCGAGCCGTGCGGCGCCAGCGCGGCGGAGAACCGGGCCACGCTCACGCCCTGATTGCCGGCGTCCTGCGGCAACGCGCCGCCGGTGACGACCAGCGCGGCATTGGCCGCCCCGAGGTGGTCGGCGGGCTGATAAGTGATGAAGCCGGTGTCGCGGAGCGACGCCAGCACCGTGTCGCGCTGCGCGTCGTCAATCGGCGGGGTGGCCGGGTTGGCGTTGATCAGCATGGCGATGCCGAGCAGGTCGCCGGCCTGCGAGCCCTGGTCGATGAGCTTGGTGCTCAACTGCTGACCGGCGGGCAGGATCGACGAGTTCACCACCGTCCGCAGCTTCTCCGCGGAGTTGGCGTCGACGAACTCCTGGGTGAGCGAGACCGTTCCGGCGACGGTTCCGCCGGCCTGGCCGATGAATTTCGCGATCGCGGCGACGTCGTCGTCCCGGGCGTCCGGGGTGCGGAACATCACCACCGACTTCCCGCCCAGCGCGTCGTGCACCATCCGGCCGGCCAGCTGGTTGTCGAAATTGTTTGCGGCGGCTAGCTTTTCGTTCATCGCGTTCTTCTGGTCGTTCAGGCCGCTGATCTGGGTGTACAGGTCGCGCTTCTCGTCACGCAGGCTGGACAGCAGGGTGTCCGAGAGGAATCCGGACCCCAGCACGACGCCGACGGCCAGCGCCAGGAAGACCGCGGCCAGGGATAGGGCGTGTTGGCGTAACGAGATCATTTAACGAACCGTTCGTCGAAAAGCTATGTGAGCAAGTGCTGTATCCACAGGGTGAAGTGGTTCCAGTAGTGGGTGACCCAGTGCATCACCACGCCGTCCGTGCGCGAGACCCACAGCGCGACGATGACGGCGATCAGCATCGTCAGCGCCAGCAGCGCGATGGCGCCCGCCGAAATGTGGTTGCGGTACAAGGTTGCAACGGCCTTGGCGTCGACCACCTTCTCCCCCACCCGCAGCCGCGTCAAGAACGTCGAGGGGTTGCTCTGGGTGCGGTTGCGGTCGAAGAACGTCTCGATGTTGGCGGTGTGGCCGGCCGTCACCAGCAATGCGGCGCCGTGGTGATCGGCCAGCAGCAAGGCCAGGTCGACCGCGGAACCGGCGGCCGGGAAGGTCATCGCCCCGACGCCGAGGTCCTGGATCCGCTCCAGGCCGGGCGCGTGGCCGTCGGCGTCGGCGGGCAGCACGACCTGGGCGCCGCACTTGAGGGTGTCGGTGCTGATCTGGTCGGGGTCGCCGACGATGATCTGCGGGCGATAGCCGTTCTTGCGCAACACATCCGCACCGGTGCCGACACCGATGAGCACCGGTTGGTACTCCTTGATGAACGGTTTGAGGGAGCGCAGCTCGTCCTCGGCGCTGGGCTCGTCGGCCACGATCACCACGTGCCGGCGGCGCAGGTCGACGTCGATGTCGGGGATGCCGATGCCGTCGATCAACAGCGGGCTCTCGCTCTTGATGAACTCGATCGTGTTGCCGGCGAACGCCTCCAGGTGGGCGGCCAGGCCGCTCTTGGCCTCCCGCATCAGGTCGGCGATGTCGTGGTCGGTGCGCTCGGTGCCGCGGACCAGCCGTCGGTCGCCGGAATACACGCCGCCCTCGTAGAGGCGGATCTTGGCGCCGTCCTTGACCTTCTTGAAGACCTCAGGCCCGGTCTCGTCGATGAGGGTCACCCCGTTGTTGACCAGAACCTCGGGCCCGAGGTTCGGGTAGCGCCCCGACACCGACGGCGACGCGTTGACGACGGCGGCGATGTCGGCCTCCACCAACGCGTCCGCGGTGATGCGGTCCAGATCGAGGATGTCGAGTACCACGATGTCTCCGGGGCACACCCTGCGCAGCAGGCGATCGATGTTCCGGTCGACCCGAGCGGTGCCGGTGAGGCCCGGCCGGGACGTGTTACGCGAAAGCAGACCTGACATCTTCATGGGGGCGATTCTGTCCGCGAAGCCAGGGCGAGGCGAGTAGGCGCGCCGTAACATCTGCCTCATAAGTTATCTAGAGTCACATTAGTAACAGGCTGATCCCGGTTCGGTCGCGGCAAGGGTGCGAGGTAATCGCCGCACGTCGACAGTCACGAAGAGTGGCTGGCGGGCACGCCGGTGGGATGGCTGGGTTTGTGATGCTTGTGCGCGTGGTTCCAAAGGTTCAGAGCAAGCAAGACGCCGACGTAAACGAGGAATGTGGTCAACACGAGGACGACGAGCCTTTTGCGCTGCCGGCCGCGGGCGGTCACCAGGCCATAAATCACCGCACCGAATGGCAAACCGATTAGTAGCACCACTGCGACTGCGATCCCCGCATATCCGGCCCAAGGCCCGGACGTGGCTGTGCTCAGTGCCACGTCAATTCGCTGCATCGCCGCACCCTAGACCAAGCCGATCACGAAGGGCCACAACTTCTGATTCTGGCGGCGAGGGTCCGCAGATGTACGGGGTTTGCGGCGTGTCGGCGTACAGACACGCGCGCTCGCTGGACGCGGGACTACGCCCGAAGGGGGACTAGTTCTGCTCGGCCTGGGCGGTTTCGAGCAGTTCGCGGGCGTGCGCGCGGGCGCTGTCGGAGTCGCCGAGGCCCGCGAGCATCCGCGCCAGCTCGGCGACCCGGTCGTCGCCGCTCGCCCGGCGCACCACGCTGGTGCCCTTGGGTCCGGCGCTGTGCACCACCAGGTGCACGTCGGCATACGCGGCGACCTGCGGCAGGTGCGTGACCACGATGACCTGATGCGTGCGGGCCAGCCGCGCCAGCCGCCGCCCGATCTGCACCGCGGCGCGCCCACCGACGCCGGCGTCCACCTCGTCGAACACCATCGTGGTGCCGGCCGCGGAGGCGGCCAAGACGACCTCGAGGGCCAGCATCACCCGGGACAGCTCGCCGCCGGAGGCGCTCTTGGCCAGCGGCAGCACGGTCATGCCGCGATGCGCCGCGAAGCCGAACTCGACCTGGTCGATGCCATCGCCGCCGGCGCGAACCGTCTCGCCCGAGGGCAGCGTCAGGGTGGCCGGATCGTCCGGGTCGGTCGCCAGATCGGTGGCCACGTCGATGGTGAACTCGGCGTCGGCCATCGCCAGCCCGGACAGCTCCGCGGTCACCGCCTTGGCCAGCCGCTTGGCGGCCTTGCGCCGAACTTTGCCGAGATCGACTGCGGCGTCGCCCAATTCGCGCGCCAGCTCATCGACGCGGCGTTCCAGCGCGGTGATCGCCTCTTCGGACACGTCGAGCTGCGCCAGCCGCTCGCGCGATGCGGCCGCCCACCGCAGCACCCCGTCGATGTCGGCGGCGTACTTGCGGGTCAGCGTGCGCAGCTGGGCCTGGCGGGCCAGCTTGGATTCCAGGGCGCTGGCATCGACGGGGAGCTCATCGAGGAAGCCGCCGAGTTCATGGGCCACGTCGTCGACCACCGTCAGCGCCTCGGCGATCTGGCCGGCCAACGCCCGAAGCGTCCCGTCGTCGGTCGATTCCAGTGCCGCCCTTGCCTTTCCGAGGCTGTCGATGGCACCGTGGCCAAGGCCGTCACCGTCGTCGGCCGACAACGCGGCCCGCGCGGTGGCGGCGGCCTCCCGCAGCGTGTCCAGTTCGGACAGGCGCAGGATGTCGGCGACGAGCGCGTCGTCTTCGCCGGGTTGCGGGTCGACCGTGTCGATCTCGTTCAACGCGAACTGCAACCGGTCGGCCTCCTGCGCGAGCTCGCGGGCCCGCTCGCGGCGGTCAATCAGGTCGCGCCGCGCCGTCAGCCAGGCCTCACGCAGCTTGCGGTAGCGCTCCAGGGCCGGACCGGCCTCGGCGAAGCGGTCCAGCGCGCCGCGTTGCTCCTCGGGCCGCATCAGGCGCAGCTGGTCGTTCTGCCCGTGCAGGGTGAGCAGTTCGGTGGTGAAGTCGCCCAGCGACTTCGCGGGCACGCTGCGCCCGCCGAGGGAGGCGCGCGACGGCCCGTCGCGGCTGACCGAGCGCAGCGCGATCACGCTGCCGTCCTCGTCGCGCTCGGCACCGAGGTCTTCCAGGATCGCGTCCAGCTGCGCCGCCGTCTCGTCGTCGAGATCGGTTGTGGTGAAACGGCCTTCGACGACGGCGCGGTCGGCTCCCGAGCGGATCCGGTTCGGGTCGGCGCGGCCCCCGCCGAGCAGGTGCAGCCCGGTCACCACCATCGTCTTGCCGGTGCCGGTCTCTCCGGTCAGCACCGTCAGGCCGCGGCCGAACTCCCCGACCGCGGCGCTGATGGCACCCAGCGACTCGATGCGTATCTCGGTAAGCACCCGGTCATTACTTTCCGCGCCAACCGGTCACCGGCAACCGGAACTTGCGCACCAAGCGGTCGGTGAACGGCGCGCTGTCCAGCCGCGCCCACTTGACCGGGGTGTCGCAGCGGGTCACCTCGATCCGGCTGCCGGCCGGGATCCTCATTTCGCGGCGGCCGTCGCAGAACACCAGCGCGTCGTGCCCGTCCGCCTCGGTCTCGATCGCGATGGTGGCCTCGGGGCTGGTGACCATGGGCCTGCCGAACAGCGCGTGAGCGTTGTTGGGCACCACCAGGATTGCCTCCAGGTCGGGCCACAGCACCGGGCCGCCGGCCGAGAACGCATAGGCGGTGGAGCCGGTCGGTGTCGACACCAGCACCCCGTCGCAGCCGAACGCGGACACCGGGCGGCCGTCGACCTCGACCACCACGCCGAGCACGCCCAGGCGGGGGCCCTTTTCCAGGCTGACCTCGTTGAGCGCCCAGCCGTGTTCGACCTGGCCCTTGTGCAGGACCGCCACGTCCAGCGTCAGGCGGTTTTCCACCCGGTAGTCGCGGGCCACCACGTGATCGAGCACCCGGTCGATCGCCTCGGCTTCGGCCTCGGCGAGGAAGCCGATCCGGCCTAGGTTGACGCCGAGCACCGGAATTCCGGCGTTGCGGGCCAATTCGGCCGCGCGCAGGAAGGTGCCGTCGCCGCCCAGCACCAGCACCAGTTCGCAGCCCTCGGCCGCCGACGGCTCGGCGTCGACCACCTCGATTTCGACGCCCATGGCCCGCATGTCGTCGGGGGCCAGGTTCAAAGGTCCGCGGTCGACCGCCTCGGCGGACAGCACGCGCAGCCCAATCCCATTGTCGCCCAACACTTTCTGAACCCGGCGCGCGGTCTCGGTCGCCTCCTCGCGGCCGGTGTGCACCACCAGAAGCACGGTGCGCTCAAAAGTCATTGCGGGCCCTCTTCCACCGCGCGCCGCACCGCGTCCACCAGCCCATCAGCAGATAGCCCCCGATCGGTCTCGGCGCGCAGCCACAAGAAGTATTCGACATTGCCCGACGGGCCCGGCAGCGGGCTCGCGGTGACGTCGACGGCCTGCCAGCCCAGCTCCCCCGCGCGCCGCGCGACCCGCAGTACCGCGTCGGCGCGCAGGCCGGGATCCTGGACGACCCCGCCGGCGCCGACCTGGCCCTTGCCCACCTCAAACTGCGGCTTCACCATGGGAACGATATCCGCGCTGGGCCAAGCGCATCCAATCAGCGCGGGCAACACGGTAGCCAGCGAGATGAATGACAGGTCGGCCACCACCAGGTCGACCGGGCCGCCGATGGCCTCCGGCGTCAGTGCGCGGGCGTTGGTGCGCTCGACCACGACCACCCGGGGATCGGACCGCAGTGACCAGGCCAGCTGGCCGTAGCCGACGTCGGCGGCGACCACCTCGGTCGCCCCGCGATCCAGTAGCACCTCGGTGAACCCGCCCGTCGACGCGCCCGCGTCCAGGCAGCGGCGGCCCGCGACCGCAACGCCGAAGGCGTCCAGCGCGCCGATGAGCTTGTGCGCCCCGCGCGACACCCAGCCGCGCTCGTCCTCGTCGGTGACGGTCAGGGCGGCGGTGACGTCGACCGCGGTGCCGGGCTTGCGCGCCGGCATGCCGTCGATGCTCACCTTGCCGGCGCCGATCAACTCCGCGGCCTGCTGGCGGGATCGGGCGAGCCCGCGGCGGACGAGCTCGGCGTCGACGCGGGCACGTCGTGCCACGGCGGTACTCAGCCCTTCTCCGCCGACTCCAGCGCGGCCAGCAACACGTCGTGCGCCTCGGAGAGGCGGCGCGCTATCTCTTCGAGCTCGGCGAGGGACGGCTCGTGTTCAGGGTTTTCCGGATCCCCGATATCCGACAGCTGGGCGACCAGGGCATCAATTTCAGCGCGAAGCTGATCGGGATCGATATTCATCGCGTCCCTACGCTAGTCCAGAGACCAGCGCTGCAGCGCGTCCCGGGCGCGCGCGTCGGCCCCCTCGATGCGCACGGACCCGCCGGGCCCGGCGCCCCACACCGCGTGCGCGACGGCCCGGACGACCGAGAGCCCGTCGCCCTCGTCGGCGCCGTCGGCGCTGACCGTCACCGCCTGATCCCCGACGTCGACGTGCCAGCCGGGCTGCGGCTTCACCGCGAGCCGCTCGCCGTCGGAGTGCAGCGAGCGCAGGTCGTGGGCGATGTAGGTGGGCCGGCGGGCGGGGTCGGCGAACACCGCGTCGCGGGCGGTGCTGACCCCTGTGAGCACCATCAGGCTGGGCAGGTCGGCGGCAATGGCGCCCTCGATGTCGGTGTCCAGCCGATCGCCGACGACCAGGGGCGCTCGGAAGTCCCCACGGGCCACCGCGTCCTGCAGCAGCCGCGGCGCCGGCTTGCCCGCGACCCGCGGTTCGGCGCCGGTGGCGGCGCGCAGCGCGGCCACGAACGATCCGTTTCCGGGCAGCAGGCCGCGCTCGGTCGGCAGGGTCGGGTCGACGTTGGCGGCCACCCACAGCGCGCCCGCCCGGATGGCCAGCGCAGCCTCGGCGAGGTCGGGCCAGCCGATGGTGGTGGACAGGCCCTGCACGACGGCGACGGGGTCGTCGTCGTAGCGGCGCACCGGGCGCAGCCCTACGGCGGCGATCTCGTTGGCCAGCGCGTCGGTGCCGACGATCAACACGCGAGAGTCGGACGGTAGCTCGTCGGCCAGCAGCCGGGCCGCACTCTGGGCGCTGGTGACGACGTCGGTCGCGGTCGCGGTGAAGCCGAGCTCGCGCAGGTGCAGCGCCACCTCGTCGGCGCTGCGGGAGGCGTTGTTGGTCACAAAGAGCTTGCGGCTTTCGACCTCGTCGAGCGACCGCACGGCGCCCTCGGTGGGCTGGGCGCCGCGGAAGACGGTGCCGTCCAGGTCGACCAGCAGGCAATCGTATTGCTGCGCAATGGTTTTCATCTCAGGCGAGCTCGCCGACGCGCTCTTCGGCGTCGGTGACGCCGTCGATATCGGCGGCCGCCGAGCGCAGGAACCATTCCAGCGCCTCGTCATTGCGGCCGAGCGCCAGCAGCGTGTCGGCGTAGGCGTAGAACAGCCGGGCCGCCGTCGAGCCACTGCGGCTCGTGTCCAGCTGCGGGGTGGACAGGACGGTCAGCGCCTGCTCGAGCTGCCCGAGATCCGCGCGAGCGCCGGCGGCGACGATGCGCAACTCGTCGGCGTCGTCGCCGGACAGCTGGGCCGCCTCCTCGCCGCGCGCCAATTCGATCGCCCGCTCCGGACGGCCAAGGCCGCGTTCGCAATCGGCGATCAGCGCGAGCAGCGCCGACTTGCTGCCCATCCTGCGGGCGGCGCGCAGTTCGGCAAGCGCCTGGGCCCAGTCGCCGCAGTGGTAGGCGGCAATTCCGACGGCCTCTCGGACCGCGGCGATCCGGCTGGACCGGGCCCGCGCCGCCCGGGCGTGTTTGAGCGCGGCCTCGGGATCCTCGTCGATCAGCTCGCCGGCGGCGACCAGGTGGCGCGCCACCGCGTCGGCCGTGGCACGGTCCAGCGTGCTCAGCTCGCGGCGGATTTCAGGCGCCAGTTGTTTGGCTTCCACGCCGGGCGGTATCGGGGGCCCGTCGTTCGGCGCGCGATGGTCCTTGTCGCCGGTGCGCGGCTGCGCCGGCCGGGCGCGGCCGGGACCGGACCAGGAGCCGGATGCCTTGCGCGGTCCCCGCCTACCGCCGTGCCCCTGCCTGTCGTCGACCACTCTGCAAAGGATACGGGCGCGGCGGCGGGGCCTTTGATGAGTGTGCGGCGACGGCTTTGATTGTGACGGTGCACACACCGAAAGCCGTCAGTGCACACGGCGGGACCGAGACCGACTACGCCGGCGGGCGGTCGGTCAGCAGCGGCGCCAGCACCGCCGGGCAGTAGGTCGCGATCGCGACGATGGTGAACACGCCCGCCGCGTCGTGCGACATTCCGTGGCCGTCGGCGACCGTGCTGATCACCGAGTCGAACGACCCGCCGGGTTCCACGAGCATCGGGCACACCGACCTCCCCAGCGCCGTCGCGCTGTCCGGTTGCGACACCGCGACGCCGGCGTTCGTGAGGGCCCGCAGGAACGCGTTGCCCATCCAGTCGGCGTGCACGGGTGCGGCCAGTACGGCCGTCAGGCCGGCCAGGCCCGCGCTCAGCACCATCACCCGCAGCATCCGAGTCGCGCTAGTCACCGTGACCACCCTGGTCAGCCCAGGTCACGTCGGCGATACGACACGGTAACGACTAGGCGACGCGTTCGATGCCGGCGACGTTGCGCTTGCCGCGGCGCAGCACCAGCCACCGGCCGTGCAGGAAGTCCGACGGCTGGGGCGCCCATTCCTCGCTGTCGACGCGCACGTTGTTCACCGACACCCCGCCCTCGCCGATCGTGCGGCGTGCGGCCCCCTTGCTGGCCGACAGGCCGGCGGCCACCAGCAGGTCGACGATCCCGTTGGGACTGCCGGGCTTGAGCTCGGCGACCGACGTCTCGCGCAGCGCCGCGGCGAGCGTCGCCTCGTCCAACCGGTCGAGTTCGCCCTGCCCGAACAGCGCCCGGCTGGCGTGCTCGACGGCCTCGGTGGCCGCTTCGCCGTGCACCAGGACGGTCAGCTCGCGGGCCAGCCGGCGCTGGGCGGCGCGCTGCTGCGGCCGCTCGGCCGTCGCCGCCTCCAGCTCGGCCAGCTCGTCGGCGGACAGGAAGGTGAACCAGCGCAGGTAGCGGATCACGTCGGCGTCGGCGGTGTTGATGAAGTACTGGTACCAGGCGTACGGGCTGGTCATCTCGGGGTCCAGCCACAGGCTGCCGCCGCCGGTGGACTTGCCGAACTTGGTGCCGTCGGCTGCCGTCACCAGCGGGACCGTCAGCGCGTGGACCGTCGCGCCGAGCTTCTGGCGGACCAGGCGCACGCCGGCGATGATGTTGCCCCACTGGTCCGAGCCGCCGATCTGCAGCGTGCAGCCGTGGCGCCGGTGCAGCTCGACGTAGTCGTTGGCCTGCAACAGCATGTAGCTGAACTCCGTGTAGGAGATGCCTTCCCCGTCGAGGCGCCGTCGGATGGTGTCGCGGTCCAGCATCACGTTGACCGAGAAGTGCTTGCCGACGTCGCGCAGGAACTCGATGGCCGACAGGCCTTGCGTCCAGTCCAGGTTGTTGACGACGACGGCGCCGGTCGGCGATTCGTCGAAGTCGACGAAGCGCTCCAGCTGCCCGCGGATGCGCTCGGTCCACGCGGCGACGGTGTCCGCCTCGTTGAGGGTGCGCTCGCCGACGTCGCGGGGGTCGCCGATCATGCCGGTGGCACCGCCGGCCAGCACGATCGGCCGGTGCCCGGCGCGCTGGAACCGGCGCAGCGCCAGCAGCGGCACCAGGTGCCCGGCGTGCAGGCTCGGCGCCGTCGGGTCGAAGCCGGCGTACACCGTCATCGGCCCGCGCTGCGTTTCGGCCGCGAGCGCATCGAGATCGGTGGACTGCGCGATCAGCCCGCGCCACCCCAGCTCGTCAAGGATCCCGGAAGACATCGCGCACGACTTTAGTCGCTGTGACGACCTCGATTCGCCCACGCGCCGTGATATAAGGCAAGCTAACTACGTGGCGCATCGTGGCGCCGTCGTCTTCCCCCGTACGCGCACCAACAACGCGGAGCGTCATGGACAACCGATACTGGCCGTTGGTCGTCGCGATCATCATGCTCGCGCTCGGGCTCACCCTCACCGTCGACGACTTCAAGCGGGCCGCGGGCCTGCGCAAACCCCTCGCGGTGGCGCTCATCTGCCAGGCGCTGCTGCTGCCGACGCTGTGCCTGGTGATCGCCGAGGTCTTCCATCTCGAACCGCACCTGGCGGTCGGGCTCATGCTGATGTCGGCGACCCCCGGCGGGACGATGTCGAACATCCTGAGCCATTTGTTCAACGGCGATCTGGCACTCAACCTCACCCTGACCGCAATCAACGCGGTGCTGTCGATCGTTGCCCTGCCCACGATTCTGGCGGTGGCGATGACGTGGTTTCTCGGCGAAGGGCGGTTTCTGCCGCTGCAGCTGGACAAGTTCCTTGCGGTGATCGGCCTGGTGCTGGTCCCCATCGCGATCGGCGTTGCCATCCGTCACCGCTTCCCCGAGCTGGCCCGGCGAATGCAGAAGCCGGTCCGGATCGCGGCGCTCACGCTGCTGGTGCTGGCGATCGTTGCGGCCATCGCCGGCGGACGAACGACGCTCTGGCACAACATCGGCCTGCTGACCGGGGCCGTCGTGGTTTTCTGCGCCGTGAGCCTGATGGTCGGCTACCTGGCGCCGCGCCTGATGCGCCTGGCCCCGCGGCAGGCCGTCGCGGTCAGCCTGGAGGTCGGGATGCACAACGCCGTCGTGGCGATGGGCATCGCGCTGAGCCCGCAGCTGCTGAACAGCGCCGTGATGGCCACGCCCGCCGCGGTCTACAGCGCCATCGCGCCGCTGCTGGCCGTCACGTTCGTCTTGATCGCGCGCCGGGTGGACCCGGCGTTTCGGGTCGTCTCCCAGAGCGACACACCGGCCCGCACCTAGTCGCTCGTCCCGGGGGCGGGCGCCCGCGGGCTGCGCCGGTAGGCCGACACCTCCGGGCGGCCGCCGAGCCACAGTCGCCACGGCCGGTCGGCCGCCTGGCTGACGCCGACGCGGGGGCCCGAGGTGGCGGTCAGCGGGGCGTTCAGTTCCAGAGTCACCGGGCCGGCGGGATCGAACAGGTCAATCCCGTTGTCGTCCATGGTGATTCCCAACGCCGAGCACAGGTTGCCCGGGCCACGCGCCAGCGCGGCGGTGCGGACCAGCTCGCCGCGCCGGGCGCGCGCGACGTCGGTGCCCTCCTCGACCGCGGCGGCGCGCAGCAGGACGGCCGCCGCGATCCCGTCGGGCCCGCACGAGACGTTGGCGCAGACGTGGATCCCGTGGCTGCGGTAAGTGTAGAGCCGCCCGGGCGGCCCGAACATCACGGCATTGCGGCCGGACCGGCCGCGGTACGAGTGGGCCGCGGCGTCGGGCCAGGGACCGTCCGGAACCCCGCCGTAGGCCTCGACTTCGACGACGACGGCCCGCACGCCCCTGCCGTTGAGGGTGGCACCGAGCAACCGGTGCGCCGCGGCGACCGGATCCACCACCAGCTCGCCTGCAGCCACCCACCGAACCTACCGACACGGCCGACATGGCAATATCCCGGCCGAAATTGTGTCGAAGGAGCCCAACAATGCACATCGACCCCGCCGCCACGGCGTGGCTGCTGGCCAGCACCGCCTTGGTGCTGCTGATGACACCCGGCCTGGCGATCTTCTACGGCGGCATGGTCCGCACCACCGGGGTGCTGAACATGATCATGATGAGCTTCATCGCCATCCCGCTGGTCACGGTGGCGTGGCTGTTGATCGGCTACACCATCGCGTTCTCCCAAGACGGTGGGTACGGGCTCGTCGGAAACCTCGGACACCTCGGAATGCTCGGCATCGGCCCCGACACCGTCCACGGGGCGGTGCCCGAACTGTTGTATGCCACGTTCCAATTGGCGTTCGCGATCATCACGGCCGCCCTGGTCAGCGGCGCGATCGCGGACCGCGCGAGGTTCGCGGCCTGGATGGCGTTCGCCACCGTGTGGACGATCGTCGTGTATTCGGTTGTCGCGCATTGGGTGTGGGGACCCGGCGGCTGGCTGGCGAAGCTGGGGGTGCTCGACTACGCGGGCGGCCTGGTCGTCGAGATCGTGTCCGGATCCTCGGCCCTGGCCCTGGCGCTGGTGCTAGGGCCCCGCATCGGCTTCAAGAAGGACGCCATGCGACCGCACAACCTGCCGTTCGTCCTGCTCGGTGTCGGGCTGCTGTGGTTCGGCTGGTTCGGGTTCAACGCCGGATCCGCGTTGGCCGCCAACGGAACTGCCGCGGCGATCTTCCTCAACACGCTCGTCGCGGGGTGCCTCGGCATGCTCGGGTGGCTGACGGTCGAACGCATCCG
Source organism: Mycobacterium sp. NGS64 (assembly GCF_059812245.1). Taxonomy (NCBI): domain Bacteria; kingdom Bacillati; phylum Actinomycetota; class Actinomycetes; order Mycobacteriales; family Mycobacteriaceae; genus Mycobacterium; species Mycobacterium sp. NGS64. The sequence continues at coordinate 53,778 of NZ_JCALCI010000011.1, read as the reverse complement.
CGACGGCAGGCCCACGACCTTCGGGGCGGCATCCGGTGTGGTGGCCGGCCTGGTCGCCATCACCCCGTCGTGCGGAACCGTCAACACGCTCGGCGCGGCGGTCGTCGGCCTCGCGGCCGGCGTCGTCTGCTCGTTCGCGGTGGCGGCGAAATTCCGCTTCAACTATGACGATTCGCTCGACGTGGTCGGCGTGCACTTCGTCGGCGGCGTCGTCGGCGTGTCGCTGATCGGGCTGCTCGCGACGGCGGTCATGACGGCGGGCCCGCGGGGCCTCTTCTACGGGGGCGGCTTCGCCCAACTGGGCAAGCAGGCGCTGGCGATCGCCGTGGTCGCGCTCTACGCGTTCACGGCGTCGTTCGTCCTCGCCAAGGTGATCGATCGGGTGATGGGCTTCCGGCTCAGCGCCGACGACGAGACCACCGGTGTCGACCTCACCCAGCACGCCGAAACCGCTTACGCCGAAGGCGTGCACGGACATCAGCCGCTTCGCCGCCCGGGCGAAAGATGAGCCGATCGCTACTTGCGTAGCGTGAATTGGTTGAGGTCGGTGTAGCCCTTGCGGAACAGGTTCGCGCAGCCGGTGAGGTATTTCATGTACATCTCGTAGACCTCTTCGGACTGGATCGCGATGGCCTCTTCTTTGTGCGCCTGAAGGCCCGCGGCCCAGACGTCCAGGGTCTTTGCGTAATGCCGCTGCAGGGATTGGCGGCGCTTCAGCTTGAAGCCGGCCTTCGCCGAGAACTCCTTGACCATGTCGATGGTCGGCAGGAAGCCGCCCGGGAAGATCTCGGTCTTCATGAAGTCGCTGAATTCGACGATCGCCGGGGTGAGCGGCAAGCCGGACTCGATGATCTCCTTCTCCGAGAGGACGGTGATCGTGTGCAACAGCATCGTGCCGCCGCTCGGCAACAGCTCGTAAGTTCTTTTGAAGAAAGCGTCGTAGCGGTCGTAGCCGACGTGTTCGAACGGTCCGATCGCCAAGATCCGGTCCACCGGATCGTGAAACCGCTCCCAGCCCTCGAGCAGCACCCGCTTGGAGCGCGGGCTGTTCGACTCGGCGAACAGTTGCTCGACATGGGCGACCTGATTCTTGGACAGCGTGATGCCGACGACGTTGACGTCGTATTTCTCGATGGCGCGCATCATGGCGGCGCCCCAGCCGCAGCCCAGGTCCAGCATCGTCATGCCCGGCTGCAAGCCCAGCTTGCTCAGCGACAGGTCGATCTTGGCGATCTGCGCCTGTTCCAGGGTCATGTCATCGCCGCCGAGCCAGTAGGCGCAGGTATACATCTGGGTGCGGTCGAGGAACAGCCGGAAGAAGTCATCCGATAGGTCGTAGTGCGCCTGCACATCCTCGAAATGCGGTGTCAGCTCCTCGGCCATGACGTGTTGCCTTTCCCTGGACTCGTCGGTGGTCCTGTCGATGTGCGGCTCGGCGTGGTGAGTTTATCGGCTGCGGCCGACCTGCGGGCTGCGCCCGGTGTGGAACGTCTCGTCGAACAGGTCGAGCATGGCCCGCCACGATCGCTCCGCTGACAGTTCGTCGAAGCGCAGACCGGGAACCTCGATGCGGTCGACCTCCGGGTGGGTGAAACTGTGCTGCGCGCCGCCATAGAGGTTCATGCGCCAGTCGACCCCGGCCGCGCGCATCTGCTCTTCGAACACGAGCCGCTCGCCGACGGGGATCAATGGGTCCTCGGTGCCGATGCACACGAGCACCTTTGCGGTGATGTTGGCGGCGTCCGACGGGCGCGGGGTGGCCAACCGGGGATGGAAGCCGACCACGACAGCGAGATCGGTGCCGGCGCGCGCGAGTTCCAGGACGAGGTGTCCGCCGAAGCAATAGCCGATTGCGGCGACCTTGGTGGGGTCGGTGCGGGGCTGGTCGAGTAGCACGGTCAGGCCCGCGCGGGCCAGCCCCCTGGTGCGCTCCGGGTCGTGCCAGAGATCGTCGAGACGGGCCATCATGGCTGCTCGGTCGGTCATCGATACGCCACCACCCTGATAGTCGAGCGCGAACGCCACGTAACCCAGCCCGGCGAGTTGATCCGCGCGGCGGCGTTGGTGGTCATCAAGCCCCGGGCCCTCGTGCGCGATCAGGACCGCCGGACACGGGCCGTCGCCGTCTGGCACGGCAAGCCGACCGATCATGGTTCTGCCGTCGGCCTGGTACTCGATGTCAGTCACGCTTGTCATGTCGACTGTCTAGCACGAGGTGCGTTGCGAGATAACGGTGTTCACCGCCAGCGAAGGCCGGCACTCGGCTAGCCCGTGGGCAGCTTGAGCACGAAGCCCTGAGCGTCATCGTCCTCCCAGGGAAGGCCGCCGCCCGTTGCCCGGGAACCCGTGTGATCGGTGACGTACACGTAGTTGCCGCCGGGGTCCACGGCCAACCCCAGGGGATCGATGAAACGCGGCGACCCGGGCAGCTCGGTCCAGGTACTCGACCCCGGCGCCAACTTCATCACGCCTCCGGCGAGCCCAGTGAAGATGTAGACGTTGCCGGCGTTGTCGATCGTCGCGTCCTGCTCGCCCGTGCTCAGCCCCTTATAGGAGTTGTCGGGGGCCGGGGGCATTCGGGTCCAGGTGTCGGACCCGGGTGCCAGCTTCACCAGGTAGCGCTCGACGGAATGGCGTCCCACGCTGTGCGAGACGCTGATGTAGACGTTGCCGGACTTGTCCACGGCCACATCGCCATTGGGACTCCCACCTCTGCCGCTCGACGGCAGCACGGTCGGCGTGCTCGACCCGGGCGCCAGCTTCAGCACCTCACTGTCGCTGATGTTGACGACGTATACCGCGCCCGCGGCGTCTACCGCCAGACCGTGGGGATCGCGCAGACGCCGGAGGGGCAGCTCCGTTTGGGTGCTCGACCCGGCGGGCTGTTTCAACACCCGGTTATGGCAGCTGTCGCTGACGTATACGGAGCCGGCAGAGTCCACCGCCACCCCGCCCAGGGAAGCGTCGATGGTATTGGAACAAAGATCGAGCCCGGTGAAGGGCAGCACCGTCTGGGCGCTCGACCCGGCCGCCAGCTTCACCACGCGATTGAGGTGGGTGTCGCTGACATAGACGTTGCCGGCGCCGTCGACGGCCACACCGTGCGGGCTGCGCAGGCCGGTGAATGGCAACGCGTACTGCCGTTCCCGGTCCGCCTTGAGCTGATCTTCCTTGCTCTGATGGTCATTCCAGATGCTGCTGGCCAGGAACATCATCGCCGGGCCCACGACGAACATGACCGCGGCGATGATGACGCCATAGATCCAGAGCTTGCGTCTGGGCCGGGCCAGTGGCGCCCCGCCCGGGCCGGGTGTGGCCGCACCCGCTTCTCGGGCCCTGTCCTCCAATTGCGAAGCCAGGCCGAACTTTTCGACGAGCGCGAGCCAATCCGTGTCCGAGACCACGAACTCCGGTTCATCCGCCGAAGGCACACCGCCGCGCCACGCAAACCGGTAACTGTACTTCGTGCGGGTGCCGCTCCAGCTAGCCTGCGGGGGGCCGGCGACATCGGGGCACCCGATGGTCAGCGGTTGCGAGTCGGCCACGCGCACAATGAGAACGGCCGTCGTCAGGGTACCCACGTAAGGCGCCGAGCGGGTGCTTACGGCGGGAGTCGCGGTCACCTGCCCAAGCGAACCCGCGGCGAGGCGCGCGTTGTTGTTCAGGTCGATCAGCGAGATCTCTTCGTCGCCAACGTCGATGGCCAGGCTCGGTCGCGGCGGGTTGGAGTTCAGCCTCATCGCCGTCGCGGTGTTCTTGAACATCCCGAAAAACGAGGACGAGAACATCGGCGCCGGGTTCGGAGTGAGCAGGCACCGAGTCGGTTGCCCCGGGACGGGCCCGCGTACGCCGGGGCCACGGCGGCGGCCGATCGCGGCGAGAAGCTCATCGAACTCCGACGCCCACATCGTCGCGTCCACGCTGTCGACCGGCGTTGCGTCGAGCGGTGTTTCGACACCAAGGCGATGATCCTGCCCGCCGATGACGAAACGCTGGCGGCCGCTGCGCAGGTGCAGCGCCGTGCCTTTCGTGGTGCCGCCGTACCCCGCGAGGGTCCACTTGCCCAGCTGCGCATCACCGAAGGAGAAGGCCTCGCCCGGTCGCGAGCTGACGGTCAGGCTGCCGTTCCCGACGTCGACGAACACCGTCTTTCTGCGATTCATCCGCCGCTGGAACAGCCCGAAAGCCGGCATGGCGAGGACCAAGAACGCCATGAAAACCAGGAAGCCGCCGACCTTCATCACGTTTTCCGCGCCCACGAGGGCGCCAACCAGGAACAGCGTCATGTAGATCAGTCCGAGCGACGCCATTCCCCCGAACATGATCAGGTAGGTGTACTTCATCATCTGCTTGGTGCTGGGCGGCGCAGCGGCTGCCACGAAACGGCGCGACGGACCCGCGTCGTGCGGGGTTGGCGGTGGCGGTTCGGCGCCGCGCGTCCGCTCGGCAAGCTGATGCTCCAGATCGGCGATGCGTTTCTCCGGGTCGCCGTGATCCGTCAGCAACTTGTCCATGTCGGTTCCCTTCACGGCTTTCTGATGGCTTCGCGGCGGGACGTTAGCGCCCGCCATTTGCGAAATTCTTGTGCGCTCCCCCGGCTACCGATCCCAGCTCCAAGACCCCGTCCCATCGAAGGCCCGCGAAGTCCAGCGCCAGATGGGGTTTAGGATCCCGGTTTTCGGCAGACCCGGGTGCCGTACGGTTACAGTTTCCCGGATGGAAACGCCGATGCGCCTCTGCTGTTGTCCTGGCCCGTCGGGCAGCGGTCGCGCTGGCGAGGCGGTAACCGCTTCGATGGAGGACTTGCTGGAGCGCCAGGCCGTCTTAGCAGAACTAGCCAGGCAGGCGCGGCGGGCCGCACGCGGTTCAGGGCGGATGGTGTTGCTTCGCGGCGAGGCCGGCATCGGCAAGACCACCGTGATCGCCCGGTTCACAGCCGGTTTGGGCGGATCGTGGCGGGTGTTGCGGGGCTGGTGTGATGCGCTGGCCACACCGCGGCCGTTGGGCCCGCTCATCGACGTGCTCGCTGACCTTCCCGGCGAGCATGGGGCCCGACTGGGTGCGGCCATCGAGGCCCGCGACAGCGAGGCCATCTATGCCCGACTGATCGCGATGTTGGGCGACCGAAAACCGTCGGTGTGGTTGATCGAGGACGTGCATTGGGCAGACGGCGCCACCCTCGATCTGTTGCGGTTTCTGGCCCGCCGCATCGACGCGCTGCCGGTGCTGTTGGTGGTGTCGTATCGCGATGACGAGATCGGCGACGAGCACCCGTTGGCGGTGCTGTTGGGAGATCTGGCCACCTGCCCGGCGGTGACGCGGATCGGGCTGGATCCGCTCAGCGACGCAGCGGTCGCGACGTTGGCCGTCGGCAGCGGCGTCAATGCCGACTCGCTGTACCAACTGACCGGCGGTAACCCGTTTTATGTCACCGAAGTGTTGGCCGCCGGACCTGATGTGCTTGCGCGGGAAGCGCTGCCGCGCAGCGTTTCTGAGGCCGTCTGGGGGCGGCTGGCGCGGCTGTCGGCAGCCGCGCGCCAGGTCGCGCAGGCGGCGGCGGTGTGCGGGCCGCGGGTGAGCCCGGCACTGCTGGAGGAGATGTTGCCCGGCTCGGTGGACGCGGTCGCCGAATGCCTGCGGGCCGGGGTCCTGCTCGCCGAAGCGGACACAGTGGGCTTTCGCCATGAGCTGGCCCGGCGCGCGACCGCCGACAAGATTCCCGACCATCTGCGTCGTCTGCTGCACAAGCAGGTATTGACGCTGCTGGCCCAGCCGCCGATCGATCCAAACACCCTGGCGGCATTGGCGTTTCACGCAGCCCAGGCCGGAGACGTCGACGCGGTCGTTCGTTACGCGCCGTCCGCCGCCGAGCGCGCCGCGGCGCTAGGGGCGCACGCCGAGGCCGCCGACCTGTTCGCGTTGACGTTGCATCATGCCGACTCCGCCCCGACCGAACAGAAGATGATCTGGCTCGAGCAACATGCGTTTAGCAGCTATATGAGCGGACTGCCGGACGCTGCCGCGTCCTCGTTTCGCGAGGCGATCACGTTGCGGCACAACCGCGGAGATCGGCTCGGCGAAGGTGACAACCTGCGCTGGCTGTCCAGCATGCTTTGGCCGCAGGGACACACGACGGAGGCCGCCGAAGCCGGTGCTGCCTCGCTGCGGCTCCTCGAAGACATGGAACCGTGCCCACAGCTGGGGTGGTCGCTGCTCAACATGGCTCAGCTGGCCGCCTGGGATCACGATCCGGCTTGCGCTGATTACGCCGCGCGCGCCTTCACCTTGGGCACCCAGCTCGGTAATCGCGCGGTGATGGTGCGGGCCAGCTGCTTTGCCGCGGTGGCCACCGTCACGCGGGGCGACACGGGCTGGGATAATCTCGAGTCCGCCTGGCACGAGGCCATGTCGGAGACGCTCTGCGAGGAGGCCGGCCTTGCCGGGGCGCTGCTCTCCTGGTTCGCCGCGCTGCATCACCACCTCGATCGCGCCGATCGCTACATCGCGGACACCCTGGCGTTTTGCGCCGACTACCAGCTGGGCGTTTACCGCGCATTTGCCACCGGCGCGGCCGCGCTGGTGGCGGTGCACCGCGGGAATTCGGCAATCGCACTGGCGTGCGCCAATGACGTGCTGACCCGGCCGGCCCTGGCACCACTGCACCGCATCTTTCCACTGGTCAGCGTGGCGTTGATCCGAGCGCGCCGAGGGGAGCAACCGGTAGTCCCGTTGCTGGACGAGGCGCTGGCCGCGGCCGACTCCGATGATCTGTTTCGCTTCGGCGTAGTGTGGGCCGCCCGCGCCGAGGCGGCCTGGCTGGTCGGCGATGACGACACCGCCCGCGCCGAAGCATTGGCCGGATTGGCGGCGGCGACGGAACACAGCGACCCCTGGCTGGTCGGTCATCTGCGCCGCTGGGCGAAGATGGCCGGCGGTTCGTTCGCTGACGCGCCGACCGCCGACACCATCACGCCCTACCGGCTGGAGATCAGCGGGGACTGGGAGGCCGCGGTGGCCGAGTGGACGCGCCTCGGCTGCCCCTACGACGCCGCGATCGCCCAGCTGGCCGGCGACATCCCGGCCGTGCAAGCCTCGCTGGAGAGCTTCCGCAAGGTGGGTGCCCGCGCCGCGGCCCGGCGCGCCCAGCAGCGCCTCGCCCAATTGCGCGGGCGCACCCCCATTCGACGCGCCGACACACTCTCCGACCCCGATGGCCTGACCCGCCGGGAACGCGAAGTCCTCGAAGTGCTCGCTAGCGGGCGTAGCGACACCGAGATCGCCGCAGCGCTGCACATCAGCCGCAAGACTGCCAGCCACCACGTCAGCTCGATTCTCACCAAACTTGGCGTGGACAACCGCATCCAGGCCGCCGCCCACGCACTCCAACGCCTGACATCGCTCGCCTGACACGGCTCTGTCCACTGTGAAATCCACGACGCCGCGGCGGCGTGTCGCGTCGTGCATTTCACGTTCGGCGGCGAAGTCGGCCTTGACATCGCCAGACGGGGGGCGGAGTATTCATCATATGATGAGTTCATCGAGTGATGAATTATTGAAAGAAGGCCGCGCTCCGGCCGTCGACATCGAACATCTGCGCGTTACGCGCTTCAAACGCCCTGTTCTGCACGACTTTTCGGTGAAAATAGCCAAGGGCACGATCACCGGCTTCCTGGGCCCGTCCGGCTGCGGCAAGACCACCCTGATGCGGTGCATCGTCGGGACGCAGATCGTGAAGTCGGGCACCGTCACCGTGCTGGGCCGGCCGGCCGGAAGCCCGGCGCTGCGCCGCCGCGTCGGATACATGCCGCAGGACCCGACGATCTACAACGACCTGCGGATCGTGGACAACGTCCGCTACTTCGCCTCCCTGTACGGCTTCGACAACCAGGCCGCCGACGCGGCCATCGAGCGGGTCGGGTTGACCGACCATCGAACCGCCTTCTGCGGCAACCTGTCCGGAGGTCAGCGCACCAGAGCGTCTCTGGCCTGCGCGCTGGTCTGCCGGCCCGAGCTGCTCGTGCTCGACGAGCCGACCGTGGGCCTGGACCCCGTGCTGCGGGTCGACCTGTGGGAGCAGTTCGCCGAGCTCGCCCGCGGCGGCACCACCCTGCTGGTCTCCAGCCACGTGATGGACGAGGCCGACCACTGCGGCGACCTGTTGCTGATGCGCGAGGGCCACCTCGTCGCCCACACCACCCCGACCCGACTACGAGAGGACACCGGATGTCCGTCACTGGAGGACGCGTTTCTGTCCATCATCAAGCGCAGCACGAAGCTCCAGGCCGGTTAGGGCTCAAGGCGTACGCGGCCACCACGACGCGCATCCTGCGTCAGCTCGCCGCCGACCACCGCAGCGTCGCCCTGATCCTGCTGGTGCCGATCCTGGTGATCACGCTGATGTACTTCATGTTCGAGAACGCCCCGCACCGCCCGGGCACGCCGACGCCGTTCAACAACGCCTGCCTGATCCTGCTGGGCCTGTTCCCGCTCTTCGTGATGTTCATCATCACGTCGATCACCATGCAGCGCGAACGGGCCTCCGGGACGCTGGAGCGCATCCTGACCACGCCGCTGCGCCGGCTGGACCTGCTCATCGCCTACGGCACCGCATTCTCGATTGCCGCTGCGGCGCAAGCGATCCTGGCCTGCATCGTGTCGTTCTGGCTGCTGGGCTTCGACACCGCGGGCAGCCCGGTATGGGTGTTCGTGATCGCCATCGTCAACGCCGTGCTGGGCGTCGGGCTGGGCCTGCTGTGTAGCGCCTTCGCGCGCACCGAGTTTCAGGCCGTGCAATTCATCCCGCTGGTGATGGTCCCCCAGTTGCTCCTGGCCGGCATCATCGTGCCTCGGGCATTGATGGCGCACTGGCTGCAGTGGATCAGCAACGTGCTGCCGGCGAGCTACGCGCTGGAGGCCCTGCAGCAGGTGGGCACGCACAGCGAACTCACCTACGTCGCGGTGCGCGACATCGTCGTCGTGATGGGGTTCGCGCTTGCGGCGCTGTGCCTGGCCGCGGCGACGCTGCGCCGGCGGACGCCCTAGTGGCGATCGCAAGCGCGGCGGAGCCGGGCGGAGCGGGTCGCCACGGAGGGCACTAGCGTGGCGGTCACCAACACCGGGCGCCGGCGGCCGGGGCGACCGGCGGGCAGCTCGGACACCCGAGAGCGAATCCTGACCAGTGCCCGAGAGCTGTTTGCCCGCAACGGCATCCGTAACACGTCGATTCGCGCGGTGGCCGCCGCGGCCGGTGTCGATTCGGCGTTGGTGCATCACTACTTCGGCACCAAGGAAAAGCTGTTCGCCACCGCCGTGCACATCCCGATCGACCCGATGGAGGTCATCGGCGCATTGCGCGAGGTGCCCGTCGAGGAGCTCGGCCACACCTTGCCGTCAATGTTGTTGCCGCTGTGGGACTCCGAGATCGGTACGGCATTCGTCGCCGCGCTGCGGTCGATCCTCGCCGGCTCGCAGACCAACCTGTTTCGTTCGTTCATAGAAGACGTGATCGCGGTCGAAATGGGTCCCCGCGTCGACAATCCGCCGGGCACCGGTCACATCCGCATCCAGTTCGTCGCCTCGCAACTGGTCGGCGTCGTGATGGCGCGCTACATCCTGGAATTCGAGCCGTTCGCGTCGCTGCCCGCCGAGCAGATCGCGCAGGCCATCGCGCCGAACCTGCAGCGCTACCTCACCGGGGATCTGCCGGACGGGCTCGTGCCATGAGCCGTTCGTGCTCGTCGTCGTCGACGTCGCGCGCCTCGTCGATCAGCAGCACCGGGATGCCGTCCTCGATGCGGTAGGCGCGGCGCAGCCGAGGGTTGTAGAGCAACTCATCCCCGATGAGCACCAACGGGCCCCGGTCGGCCGGACACACCAGGATGCTGAGCAGGGCATCGTCGAGCGTCACTGCGCACCGCTCAGCTCGGACCGCGCGGCCGGAGTCAGCTTGCGGAACTGCTCGCTGGTCGCGTCGAAGTACCACGCCTGGCGCCCCGCCTTCGGGATCCCGGCCGCGCGCAGCGCGCTGACGGTCGGACGGTAGGTGGCGCTGAGCGTCAGCTCCGGGCACACCTGCACGATGTCCGGGCCCACCCCGATGGGCAGGTCGCCCACGGCCTCGGTCAGGTCCGCGGCGGTGATGGCGGCCCCGGGCAGCAGCGTTACCGCCGCGACCGCCAACTGGCGGTCGCCGACCGGGACGTTGTAGGTCACCGCGAGGTCGACGCCGTTGATGCAGCTCAGCGCGTCGGTGACCGGTTCGGCGAACACCAACCCGCGCGCGGTGTGCACGACCGAGCCGCGCCGTCCCGCCAGCCAGTAGTCGCCGTCCCCGTCGCGGTAGAACAGGTACTCGGTGGAGATCCAGGTGTCGGCCGGGGCGAACACCCCCCGCTTGACCGACGCGCTGGGATCGATCGGCCCGCGGGACTGGGCGAGCAGCACCCCCACCTGCAGGGGCTCGGCGCGCTGCACGAAGCCGCGGTCGTCCTCCAGGATCAGGTCGTGCTGAGCGTCGTAGGCCGCGAGCTCGACGCGCCCAACGCCGGGCAGCGGGCGGCCCTTGCTGCCGATCTTGGCGCCGGACACGTTGGCCAGCACCGCCTGTCCGTCGGTGGTCGCGAAGAATTCGACGACATTGGCGGGCGTGAACGCGTCGAGCACCCGCTGCCACAAACCGGTCGGCATGCCCGAGCCGATGAACAGGCGCACCGGATGGTTGCCGTGCAGCACGAACGCGGGATCGTCGACGACTTCGCGCAGCATCGCCCAGGTGTAGGACACCACCGTCACGCCGTACTGGCGGATCTCCTGGACAAACCGCTTCGGGTCCAGACCGCGCGACAGCGCGATGCGGGTGCCGCCGACCACCGCGCCGCCCAGGCTGACCAGCAGGGCCGACTCGTGGTGCAGCGGCGTGAGGCAGTACACGGTGTCGCGGCGGTCCAGGGCGGCCGTCGACGCGGTCCCGAACGCCGACAGCGCCCAGCGGTAGTTGGTGATCTGCTTTGCCACCAGCTCGCCGCCGGCGGCGGTGAACGCGATGAACGCCAGGTCGCGCGCCAATCCCGGGTTGGGCCGGTACCAGGCCGGCAGCGCGACCGCGTCCGGGTCGATCTGTTCCATGTCGATGACGTCGCTGTCATGCGGCAGGTGCAGATCGCGCGATTCGCCGCCACCGAGCACCAGGATCTGACCCGGCAGGTCGCGCGCCGCGTCGAGGTTGGTCGGGTCGGTGAGGATCTCGCTGACTCCCCCGAGCCGCACCGACGCTGCCAGGTCGGCGTCGGGCCGCATCACCACGGCGACGGCGCCCAGCCGCGACAGCGCGGCGATGGCAACCAGGGCGCTGGGGCGGGTCTCCATCAGCACGCCGACCCGGTCGCCCTGGCGCACGCCCACCTCGATCAGGCCGCGGACGACGTTGTTGACGCGCCGGTTGACGGCCTCGTAGGTGTGCACGCGCCCGTCGAACAACAGGAACTCGCCCTGCGGGGCGTTGCGCGCCTGCTCCTCGATTATGCGGCCCAGCGAGATCCGGGTGTGGTCGTTGATCTGCCCGAGCCGCACCAGCCGGGGCAGCGTGCGGATGGTCTCGACGGCCAGGGTGCGCATCGACTTGTTCGCCGCGACGACGGTGTTGGCCGCTCCGCGCACCGCCCCGATCGCCGCCTCGGAGACCTCACCGATGCCGTGCGTGATCCTCGAACTCATCGCGACACCGCTGTCGGTGTGCTCGATCGGCTGATCGGCCATCAGGTCGATGCCGCTCGGCTTGTCCCCGCCCGTCGACAGCCAGCGCACCCATTCGGCGACGGTGGGCCAGCTCTCGCGCGCCGCCCGGGATCCGACCACAAGACCGAAATGCCCTGTGCGGATTAGTCGTTCGTATACCTCGGCGTTCGGCGCCGCCCGCCGGATGCCGCGCACCGAGGCCGGCTGCCCGATGTCGTCGACCTCGCCAACGAAGGCCAGCACCGGGCAGGTGATGTCGGTGAGCGTGACCATCTGGCCGTTGATCGCGAAGCCACCGGTCATCATGCGGTTGTGCGCGATGAACTGCTTGAGCAGCTCGGAGATCGCCGGGCCCGACCACGCGATCCAGCCTTCGCGCTCGAGGAACCGGCGCTGTTGTTCACGCGGCAGCAGCGCCTCGCGGTCGTGCAGCTGGCGCACGAAGTCCACCCGGGCCTTGGCCGTCTTGAGCGGGTCCATCATCTGAAAACCGGCCCGCGCCATCCAACTTGGGATGGCCATCCGGCTGAAGACGTGGTCGGCCATGAAGTTCGCGGCCGGCGCGGCGAAGTTTGCCGGGATGCCCATGGGCAGGGCCGCCAGCGTGTCAACCGGCGACCCGAACGCGACGATGCTGGCGATGTTCTTCGAACGCCGGTACGCCGCGGCCTGATAGCACCACATCCCGCCCTGCGAATAGCCCACCAGATGCACATCGCTGCCCGTGACGTCCTTGACGGTGTCGACGGCCTGGCTGAGCGCGACGATGTGGTCGGCCAGATTGCGGCGCATGCCGCCCTCGACCTTGTCCGGCGAACCGAAGTCGATGACCCAGGGATCCAGCCCCCCGGCGTGCAGGATTCCCACCGCGCCGTCGTCCCTCGTGACATCCCACATGTCCGCCGACATCATCATCGGGTGGACCATCAGGACGGGCGGGCCCACCGGCGGCTGCCCGGGCCGGCTGTCCGGAGGGAAATACCGGCGCAGCTTGTACATCGGGACGCTCTCGACGATCTGGGATGGCGACGGCACCGTGCCGGTTTCCAAGCCCCCCAGCCGCAAGACCTCTAACCCGTTCTGTGCCGTGGCGACCAGCCGTTCGACCGGACGCGTGACCATCGAAAAATTGAGATCCACCGCTGCTCCCTGACTCTTGACAGCTCCGCCATCATGGCACACCGGCGGCCCGGCGGTTCTGGTCAGGCTGTTTGCCCGCGGGCGGCCCCAGCCCGGCTCGATGCGGGTATCGAATTAGTCGAGCCCGTAAATTCTTCGGCGGCTCCACCCCTCGTCACCGGCGCCGAATCCCCACGGGTCGCTGTCGGCCATGCGCCGCAGTCGCTGCGCCATCCGGCGATCCTCCGCCGCGTACTCGCGGTGCCGAATCGCGTGTCCCCGCCACTCATCGGCGCGGCGATCGTCGCGCCAGGCCGCCTCGTCATACGCGTTCGCGGTTCGCTCGTGACTGTCCGCGGAAATGTCCAGGCTGCTCGCCGCGGATCGCTGCGCCGCCCTGGCCAGCCGCCGCGCCTGCTCGGCCCGCCGGCCTGCGCGCAACGCGTCCTCGGCGCCCCACGCCCCGGGACCAGATTCGGCCTGAAGTCCGTTGTGTGCATTGACCATGATCCGGTCCTTTCTCGAGCGCAGGATTGCCCGGTTGTCGCGGCTGAAACCGGTCCGCGCCGACGAATCGGCGAAGGATGACTTGCGTTGCCCCCCATGGCTTGGCGCCACCAGTGGCCTGGCGCGGAATTCAATGGTTAGCGCGCGCGAATCCGGGTACTTAACCCGAGCGCAAGGGTTTGCGACGCATGCCTGCATGCCGTCACGACCACCTCGGTTGAAACACGCAGCTGGGCGCTTAACCGGTCCTGTGGGCAGCCACTTCGACTCGATCCCCCGAGCGGTGTCGTAGGGGTGGCCGTCCGAGCGTGTTTCCTGCGGGAGTGAGGTGCCCCGATGGGCAGACGGCGGGCTTCCACCACGAGCCCCCCTTGGCGCGGAACGTCGACACGATTCACCGGTTCAGGACGCTGCACCCGCGTTCGCCACCAGACAGCTCACAACGCGTTCAATCCGGGCCGCTGAGGCCCGGCCGACCCCAGGAAGAGGAACTCAAATGATGTTGCTGGACAACGCCGGACGGCGCCGGGGCGGCGGTGCAGGGCAGGTGGCCGAGCGCGCGTTGTACGACGTCGCGCACGGTCGCTTCGAACGCTCCCTGTCGGGGCTGACGGCAATCGCGGCCCTCGTCACCACCGCGGAAATCTATTTCGAGCACTACAAGGCCAGCTTCGGAAACAAATGGATGTGGAGCCCGATCGTCGTCACCCCGCCGGTGGTCGTCGCCGGAATCGGCGGGGTGTTCTCGCGCCGCTGGGCAAAAATCTGGCTGCCGATCACCGCGGGCGTCTACACGGCCAACGGGCTGATGGGTGAATACCTGCACGCCCGCGGCGTCGCCCGCAAACCGGGCGGGTGGAAGAACGCGTCCTACAACGTGCCGATGGGCCCGCCCATCGCTGCGCCCGGGTTGATGTGCATGGTCGGCGGGATGGGCCTGCTGGCCTCGATCCTGCGCCGCGAACGGTTCCGGCGATAACGACGGATTACGAGAGATTTTCACAATGGCCGACACCTCTCTCCCCGACCACCTGCCCAACCTGCGCCCCGACCGCCAGCCGCCCCACCCGTCGTGGCTTCCCAAGCAACGCCGCGGCACCACGCCCCAAATGATCGGGCGCTACCCCGATTTCGACGTTCTTCAGACCGCCGACACGTGGGACGACGCCACCCGCAAGGTGGTCCTGGCCCGGCTGGAACCGCCCGGTCCCCTGCGGTTTTTCACCGCCGAGCAGGAACCCTGCCTGCGCGCGTTTTGTGACACCGTGCTGGCGCAGGACGGCGAGCCGCGGGTGCCGGTGGCCGAGTCGGTCGACGCCAAGCTCGCCGACGGACGCCTCGACGGCTACCAGTACGCCGACATGCCCGACGACCGCGACACCTGGCGACTGGTGCTGCGCGCGCTCGACGAGACGGCCGCCCGCCGCTACGGCACGGCGTTCGCCGAAGCCGAGCCCGCCGCCCGCGAAGCGATCATCGAGCAGTTCTCTCAGGGCGAGCTCGAGGGCGGGGCCTGGGAGCGCCTGAACGTCAAGCGCGCCTGGTCGGTGTGCATGCGAATGACGTTGTCGGGCTTCTACTCCCATCCTTGGGCCTGGAACGAGATCGGCTTCGGCGGGCCCGCCTACCCGCGCGGGTTCATGCGTCTCGGCGGTGCCACCGGCCCGGCCGCGGCGCGCGAGCCCTTCGAGACCCGTGGCGCCACCGACGAGGACCCCGTGCGGATCGTGCAAAGCGGCGAGCTGTGATGGGTGACTTCTGGCGAGGCCTGTTCAAGGGGGCGGTCGGTCCCAAGGACAACGATTCGCGTTTCCTGCTCGACGTCCATTCCCGCGACCTGCCCGGCGAGAAGACCATGTGCCGCTACCGCGACGACGACGAGGTCGACCTGGTGGTGGTCGGGGCCGGCGCGGGCGGCTCGGTGCTCGCGCAGCGCCTGGCCCGTGCGGGGTGGCGGGTGGTGGTCCTCGAGGCCGGACCGTTCTGGCATCCCGACGAGGACTGGGTCTCCGACGAGGCCGGCTCGCACGACCTGTACTGGACCCAGAAGCGCATCATCGGCGGCGCCGACCCTATCGAGCTGGGCAAGAACAACTCCGGGCGCGGGGTGGGCGGCTCGATGGTCCACTACGCCGGCTACTGTCCGCGCTTCCACCCCAGCGACTTCGCCACCCGCACCCTCGACGGGGTCGGGGCGGACTGGCCCATCGGCTACGAGGACATCCGCCCACACTACGAGCGCGTTGAGCTCGAGTTGCCGGTGGCCGGTCAGGACTGGCCCTGGGGCTATCCCCATCGCTATTCCTTTGCCCCACATCCTATTTCGGGGGCGGCCGCCAAGCTGTGGGAGGGCGCGCTGAAGCTCGGCATCGAGATGCGCGTCGGGCCCGTCGGCATCGTCAACGGTACCTTCGGCAATCGCCCGCACTGCATCTACCGCGGCTATTGCCTGCAGGGCTGCAAGGTCAACGCCAAGGCCAGCCCGTACGTCACGCACCTGCCGGACGCGTTGGCCCACGCCGTGGAGATCCGTGCCAACTGCATGGCCGCCCGCGTCGAACTCGACGAGAACGGCGCCGCGCGCGGGGTGGTGTACTACGACGAGGTGGGCGGCACCGAGCGCCTGCAGCGCGCCAAAGCCGTTGCCGTGGCGGGATACTCGATCGAGACCCCGCGCCTGCTGCTGAACTCGGTCAGCGACCGCTTCCCGAACGGGTTGGGCAACAACGACGATCAGGTCGGGCGGTACGTGATGGTGCAGGGCGCCACGCAGTCCGCGGGCCGGTGGTCCGAGGAGGTCCGGATGTACAAGGCACCTCCCCCGGAGGTGTCGTCCGAACAGTTCTACGAGACCGACCCCGATCGCGGCTTCGCCCGTGGCTTTTCCATCCAGACCGTGTCGCCCATGCCCATCGGCTGGGCCGAACACGTGATGGCCGAAGGACATTGGGGCCGCGCGCTGCGCGAGTACATGCGCGACTACAACCACTGGGCCACCATCGGGGTGCTCAACGAACTGCTGCCGCGGCCGGACAACCGGGTCACCCTCGCGGACGAGACCGACCCCTACGGCATCCCGGTGGCCCGGTTCGACTACAGCCTGTGCGACAACGACAAGGCCAACATCGCCTACTCCACCAAGGTGATCGGTGACATCCTCGATGCTGCCGGCGCCCAGGACAAGCTCACCATCGAACGGTTCGCCCACCTGATCGGCGGCGCCCGCATGGGGACCAGCCCGGAGAATTCGGTCGTCGACTCCGATCACCGCGTGTGGGGCGTGCCGAACCTGTTCCTCGCCGACGGTTCGGTCTGCCCGACGCAGGGCTCGGCGAACCCGGCGCTGACCATCATGGCGTTGGCCTCCCGACTGGCCGAGCGGATGGCGGCGGGCAAGATTCCCACCGGCGCGGCCGGCGCGGTCGGTGGGCGGTCGAAGGTGGCGGCACGTGGCTGAGCAGACGATCGACGTCGACGCGGCCTACGCGCCGCGGGTGCTGCGCGAGTATGCGCTGCTCGCCGACGGCGAGCGCGGCGCGCTGATCGGCCCGCAGGGCGACGTGGCGTGGATGTGCGCGCCGCGATGGGATTCCGAGGCCGTGTTCTCCAACCTGATCGGTGGTGACGGGGTTTACGCGGTAACCCCGACGGACGTGCGGAACGTGTGGGGCGGCTACTACGAGCCGGGCACCCTGATCTGGCGCAGCCGGTGGACCACCCGCGACGGGATCGTCGAGTGCCGCGAGGCGCTGGCCTTCCCCGGCGACCCCGAGCAGGTGGTGCTGCTGCGGCGGCTGACGGGCTGCCGCGGGAAGGCGCAGCTGCGGGTGCTGCTGGCGCCCAGCGCCGCGTTCGGCCGTCACGGACCCGGTCAGGGCAGCCTCGACGAGGGAATCTGGAGCGGCCGGTCCGGGCGGTTGCGGTGGCGGTGGTCGGGCGGGCGGGACGCGCACCCCGTCAAAACCACCCACGGCCGCGGCGATCCGTTGATGTGTGAGATCACCCTTGACGAGGGCCGCCACCACGACCTGGTGCTGGAGCTGTCCGAACGCGCGCTGCCCGACCGGCCACCCGACCCCGACATCGCCTGGGACGCAACCACGGCCGCCTGGAGCCGCAGCGTGCCCGAGCTGAACGGCACCATCGCGCCCCGCGACGCGCGTCACTCCTATGCGGTGCTGCGCGGGCTGACCAGCAGCGGCGGCGGCATGGTCGCTGCCGCCACCATGAGCCTGCCGGAACGCGCGCACACCAACCAGAACTACGACTACCGCTACGCCTGGATCCGCGACCAGGTATACGCCGGCCTGGCCGCGGGCGCCGTCGGCGCGCCCGAGCTGCTCGACCAGGCGGTCGAGTTCGTCGGCGCCCGGCTGCTGCAGGACGGCCAGCACCTCAAACCCGCCTATACCGTCACGGGTGGTTCGGTGCCGAGCGAAGAGGCTCTCGACCTGCCGGGCTACCCGGGCGGCACGGACAAGGTCGGCAACCGGGTCAACCAACAATTCCAGCTCGACGTCTTCGGCGAGGCGCTGCAGCTGTTGGCCATGGCCGCCGGGGCCGACCGGCTCGACGCCGAGGGGTGGCGCGCCGCGCAGGCCGCCATCGGCGCGATCGAAAAGCGTTGGCGCGAACCGGATGCCGGTGTCTGGGAGATCGACGACGAGCTGTGGACGCAGTCCCGCCTGGCCTGCGTGGCCGGGTTGCGCGCCATCGCGAAGGTGGCCGGCGCGGGTCCCGAGCTCGCCGCCTCCGCATCGCTGGCCGACGCGATCCTGGCCGACACCGCGTCGTCCAGCGTGCACCCGCACGGCTACTGGCAGCGCAGCCCGCGGCTCACCGGGGTCGACGCGTCGCTGTTGCTGCCGCCGGTGCGCGGCGCCGTGCCCGCCGACGACCCCCGCACACGGGCCACGCTGGACGCCGTTCGCCGGGAACTCGCGCGCGACGGCTACGTCTACCGATTTCGGCACGACGAACGTGACCTCGGCGACGCCGAGGGCGCGTTCCTGCTATGCGGATTCATGATGGCCCTGGCCGAAGACCAACTGGGCCATGCGGATTGCGCGATGCGCTGGTTCGAACGCAACCGCGCCGCCTGCGGCCCGCCGGGGCTGCTGTGCGAGGAATACGACGTCAGGCAGCGCCAGCTGCGCGGCAACCTGCCGCAAGCGTTCGCGCACGCCTTGCTGCTGGAGTGCACGGCCACCCTCGCCGAGGAGACCGTGCACCAGGACTGAACGAGAGGAGATTCGGGAGATGACACCGACTTCAAAAACGGTAGTGATCACCGGCGCCAGCGCCGGCATCGGCCGCGCCACCGCGCAGCTGTTCGGGCGCCGCGGCGCCAACGTCGCCCTGCTCGCGCGCGGCGCCGCCGGTTTGGAGGGCGCGGCGCGCGACGTCGAGGCGGGCGGCGGCAAGGCGCTGGCAATCCCGACGGATGTGGCCGACTATTCGGCCGTCGCGGCCGCCGCCGACGAGGTCGAATTGACGTTCGGCCCCATCGACACCTGGATCAACGTCGCGTTCACGTCCGTGTTCGCGCCTTTCCACGAGATCACGCCCGAGGAGTTCAAACGTGTGACCGAGGTGACCTACCTCGGCTATGTGCACGGCACCATGGCGGCGCTGGCGAAGATGCGGCCGCGCGATCGCGGCACCATCGTGCAGGTCGGCTCGGCGCTGAGCGAGCGGTCCATCCCCCTGCAGTCGGCCTACTGCGGCGCCAAGCACGCCACCAACGGCTTCACCGAATCGGTGCGCTGCGAGCTGCTGCACGAGGGCTCGAACGTACGGATCACCGTCGTGCAGATGCCCGCGGTCAACACCCCGCAGTTCTCCTGGGTGCTGTCCCGCCTGCCACGGCATCCGCAACCGGTGCCGCCGATCTACCAACCGGAGGTCGCCGCGCGCGGCGTCGCCTACGCCGCGGATCATCCAGGGCGCAAACAGTATTGGGTCGGCGACAGCACCGCGGTCACCCTGCTGGCCCAGAAGTTCGTCGCGCCGCTGCTGGATCGCTACCTTGGTCGCACCGGATACGACTCGCAGCAGACCGACGAACGCGTGAGCGGAGGACGGCCGCACAACCTGTGGGAGCCCGTCGATGGCGAGTCCGGGAGCGACCACGGCGCCCACGGCGGGTTCGACGACAAGGCTCACGCTCACAGCCCGCAGGTGTGGTTGTCCCAACATCCGCTCGTCGGCAGCACCGGTGCGCTGGGGCTAGGGCTGGGTGCGCTGCTGGCGCTGCGGCGGGCGCGATGACGGCCTGGGCGCGAATCGTTTACGGCTTGGTGCTCCTCGCCGCGCCGAGTTCGCTGCTGCGGCTGGCGTCCGGCAAGCCGGCGACCAGTCGGGAGCGCGCGGTGACCCGCATCCTGGGGGCGCGGCTGCTGACGCAGGCGGCGGTGACCGACATCAGGCCCGACGCGGTGAGCGTGGCGCTGGGTGCCGAGGTCGACCTCGTGCACGCGATCACCATGCTCGGCTGGGCGGCCGTGGACCGCGGCGCCCGGCGGCTCACGCTGCTGAGCGCCGCGACCGCCGGCCTGTTCGCCGTCGCCGGCGCCGCCCAGGCGCGGCGGACGCCGGCGGCGGCGGACGCGCCGACCGGCGACGTGCTGGCCACGCTCGTCCGGCTGCGCCACCGGATCGCCGAAGCCGTCGCCCGATACACCCTGCCGGGCGACGTTCGCGCCGCCCTGAAGACTTAGGAGGACCGCATGCTGGATGGTTGCATCGACGAGGTCACCGCGCAGGCGTACGAAATCCCCACCGACGCGCCGGAAGCCGACGGCACGTTCGCATGGTCGTCGACGACGCTCATCCTGGCCGAGGTGGTCGCGGGCGGCCGCCGCGGGCTGGGCTACACCTACGCCGCCGGCGCCTGCCGCGAGCTGATCACCGGTCCGCTCGCCGGCGCGGTCAAGGGACACAGCGCCCTCGACATCCCCGGCGCCTGGGAGTCGATGGTCAAAGCGGTCCGCAACAGCGGGCGCCCGGGCCTGGCGTCCTGCGCGATCTCGGCGGTCGACACCGCGCTGTGGGACCTCAAGGGCAAGCTGCTCGACATCCCGGTGTGCCGGCTGCTCGGCGTGGCGCATCCCGAGGTGCCGATCTACGGTAGCGGCGGCTTCACCACCTACGACGACACCGCGGCCCGCGCCCAGCTCGAGCGCTGGGTCGACGATTGGAAGATACCCCGCGTGAAGATCAAGATCGGCGAGTCGTCGGGTGCCGACGAGCGCCGCGACCTGGACCGAATCGCGTTCGCGCGCAAGGTGATCGGGCCCGACGTCGAACTGTATGTGGACGCCAATGGCGGCTACCGGCGCAAGCAGGCGATCCGGGTCGCCCACGCCATGGCCGAGCACGATGTCACCTGGTTCGAGGAACCCGTCTCCTCCGACGACCTCGCCGGGCTTCGGGAGGTGCGCGACCAGGTGACGCCGGACGTCACCGCCGGCGAATACGGCTACGACCTCACGTACTTCCGCCGGATGCTGGCGGCCGACGCGGTCGACTGCCTGCAAATCGACGTCACCCGCTGCGGGGGCATCACCGACTTCCAGCGTGCCGCGGCCGTCGCCGCCGCCTACCACGTCGACGTGTCGGGACACTGCGCACCCAACCTGCACGCCCACGTCGCCGCCGCGATTCCCAACCTGCGGCACCTGGAGTACTTCCACGACCACCACCGCATCGAGCACATGTTGTTCGACGGCGCCCTGCCGCCCGACGGCGGGTCCTTGCGGCCCGATCAGCACCGGCCCGGGCTCGGGCTGGAATTCAAGCACGCCGACGCCGAGCAGTACCGGGTGAGCTGATCGACGGATCGCGCGGCCCCGGCGTGCTTGAACGTGCCCGAAAGCGGGCATTGATAAGGCAAAAACGGCAAGCATTCCGGGAGAGACGGGCGATGACTGTGAACGAGGATGACACCGGTCAACGTCGCAATGGGCGGGCCGGCGGCTCGCCGCCGGAGGCGGTGATGTCCGACGTCGTGCAGGAGCGCGAGCTGGGCGCGCTCGACCTGGTGCTGGGCCTGGGCGAGCCGCAGCGGGTGGGCAGGTTCCGGTTCTTCCTGGACGGCCAGCGTTGGGAATGGTCGGACACCGTTGCGCGCATGCACGGCTACGAGCCGGGCCAGGTCGAGCCCACCACCGAGCTGTTGCTGCAGCACAAGCACCCCGAGGACCGCGAGCGCGTCGCCGCCGTGCTGGACCGCGTGGTCAACGGCAAACCGTTCAGCAGCAGGCACCGCATCATCGACACCGCCGGGCACACCCGCTGCGTCGTCGTGGCGGGCGATCGGATGCTCGGCGACACCGGCGCGCTGATCGGCACGTCCGGGTTCTACGTCGACGTCACCGATTCGTTGCACTCCGACATCACCAACGTCCTGGAGGCGGTGGCCGATGCGCGCGCCCGGATCGAGCAGGCCAAGGGCGTGCTGATGAGCGCCTACGGCATCTCCGCGGATCGGGCCTTCGACATCCTGGCCTGGCGATCCCAAGAAACCAACCTCAAGGTCCGCGACCTCGCCGCCCGCTTCCTGGAGGCCGTCGCCGGCAAGGCGTCACCCGACACCCGGACCCACATCGACCACGCGCTGCTGACCCTCGAATAATTGCCCGGTGGCGCACCTACTGGGAGCCGAGGCCGTACGCCTGGAATATCCGACTCAGGTCGTGTTCGAGTCGGTGACGCTGGGGGTCAACGACGGCGCGCGCATCGGCATCGTCGGGCGAAACGGCGACGGCAAGTCCAGCCTGCTGGGCCTGCTGACCGGCCGGCTGCGGCCCGACGCCGGGCGGGTCACCCGCCGCAGCGGGCTGCGGGTCGGCGAGCTGAGCCAGGCCGACACCCTGGACGCGGACCGCACGGTGGGCTGGACGTTGGTCGGCGAGCAACCGGAGCATCAGTGGGCCGGCGACGCCCGGGTGCGCGACGTGGTCGGCGGGCTGGTGTCCGATATCGCCTGGGACGCAACGATTTCCACGCTCAGCGGCGGGCAACGACGGCGGGTGCAGCTGGCACGGCTGCTGATCGGCGAGTGGGACGTGATCACCCTCGACGAGCCCACCAACCACCTGGACATCGAGGGCATCACCTGGCTGGCCGCCCATCTGCAAGAGCGCTGGGCGCGCAACACCGGCGGGCTGCTGGTGGTGACCCACGACCGCTGGTTCCTCGACGAAGTCGCCACCGCGACGTGGGAGGTGCACGACGGGATCGTCGAGCCGTTCGAGGGCGGCTACGCCGCCTACGTGCTGCAGCGCGTCGAACGCGACCGGCTGGCCGCGGCCGCCGAGGCCAAGCGGCAGAACCTGATGCGCAAGGAGCTGGCGTGGCTGCGGCGGGGCCCGCCGGCGCGGACGAGCAAGCCCAAGTTCCGGATCGAGGCCGCCAACCAGCTGATCGCCGACGTGCCGCCGCTGCGCAACACCGTCGAGCTGGCCAAGCTGGCGACCGCGCGGCTGGGCAAGGTCGTCGTCGACCTGCTCGACGTGTCGGTCTCTTATGACGGCCGGCCGGTGCTGCGTGACGTCGAATGGCGCATCGCGCCCGGCGAACGCACCGGCATCGTCGGGGCCAACGGCGCCGGGAAGTCGACGCTGCTGGGATTGATCGCCGGCACGGTGTCGCCGGACAGCGGGCGCGTCAAGCGCGGCAAGACCGTGCGGCTCGCGGTGCTGGATCAGCGGGGCGAGGAGCTGGACGCGCTGGCCGGCGACCGGATCGCCGACGTGCTGGGCGGGCTGCGCGGCGGCTACGAGGTGGAGGGCAGGGAGGTCACCCCGGCCCAGCTGCTGGAGCGGCTCGGCTTCGGCCGGGGGCAGCTGTCCGCGCGGGTCGGCGACCTCTCCGGCGGCCAGCGACGGCGGCTGCAGCTGATGCTGACGCTGCTGAGTGAACCGAACGTGTTGCTGCTCGACGAGCCCACCAACGACGTCGACACCGACATGCTCACCGCGGTCGAGGATCTGCTCGACTCCTGGCCGGGCACCCTGATCGTCGTGTCGCACGACCGGTACCTGCTCGAGCGGGTCACCGATCAGCAGTACGCGATCCTCGACGGCCGGCTGCGGCATCTGCCCGGCGGCATCGACGAGTATCTGCGGCTTTCGGCGCGCCGGCCGGCTGCGGCGTCGACCTCGGCTGCGCCGGCTTCTGTTTCGGGGATGTCGGGCGCGGAGCGCCGCACCGCCGAGAAGGAGCTGGCCGCGGCGGACCGTCAGCTCGCGCGCCTCGCCGAGCGGATCGCGGCCAAGCATCACGAGCTCGCCGAGCACGACCAGTCCGATCACGTCGGCCTGGCGCGGCTGACGGGCGAGTTGCGCGGCCTGGAAGGCGAGGTCGCCGCGACGGAGAGCCGCTGGCTGGAGCTATCGGAGCTACTCGAATAATCGGGTCATGGTTGCGGTCAGGCGCGAGACGTATCGGCCGGTAAGGTACCCGCCCGGCGAGGCGTTGCTGGCGCTGTACCGGTGGCGGGGTCCGGTGATCAGTTCCGGCGTCGGTCGCCACGGCTACACCTACCTGCTTGGTCCCGAGGCAAACAAGTTCGTGTTTGCCAACGCCGACGCGTTCAGCTGGCGGGAGACGTTTGAGAACCTCGCCATCGTCGACGGGCCCACCGCGTTGATCGTCAGCGACGGCGATGACCACCGGCGCCGGCGCAGCGTCGTCGCGCCCGGTCTGCGGCACCGGCAGATCCAGGACTACGTGCAGACCATGGTCGCCAACGTCGACGCCGTCATCGACGAATGGCGGCCCGGGCAGCGGCTGGACATCTATCGCCAATGCCGCTCGGCGGTGCGGCACAGCACCGCCGAAAGCCTGTTCGGCCAGCGCATGGCCGTGCACTCCGACTTCCTCGGCGAACAACTGCAGCCCCTGCTGGACCTGACGCACATGCTTCCGCAGGCGGTGGCTTTGCAGCGACGGTTCCGGGCGCCGGGCTGGCGGCGGGCGGAGGCGGCGCGGAAACGCATCGACGACCTCGTCGACGCCCAGATCGCCGCCGCCCGTGCGGATCCCAGGCCCGATGACCACATGCTGACGATGCTGATCAACGGGCGCGGCGACGAGGGCTACGCGTTGAGCGACGACGAGATCCGGGATGCGGTGATCTCGTTGATCACCGCCGGCTACGAGACGACCAGCGGCGCGTTGGCCTGGGCCATCTACTCGCTGCTGTCGCTGCCGGGCGCGTGGGACACCGCCGTTGACGAGGTGCGCCGGGTGCTCGGCGACCGGCCTCCCGCAGCCGCCGACCTCGACGCGCTGGTCTACCTCAACGGCGTCGTGCATGAGACGCTGCGGCTGTACCCGCCTGGGGTCATCTCGGCGCGCAAGGTGATGCGCGACCTCACGTTCGACGGGCATCGCATCCCGGCGGGCCGGTTGCTGATCTTCAGCCCGTACGTCACCCACCGCCTGTCCGAGCTATGGCCGCAGCCAACGGAATTCCGGCCGTCGCGCTGGGATGCCGGCGCACCGGGCTACCGCAAGCCGGCTCCGCACGAATTCATTCCGTTCAGCGGGGGCCTGCACCGGTGCATCGGCGCGGTCATGGCCACCACCGAGATGACCGTCATGCTCGCCCGCCTCGTGGCCCGGACCACGCTACGGCTGCCCCCGCAGCGCATCCGCGCCCATAACCTCGCGGCGCTGTCCCCCAAGCCGGGACTGACCGTCGAGGTGGTTGGTCGTGGCGATCGCGAGCGCGGCGCAGCCGGGCGAAGCGGGTCGCCACCATCGGCCTAGTGCCAACGCAGTAGCACCAGCTCCGAGCAGAAGCCGGGACCCATGGCGAGCATCAGCCCGGGGCTTCCGCTGGGCGGCGGCTTGGCGATGGTGTCGCGCAGGATGTGCAGCACCGAGGCCGACGAGAGGTTGGCGATTTCGCCGAGCGAGCGCCACGTCAGTTCGAGCGCGTCGGGGGCGAGTTCCAGTGCCCTGGAGATGGCGTCGATCACCTTGGGGCCGCCCGGGTGGCTGACCCATGCGCCGATGTCGTCCCTGCCGAGCCCGTGGGTGGCGAGGAAGCCGTTGACATCGTCGGCCAGGTAGCGATCGATCAACGTCGTCAGGTCCGGCGACAGCACGAGTTGAAGCCCCGAGGAGCTGACGTTCCAGCCCATGATCTGCAGCGAGTCAGGGTAGAGGCGGCTGCGCGAATCGAGGATGTCGGGCCCGCTCGCGCGAACCTGGTCGGCGCGACGGTCACCGACCGCCACCACCGCGGCCGCGCCGTCACCGAACAGCGCGCTGCCCACCAGCCCGGACACCGTCGGTTTGACGGCCGGGTAGGTGAGCGAACACAGCTCGACCGCAACCAGGACCGCGACGCCGTCGGGCGCACCGCGCAGATAGTCGTTCAGCCGGGCCACCCCCGCGGCGCCGGCCACGCAACCCAATCCGAACAGCGGCACCCGGCGCACGTCGGGACGCAGGCCGAGCCGCCCGGCGATGCGGGCGTCCAGCGACGGCACCGCGATCCCGGTGACCGTGGTGGTCGCGATCATGTCGATGTCTTTCGGCTCCAGGCCGGCCTCGTCGAGCGCGCCCAACAGCGCCTCGCAGCCAAGGTCGACGGCGGCGTCGATGAAGATCGCGTTGGCCTCCCCGAAGTCGGTCAGCGTGGGGTAGCGCTCCAACGGCAGGACGAAGTGGCGGCTGTTGACCCTCGCTGCGGCGTGGAGGCGCCGCACGATCTCCTCGTGTTCCTTCAGCCCGGGAAACTCGACGAATTGGTCGGTGATCTCGGCCTGGCTATACCGATGCGGCGGCAGCGCACCGAACACACCTGCGATGACGCTCATGCGCCCACCTTTTTGGTTATGGGCGGAGGAAAGCGAAGACTTTCACCCGAGGCTGTGAACCACTCCGTAACGTGGGAAGTTTAAGAGTTTTCGCGCCGCATCGCAATTCAGTTGATATTCAACGTATGTCAAATTAAGGCGAGCACGCGGCGCGTAATCAATTCCGCCAGTGGCAGTTTGACTATTGAACGTCTTCACCTTCTGCCGCGTCAAGGGCAAGCGCAATTAGCGCGTCAGGGCTTAAGGAGTCGATGGCGTCATCGGTCACCGTTGAATCGTCGAGCGATGTTTCCGGGTCGCCGGCCAACAGTAATAACTTGTCGAGCAATCCGGTTCTTCGAAGTTCCTGAAGCGGAATCTTTCTCAGCACCGACCAGACCTTTTCCTCATCGGACTCTTCCGACTCGCCGCTCAGCAGTTGTTGGCCGAGATGATCGGCCAGCGCCGCGGGGTTGGGATAGTCGAAGATGAGCGTGCGCGACAGGGCCAGCCCGGTATCGGCTTTGAGCCGGTTGCGCAGTTCCACCCCCGTCAGGGAGTCGAACCCGAGATCCTGGAAGGCGCGGCCCGGGTCGACGGCGTGGCCGTCCGGATGTCCCAACACCGCTGCGGCGTGGGCGCACACCAGCTCGATCAGGCGGCGGCGGCGCTCGCGGGGCGGCAGTTGGCGTAGGCGCTCGGCCGTCTCGTGCGGGGCGGCCGGTGCCGACGCATCTGTACCGCTGCCCAGCCAAAACCTTTCGCGCACAAAGCCATACGTCGGCAACTCGACCCGCCGGCCAGGCGGCAGGATTGCGCTCCAGTCGACCGTCACGCCGGTGGTGAACAACCGAGCGGCCGCCATGAGCAGCGACTCCACCTCCGGGCGATCCCTGGCCAGCGTGACCGTCACGACGGGATGCTCGGTCGCCAGGGATTGCTCCGCCGCGGCGCTGAGCCCGCCGCCGGGACCGACTTCGACGAACACGCCGGCCCCGGACGCCTCGGCGGCCCGCACCCCGTCGGCGAAGCGCACCGGACGGCGCACGTGCTCGGCCCAGTACCGCGCGGATCCGTAGCCGGGTTGCGCGAGCTGCCCAGACACATTGGACACCAACGGTATTCGAGGCTCGCCTGGCGCGATGTCGGCCAGCGCGCCTTCGAAGGTTTCGATCATGGGCTCCATCAGCGGCGAGTGAAACGCGTGCGAGACCGCCAACCGATGAAAGCGCCTGCCCCGGTCCGCCAGGGTTTGGGTGATGGCGCCGACGGCGGCTTCCGCGCCGGAGATCACCACCGCTTCCGGGCCGTTGATCGCCGCGATGGCCACCCCATCGGTGAGCAGCGGCGCCACCTCAACCTCGCCGGCGCCGACCGCAACCATCGCGCCGCCGGCAGGCAACCCCGCCATTAACCTGCCCCGCGCCGCGACCACCTTG
Organism: Mycobacterium sp. NGS64; assembly: GCF_059812245.1. Classification (NCBI taxonomy): domain Bacteria; kingdom Bacillati; phylum Actinomycetota; class Actinomycetes; order Mycobacteriales; family Mycobacteriaceae; genus Mycobacterium; species Mycobacterium sp. NGS64. The sequence continues at coordinate 26,165 of NZ_JCALCI010000011.1, read as the reverse complement.
GCCGCGTCGGACAGCGACAACACGCCCGCGACATGGGCGGCGGTGATCTCGCCCACCGAATGCCCCATCACCACGTCGGGGACCACCCCCCAGTGCCTCAGCAGCGCCGCCAGCCCCACCTGGACGGCGAACAACGCCTGCTGCGCAAACTCGGTGTTATCCAACAGGTTTGGATCGCTCCCCCACATCACGCCGCGCAGGCGGTCGTCCAGCGCGGCGGCGGCCTCGTCGAAAGCCTCCGTGAACACCGGGAACCGGCCGTACAGCTCGGCCCCCATCCCCAGTGACTGCGCGCCCTGCCCGGGGAAGACGAACACCGTCGTGCCCGGCGCGTGCGCCCGGTCGACGACAGCGTCGGTACGCGGCTCGCCGCGCGCCAAACCGGCCAGCGCCTCGGTCAGGATCCCGCGATCGGTGCCCACCAGCGCCGCGCGATGCTCGAACACCGAACGCGTCGTCGCCAACGACCACGCCACGTCGTTCGCGTCCGGCCCCGGGTCGCCGGCCACACGCGCGTGCAGCCGCGCGGCCTGATTGGCCAACGCGCGCTGCGAGCGGCCGGACAGCACCCACACGGTCGGCCCGTTGTCGTGTTCCGTCGCGGGCGTTTCCGGGCGCGCGGGCGCCTGCTCGACGATCACATGGGCGTTGGTGCCGCCCATGCCGAACGAAGAGACCCCCGCCCGTCGCGGGCCCTCCCCCGCCGGCCAGGGGGTCAGTTCGGTGCTGACGCGCAGCCCGAGTCCGTCCAGATCGATTGTCGGAGCGGCATAGTTGAGGCTCGCGGGAATGGCGCCATTCTCGATCGATAGCACGGCCTTGAGCAAACCCGCGATGCCCGCGGCGCCGCCCGCGTGGCCGATGTTGGTCTTCACCGATCCCACGGTCAGCGGGCGCTGTCGGAGCCTGCCGATCGCCTCCCCCAGCGCGTTCGCCTCCACCGGGTCGCCGACCGGCGTGCCGGTGCCGTGCGCCTCGACATACTCCAACTCGCCCGGTTGGAGGCCGGCGTAGTCCAAGGCGCGGCGGATGACGTCGGCCTGTCCCGCGACCGAAGGCGCGGTCTGCCCGGCGGCGGTGTGCCCGGCGTTGCCGACCGCGCTGCCGCGGATGACCGCGCGGATGCGGTCTCCGTCCTCGAGGGCGGCGCGCACCGGCTTCAGCAGCACCAGCCCGCCGCCCTCGCTGCGCACGTAGCCGTCGGCGCGGGCGTCGAAGGCATAGGTGTGGCCCGATTCCGACAGCGCTCCGAATTCCCTTTCCAGCAGGGATGTCTCGCTCGCGAGGTTGAGGTGGACACCGCCCGCGATGGCCAGCCTCGATTCGCCCGAGCGCAGGCTTTCCGCCGCGGCGTGGACGGACACCAACGACGATGACTGGCCGGCATCGATCGTCATGCTCGGGCCGTAGAGGCCCAAGGCGTAGGAAATCCTGTTCGCGATCATCGCCCGGCTGACTCCGGCGAAGGAGTGATGGTCGACGTGTTCCGCGCTGTCGAGCGTCAGCACCGCGTAGTCGTCGCTCATCGCGCCGACGTAGACGGCGACCTGTTCTCCGCGCAGGCCTTCCGGCACCAGGAACGCGTCCTCGAGAAGCTCCCAGGCAAGCTCCAGCGCCAGCCGCTGGCGGGGATCCATCGCGCCGGCCTCGCGCGGCGAGACGTTGAAGAAGTCCGCGTCGAACTCGGCGACGTTGTCCAGCAGCCCTTCTCGGCGGGTCTTCCTCTCGGCGACACGAGTGACTTCTATTCCGTCCCGAAGCACGCGCCAGAATTCGGCAGGGTTGGCGGCGCCCGGGAACCTGCAGGCGATCCCGATGATCGCTACGTCTGCCGGGCGCACGCCGTCCTCCATATCAGTGTGGTGCAACACGATCCCGTGTGCGGCCGCGGTCAGGGTCCGGATTCTTCGTCGAGGATGGCGAACAGCTCACTCTCGGTGGCGTTCTTGATGTCGTCGTCGAAAATCTCGTCGTGGGCGGCGGGATCGGATTGAGCGGTGCTCAGGGTCAGCAGCATCTCGATGCGGGCCGTCATGCGCTTCTTGTCGTCGGGGTCCAAGCCGGGCTGGTCGATCAGCGCCTGGAGTTCGCGGACGACGTCGCTGAAACGGGCCATCGGGTCGGGCTTTTCGGCGCTCGGGCCCGCGGCGAGCTGGCCGTCCAGATGCTCGGCCAGCGCGGCGGGGGTCGGGTAATCGAAGATCAGCGTCGGCGAAAGGGTAAGCCCGGTGGCGTTTTTCAGCCGGTTGCGCAGTTCGACGGCGGTGAGCGAATCGAAGCCGAGATCTTGGAAGGGCTGTTCGGCCTCGACGTCCGTGCTGCTGTGACCGAGCACCGTGGCGGCGTTGCCGCACACCAGATCCACCAGTTCGCGGTGCCGCTGCTCGGGGCTCAGGCCGGCCAGCCGCGCGCGCAAGCCGGTCGACGCCATCGCGATCTCGACGTGGTCGACCACGCGCCGGGCGGGGCGGTTGGCCAAGCCGCTCAACAGCGGGGGCAGCGCCGCGCTGTTGCGCGCGAGCGCATCCCGGTCGAGACGGGTGGCCACGACGACGGGTTGCTCGCTCAGCAGGGCGGTATCGAAGAGATCGAGCGCCTGCTCACCGGACAGCGGGGCCAGCCCGACGCGGCTTATCCGGGCCTTGTCGCGATCGCCCAGATGCTGCGTCATGCCCGAGTCCTGTTCCCAGAGGCCCCAGGCGACCGGCAGTGCGGGAAGTCCACTCGCGCGCCGGTGGACGGCGAGCGCGTCGAGGAAGCTGTTGGCCGCCGCGTAGTTGCCCTGACCGGGTGCGCCGACGACGCCGGCCATCGATGAAAAGACCACGAATGCGGCGAGATTCAGATTCCGGGTCAGCTCGTGCAGGTTCCAGGCGGCATCGGCTTTGGCCCGCAACACCGAGTCGAGGCGCTCGGGCGTCAGCGAGGCGATCACCGCGTCGTCGAGCACCCCGGCGGCGTGAATCACCGCGCTCAACGGATGCTGTTCGGGCAGCCCCGCCAACAACTCCGCCGCCGCCGCGCGGTCGCCCACGTCGCAGGCCACCACCTGGACCGTGGCACCCGCCCGGGTCAGGTCGGCCACCAGTTCGTCGGCGCCGTCGGCGGTTTGGCCGCGGCGGCTGGCCAAGACGACGTGGCGGACACCGTGCCGGCTGACCACATGCCGGGCCACCAGGCCACCGACCATCCCGGTGCCGCCGGTGATCAACACCGTGCCGCCGGCCAGCCCGACGCCGGGCCGGTTCGGCAGCGTCAGAACCACTTTGCCGATGTGCCGGGCCTGGCTGACGAACCGGTACGCCTCGACGGCGCGGCGCACGTCCCAGGTCCGCAACGGCAGTCGGCGCAGGGCGCCGGCCTCGAACAGCCCGACCAGCTCGACCAACATCTCCTGAATGTGCTGGGGCCCGGCCTCCATCAGGTCGAACGCCCGATACTGCACACCGGGATGGGCCGCGGCGGTCGCCTGCGGGTCACGCAGATCGGTCTTGCCCATCTCGATGAAGCGCCCGCCGGACACCAGTAACCGCAACGACGCGTCGGTGAACTCACCGGCCAGCGAGTTGAGCACCAGGTCCACTCCGGCCCCGTCCGTGGCGGCCAAGAACTTCTGCTCGAATTCCAGCGAACGCGAGTCGCCGATATGGTTTTCGTCAAACCCCATGGCGCGCAGGGTGTCCCACTTGCCGCGACTCGCCGTGACGAACACTTCCGCACCCCAGTGCCGGGCCAGCTGGACCGCCGCCATGCCGACCCCGCCGGCCGCGGCGTGCACCAGAACCCGCTGCCCGGCCCGCACGCCGGCCAGCACCGACAACCCGTACAGCGCCGTCAAGAACACCACCGGCACACCCGCGGCTTCGGTCAACGACCACCCCTGCGGCACCGGCACCACGTACCGCTGATCGACGACGGCCTCGGAACCCGCCAGGCCCAGGATCCCCATCACCGCATCACCGACGGCCAGGCCCGTCACCTCCGGGCCCACCTCGACGACGAGCCCGGCGCCCTCGGCGCCCAACTGCGCCGCACCCGGGTACATCCCGAGCGCCACCAGCACATCCCGGAAGTTCACGCCGACCGCGGCGACCGTCACCCGCACCTGGCCGGCGGCCAATTCCGCCCGGGGGCACGGCTCGGCCACCAGGTCTTCGAGCGTCCCCCCGCTACCGGCGGCCAGTCGCCACTCACCCGCAGGCAGCTCCAGCGCGGGGCCCGACTCCACGGGCGTAAGCCGCGCCTTGTAGGCCACGCCCTTACGCACCACCAATTGCGGTTCACCGCAAGCGATTACCGACGCGGCGTCGAGCGACCCGTCGGAATCGACCAAAACCACCCGGCCCGGATGCTCGGCCTGCGCCGAACGCACCAGCCCCCACACCGCCGCGCCAGCCAGATCCGTGACGTCCTCGCCGGCCAACCCCACCGCGCCGCGGGTCGACACCACCAACGGACCGCTTCGATCGGCGGCCAGCGACGACTGCAACATTTCCAGCGCCGCCGCGGTGGCGGCATGCACCGACTCCGCTGGGCCCCCGGCGCCGGCAGGGAACTCCCACACCTCCGCGGGCTCGCCGGTCGCATCGCCGTTCAGCGAAATTGGAGACCAGCTGACCTCGAGCAGGCCGCCACCGGGACGACCCGCGGCCGCCAGCTGTTCGGGCGACACCGGGCGAACCACCAGCTCCCGCACCGACAACACCGGCAGCCCCGCCGCGTCGGCGATCTCCAGCGACATCGCCCCCGACCCCGCCGGCGCAATCCGGACCCGCACGTGGGCTGCGCCCGCGGCATGCAACGTCACACCCTGCCAGGAGAAGGGCAGCAGGATCTGATCCTGCTCGCCGCCCAAACCCAGGGCGTGCAGGCTCGCGTCGAGCAACACCGGGTGAATCCCGAACCCGCCCAACGCGACCCCCGCGGCCGACGGGACGGCGGCTTCCGCGAAAATCTCCGTCCCCCGCCGCCACACGCGCTGTAGCCCCCGGAACGCCGGGCCGTAGCCGTAGCCGCGGCCCGCCATGCTCTCGTAGGCGCCGCTGACATCGACGGCCACCGCCCCCACCGGCGGCCATGCCGAGGAATCCGCGATCGGCGCCACCGCCCGCGCCGTCAACACACCCTCGGCGTGCAGCACCCATCCCGAATCCGACTGCGCGGCTGAGGAATACACCGACACGGCCCGAGCGCCCGCGTCGTTGGCGACACCCACCAGCACCTGCACCTGGACCCCGCCGGTTGCCGGCAACACCAGCGGCGCCGACAATGTGAGCTCCTCGATTGCCGAACAGCCGACCTCGTCACCGGCCCGCAGCGCCAGCTCCACGAAGCCGGCCCCGGGAAAAAGCACCACCCCGCCCACCGCGTGATCGGCCAGCCACGGTTGCGCCGCGAGGGAGAGCCGGCCCGCCAACACCACCTCTCCCGTATCGGGCCGTTCCACGACCGCGCCCAGCAGGGGATGGTCGGACCCGGTCAGGCCCAGGCCGTCGACATCGCGCGACCCCACCATCTCCGCCGACAGCCAAAACCTGCGGCGCTGGAAGGGATACGTGGGCAGGTCGACGCGTTGGGGGTCCAGGCCGGCGAACGTCGCGGCCCAGTCGACGCCCACCCCGGCGGCGAACAGGTGCGCGGCCGCGGTGAGCAGCGACTCGACCTCGGCCCGGTCTTTGGCGACGGACACCACCGCTTCGATGGTCGACGACTGCGCCACCGCGGCCGTCAGCGCCTTACCGGGCCCCACTTCGACGAACACCCCGGCCCCCAGCGTCTCGGCCAGTTGGATGCCGTCGGCGAAGCGCACCGGCGCGCGGACATGCTCGACCCAATACTGCGGCGAGCCGTACCCTGGCCCCGCCACCTGGCCGGTCACGTTGGATATCAACGCAATCCGCGGCTCGGCCGGCGACACCTGGCCGACCACCTCCGCGAACCGATCGATCATGGGTTCCATCAGCGGCGAGTGGAACGCATGCGAGACCGCCAATCGATGTATCCGCCGGCCCTGCTTCGCCAACCGGTCGGCCACCGCGTCCACCGCAGCCGCCTCGCCCGAAATCACCACGGCGCTGGGCCCATTGACTGCCGCCAGGCCGGCGCCCTCGGTCAACAACGGCGCCACCTCGGCCTCACTGGCGGCGACGGCGACCATCACGCCACCGGCGGGCAGCGCGCCCATCAAGCGGCCCCGCGCGGCGACCAGGCGGGCCGCGTCGGCCAGGGACAGCACCCCGGCGACGTGGGCGGCCGCGATCTCACCGACGCTATGGCCGATCACCACATCGGGCTGCACACCCCAGGATCGCCACAGCGCGGCCAGCGCGACCTCGACCGCGAACAGTGCCGGCTGGGCAAACTCCGTGCTTTCCAACAGGTTAGGGTCATCTCCCCACACCACCTGGCGCAGCGGCAAACGCAGGTGTTCGTCCAAGGCCTGCGCGGTTTCGTCGAAGGCGCGGGCGAACTCTCCGAAGCGCCGGTAGAGCGCCGCGCCCATCCCCAGCCGCTGCGACCCCTGACCCGGGAACAGCCACACCGTCTTGCCCGCCGCCCGCGCCCGTCCGACGACCGTGTCGGGGCCCGGGTCGCCGGCGGCCAGCTGCACCAAACTCAATTGCATCGCCACGCGGTCGTCGCCCACCACCACGGCGCGATGATCGAAGGCGGAGCGCGTGGTGGCCAACGACCAACCGACGTCGGTGACGCTCAGGTCCTCGTCGGCGCTCACCCGCGCCAGCAGCCGCTTCGCGGACGCGCCCAGCGCTTCGGGCGAACGAGCCGACAGCACCCAGGGCGCCACGACCGCCTGGCGGGGCTCATCCCGTTCGACCGCAACGCCTTCCAGCGCCGGTGGATCCTCGACGATCACGTGGGCATTGGTCCCGCTGATCCCGAACGACGACACCCCCGCCCGGCGCGGACGATCCCCCGCGGGCCAGGGCCGCGGCTCGGTCAACAACGACACCGCCCCCGCCGACCAATCCACATGCGGCGACGGCACATCCACGTGCAGCGTCTGGGGCATCACCCCGTGGCGCATGGCCTGGATCATCTTGATCACCCCGGCCACGCCGGCGCCGGCGGAGGTATGGCCGATATTGGATTTGATCGATCCGAGCCACAGCGGTTCGACGCGGTCCTGGCCGTAGGTCGCCAGAAGTGCCTGGGCCTCAATCGGATCCCCGAGCACCGTCCCGGTCCCGTGGCCCTCGACCACGTCGACGTCGGAAGCGCTCAGGCCGGCGTTGGCGAGCGCCGCGCGGATCACCCGCTGCTGGGACGGACCATTGGGTGCGGTCAGACCGTTCGAGGCGCCGTCCTGGTTGACCGCCGAGCCGCGCAGCACCGCCAGCACCGGATGCCCAAGGCGGCGGGCGTCAGTCAGCCGCTCCAGCACCAGCACGCCCGCGCCCTCCGACCACGCGGTGCCGTCGGCGGCGCCGGCATACACCTTGCACCGGCCGTCGGGCGCCAGCGCCCGTTGCCGGCTGAACTCCACGAAGGCGGCGGGGGTGGCCATCACCGTCACGCCGCCGGCCAGCGCCAGCTCCGACTCCCCCGAGCGCAGCGACTGCGCCGCCAGGTGCATGGCCACCAACGACGACGAGCACGCGGTATCTACCGACACCGCCGGGCCTTCCAGCCCCAGCACGTATGCCACCCGGCCGGAGGTCACGCTGAGGGTCGAGCCGGTGAGCCCGTAGCCCTCCAGCTCGCCCTTCACCTCGCCGCCGTAGCCGGCGTGGATGACTCCGGCGAACACCCCGGTGGCCGACCCGCGCAGCGTGAGCGGGTCAATCCCCGCCCGCTCCAACGCCTCCCAGGAGAGCTCCAGCATCAGGCGTTGCTGCGGATCCATCGCCAGGGCCTCGCTGGGGCCGATGCCGAAGAATCCCGCGTCGAAGTCGCCGGCGTCGCGCAGGAAGCACCCGCGGCGCGTGTACATCTTGCCCTTGGCGTCGGGATCCGGATCGAACAACCCGTCGACGTCCCAGCCCCGGTCGGTCGGAAAATCCGACACCGCGTCGCGGCCTTCGACCACCATGTCCCACAACGCTTCCGGCGAATCCACCCCGCCCGCGTAGCGGCAGGCCATCCCCACCACCGCCACCGGCTCCGACTGCTTGCCTTCCAACTCCAGGACGCGCCGACGCGTCCGCCTGAGATCGGCGGTGAGGCGCTTGAGGTAATCGAGATGCTTTTCGGTGCCCGGCACCGCGTGCTCCTTAAGTTACGAGCCCAGCTCTTCGTCGAGGATGGCGAAGAGTTGGCTTTCGGTCGCGGTGTGGATGTCTGCGTCGTCGGTGTCGTCCAGGTGGGCGCTGGTGAGGGTGGTCAGCAGGTTTTGCAGCCGGATGGCCAGCCGCGCCTTGTCTTCCGGGTTCCAGTCGGTTCGGTTCAGGAGCGCTTGTAGCTCCGCGGCGATGTCGTTCGCGCGGGCTGCCGGGTCGGGCTTTTCGGTCCCTACCGCGAGGCGGGTGTCCAGATATTCGCCCAGCGCGGTGGGCGTGGGGTGGTCGAAAATGATGGTGGGCGAAAGGGTGAGCCCGGTGGCGGTTTTCAGCCGGTTGCGCAGTTCGACCGCCGTCAGCGAGTCGAAACCCAGTTCCTGGAACGCCCGTTCGGCGTTGATGTCCGCCACGTCGGTTCGTCCCAGCACCGTGGCGGCGTTGCTGCGCACCAACTCGACGAGCTCGCGGTGGCGCTGGTCGGGGGCCAGTTCCCGCAGCCGCGCGGTCAGCCCCGTCGTCGAGGCGGTCACGGAGGTGTCGTCGATGACGCGGCGCGCGGGACGGGTGGCCAAACCGTGCAGCAGGGGCGGCAGCGCGGCGGCGTTGTGCGACAGCGCGATCCGGTCCAAGGACGTGGCCACCACGACGGGCCGCTCGCCCACCATGGCGGCGTCCAGACGCTGGAGGGCCTCGGTGGTCGACAACGGCGCAAGGCCCAGCCTGCTCATGCGGTCCTTGTCCGTTTCGCCCAGGTGCGCGGTCATCGCCGAAGCCTGCTCCCACAGGCCCCAGGCCACCGACAAGCCGGGCAAGCCATGTGCGCGACGATGCGCGGCGAGCGCGTCCAGGAAGCTGTTGGCCGCAGCGTAATTGCCCTGACCGGGGGTGCCGACGATCCCCGCCATCGACGAAAACAGCACGAACGCGGACAGATCCAGCCCCGCGGTCAGCTCGTGCAGGTTCCACGCCCCATCGACCTTGGCGCGCAACACCGCATCCACCCGCTCGGGCGTCAACGACGCGATCAACCCGTCGTCCAGCGTCCCCGCGGCATGAAACACCCCGCGCAACGGATACTCGGCGGGCACCCGCGCCAACAGCGCCGCGGCCGCGTCCCGGTCTGCCACGTCGCACGCCACCAGGGACACCCCGGCCCCGGCGGCCCGTAAACCGGCCTCCAGCTCGGCCGTTCGTTCGTCGCCGCCGCTCCTGCTGGCCAGCACGACGTGGGCCACCCCGTACTGGGCGACGAGGTGACGTGCCAGCGCCGAACCGGCCATCCCGGTTCCGCCGGTGATCAGCGCGGTGCCCCCGGAAAGCCCCGACGACAGCGTCAGCACGATCTTGCCGACGTGGCGGGCCTGGCTGACGAACCGATACGTCTCGGCGGCGCGGCGCACGTCGAAAGCCCTTGTCGGCAGCGGCTTCAGGACGCCCTCTTTGAACAGATCCGTCAGCTCGGCCAGCATGCCCGCGATGCGATCGGGGCTGACCTCGGTCAGGTCGAAGGCCTGATAGCGCACGCCCGGATGCTGTGCGGCGACCTCGTCGGCGTCGCGCAGGTCGGTCTTGCCCATCTCGACGAAGTGCCCTCCGTCGACCAGCAACCGCAACGAGGCGTCGACGAACTCCCCGGCCAGCGAGTCCAGCACGACGTCCACCCCGCGGCCACCGGTGGCCGCGAGGAACCGTTGCTCGAACGCGGTTGTCCGCGAGTCGCCGATGTGGTCGTCGTCGAAACCCATCGCGCGCAACGTTTCCCACTTGCCCCGGCTGGCGGTGGCGAAGACCTCGGCCCCCCAATGCCGCGCCAGCTGGACCGCGGCCATGCCGACCCCGCCCGTCGCGGCGTGGATCAGCACCCGCTGTCCGGCCCGCAGCCCGGCCAGCACCGACAGGCCGTACAACGCCGTCAAGAACACCACCGGCACGCCCGCGGCCTCGCGCGTTGACCACTGCGCCGGGACGGCGGTCACCAACCGCGCATCGACCACCGCTTCCGAGCCCACGACCCCGAGCAGCCCCATCACGCGGTCACCGACCGCCAGCCCGGACACACCGGGGCCGACTTCGGCGATCACGCCGACGCCCTCGGCGCCCAGCTGGCCGCCGCCGGGGTACATCCCCAACGCCACCAGCACATCCCGAAAGTTCACCCCGACGGCGGCTACCGCCACGCGCACCTGGCCGGCGGCCAGTTCCACCGGTGGGCTCGGGCGCACGACCAGGTCCTCCAGCGTTCCACCGCCGCCGGCGTCCAACCGCCAATTCCCCTGCGGCAGCGCCAACGCCGCGTCGGGCGGCACCGGCGCCAGCCGGGCGGCATACGCGACCCCGGACCGGATCGCCAATTGTGGTTCGCCGCAACCGATTACCGTGCTCGGGTCCAGCGACCCGTCCGAATCGACCAGCACCACCCGGTCGGGATGCTCGGCCTGGGCGGAGCGGACCAGCCCCCACACCGCAGCGCCGGCCAGATCCGTGACGTCCTCGCCGGGCAGCGCGACGGCGCCGCGGGTCTGCACCACCAGCACCCCGCGCCCGTCGCCGGCCAGCCAGGACTGCAACACCCCCAACGCCTCGTGAACGGCCTCGTGCGTTGCCCGCACCACATCCGCGCCCGCGCCCGGCTCCCACACCACCACGCCATCGCCAACACCGCCGTCGCCCAACGGCGTTGGTGACCAGGAGACCTCGAGCAGCCCGCCGACGCCCGGGACCGCCGCCGACAGTTGGCCCGCCGTTATCGGCCGTAGGTCGAGGTGTCCCACCGACAACACGGGAAGGCCCATCGCATCGGCCAGCTCGATGGACACCGCCCCCGCGCCCGCCGGCGCGATCCGCACCCGCGCCCGCGAGGCCCCCGCCGCGTGCAGGCTCACGCGCTGCCAGGAAAACGGCAACACCGTCGGGGCGTCCGCTTCGGCCAGCCCCAGCGCGTGCAGCGCGGTGTCCAGCAAGGCGGGATGAATCCCGAACCCGTCAACCGTGACACCGGCCTCTGGTGAAACCGCGACCTCGGCGAAGATCTCGTCGCCGCGCCGCCACATGGCCCGCAATCCCCGAAAGGCCGCGCCGTATTCGTATCCCCGCGCGGCCAGGCGCCGGTAGGCGTCGCTGACGTCGACCGGCTCCCCGCCCACCGGCGGCCAGGCTGACAAATCCGCGCCCGGCGCGGCCGGCTGAACCGCCAGCAGGCCCTCGGCGTTCAATGCCCACTCCGAATCCGGCTGCGCGCCCGCGGAGTAGACCGCCACCGGCCGCGAACCCGCCGCGTCCGCGCCGCCGACGACCACCTGAACCTGCGCCGAGCCGTCCGCGGGCAGCACCAACGGGGCCGACAGCGTCAGCTCCTCGATCACCGGGCAGCCGACCTCGTCACCGGCCCGGGAGGCCAGTTCCACAAACCCGGTCCCCGGGAACAGCGTCACCCCGGTCACCTGGTGGTCGGCCAGCCAGGGGTGCGCGGCGGCGGACAGCCGACCCGTCAGAACCACCCCGCCCGAATCGGGTCGCTGCACCACCGCACCCAACAAGCCGTGCTCGGCCGCGGCCAACCCCAACCGACCCATATCGCCCGAACCCATGAACAGGGCCGGCAACCAAAACCGCTGTCGCTGAAACGCATACGTCGGCAGCTCGACACGCCGCGCGTCGCCGCCGGCAAACGCCGCCCGCCAATCGACCTCGGCCCCGGCCACGTGCGCCTGGCCCACGGAGAGCCAGAATCGGTCGAGGCCGCCGTCGTCGCGGCCCAGCGACGGGACGACGATCGCGTCTTCCACGGAATTCACCGCGCCGACCGTCTCTTCGATGCCGGCGATCAAGACCGGGTGCGGGCTGCATTCGACAAACATCCGGTACCCGGCCTCGCGGGCGCCCCGCACCGCTCGCTCGAATTCCACCGTCTCGCGGATGTTTCGGAACCAGTACTCGGCATCCAGGCCCGCCGTGTCCATGATCTCACCGGTGACGGTCGAGTAGAACGCGGTCGACGATGACCGTGGCTCGATGTCCGCCAGCGCCTGAATCAGGGGTTCGCGAATCGCGTCCACCTGCGTCGAGTGCGACGCGTAGTCGACGTCGATCCGGCGGGCCCGAATGTTGTCGGCCTCGCAGCGCCGGATCAGCCCGTCCAGGGCCTCCACATCGCCGGACACCACGACCGCCGAAACGCCGTTCACCGCAGCGATATTCAACCGATCGCCCCAGTGCGCCGCCAATTCCCGCGCCTGTGGCGGGCCGCACGCCAGCGAGGCCATGCCCCCCTCGCCCGATAACTGCAGCAGGAGCAGGCTGCGCAAGGCCACCACCCGCGCGCCGTCCTCCAGCGAGAGCGCCCCCGCCACGCACGCCGCGGCGATCTCGCCCTGCGAGTGGCCGATCACCGCGTCGGGGGCGACGCCCATCGACCGCCACAACTCGGCGAGCGACACCATGACCGCCCACAGCGCCGGTTGCACCACGTCCACCCGGTCCAGCCCCGGCGCGCCCGGCGCCGCGCGGATGACGTCGAGCAGCGACCACTGGACATGCTCGCCGAGCGCCTTGTCGCACCGGTGCATGTGGTCGGCGAATACCGTTGACTCGTCGAGTAATTGGGCTCCCATGCCGGGCCATTGCGAGCCCTGCCCGGGGAACACGAACGCCGTCTCGCCCGCCGCACGGGCCCGGCCCACCACCGCGCACACGCCGGGCGAACCGGACGCCACCGCGGCCACGCCGGCGAGCAGTGCCTCGCGGTCGGGGCCGACCACGACGGCACGATGCTCGAACGTCGAGCGGCTGCTGGCCAGCGACCACCCGACATCGGCGACGCTCAAACCCTCGCGCTCCCCGACCCAGGCCGCCAGCCGAGCCGCCTGGTCGGCCAGCGCATGCTCGGAGCGAGCCGACACCACCCACGGCACCGACGGCGGCTCGTCGCGTTGGGCCACAACGGGTTCCGGCTCGGCGGGTGGCTCCTCGACGATGACGTGGGCGTTGGTCCCACTGATCCCGAACGACGACACCCCCGCCCGGCGCGGACGATCCCCCGCGGGCCAGGGCCGCGGCTCGGTCAGCAGCGACACCGCCCCCGCCGACCAATCCACATGCGGCGACGGCACATCCACGTGCAGCGTCTGCGGCATCACCCCGTGGCGCATCGCCTGGACCATCTTGATCACCCCGGCCACGCCGGCGCCGGCCGAGGTGTGGCCCATGTTCGATTTGATCGAGCCCAACCACAGGGGCTTTCCGGGCTCTGCCCTATTCTGCCCATAGGTCGCCAAAATCGCCTGGGCCTCAATCGGGTCCCCCAGCATCGTGCCGGTGCCGTGCCCCTCCACGACGTCGACGTCGGCCGCCTCGAGGCGCGCGCTGGCCAACGCCGCACGGATCACCCGCTGCTGAGACGGACCGTTCGGTGTCGCCAGCCCGTTGGAGGCGCCGTCCTGGTTGACCGCCGAACCCCGCAGCACCGCCAGCACCGGATGCCCCAGTCGCCGGGCATCGCTCAGCCGCTCCAGCACCAGAACGCCCGCGCCCTCGGAGAACCCGGTCCCGTCGGCGGCGCCCGCGTAGGCCTTGCACCGACCGTCGACCGACAGCGCCCGCTGCCGGCTGAAGTCGACGAACATCGCCGGGGTGGCCATCACGGTCACGCCGCCGGCCAGCGCGAGATCGCACTCCCCCGAGCGCAGCGACTGCGCCGCCAGGTGCATCGCCACCAACGACGAGGAACACGCGGTATCCACCGACACCGCCGGACCCTCCAGCCCCAGCGCGTACGCCACCCGGCCCGACGCCACGCTGAGCGTCGTGCCGCGCATCCCGTAGCGCTCCAGCTCGCCCGGCACCCGGCCCGCGCCGCCGTACGAACCATGGAAGACGCCGGCGAACACCCCGGTCGCCGAACCCCGCAAGCCCAGGGGGTCGATCCCGGCCCGCTCCAGCGCCTCCCAGGAGATTTCCAGCAACAACCGCTGCTGCGGATCCATCGCCAGGGCCTCGCTGGGCGCGATCCCGAAGAAGGCGGCGTCGAAACCGGCGACGTCGGCGAGGAACCCGCCCTGCCTCGAATACGACTTGCCGACCGCGTCGGCGTCGGCGTCGAACAGGTCCGCCAGGTCCCAGCCCCGGTCGTCCGGGAAGTCCGACACCACGTCGCGACCCTCGGCGACCATCGCCCATAGACCCTCGGGCGAATCCACCCCGCCCGGATAGCGGCAACCCATCCCGACGATCGCCACCGGCTCGGTCGCCTGGGCCAGGTATTCGCGGTTCTCGCGCTTGAGCTGCTCGTTTTGTTTCAGGGACGCGCGCAGGGCCCTCACGAGCTCTTCGTGAGTGCTGCTCATGAGCCCCGGCCTTTCGGGTTGCTCAATCGGCGACAAGCCGCGCGACGATCATCGCCATATTGTCTCAACGGCCGCTCGTGCCGTCTGCCGATCTCGTCAACTGCGGGCGCCAGGGGTTGCGCCACTCGTGGACTCAATGCCAGCGCAGGAGCACGAGCTCAGAACAGAATCCGGGACCCATCGCGATCATCAGCCCGGGGCTGTCGCTGGGCGGCGGCTTGGCCAGGGTGTCGCGCAGCACGTGCAGCACCGAGGCGGACGAGAGGTTGCCGATCTCGCCGAGGGAACGCCAGGTCAGCTCCAGCGCCTCCGGCGGCAGGTCCAGGGTCTTCACGATCGCCTCGATGACCTTGGGACCGCCGGGATGGCTGACCCACGCGCCCACGTCCGTCGTCGTCAGGCCGTGCGCTCCGAGGAACCCGGTGACGTCGTCGTACAGGTACTGCTCGACGACGCCGGCCACATCCTTCGACAAGACCAGCTCGAACCCGGTGGCGCCGACGTCGTAACCCATCGTGCGTAGCGAGTCGGGGTAGAGGTGACTGCTGGAGTCGACGATGTCGGGACCGACGGCACCGATCTGCTCGGCGCGGCGCTCCCCGACGGCCACCACCGAGCCCGCCCCGTCGGCGAACAGCGCGCTGCCAACCAGGCCGGCCACCGTCGGCTTATAGCCCGGGTAGGTCATCGAGCAAAGCTCCACCGACACCAGGGCCGCGACGTCGTCCGGCGCACCCCGCAGGTAGTCGTTCATGCGGGCGACCCCCGCGGCGCCGGCCACGCAACCCAGTCCGAACAGCGGAACCCGGCGCACATCGGGACGCAGGCCGAGCCGCCCGGCGATGCGGGCGTCCAGCGACGGCACCGCGATCCCGGTGACCGTCGTGGTGATCAGCACGTCGAGGTCCTGCGGCTGCAGCCCCGCCTCCTCGAGAGCGCCCGACAGCGCCTCGCAGCCCAGATCCACCGCGTGCTCGATGAAGACCCGGTTGGCCACGCTGAAGTCGGTCAGCGTCGGGTATTTCTCCAGCGGCATAACCAGGTGGCGGCCGTTGACCTTGGAGCTGGCGTGCAGCTGGCGAACGAGGTCCTCGTATTCGGCGAACTCGGGAATGCTGATAAAGAACTCGGTCAGTTCCCGCTGCGAATAGCGGTGCGGCGGCAGGGCGCCGAAGACACCTGCGATGACGCTCATTGGTCCCACCCTTTTGGAGACGTGTAACTAGGCCGATAGGTTCAGCCAGATCGCTTTTCGAGCTGAAAGCTTAGCCGGGTTTCATAAGTAAGGCAGAAACGGGCCGCGGACCTGCGACGTTAGCTGGAGCTGTCGGCGACGAGCCGACATGAAGTGGGCGACCACGCCGCCGGCACGGCCAAAGGGGCAACGCCGGCCGAGCGTCGGAAAGTCCCAACGCATTCCCCGTCGGAATAATTTGCCGCCGCGTCAATATACCGGTGGCCCGGCGACGCCGCGATGAGTAGCCCCGGAAACAACAACCGAAACCCACCAAATCACAAGGGAAAAACGACGCAGCGCTGCCATTCGACGCGAAAGAGCTTTATCGGCAATGCGAGCCGACCATTGCCGGGCAAACAAGCCGATGGCATTTGTATTCAATGGTCCGAATTCCTCGGCAGCGGCTGCGGAATTGGACCGCGTCCGTTCGACGATTCCCGGCTAACGCTCGGCGCTCAGGCGGTCCTTGAGTTCGGCGCACCTGGCCAGCACGGCTTCGAGCTGTTCGGCGACCCGGTCGGGCGCGGTGCCACCCCTGGAATCCCGCGAGGCCACCGACCCCTCGATGGTCAGCACGTCGCGGACCTCCGGCGTCAGCTCGGGGCTGATGGCGGCCAGTTCGTCGTCGCTCAGCTCGTCGAGCCCCACGCCCCGTCCCTCGGCGGTGCGGACGGCCGCCCCGGCCGCCTCGTGCGCGGACCGGAACGGAACGCCCTGGCGAACGAGCCACTCCGCGATGTCGGTGGCCAGGGTGTAGCCGGCCGGGGCCAGGGTGGCCATCCGTTCGACGTCGAACGTCAGGCTGGCGACCAGTCCGGCCATCGCCGGCAGCAGCAGCTCCAGCTGCGCCACCGCGTCGAACACCGGCTCCTTGTCTTCCTGCAGGTCGCGGTTGTAGGCCAGCGGCTGCGCCTTCAGCGTCGCCAGCAGGCCCGCGAGGTTGCCGATCAGCCGCCCGGCCTTGCCGCGGGCCAGCTCGGCGATGTCCGGGTTCTTCTTCTGCGGCATGATCGAGCTGCCGGTGGACCACGAATCGTGCAGGGTGACGTAGCCGAATTCCGTCGAGCTCCAGATGATGATGTCCTCGGCCAGCCGGGACAGGTCGACGCCGATCATGGCGAAGACGAACGCGGCCTCGGCGGCGAAATCCCGGGCCGCGGTCGCGTCGACGGAGTTGTCGGCGGCGGCGGCGAAGCCCAGCTCCGCGGCGATCGCGTCCGGGTCCAGGCCCAGCGACGACCCGGCCAGCGCGCCCGAGCCGTACGGGGAGATCGCCGCGCGACGGTCGAAGTCGACGATCCGGTCCACGTCGCGCAGCAACGGCTGCGCGTGCGCGAGCAGGTGGTGGGCCAGCAGGATCGGCTGGGCGGACTGCAGGTGGGTCTTGCCGGGCATGATCGCGTCCGGGTGGGCGGCAGCCTGGGCGGCCAGTGCGGCGACGACCTCGAGCGCCCCATCGGCGACCCGCTGGGCCGCGTCCCGCAGCCACATCCGAAAGAGCGTGGCCACCTGGTCGTTTCGCGACCGCCCGGCGCGCAACCGGCCGCCGAGGTCGGCCCCGACCCGGTCGATCAGCCCGCGCTCCAGGGCGGCGTGCACGTCCTCGTCGGTCACCAACGGGGTGAAGCTGCCGTCGGCCACGTCCTCGGCGAGGCTGTCCAGGCCGGCCAGCAACCCGTCGCGCTGCTCCTCATCGAGGAGCCCCGCCCGGAACAGGATCACCGTGTGCGCCCGAGAGGCGACGATGTCGTAAGGCGCCAGCACCCAGTCGAAGTGCGTGGACTTGCTCAGCGCCGCCAGCGCGTCCGACGGCCCGTCGGCGAACCGGCCGCCCCAAAGCGACCCTTCGCGAGTGCTCACCGACTCCCCACTTCACCCGCGAGTGTGAATCTCACGACGCTTCGACGGCGTGTCGCGTCGCAGAATTCACAGTCGCGGTCGGGCAAAGTCACTGCATGTCCCGGCGGGACGCGATCTTCGACGACAACCCGTGCACGTAGACGAAGCCCTTAGCGGCCGACTGGTCGAAGCTGTCGCCCTCGTCGTAGGTGGCCAGGTTGAAGTCGTACAGCGACTCCGAGCTGCGCCGGCCGTTGACCGCAATGTGGCCGCCGTGCAACACCATTCGCACCTCGCCGGTCACGTGCTCCTGTGTCTTGGCGACGAAGCTCTCCAGCGCGTCCTTCAGCGGCGAGTACCAGAGCCCGTCGTACACCAGCTCGGCCCAGCGCTGGTCGGTGTGGCGCTTGAACCGGCCCAGTTCGCGTTCCAGCGTGACGTGTTCGAGTTCGGTGTGCGCGGTGATCAGCACCATCGCGCCTGGCGCCTCGTAGATCTCGCGGCTCTTGATCCCCACCAGCCGGTCCTCGACGACGTCGAGGCGCCCGACGCCCTGGCTGCCGGCGCGCCGATTGAGTTCCTCGATGGCCTGCAGCATCGACACCCGTTTGCCATCGATGGACACCGGCACCCCGCGCTCGAACCCGACGATCACCTCGTCGGGCGTGCTCCAGTTCAGCGTCGGGTCCTCGGTGTAGGAGTAGACATCCTTGGTGGGCGCGTTCCAAAGGTGTTCCAGGAAACCGGTTTCCACGGCGCGGCCCCACACGTTCTGGTCGATCGAGAACGGCGAGCGCTTGGTGACGTTGATCGGGATCGCGTTCTCCTCGGCGAACGCGATCGCCTTCTCCCGCGTCCAGGCGTAGTCGCGGACCGGCGCCAACACCTCCAAATCCGGTGCCAGTGAACCGAATCCGACCTCGAACCGGACCTGGTCGTTGCCCTTGCCGGTGCAGCCGTGCGCGACGATGGTGCCGCCGTGCTCACGGGCCGCCGCGACCAGGTGCTTGACGATCAGCGGCCGGCTGATCGCCGACACCAGCGGGTAGCGGTCCATGTACAGCGCGTTGTTGAGCACCGTCGGCAGGCAGTAGCCCTCGGCGAACTCGTCGCGGGCGTCCACGACGACGGCCTCGACCGCGCCGCAGTCCAGGGCCCGCTGGCGGACCACTTCCATGTCCTCGCCGCCCTGGCCGAGGTCGATCGCGACCGCGACCACCTCGCGGCCGGTCTCCTTGCCGATCCAGCTGATCGCCACCGAGGTGTCCAGCCCGCCGGAATACGCCAGGATGACGCGTTCTGACCCGCCTTGTGACATGGACCAATCTCCTTACTTGATGTTCTCCAACATCCCGGCGAGTTCCGCGCCCGTCATCGGTTCGCGCGCAACCACCAGGATGGTGTCATCACCGGCCACGGTGCCGACTACGTACGGTAAGGCCGCGCGGTCGATCGCACTGGCCAGATAGTGCGCCGCGCCCGGTGGGGTGCGCAGCACCGCGAGGTTACCGCTCGCGTCGGTCGACACCAGCAGCTCGCCGAGCAGGCGCGACATCCGGTCGGTGCCGCCGGCCACCCCCCGCACCGGGCTGCCGTCCTCGGGAACGATGTAGACGCCGACGCCGCCGTCGGCGCCGCGCAGCTTGACCGCGCCCAGCTCCTCGAGATCGCGCGACAGCGTGGCCTGGGTGACCTCGATGCCCTCGCCGGCCAGCCGGGCCGCCAGTTCGCTTTGGCTGCTGATCGGCTCCGACGACAGGATTGCGACGATGCGGGCCTGCCGGCCGGCGCGGGTGGTCTCGGGGCTGGACTTCGAGCGGGTCATCGTGATTGCTCCAGCAGCCACACCAGCAGCGCCTTCTGGGCGTGCAGGCGGTTTTCCGCCTCGTCCCACACCGCGCTGGCCGGGCCGTCCATCACCTCGTCGGTGATCTCCTCGCCACGGTGGGCCGGAAGGCAGTGCAGCACAACGGCTTCCGGGTCGGCCAACCCGACGAGCCGCGCGTTGAGTTGAAACGGCCGAAACGGCCCCACCCGGTCCAGCCCGTCGTTCTCCTGCCCCATCGACGTCCAGGTGTCGGTGACGACGACGTCGGCGCCCTTGGCCGCCGCGTCGGGGTCGGCGGTGACCGTGACCGACGCGCCGGTGGCCTCGGCGCGTCGCCCGGCCGCGGCCACTAAAGCCGGGTCGGGCGCGAAGCCGTCGGGGGCGGCGACGGTGACGTGGATGCCGGCGGTGACCCCGCCGAGGATCAGCGAGTGCGCCATGTTGTTGGCGCCGTCGCCGAAGTACGTCAGCCGCAAGCCCTTTAGCGATCCCTTGCGTTCGGCGATGGTCTGCAGGTCGGCCAGCACCTGACACGGGTGGAAGTCGTCGGAGAGCGCATTCACCACGGGCACCGACGCGGACGCGGCCATCGCCTCGAGCCGGTCCTGCCCGAACGTCCGCCAGACGATGGCGTCGACGTAGCGGGACAGCACCTGTGCGGTGTCACCCAGCGTCTCGTCGCGGCCCATTTGGGTGCTGCGGGCGTCGACGACGACGGCGTGCCCGCCGAGCTGCGCGATGCCCACCTCGAACGAGAACCGGGTGCGGGTCGAGTTCTTGTCGAAAATGACCGCGACCCCGCGCGGCCCGTCGAGCGGCCGGCGGGCGAACGGGTCCTTCTTCAGTTCGGCCGCCAGGTCGAGCACCTCGGCCTGTTCGGCGGGTGACAGGTCGTCGTCGCGCAGGAAGTGCCGAATCACGTTGCCGCCTTGGCGGTATCGAGGATAGCGGGCAAAGCGGCGATGAAGCCGTCGATCTGGTCCTCGGCGATGATCAGCGGTGGGGCCAGCCGGATGACGTCGGGGGCGGCCGCGTTGACCAGGAATCCGGCGTCCCGCGCCGCGGCCTCGGTCGCCTTGGCCGCCGCGGCCGAAAGGACGATGCCCCAGAGCAATCCGCGGCCGCGCACGTGGTCGATCAGCGGGTGCCCGAGCCGTTCGATGCCGTCGCGCACGGACTTGCCCAGCACCTCGGCGTGCCGGACCAGATCCTCCGTGGCGATCACCCGCAGCACCGCCAGCGCGGCCGCGGTGCAGATCGGGTTGCCGCCGAATGTGCTGCCGTGCAGGCCGGGGGTGAGCAGCTCGGCGGCCGGCCCGACGGCCAGGCACGCTCCGATGGGAAGCCCGCCGCCGAGCCCCTTGGCCATGGTCACCACGTCGGGGGTGATGCCGTCGTGCTGGTGGGCGAAAAATGCTCCGGTGCGGCCCATCCCGGTCTGTACCTCGTCGAGGATCAGCAGGGCGCCGTGGCGTGCCGTGATGTCCCGCGCGGCGGCCAGGTAGCCCTCGGGCGGGACGACGACGCCGCTCTCCCCCATGATCGGTTCGAGGAACACCGCGGCGGTGTCGTCGCCGACCGCGGCGGCCAGTGCGTCGGTGTCGCCGTACGGCACGTGGGTGACGTAACCGGGCAGCGGTTCGAACGGCGCCTGCTTGCTCGGCTGGCCCGTCAGCGCCAGGGATCCCATCGTGCGGCCGTGGAACGCCTCTTGCGCGGCAACCACTTTCGTGCGACCCGTGAGCCGCGACATCTTGAAGGCCACTTCATTGGCCTCGGTGCCGGAGTTGCAGAAGAACACCCGCGCCGGCGCGTCGGCGCCGAGCAGGGCAACCAGCTCCTCGGCCAGCGCGATGCCCGGCTCGGTGGCATAGAGGTTGGAGGTGTGCCCCAGCGTGGCCATCTGGTGCGTGACGGCCTCGATGACGGCCGGGTGGCGATGACCGAGGACGTTGACCGCGATGCCGCCGAGCAGGTCCACGTAGGTCTTGCCGTCCACGTCGGTGACGAGGGCGCCGTCTCCGCTGGCGAGCGCGACCGGCGGGGTGCCGTAGTTGTGCATCATCACGGCGTCCCACCGCTGCCGCATCGCGTCGCTGTTACTCACGAGGCCACCACCTTGGTGCCGGTGCCCGCATCGGTGAAGAGCTCGACCAGCACGCAGTGTTCGACCCGGCCGTCGATGACGTGCGCGCTGGGCACACCCCCGGTGACGGCCCGCAGGCACGCCTCGACCTTGGGGATCATGCCGGTCTCCAGCGTGGGCAACAGTCGCGCCAGCGCGACGGTGTCGATTTCGCTGACCAACGACTCGCGGTCCGGCCAGCTGGTGTACAGGCCTTCGACATCGGTGAGCATCAACAGCTTTTCGGCTCCCAGGGCTTCGGCCAGCGCCGCCGCAGCGGTGTCGGCGTTGATGTTGTGGACGACGCCCTCGGCGTCGGGCGCCAGCGTCGAGACCACCGGAATGCGGCGTGCCGCAATCAGATCCAGCACCGCGGCGGTGTTGACCAGCTCGACGTCGCCCACCAGCCCGATGTCGGTGGCCACGCCGTCGACCGTGACGCTGCGCCGCACCGCGGTGAAAAGTTGCGCGTCCTCGCCGGTGATGCCGACGGCGTACGGTCCGTGCGCGTTGATCAGGTTCACCAGTTCGCGGCCCACCTGCCCGAACAACACCATCCGCGCCACGTCGAGCACTTCGGGGGTGGTGACCCGGAAGCCGCCCTTGAAGTCGCCTTCGATGCCGAGGCGGCGCAGCATGGCGCTGATTTGGGGTCCGCCGCCGTGCACGACGACGGGGTGGATGCCGCAGTTGCGCAGGAACGCCATGTCGGCCGCGAAGGCGTGGCGCAGCGCGTCGTCGGTCATGGCGTTGCCGCCGTACTTGATGACGACGATCTTGCCGTGCAACTGCTTGAGCCAGGGCAGGGCTTCGGCGAGCACCTGCGCTTTGATCTGAGTGGGCAATTCTTCGACGCGGAGGCTCATGAGCTGTAGGCCGAATTCTCTTCGACGTACGCGTGCGAGAGGTCCGTCGTCCGGACGGCGGCCCGCCCGTCCCCGACCCGGAGGTCCACGGTGATGTCGATGTCGGCACCGGAAAGGTCGACCTCGCGCGCGCCGGGCGCGCCTACGCCGTCGACGCACACGGCAAAACCGTTGAAGGACACCCTGATCCGGTCCGGTTCGAGGGTGACCGGCGCCATGCCGACGGCCGCGAGAACCCGGCCCCAGTTCGGGTCGGACCCGAATACCGCCGTCTTGACCAGGCTGTCGCGGGCGATCGCCCGCGCCGCCGTCAGCGCGTCGTCCTCGGAGGCGGCACCGGTCACGGTGACGGTGACGCGTTTGGTGACGCCCTCGGCGTCGGCCTGCAGTTGCGCGCACAGGTCGTCGCAGACCCGCAGCACCGCCTCGTCGAGGTCGGCCTGGGAGGGGCTGACCTCGCTGGCTCCCGAGGCCAGCAGCAACACGGTGTCGTTGGTCGAGCAGCAGCCGTCGATGTCGAGCCGGTCGAAGGTGCGGGCGCTGGCGTGACGCAGCGCGCGGTCGAGTTCCTCCGGGGCGACAGCCGCATCGGTGGTGAGCACGCACAGCATGGTGGCCAGCGACGGGGCCAGCATGCCCGCGCCCTTGGCCATCCCGCCGACCGTCCAATTGTTGGGATGGTGCAGCGCAACCTGTTTGGGCACGGTGTCGGTGGTCATGATGGCCTGGGCGGCGTCCTCGCCGCCGGTCAGCCCGCCGGCCATCTCGCGCACGATCTCGCGCACCCCCGCGAGCACCTTGTCCATCGGCAGCCGGTCGCCAATCAGCCCGGTGGAACAGACGCCCACCTCGATCGCGCCGGTCTCGGTGCCCCAGTCCGACAGCGCCGCCGCGACCGCCTCCGCCGTGGCGTGGGTGTCCTGGAAGCCGCCGGGACCGGTGCAGGCATTCGCGCCACCGGAGTTGAGGATCACCGCCCGCAACTGTCCGGTGGTCAGCACCTGCTGGGTCCACAACACCGGCGCGGCCTTGACCTTGTTCCGGGTGACGACTCCGGCGGCCGCATAGTCGGGCCCCTCGTTCAAGACCAGCGCGAGGTCGCGAGCCCCGGATGCCTTGATCCCGGCGGCGATGCCGGCCGCCCGGAACCCGGCCGGGGCGGTGACACCCTGTTCCCGCAGCAACCGCGCGGTGGCGGCAAGTTCCGTCATGGCGCCACCCCAACCACCGAAAGGCCTTCGGTCTCAGGCCAACCCAGCGCCAGGTTCATCGACTGCACCGCGGCGCCGCCGGTGCCCTTGACCAGGTTGTCGATCGCTGCGATCGCCACGAACGTCTCCGCGGCCTCGTCCACCGCGACGGCGATGTGGGTCGCGTTGCTGCCGATCACCGCCCCGGTCCGGGGCAGCTGCCCGTCGGGCATCAGGTAGATGAACGGCTCTGCGTCGTAAGCCTTTTCATAGGCGGCCCGTAGCTGCGACAGCGGCGCTCGGGTGCGCGCGGTGCAGGTGGCGAGGATGCCACGGGAAGTCGGGATCAACACCGGGGTGAACGACACGGTGACGTCGCGATCGGTGAGGGCCCGTAGTCCCTGGGCGATTTCGGGGGTGTGCCGGTGCGCCCCGGCGATGTTGTAGGCGCGCGCCGAACCGATGATCTCCGAGCCGAGCAAGTCGGTCTTGGCGGCGCGGCCGGCCCCCGAGGTGCCGCTGACGGCGACGACCGTGACCGCCGGCTCGATGAGGTCCTCGGCCATTGCGGGCGCCAACGCGAGCAGCGCCGCCGTCGGGTAGCAGCCGGGAACCGCGATGCGGCGGGCGCTGCGCAGCCGCTCGCGTCCGCCGGCCAGCTCCGGCAGCCCGTACGGCCAGCTGCCGGCGTGGCTTGTCCCGTAGAACCGTTCCCAGGCGGCGGGATCGGTGAGGCGGAAGTCGGCGCCGCAGTCGATGATCAGGGTTTCCGGGCCGAGCCGTTCGGCCAAGGCGGCCGAATGGCCGTGTGGCAGGGCCAGGAACACCACGTCGTGGTCTGTCAGGACGCCTTCATCGGTCGGCTCGACCACGCGCTGGGCCAACGGAGTCAGATGCGGATGATGCTCACCCAGTGTGCTTCCGGCGCTTGCCGCCGCGGTCAGAGCGCCGATCGTGAGGCGGCCGTCGGCGTAGCCCGGGTGCCCGAGCAGGAGCCGTAGAATTTCCCCGCCTGCATAGCCGGTAGCGCCGGCAACCGCCACCCTCAATCCGTCGGACATCTCGACGATTCTGCATGGTTATGCAGCAGTTTGCAAATCCATTCCGCCGGTCGACCCGGAGGCGGTGTGCGCCCAGGAGGTCGCGTCGGGCAAGGCGTCGCTTCGCTTCGGAAGAGCGAGGCCTACACGACTCTCCTGGGCGCCACCGGGCTATGCGGCGATCCCGATGCCCAAGCTGGCATCGATGAACGCCTGCAGCGAGAGCTCGAGGTCGGTCAGGGCGGTATTGACGGACACGACGAGCGAGCCGCCGGTCTGTTCCAACGTGGAGGCTGCGCCGGAGAGGCCGGCCGCCAGGTCGGTGGCGAGCCCGAGCACGCCGGGAGCGCCCACGCCTAGGGTCGCCGCGAAACCACCGAAGAGCGCGCCACCGACCTGGGCCGCGGTGTTCTCCCAGATATTCACCAACGCGTTACCCGTGCCGGCCAACCCGGACAAGCCCGTCGCCAGGCTCCCGCCCAGGGTTTCACCCGCGTGGACCAGGCCCCCGAGGCCGCCGGCGAGGCCGCCTGTCAGGGCTCCAGTCGCCTGCACCAGGCCGTTCAGCGCGGCACCGAGGTTAGCCGACAGCGCCGCATTGATGGTTAGCCCCAGGTTGGGAAGGGACAGCGTCGACAACGCGGCAGCGAAGTTGGCGGCCAGGCTCTCGCCGGTCTGGATCGCCGCGTTCAGGCCCGCTCCGATGTTGCTGGCGAAGTTCGCCGCCAGCGTCTCACCGGTCTGGATAAACGCGCTGAGGTTGGTGCCCAGGTTCAGGCTTCCCGACAACATCGCGTTCAGCGACGCACCCAACCCATTCAGCGACGCGCTGATCGAACCACCGATCCCGTTCAGCGCCGCGCTCAAGCCCACACCCAGCGCACCCAGGTTAGGCAGCGTGAACGGAGGCAAGGCCGGGAAGGTGAAAGGCGGTAGCGTCAGCGCCCCGGACAACACCGCGTTCAGTGCGGCGTTGATGTCCGCACCCAGGTTGGGCAGCGTGATCGCCGGCAACCCCGGGAACGGCGGCAACGTGAAGCTGGGCAACCCCGGCAGCGACAAGTTGATCGGCGGCAGACCCGGCAGCGTCAAATTCAACGCCGCGTTGAGCGCCGCGCTGATGTCCGCACCCAGGTTGGGCAGCGTAATCGGCGGCAACCCCGGGAACGGCGGCAGCGTGAAGCTGGGCAGGCCAGGCAGCGTCAGGTTGATCGGCGGCAACGTCAACGCCCCCGACAACACCGCGTTCAACGCGGCGTTGATGTCGGCCCCCAGGTTGGGCAGCGTAATCGCCGGCAACCCCGGGAACGGCGGCAACGTGAAGCTCGGCAGACCCGGCAGCGACAAGTTGATCGGCGGCAGACCCGGCAGCGTCAAATTCAACGCCGCATTCAACGCCGCACTGATGTCCGCCCCCAAATTGGGCAGCGTGATCGGCGGCAACCCCGGGAACGGCGGCAAC
>NZ_JCALCI010000010.1:0-101605 GCF_059812245.1 Mycobacterium sp. NGS64 | reverse complement strand
CGCCAGTTTGGGGGCTTTTATGTCTGTTCGCGCGCTGACAGAATGGCGAACGAATGCGCGGGCAGCTTGGCGCTGTCGGCGTCGACCTTCGGCTCGCCCCAGGCGAGCACGAGCTCGCCGGTCACGGGCACGGTCACCGGCTCGGCGCCCAGGTTGCAGGCGATGCGTAATCCGCCGCGGTGCAGCGTGATCCAGCGCTCGGCCTCGTCGTATTCGACGACGAGGTGCTGCAGCCACGGGTCGGCCATGTCGGGGTCGTCGCGCCGCAGCGCGATCAGGTCCCGATAGGTGCCGAGCAGGCGGGCGTGCTCACCGGCGCCGACTTCGCCCCAATCCAGCTTGGAGCGTTGAAATGTCTCCGGGTCCTGCGGGTCGGGGATGTCGTCGGCGTTCCAGCCGTGTTCGGCGAACTCGGCCTTGCGTCCCTCGGCCGTGGCCCGCGCCAGCTCCGGTTCGGGATGCGAGCTGAAGAATTGGAACGGTGTCGACGCCCCCCATTCTTCGCCCATGAAAAGCATTGCGGTGTAGGGCGATCCGAGGACGAGGGCGGCCTTGACCGCCAGCTGGCCGGGGCTGAGGTTCTGGGAGGGGCGATCGCCGAGCGCCCGGTTGCCGACCTGATCATGCGTGCACGTGTAGGTGACCAGCCGGGTGGCCGGGATGGTCGCGGTGTCCAGCGGTCGCCCGTGGCGGCGGCGCCGGAACGACGAGTAGGTGCCGGCGTGGAAGTAGCCGCGCCGCAACGTCTCCGCCAGTGTGGCCAGTGAACCGAAATCGGCGTAATAGCCCTGCCGCTCGCCGGATACGGCGGTGTGGATGGCGTGGTGGATATCGTCGGCCCACTGCGCCGTCAGCCCGTAGCCGTTGCGATCGCGCGGGGTGATCAACCGTGGGTCGTTGAGGTCGCTTTCGGCGACGAGCGACAACGGGCGGCCCAGTTGGCGTGACAGCGCGTCGGTTTCGGTGGCGAGCTCCTCGAGGATGTGGATGGCCGTGGTGTCCACCAACGCATGGACGGCGTCGAGCCGCAGGCCGTCGGCGTGGAAGTCGCGCATCCAGCGCAGCGCGCAGCCGATGATGTAGCGGCGCACCTCGTCGGAGTCGGCGTCGGCGATGTTGATGCCCTCTCCCCACGGGTTGCTCGCCGACGACAGGTAGGGGCCGAAGCGGGGCAGGTAATTCCCCGACGGGCCGAGATGGTTGAACACCGCGTCGATTAACACCCCCAGCCCGCGCGCGTGGCAGGCGTCGACGAACCGGACCAGGCCGTCGGGCCCGCCGTAGGGTTCGTGCACGCTGTACCACAGCACGCCGTCGTACCCCCAGCCGTGGGTGCCGGCGAAGGAGCTGACCGGCATCAGCTCGACGAAGTCGACCCCGAGATCTACCAAGTAGTCCAGCTTTTCGATGGCGGAAAAGAAGGTGCCGCCGGCGGTGAACGTGCCAAGGTGCAGTTCGTAGATCACCGCCCCTTCGACCGACCGGCCCGCCCAGCCGTGGTCGGTCCAGGCGGCGTCGGCGGGGTCCCACAGCTGCGAGCGGGCGTGCACCCCGTCGGGCTGGCGCGGCGAGCGGGGGTCGGGCAGCACGGTGGGGTCGTCGTCGAGCAGGTACCCGTACCGCGCCGCCGGCGGCGCGTCGACGTCCGCGTGCCACCAGCCGTCGTCGGACCGCGTCATCGGGTGCACGGCGCCGTCGACGTCGAGGCGCACCCGCGCGGGTTTGGGCGCCCAGACCCGGAATTCAGTCATGCCGGCGTTCCAACAGGACGACGGGCAGGTCCGAGAACAACTGGGCCGCCGAGGTCGCCCCGCTGGCCACGGCGCCGGACAGCGCGTCGGTCCAGGTGCCCTCGGGCAGCGGCACCACGGTGTTGCCCCAGCCCTTTTCGGCCAGCCGGACGGTCCAGCGGGTCACCGCGACCAGAACGTCGTCGCCGCGGCGAAACGCCACCACGTGGTCGGCGGCATCGCCGGCGGCGAGCACCGGCCGGTGGCCGCCCCGCAGGAACGTCTCCGGGCGGGAGCGGCGCACCCGAAGCGCCGCGGCGACGACGCGAATCTTCGGATGCTGCAGGTCTTTCAGGGCGGCCCGGCGGGCGGCATAGTCGACGGCGCGCCGGTTGTCGGGGTCGACCAGGCTGTCGTCCCACAACTCGGTGCCCTGGTAGACGTCAGGTGTCCCGGGCACGGTGAGCGCGAGCAGCTTCTGGCCGAGCGCGTCGCTTGCGGCGTGCGGATTAAGTTGGGCCACAAGCTCGGTCAACTGGCCGGCCACCGGACCGTCGAGGATAGTATCCAGCCAGCGGTGCACCGCGTCCTCGAAGGCGGTGTCCGGGTCGTTCCACGAGGTGTGCCAGGCCGCCTCCCGGATGGCCTTCTCGGCGTAGGCATGCAGGCGGGCGCGCAGTTCCCCGGTCACCTGGCCGCTGACCGGCCACACCCCGAAGATGTTCTGCCACAGGAACTGTCCGGTCGCGGGGTCGGGCGAGGGGGCCTGGACCTCCCAGCGGGCCAGGAACTCGGTCCACAGCGACGGCACCTGGGAGAGCACGCCGATGCGGGCCCGCACGTCCTCGCCACGCTTGGTGTCATGGGTGGTCAGCGCCGTCATCGTCTGTGGCCACAAGCGGGCGCGGTCGGCGGCGCTCTGGTGAAACTCCGCCAGGCCGACGCCGAAGCGGTGCGGTTCGCCGCCCACCTCGTTGAGCGAGACCAGCCGGGCGTCGCGGTAGAACAGGCAGTCCTCGACGGCCTTGGCGGTCACCGCGCCGCAGAGCTGCTGCAGCCGGGTCGCGGGCTCGCCGCCCTCGGCCAACGCCGCCGCCAGCACCTGCAGCGCGGGCCCCAATTGCGGTGACTCGGCCTGGGTTTCGGCCAACGCGGTGGGCAACAGGGCGACCAGGCCGGGGTAGTCGCTGCGGTAGACGGCGATGTGGGTGAGCAGCGCGGCGATCGCGTCGGGCAGCAGCGGGTGATCGGTGCCCGCCGTCGCCGCGACCGCCCGTCGCAGCCGGGCCAGCTCGCTGCCCAGGGTCTGGGTGGCGGCGCGAACCTTCAGCTCGGCGAGCAGCGCGGGCATGGCGCCGTAATCCACACCCGCCGAGTCGACGAGCGCGGTGAGCGCCTCCTCACCGGCCGGGTCGACGAAGACGCCGCCCACCTGCCGCAGCACGTCGTAGCCGGTGGTGCCGGCAACCGGCAGCGTCGGCTCCAGGGCCTCGTCGACGGCGAGGATCTTCTCGATGACGATCCACGCGTCGGGCCCGAGCAGCTCCCGCAGGCGGGCCAAATACCCGCAGGGATCGGACAATCCGTCCGGGTGGTCGATGCGCACGCCGTCGACGAGTCCCTCCTCGAACCAGCGGGCGATTTCGGCGTGGCTGGCGTCGAACACCGCACGGTCTTCCTGCCGCAGCCCGGCCAGCGAGGTGATCGAGAAGAAGCGCCGGTAGCCGGTGACCCCGTTGCGCCAGCCAACCAGCCGGTAGTGCTGGCGGTCGTGAACTTGCGATCCGTCTTGCGGGCCGCCGCCCTCCGCGGTGCCCGGGGCGATGGGCAGGGCGAGATCGCCGAGCCGCAGCCGGTCGCCGTCGACCTTCAGGTCGGCCGCGTCGTCGTCGGAACCCAGTATTGGCAGCACAATTCGGCCGTCCTCGTCGAGGTCCCAGTCGATGTCGAAGAACGCCGCGTACTGCGAGCCCCGGCCGTGCCGCAGCACGTCCCACCACCACGCGTTTTGCTCGGGGTCGTCGATGCCCACGTGGTTGGGCACGATGTCGACGATCAGGCCCATGCCGCGCGACCGGGCCGCCGCGGACAGCCGCGCCAGGCCGTCGGCGCCGCCCAGCTCCGGTGCGACCGTGGTGGGATCGGTGACGTCGTAGCCGTGGTTGGACCCCCGGGCGGCGGTCAGCACCGGGGAGAGGTAGAGATGGGTCACGCCGAGGTCGTCGAGGTAATCCAGCAGGTTCTCGGCGTCGGCGAAGGTGAACGCGAACCCGCTGGACTCACCACGCAACTGCAGCCGGTAGGTGGACAGGACGGGAAAGGTCATGCGTCACAGGGTCTTACGAAGGATCAGCAGCGAACGTGAGGGCAGCGAGACCTTCTCTTCGGCGCTGACCACCTGATCCGCCTCACCGGCGGGATGATTGGTGTCCAGCTCCACGGTCCACTCCTGGGCGTAGTCGTCGGGCGGCATCACGAACTCGACCCGGTCGTCACCGGCGTTGAAGCACAACAGGAACGAGTCGTCGACCACGCGCTCGCCGCGGGCGTTGGGTGCGGTGATGGCGTCGCCGTTGAGGAACACCGCCACGCACTTGTGAATGCTCTCGCCCCAGTCCTCGTGCGTCATCTCGCGGCTGCTCGGATTGAGCCAGGCGATGTCGCGGACCTCGTCGCCGCTGCGGATCGGCTCGCCCTCGAAGAACCGGCGCCGGCGAAACACCGGATGGTTCTTGCGCAGGGTGGTCACCTTGCGCGCGAACGCCAGCAGGTCCGCGTTCTTTTCCACCAATGACCAGTCCATCCAGGACAATTCGGAGTCCTGGCAGTAGACGTTGTTGTTGCCGCGCTGGGTGCGGCCGAACTCGTCGCCGTGCGCGATCATCGGCGTGCCCTGGCTGACCAGCAACGTCGCCCAAAAGTTGCGCATTTGGCGGCCGCGCAGCTCCAGGATCTCGGGGTCGTCGGTGGGACCTTCGACGCCGCAGTTCCACGACCGGTTGTGGCTTTCGCCGTCGCGGTTGTCCTCGCCGTTGGCCATGTTGTGCTTCTCGTTGTAGGAGACCAGGTCGTTGAGCGTGAACCCGTCGTGGGCGGTGACGAAGTTGATGCTGGCGCTGGGGCGCCGGCCGGTCACCTCATAGAGGTCCGACGACCCGGTCAGCCGGGAGGCGAACTCGCCCAGGGTCGCGGGTTCGCCCCGCCAGTAGTCGCGCACAGTATCGCGATACTTCCCGTTCCACTCGGTCCACAAACCCGGGAAGTTTCCGACCTGGTAGCCACCCTCGCCGACGTCCCACGGCTCGGCGATCAATTTGACCTGGCTGATGACCGGATCCTGCTGCACCAGGTCGAAAAACGCGCTCAGCCGGTCGACGTCGTGCAGCTCGCGGGCCAGCGTGGCGGCCAGGTCGAAGCGGAACCCGTCGACATGCATCTCCAGCACCCAGTAGCGCAGCGAGTCCATGATCAGCTGCAGCACGTGCGGGTGACGGGGGTTCAGGCTGTTGCCGGTGCCGGTGTAGTCCTTGTACAACCGCAGGTCCGTGTCGACGAGCCGGTAGTAGGCCGCGTTGTCGATGCCGCGGAAGTTGATCGTCGGGCCGAGGTGATTGCCCTCGGCGGTGTGGTTGTACACCACGTCGAGGATGACCTCGATGCCGGCCTCGTGGAAGCTGCGCACCATGGATTTGAACTCGGCGACGCTGGCGGTGCGGTTGGCCGCGTACTGGTTGTGCGGGGCGAAAAAGCCAAAGGTGTTGTAGCCCCAGTAGTTTCGCAGCCCCAGGTCCAGAAGTCGGGAGTCGTGCATGAACTGGTGAACGGGCATCAGCTCGATCGCGGTGACATTGAGCGACTTGAGGTGGTCGATGACCACCGGGTGGGCCAGCCCGGCGTAGGTGCCCCGAAGCTGCTCGGGGATGCCGGGATGGGTCTGCGTCATGCCCTTGACGTGGGCCTCGTAGATGACGGTCTCGTGGTACGGGGTGAGCGGGGCCCGGTCGGAGCCCCAGTCGAAGAACGGGTTGCTCACCACGCTGGTCATGGTGTGACCGAGCGAGTCCACCATGGGCGGAGTACCGGGGTCGAGCCCGTCGGCGTTCGGGCCGTCCGGGTCGACGGCCTTGAGGTCGTAGGAGAACAGCGCCTGCCCGAATTGGAAATCGCCGTGAAAGGCCTTGCCGTACGGGTCCAACAGCAGCTTGCTGGGGTCGCACCGGTGCCCGGCCGCCGGGTCGAAGGGCCCGTGCACCCGAAAGCCATAGCGCTGGCCCGGGACGATGTTCGGCAGATAGGCGTGCCAGACGAACCCGTCGACCTCATCCAGCGGGATGCGCGACTCGCTGCCGTCGCCGTCGATCAGGCACAGCTCGACCTTGTCGGCGATCTCGGAGAACAGCGAAAAGTTGGTGCCCGCCCCGTCATAGGAGGCGCCGAGCGGGTATGGATTTCCCGGCCAAACGGTGGCCAGTCGGGGCTGGGCCGCGCCGGCATCGTGTGCGGCGGCGGCGCCTTCGTCCGAGCCTGGTTTGTTCGTAGGCATCATCTGACCTTATCCGCGCCCGGGTGCGGCGGCCTGTCACCACCAACCGGTGCCGGCCCCGATCTGGCGGCCCAGCTCGTTGGTCATGGTGCGCACGTAGGTGGGCGACAGGTGGTGCGCGCCGTGGTAGATCAGCACGTTTCCCTCGACGGGGCGGCAGACGTCGGCGCGGCAGATCGCGTCCGACATGTCGAGGACCTTCAGCAACGGGAATTGTGTGACGAAGTCGAGCGTCTGGTTGCGGTCGGCCAGCACGTCGGAGCGCTTGACCGCGCATGAATCGGGGCTGCCGCCCTTCTTCGCCAGGCAGTCCGCGGGGTCGAACGGCTTGCCGTTCTTGACCAGCCACGGGGTGTCCCTCATGCCGAGGATGGGAATGTTGTTGTCCGACAACGTTTGCCAGATGCCGATGTAGGTCGCCGGCATCACGTCGCCGGCCTTGATGTTCCACGGGCGGGTCGTCGTGGTGAACACGTAGTCGGGACGGTCGGTGACCAGCTTGCTCATCGTCCGCTGGACCCATTCCCGGCACTGCATGTACGGGGCGTTGTTGCCCATGATCAGCGGGACTTCCTCGGTGGACAACGGGCAGCCCATCTTCAGATAGGTGACCACCTTGAAGTGGTGCAGCTGGCCCAGCAGGTCCAGCGCGGGCAGCCAGTGCTCCGCGTGCGACCCGCCGGCCAGGGCGATGCTGCGGGTGGCCTCGACGTCGCCATAGGTGCAGTTGACCAGCGCGGGGTTGACAAAGTCACTGATGCAGCCGTCACGCGTCGAGATCGGCAGGTCCTCCTTGACCTCCAGCACGCTGGGCCGCATCGGCAGCGCCGGGACCCGCACGTGCTCGGTCAGGGCGCGCGCGCCCGGGTAGTCCTGCGGGTTGAGGACGCTGAGCTCCTTGCCCGCCGCGCGCAACACCGTGACGTGCTGACGCCAGGTGAACGACGTCGCCGTGAGCGTGACGGCGAGCAGCACCACCATCGATCCCAGCGCCATCGTCGGCCTGCGCAGGCGCAGCGACCACGGGACCGAGGGGACCCTCGGCGCGGGCGCCGGGGACGCGGCGGACGACCGGTAACGCAGCGGGTCCTCGACGAGGCGGGTGGTCAGGTAGGCCAGCGCCCCGGACACCAACAGGACCGCCGCGCCGTCGACGAAGCCGGCGTGGCGGTGGCCGCTGTAGGACAGCCAGAAGATGAGCAGCGGCCAGTGCCACAGGTACAGCGAGTAAGCCATCGCCCCCAGCGCCACCAGCGGCCCCGCCGCCAGAACCCGGTTGGGCAGCGGCATCCGGTTATCGGCGCCGGTCGGTAGGTTGGCCCCGGCCAGGATCATCAGCATGGTGGCCCCGACGGGGACCAGCGCCCAAGGGCCAGGGAATTCCTTGACGCCGTCGATGAGGGCGCCGCACGACACGATCGCCGCCAGCGCGGCGGTGGCGAGGGCGGTGCGCAGCCACATCGGCCAGCGGACGTAGGGCACGACGGCGCCGACGAGCGCGCCCAGCAGCAACTCCCAGGCCCGCGCGAAGCTGTTGTAGTAGGCCAGCGCCTGGTTGTCCTGATGGGCGACGGTGGCGTAGACGAACGAGGCCACCGTCAGCCCGCCGAGCAGTACCAGGAACGCCGTCCGCAGCCGCGGGCCGAGCGGGCGGCGCAGCAGGACGGCGCAGCCGGCGATCAGCAGCAGGAAGGCGACGTAGAACTGGCCCTGCACCGACATCGACCAGATGTGCTGCAGCGGGGTGACGGCCTCACCCGCGCGCAGGTAGTCCGCCGCCGAGTTGGCCAGCTCCCAGTTCTGGTAGTAGCCGAGGCTGGCCAGGCTCTGGTCGGCGAATGTCTCCCAGCGGGTTTCGGGTTGCACCAGGACGGTCAGCAGCCCGCAGCCGGCCAGGACCACCACCAGGGCAGGCAGCAGGCGGCGGATCAGCCGGGTCACCTCGGGAACCGGCGACAGCGGGACATCGGGGTTGAGCGCGGCGCGCAGGATCTTCCCGCCGAAGAAGAACCCGGACAACGCCAGAAAAACGTCCACGCCGCCGGACACCCGCCCGAACCAGACGTGGAACACGGCGACGAGCGCGATCGCGATGCCGCGCAGCCCGTCGAGGTCGTAGCGATAGAACCCGGCCGCGCGCGCCGGCACCGGTGCGGCGGCAACCGGTGGACGGGGCGGCGACAGGGTCTGCATGGTCAACCGCCAACTTAACCGAAAACCGCCACCCGCTCCTGGCGGCCGGCCTCGCGGCGAGCCTGCTCAGGGGAGCAAGTGGCGGGTGTTCGGCGGGGCGAAACGGCCCCGGCTGGGGGCTACCGCGTGATGCCGTAGGGCGACTGCTGCACCGGCGCCTGCTGCGGCTGCTGCAGCAGGGGCAGCTGCTGCACCGGTGCCTGCTGGACCGGGGCCTGCTGCAGGGGGGCCTGCTGGGTGGGCACTTGCTGGACCGGCGCCTGCTGCAGCGGGGCCTGCTGGGTGGGCACTTGCTGGACCGGCGCCTGCTGCAGGGGGGCTTGTTGGGTGGGCACCTGCTGCAGCGGCGCCTGCTGGAACGGCGTCTGCTGGACCCCGAGAACCCGGACCAGGTAGGGCGTCATGCCGTTGGCGCGGACCGGCGACACCTGGACCACGTCACCCACCTCGAGCATCTGGTTGTTGCCGAGGTACATCGCGACGCTCTGGGTGCCCTCGGGGCCGTAGAAGATCAGGTCGCCGCGTTGTGCCTGCTGCGGCAACACCTTCTGACCCAGCCGGTACATCTCACCGGAGGATCGCGGCAGCTTGATCCCCGCGCCGGCGTAGGCGTACTGCATCAGGCCCGAGGCGTCGAAACCGACGGTCATGGCGCCGGTGCCCTTGCCGCGGGTGGGGCCGGTGACGCCGCCGCCGGCCCAGGAAAACGGCACGCCGCGCTGCGAAAGACCGCGCATGACGACGATGTCGGCGGCCTGCTGGTAGTCCATCGGCCGGGTGCCGGGGTCGGCCGTCGCGATGCTGGCGGTGGCCAACGGGGCCACCAGCATCGCGAGACCGATCGCGAAAGCGAAGATGCGTTTCATGGGGTTCCCACCTTCTTGGGTCCTGGGCCTCCGTCGCGGTGACTTCGCGCGTCGGCCGCTAGTGCAGGCGGTGAAGGCCTCCCCGTCGGGGCCCGACGCCGCTGCATGACGCTTGGTGACGAACCCGGCCGGCCTGCCCGGATTCACACCAGTCACTACAGACACTTTTACAACAGAAGTGGACGGCGGAAAACGCCTGGTGGAGCTTCGGAAAGAATTATTTGTCGTAACGTGACCGGACGGTGACTGGCCGCCCCAATCGCGTGGGGCCCGTTGTGATTTGGGTCTCAGTGGGTCGGCGGGCCTTCAGAGCCAGTAGCGCTCGCTGAAGGTGGTCAGGATGAAGCCGGCCGCCGAGGCGACCATCAGCAGGACGAGCGACAGGACCGGCCAGAAGGACATGTACCAGCCCTTCAGGAGGGAAACGAACGGGCCGATTCCGGCCGCGGCAATCGCCGCGCCGATGCCGCCCCACACAACCGGGTGAATGTAGTAGTCGATCCCGAACGGGACCGGTCCGCAGTCCTCGCCCTGGCAGACCTTCCCGAGGTAGCCGAAGAGCCGCGCCGGCCAGTCCGTCGCCGTGGCGAGGACCAAGAGCAGCACCAGCAGCGTGACCGTGCAGATGACGTCCCAGGCCGCGATCCGCAATCGAAGCACCCGGGGGGCCTGGTGGTCGGGCTGGTCGGGGCGCCCGGGTGCCGGCGGAGCGGCGATGTGGTCACCCGGGTTTGGGTCGTCGGTCTGGTGCGGCGAAGCCATGGCCATAGATGGTCCCCGATGGCCGCGAATTGTGCGAACCGGCTGCCTCTACGCTCGATCTCTATGCCTGCGGCGAGGGCCGGGCTCACGCCCGAGGAGATCAGCGCGATCGACGCGGCGCA
The DNA here is from genome assembly GCF_059812245.1 of Mycobacterium sp. NGS64. NCBI lineage: Bacteria > Bacillati > Actinomycetota > Actinomycetes > Mycobacteriales > Mycobacteriaceae > Mycobacterium > Mycobacterium sp. NGS64. The sequence goes on along the minus strand of NZ_JCALCI010000010.1, from coordinate 91,389 downwards.
CCTGTGGCATCCCTACAGCACCGTGGGGAGGGAGGCGGTGGCGCCCGTCGTGGCCGTCGCCGCCCGGGGTGCCCGGCTGACGCTGATCCGCGGCGGCGAGCCCGTCGAGGCGCTCGACGCGATGAGCTCCTGGTGGACCGCGATCCACGGGCACGGCCACCCGGACCTGGACGCCGCGCTCGCCGCGCAGCTGGCCACGATGAACCACGTCATGTTCGGCGGGCTGACCCACGAGCCCGCGGCCCGGCTGGCGCGGCTGCTGGTGGAAATCACGCCGGCGGGCTTGGAGACGGTCTTCTTCAGCGACTCGGGGTCGGTGTCGGTGGAGGTCGCGGTCAAGATGGCGCTGCAGTACTGGCGCAGCCGCGGCCGGCCCGCCAAGCACCGGCTGATGACCTGGCGGGGCGGCTACCACGGCGACACCTTCACCCCGATGAGCATCTGTGACCCCGATGGCGGCATGCACTCGCTGTGGACCGACATTCTGGCCCGGCAGGTCTTCGCCCCGCAGGTGCCCCGTGACTACGACGCCGCCTACATTGCGGCGTTCGAGGCACAGCTTGCCGAGCACGCCGACGAACTGGCGGCCGTCGTCGTCGAGCCGGTGGTACAGGGGGCGGGTGGGATGCGCTTCCACGATCCGCGCTACCTGACCGATCTTCGGGACATGTGCCGGCGGCACGACGTGCTGCTGGTGTTCGACGAGATCGCCACCGGGTTCGGCCGCACCGGCGAGCTGTTCGCCGCCGACCACGCCGGGGTGAGTCCGGACATCATGTGCGTCGGCAAGGCGCTGACCGGCGGGTACCTCAGCCTGGCCGCCACCCTGTGCAGCACCGAGATCGCGCACACCATCAGCTCGGGGGAGGCCGGCGCGCTGATGCACGGCCCCACGTTCATGGCCAATCCGCTGGCCTGCGCGGTCTCGGTGGCCAGCGTCGAGCTGCTGCTCGCCCAGGACTGGCGATCCAGGGTGGGGGAGATATCCGCGGGGCTGGCGGACGGACTGCGACCGGCCCGGGAGCTGCGCGGCGTGGCCGACGTGCGGGTGTGCGGCGCGATCGGAGTCATCGAATGCGACCGGCCGGTCGACCTGGCCGTCGCCACCCCGGCGGCGCTGGACCGCGGCGTGTGGCTGCGCCCGTTCCGCAACCTGATCTACGCGATGCCGCCGTATGTGTGCTCCGGCGAGGAGATCGCGCAAATCACGTCGGCGATGGTCGAGGTTGCGCGGGTGGTGGGCTTAACCGGTCGCGGTCACTCAGCGAATTCTCAGTAGATTCTTCGAAGCCGGTTAGCTCGGCTCAAAGGGTCCTCAAAGTCGCAGGCCGCAGGATCTAGCCCATGATGAGTCAGTCGCTCTGCGCCAAGTTGATCGACCGCTACGTACGCACCTGCGGCCTGCAGTTCCTCAAGGGCGAGCACGACGGCGAATACTTCTGTGTCGCCAACGCCGATGCGGGGCGGCTGCACATCCACCTCGAGATCTCACGGTCGTTCGGCGACATGTTGATCATCGGGATCGCGCCGGCCGGCTCCTTCCGCGCCGCCGACCGCCCCTGGCTCACGCGGTTAGCTGACACATGGAACAAGCAGAACCGCAAAGTCACCGCGATCGTGCACGGTTGCTCAGACCCGCAACGCGTGGGCCTCGTGGCCCGCAGGTCCCGGTGGATCCAGGACAGCATCCCCTTCGAGGAGTTCGGTTCCTTCGTCGACCGCACCATCGCCGACGCCGTCGATCTGTTTGCTGAGGCGACGGTGGTTGTCGAGTTGACCTCGACGGCGCAGCCGATGTTGCGCGACGCCAGCTGAGATTCTGGGCCGCGCGGCCGGGCGCGACGCCGCCGCAGTCCGGCCAGGCGGGGCCCGACCGCCGACGATGAAGTTGTGGCTGATCGAAGCCAACGGGGACGGTTTCCGGGGCGACTCCAGCCGCGGGGCCCGGTAGGAGCGCAACGACCCGGAGGAGCGCATGCTTTTCGGCCCACACGCACCATGTTCGAAAGCCCGCGAGCAGCGGGTATGCGGCGCCGCCAAGTTTTGTTGATCGCGATTACCGGAAGCGCCCGCGCGCCGTTGTACTTGTGTGTAATCTCCGTGACGGGCGTGACCCAGTCATCCTTCGTGCTTTGCCGCTGGGTCCGTTGTGACCGGCTGGAGGATAGATATGTCGTATGTGATGGCGTCGCCGGAGTTGATGGCGGCAGCAGCGGCGGATGTGGCTGGTATCGGTTCGACGCTCCGCGCGGCACACCTGTCGGCGGCGGCCCCGACCGTCGGGGTGATACCGGCGGCTGCCGACGAGGTGTCGGCGGCCGTCGCGCAGGTGTTCTCCCACGCCGCCCAGAGCTTTCAGGGGCTGGTCGGCAAGGCGTCGGCGTTCGGTCAGCAGTTCGCGCAGCAGTTGACGGCGGGTGGGGGCGCCTATGCGGCCGCCGAGGCCGTCAATGCCGCGTCCGTGTCCGCCGATTCGAGCTCGATTATTCAAGAACTCATCGACGCGCCGAGCGGGTTCCTCGCAGCGTTTAACAACCTCTATAACAGCACGACGGGCGTTTTGAAATTCTTCTTGAGCTTCTTCGAGCTACCGGTCTATATCGCATACGAGGCACTGGTTTTGACGTATTTGACGCTGGCCGGATTGATTGCCTTGGAGCAAACCTTGGCCAAATTCCTTACCGGCGCACCGATCCCGATTCCGTAAGCGGCCTACACGGTCAGCCGCGGGAGTTCGACCGTGGCCGGGTCGTCTTCGCGGTGCTCCTCGTGCAGCAGCAGGGACCGCACCAGCGCGCGTGGGCCTTCGGAGCGAAGCATGTAGCTGGCCGGGCGCGGGCGGACCGTCTGGGGCCACCAGAACCACCGTCCGAGCAACGCGGCGATCGACGGTGTCATGAAAGAACGCACGACCAACGTGTCGAACAGCAGGCCCAGGCCGATAGTGGTGCCGAGCTGGCCGATGACGAGCAAATCGCTGAATATCATCGAGGCCATGGTGAAGGCGAACACCAGGCCGGCGTTCGTCACGACCTTTCCGGTGCCACCCATGGCGCGGATGATGCCGGTGTTTATCCCGGCGGCTATTTCCTCTTTCATTCGGGCCACCAGAAGCAAGTTGTAATCGGATCCCACCGCCAACAGGACGATCACCGACATCGGAAGCACCATCCAGTGCAATTTGATGCCCAGAACGTACTGCCACACCAAAACCGACAGCCCGAACGATGCGCCCAGTGAAAGCACGACCGTCCCCACGATCACCAAGGCGGCCACAAAACTTCGCGTCAGCGCCAGCATGATGACGAAGATCAGGCAGAGCGCACCGACGAGCGCGATCCACAGATCGTATTTCGAGCCGTCGTCGAAGTCCTTATAGGTCGCCGCGGCGCCGGCAATGGAAATCTTGGCGCTCTGAAGCGGAGTCGTCTTGAGCGCCTCTTCGGCCGCCGTCCTGATCGGATTGATTCGCGCTATGCCCTCGGGCGTCGCGGGATCGCCACGGTGCGAAATGATGAACCGGGCCGCCTTCCCGTCCGGGGACACGAAGGAACTCATCGCGCGCTGGAAGTCGGCATTTTGGAAGACATCGGGGGGCAGGAAGAAGGAGTCGTCATTCTTGGCGGCGTCGAACGCCTGCCCCATGGTGGTGGCATTGCGGCTCGCTTCGTCCAGCTGACCGAACAGCCCGGACGTGGTGCTGTGGTTCGTCAACAGCGTCACGCGGGTGGCTTCCGCGATCGCGATCAGTGGCGGCGTCAGCAAGAGCAGTTGCGCCGCCAGCTCGTCCGCCTTCTCCGCATCCTTGACGACCATGTGCAATCTGTCGCTGAGCGCATCGACATTGTCGAACAGCTGAAATATCGACCTCAACGCAAAGCAGATGGGGATGTCGTAGCAGTGCTTCTCCCAGTAGAAGTAGCTTCGAATCGGCCTGAAGAAGTCGTCGAAGTCCGCGACGTGGCCTTCCAGCTCGTCCACGATGGATTCCATCTCTTTCGCCACGCCTACCGTTTCATGGGCCACGGCGGTGAGCTGCTTCTGCAATTCGTACAGGTGCTTCAATATCGCGATCTGTTTGGCAAGCGAGTCGGCCTCCGTGAGCATGTCGTTCATGCGGGCCTTCATGAATTGCATGTTTTGCATCAGGGACGAATTCTGAAGGCTGATCAGGAACGGTATGGAGGTGTGTTCGATCGGCGTTCCCTCGGGCCTGGTTATGCCCTGCACCCGCGAAATCCCCGGAACGCGGAATATCGCCTTGGCTATCTTGTGCAGCACCAAAAAGTCCGCCGGATTGCGCATGTCGTGGTCCGCTTCGATCATCAGAATGTCCGGCAACATTCGCGATTGCGAGAAATGGCGGTCGGCGGCCGCAAACCCCAGATTAGCGGGAAGGTCTTTGGGTAGGTATGGACGGTCGTCGTAGCTTGTTTGGTAGCCCGGAAGCGTCACCAGGCCGACCAGGGCGACCGCCAACGTCGTGACGAGGATGGGCGCGGGCCAGCGGACGATCGCGGTGCCGAACCCCCGCCATCGTTTTTGCGCGAGCCTGCGCTTGGGGTCACACAGCCCGAACCGGCTCCCGGTCGCCAGAACCGCCGGGACCAGCGTGACCGCGACGGCGACCGCGACGAGCATGCCCACCGCACAGGGCACGCCGATCGTCTGGAAAATGGGCATCCGGGTGAAGCTCAGGCACAGCATCGCGCCGGCGATCGTCAAACCGGAACCCAGGACGACGGGAGCGACCCCGCGGTAGGTGGTGTAGTACGCGGTTTCGGGATCCTCGCCGGCCTGACGGGCCTCCTGATAACGACCGAAGAAGAAGATCCCGTAGTCGGTCCCGGCCGCCATCGACAGGGTCACCAGCAGGTTGATGGCGAACGTCGAGAGCACGACGACGTTGTGATCGCCGAGAAACGCGATGATCCCTCGGGCCGAGCCCACTTCGACGCCGACCCCGATCACCACCAGGATCACGGTGGTGACCGACCGGTAGACCAGCAGCAGGACCACGAAGATGATCGCCCCGGCTATCAAGGTCATCTTCAGCAGCGAGTCGTTGCCACTGCGCACCATGTCCGGGATCAACGCCGCCGGGCCGGTGAGATGGACCTCGACACCGGGCGGGGGCGGCGTCTGCTTGATGATCTGGCGGACCGCAGTCACGGATTCCTGCGCCAAGGTGGTGCCCTGATTGCCGGCCAGATTCAGCTGCACGTACGCGGCCTTGCCGTCGGCACTTTCCACGCCCGTCGCCGTGAGGCGATCTCCCCACAGGTCCTGCACGTGTTCGACGTGCCGGGGGTCGTTTCTCAACTCGCGGACCAGTTCCCGGTAGAACGTGCGCGCGTCGTTCCCGAGCGGCTGCTTCCCCTCCAGCACGATCATCGCGAAGCTGTCCGAATCGGACTCCTTGAAGGCCTTGCCCATGCTCGTCATGGCCCGCACCGAGGGTGCATCCTGCGGTGCCAGGGGTACGGAGTGCTCTTCGCCGACCCGCTCCAAGGGAGGCACCCCGAACGTCACAAGAGCCGTCAAGGCCATCCACGCCAGGATGACGACGAGGGCAATCCGGCGGATCGTCCGCGCAAAGAACGGTCGCCGTTGGAGTTCGGTGCTCATGCGGCCTTCAACGCGCAGCCGGTGAACGCGCCCGGACCGGGCACGTCGAAGCGGCAGCCACTGCTTCCGCTATCGCCTGGTGCCACGATGCTCCCCACGGTTGCCGGTCTCGTCCTGAACTGGAAATGCGCCACTTGATCGCCGCTATCTCAGCAGTAAGGCACGCACCAACGGACGGGGTCCCGAGGGCCGCAGCATGGTGCTCGCGGGCCGGGGGCGAACCTGTTGCGGCCACCAGAACCAGCGACCCAGCAGCGCGGCGATGGACGGCGTCATGAACGCGCGCACCACCAGCGTGTCGAACAGCAACCCCAGGCCGATCGTCGTGCCCACCTGACCGATGGTTCGCAGATCGCTGACGAGCATGGACCCCATGGTGAACGCGAACACCAGCCCCGCGTTCGTCACGACCTTCCCGGTGCCGCCCATGGCGCGAATGATGCCGGTATTTATGCCCGCGCCGATTTCCTCTTTCATCCGGGCCACCAGCAGCAAGTTATAGTCGGAGCCCACGGCCAAAAGGACGATCACCGACATCACCAGCACTGACCAATGTATTTGTATGCCGAGCAAATTCTGCCAGGCGAATACGGAGAGCCCGAAGGAAGCGCCGAGCGACAGCAATACCGTGCCGACGATGACCAGGGCGGCGATGAAACTCCGCGTCATGATCAGCATGACGATGAAAATCAGGCAGAGCGCGGCGATTCCCGCGATCATGAGGTCGATTGTCGATGCCCGCACCTGGTCCCGCACCGACGCCGCCGTGCCGGAGAGGTAGATCTTCGAGTCCTCCAGCGGAGTTCCCTTGAGCGCCTCCTCGGCGGCGCTCTTGATCGCGTCCACCCGCGAAAGGCCGTCGGACGACGAGGGGTCGCCCTTCTGCAGGATGAGCATGCGGACGTCCTTGCCGTCCGGCGACACGAAGATGTTCATGATCCGCTGGAAGTCTTTGTTCTTCAACGTTTCCGGCGGCAGGTAGAAGGAATCGTCGTTCTGGGCGGTATCGAACGCCCTCCCCATGGCGGTTGAGTTGCTGCTGTTATCGCCCATGTTGCCGAGGACGCCGGACATGGTGCTGTGCATGGTGAGCAACATCGTCCGCGATTCCTGCATGATCGCGATCGTCGCCGGCAGCTGGGCCAGGATCTGCGGCAGCAGCGCGTCGACCTGATCGAGGTCCGCCACCAGCAGGATCAGCTTGTCGCTCACCGCGTCGACGCCGTCGAGCGAATCAAAGATGCTTCTGATCGCGAAGCAAATCGGAATGTCGTAGCAGTGCTTTTCCCAATAGAAGTAACTGCGGAGCGGCCTGAAGAAATCTTCGAAATCGGCGATGTGGTCGCGCAGCTCGCTCGTGAGGGCCTGCATTTCGTGCGTGTTGGCGACGACGTCATGCGTGGTGGCGACCAATTGCTTCATCACCTCGTACATGCGCTGCGTGATGTTGATCGCTTCGCTGATCAGGTCGGCCTGCTTGAGCAGGTCGTTCATGCGCGCTCGCTGAAAAGTGAGGAATTGCTGCTGGCCGGCGGCTTGCATGCTGAGTAAGTACGGGATTGTCGTGTGCTTGATCGGGGTTCCCTCGGGCCGCGTCACGGCCTGCACCGACGAAATCCCCGGCACCGCCAGGACGGCCTTGGCCAGTTTGTCCAGCACCAGAAAATCGGCCGAATCGCGCAGGTCGTGATTGGCCTCGACCAACAGGATTTCGGGCGCCATCATCGCCGACGGGGGAAAATGTCGCGCCGCGGCTTCATACCCCAAATTTCCGGGGATATCTTTGGGGATGAACTTCTGGTCGTTGTAGCTGGGGTTATAGCCCGGCAGCGTCAACAGCCCGATAAGCGTCACCGCGAGTGCCGCGGCGAGGATGGGTGCGGGCCATCGAACGATCGCCGTGCCCACCCGTCGCCATACGCGATAGCTAATTCTCCGTTTGGGTTCGAACAATCCGAACCGGCTTCCGACCGTCAGAACCGCCGGGATCAGCGTGATGGCGACCGCGACGGCGACTACAACGGCCACAGCGCAGGGGACGGCCAGTACGTAGAACGAGGGCAGCCGCGTAAAGACCAGGCAGTAAAGTGCTCCGGCGATCGTCAAACCCGAGGCCACGACGACCTTGGTGACCCCGTGGTACGTCGTGTAGAAAGCCGTCTCTCGGTCGTTGCCGGCCTGCCGCGCCTCCTGATACCGCCCAATGAAAAAGATCCCGTAGTCGGTTCCGGCCGCGATTACGAGGGAAACCAGCAGGTTTACGGCGAGGGTGCTCAGACCGATGATCCCGTGATAGCCGATAAATGCGACAACTCCCCGGGCAACCATTAATTCGATGCCGACCACCAGCAACAAAAGAATTACCGTGACGACCGAACGATAGACGATAAGCAGCGTAAAGAAGATCACCGCGATGCTCACCAGGGTGATCGTGGCAACCGTCCTGTCGCCACTGTGGCTCATGTCCGAAATGATCGCCGCGGGCCCGGTGACAAACGCTTTGACCCCTTGCGGCGCCGGCGTCCGCGCGACGATGTGCTGAACGGTTTCGATCGATTCGTTGCCCGCGGTGATAATCACCAGAACATATGCGGCCTTGCCATCGGCGCTTTGCGCGGCCTGTCTGGTTAATTCATCGCCCCAGAAATCGTTGACATGTACTACATGCTTCGGATCGTCTTTTAACTGAGAAATCAGTCGATCGTAATATCGGTGGGCATCGTCGCCGAGGGGTTGCTGACCCTCCAAAACGATCGTCGCCACACTCGTTGAACCCGATTGACCAGATTGGTCGGCCGCCTTGAAGTCTTCGTTCAGCCGTTGTGACGCCGTGGCGGACGGCGCATTAGTGAGCGTCGGGGAAACCGAATGCTGGTTCTCGACCTGCTCCAGCGGCGGGACGAAGAAATTCAACACCGCGATGATCGCCAACCACCCCAGAATTATGGCGACCGAAAATCGACGGATCGTCCGCGCCACCAAAGGCCGACCGGTCTGCAGCTGGTGGTTGGTCATGAGCCCTTCAGCATGCAGGACGTAAAGGCGCTCACCTCGTTGGTGACCTTCTCGGATTTGACCACTCCGTCGAGGAGGATGCGGCAACCGATGCTGTCGGTATCACCCTGCGCCGCAACACTTCCGATGCCCGTGGCCGCCGTGACCGCGAATTCCAGCGACCACGGCAGGGTCGCCGCGTCAATATGCTGCGGAGTACCGGTGTCGTCGTAGTAGCTGATCAGTGCCACGGTCCCCGGTGGTCCGAAGACTTCGTACCTCAGGTGCTGGGGGTTGTAGGGCTTGTTGTCGACCCTGGTGTCGGCATACGAGAGGCGCTTTTCGGAGCCGAAGAGGCCGTGCAGGCGCGAAACGGTGAATCCGCCGACGGCGATCACGGCCACGATAACCAGCGGGATCCAAAGCCGCCGCAGGCCCCGGAAGATCGCGGGCCCCGTGTTGCGACGACTCTTTTTAGGTGCCCCTTGGACCGGAGGCGTCAATGGCGGCGGGCCGGCATCTTGCCCGCTCTCGACGGCGATATCGGACCGCGCCGGCTCAACATCGCGCACACTGCCCCAGACCACCGCACCACCCTAACCGACACGAGTTGAATTACGGATGCAAACCTAATGGAGTCCAACAGCGCCTGACCAGGATTTAAGGAACTTCTCAGCATGGCTTCCGCGAAGCCGGCGCAGGGAACGATTCGTTACTCGATCTCACCGGTCAGGCCGAACTCCGCTAGCGCCCGCGCGGCGAGTTCGCGCAGTGCGGGCTTGGTGTTCTCGGCGCCCGGGTGGTAGGCCACGACGGTGAGATAAATCGTGCCGATCCCCGGCGTGCGGCAAGACACCACCTGCATATGTCCGCCCGTTCGCTCAAGCTGCTGACGCGTTGCGCGCTGCCTCGTTCCGCGGGCCCAGGCGTATTCGCATTGGGTGCCGTCCGCACAGCTCACCACCGAGCCCGCGTCGCCGAGGTTGGAAAAGATCACCGGCATGTCGGGGTCGTTGAGCTGCGTCTCGACGCCCCGTTTCCACGTCCGCTTGGGGGTGAAGGGGGACAGGGCAGCCAGTCGCGCCGATTCGTCCGGTTCACTCTGCAGAGCCTTGAGTGCCTGCTTGATGCCGGCTCGGGCGTCGCGCAGATCCGTGGTCAACCCGGTCGGGTCGAGGCTGACCCGGGCAAACGACACCGCGAGCGCGCGGGTATCGCCGTCGGTGCGGTCGGTCATGACGATTTGTAGAGTCACGGCGCCGTCGGACGCCCGTCGGCGCCCCAGGTGCTCCCCGAGTTTTGCGGCCAACGCGGCGGCCAGCGTGGTGCTCGTTCCGCCTAGCGACTCCGCGCGCGCATCCCACTGATCCAGGTCGACGAGGATCGCGATGCCCGGCACGATGACCGGGTCCGCGCCGTCGTCGACGCGACGGGCGACGGCCCGTGGTGCCGGCGACGATGGGGCCGCGTCGCGCCGCTGACGGCGACTCAGTTTTGCCAAAGCGACCAGCGCCCGAGCAACCTCGGGTGAGTCTCGAGCTGTTTGGCCGAGATCCTGCGCCAGCGCGCGCAGCCGGGTCCGCGAGCGCGGCGGCGGGTAGCCGAAATCGCGGTTGGCGCCCAGGATCGCGTCGGCGACCGCGACCAGACCGCCGACGCCGTCAATGATGTAGTGAGAGACCACCCACGTGACCGCCGTCGAGCCGTCCGTCAAGGGAAGCACGCTGAGATGCCAGCCGGGTCCCTCTTCTGGGTCGACGGGAACTTGCGAGCGTTCGTCCGCCCAGTCGCTGAGATCGGCGCGTGGGCGGGCGCGGTCGGCGAAATGTATCTCCGCCGGCCCCCGATCGACGACCCACCGATGCCGGCCGAACGGCAGCGGCGACCGCTCGATAAGCCGTCCGGACAACCCGTAACCAAAATTGTGGTGAAAACGTTTCAGCCCGTCGAAGTCGATAGCGTGCTCGTAGACCCACACGACCTGCATGACTTCCGTCTGGCCGATGGCGCGCTGTCCGGCAACGAAGCCTTGGTCCACCAATGCCAGCAGATTGTCCGGCCGGCCTTCGCCGTTGGACGCGTATTCGTTAGAGGATGCGCGGGCGCGGCGTATCCGGATTGGCACTGATTGGCCTCCTAAGACTTCAACATTCGCCCGTGACGCCTCGCGGGCATTCATGCGGTCGAGCCGATTCATCACAGCAGATTGGCCTCGGGTGCTTCGGCTCGGCCGAGCGTTTAGCCAAAAGTTAACCGGGTTCGGGGGCGCCCGGTGGCTGAAATACAGTCTGCGGCAGCCAAATCGCCGTCGGGGAAGGACCTGTTATTCGATCTCGCCAGTCAGTTCGAACTCGGCCAGCGAGCGCGCCGCCATCCCACGCAAAGCGGGCTTCGTGTTCTCCGCGCCGGGATGGTAAGCGAGCACGTGGATGAAAATCTTGCCGATTCCCGGCGAGCGGAGCGAAAGCAGTTGCAATTGCCCGCCCGTTCGCTCCAGCGTTTGCCGGGTTAGGCGCTGCCTGATCCCTCGTGCGTAGGCGTACTCGCAGTGGGTGCCATCGAGGTAGCCGACCACCGAGCCGACGTCGCCGAGGTTAGAACAAACGACGGGGCGATCGGGGTCGAGGAGCGCCGCGTCCACTCCCCGTCGCCACGCCCGTTTCGGGGTGAACGGGGCAAGCGGAGCCAGCTGCGCTGACTCGGCCGGCGTTTCCCGCAAAGTCTTCAGTGCCTGGTTGATGGCGGCGCGGGCGTCCCGCAGATCGGTCGTTACCAGCGTCGGGTCGATGCTGACGCGCGCGAAGGACACTGCGATCGCCCGCGTGTCACGAGGCGCGCGTTCGCTTATGGGCAGTTGCAGCGTGACGGCGCCGTCACCCGGACGTCGGCGCCCCATGCGCTCCCCGAGTTTCGCGGCGAGCCCCGCGGCGAGCGTGTTACTCGTGCCGCCAAGAGCCCCGGCCCGGGCATCCCAATGGTCCAGTTCGATGCCGATCGTGATGCCGGGCACGACGACGGGATCGTCGCGGTTGCCTCCGCGGTTTTCGCTGCCAGGGGCGACGGGTCGCGGTGACGGCGATCCGGCCGCTTCGCGCCGTTGACGACGGATCAGTTTGGTAAACGCGACAAGCGCCCGGGCGGCCTCGGGTGCGTCCCGGACCGTTCGGCCGGCATCCTGAACCAGCGCACGCAGTCGAGTGCGTGAACGCGGCGGCGAGTACCCGAGATCGCGCTTGTCGCCCCAGAGCGCTTCAACTATCGCGCTCAACAGCCCGATGCCGTCGACCAAATAGTGGGATGCCACCAGGGTAACCGCGGTCGAGCCGTCCGTCAGGGGGAGGACAGCGAGATGCCAGCCGGGTCCCGACTCCGGATCAACGGGCACTTGTGAGCGTTCATCAGCCCAGTCGCCGAGTTCAGCGCGTGGACGGGCGCACTCAGCGATATCGATGTCCGGCGAGCCGCAATCCAGGACCCACCGATGCCGGCCGAACGGCAGCGGCGACCGCTCGATCAGCCGCCCAAACAACCCGTGACGAAAATTGTCGTGGAAACGCCTGAGCCCGTCAAAGTCGATGGCGTGCTCATAAACCCATACAACCTGCATGACTTCCTCCAGGCCGGCGGCGTGCTGGCCGGCAAAGAAGCCTTGGTCCACGAACGCGAGCCGATCGTCCGGCGGCGCATCACCGTTCGACGGGCGTGCGGGACGTACCCGGACTCGCACTGATCAGCCTCCAGTGGCGCACGATTCGCCGGCAACGCCCGGTGGTGCGTACACCCGATTACCGGGGGCCGACGCCGCGCCGGACGCAAATGCGGTCGAACCGAATCATCACAGCAGACTAGCCTCGGTGCGTCCGGCTCGGCCAAGCAATTGGCAAAGACTTGACCGTTGACCAATTCCGGTCGGGGATTCCGATGTTGCGTTGACGCCCACGACGGAATTGGCCGAAACGCAGTCCGCGGAAGGCCAATCGCCCTGTAGACGGTGGCTTTGGCGGGCCTTTTCGAAACTTTCGGATTGGCGGATGACCACGCCGGTGTTGGGGTTATGCTGCTGGGCGGCTGAGCTGGGCACCGGGTCTGCCGCTTTCATTTCGCATTACGCGCACGGGAAGTGAAGGACCAGGATCACGCATGAAATTTGTGCTGGCGTTCTATGGGACTCGCGGCGATGTCGAGCCCGGCGTCGCCGTCGGCCGTGAGCTGCGACTCCGCGGGCACGACGTGTGCATGGCGGTCCCGCCTGACCTGGTCGGCTTCGCCGAGGCCGCCGGGCTCACGGCGATCGACTACGGGCCGGACATTCAGACGTGGCTGGAATCGACACGCAACTTTTGGACCTATTTCTTCCGGAACTTCTGGCGGATTCGGGAGGTGCGCGCGTACCTGCGGGAATCTCGGGAACCCGGCACGCGGCATTGGGCCGAGATGAGCAAGGTGCTGACCTCGCTGACGGACGGGGCCGACCTGCTGTTGACCGGCATGAGCTACCAGGAGCTCGCCGCCAACGTCGCTGAGTATCGCGGCATTCCGCTGGCCACGCTGCTTTGGTTTCCGATACGCGTCAACGGCCGCCTCGTTCCGACGCTGCCGCCGTCGGTCATCCGCTCGGCGATGAGGGTCTACGACTGGCTGGTTTGGCGCGGGGTGAAAAAGGTCGAGGAGGCGCAGCGTCAGGAATTGGGCCTACCGAGGGCCACCGGACCCGGGCCGGCGCGGATCGCCGATCGAGCATCGCTGGAAATCCAGGCATATGACGAAGTGTGCTTTCCCGGGTTGGCCGCCGAATGGGCGAAATTCGACCGTCAACGGCCCTTTGTCGGCACGCTGACGCTGGAATCGCCGACAGATGCCGACGATGAGGTTGCCTCGTGGATCGCCGCTGGAGAACCGCCGATTTTCTTCGGGTTCGGCAGCATTCCGGTCGAATCGGCCGCCGACACCATCGCCATGATCGGTAGGGCATGTGCGCGGTTGGGTGAACGAGCGCTGATTTGCGCCGCCGCGACCGATTTCGGCGACGTCCCGCATTTCGACCACGTCAAGGTGGTGGGCGCAATGAATTACGCGACAATCTTTCCGGCTTGTCGCGCGGTCGTGCACCACGGTGGTGCGGGCACCACGGCCGCGGGCCTGCGCGCCGGAGTCCCGACGCTGATCCTCTGGATGGCGGACGTCCAGCTGATCTGGGGAGCCGCGGTGAAACGGCTCAAGGTTGGCACCGCAAGGCGCTTTTCGACCGCTACCGAGAAATCACTGGTCGAGGATCTGCGGACCATCCTCGCCCCGCAGTACGTCGCCCGGGCCCGTGAGATCGCCGCTCGGATGACCAAACCCGCCGAAAGCGTCGCGGCCGCCGCGAATTTTGTGGAAGACTTCGCCCGACTTAACCGGGTTGGGTGAAACAGGTTCGCGCACAGGCAGTTTCAGCCCCGGGTCAGGTGGCGAAATGCGCCTGGTTCACGTGTTCGGCCACCCGCAGCGCGTTGGCCGCCACCGTCAAACTGGGGTTCAGACCGCTGCTGGATGGAAAAAAGGAGGCGTCCACCACGTAGAGGTTGTCCACCTCGTGTGCCCGGTTCTGTGGGTCGAGAGCGCTGGTTTTGGGATCGGTGCCGAAGCGGCATGTGCCGCAGACATGGCCCAGGGTGGAGTTGTTTGCGCCGGTGCGCAGTGTGAGGGTGCGATACGGCTTCAACACCTCTTTTATCTTCCGAATGAACACTGCGCGGCGGTCGACCTCGCTCGGGTGCAAACGGTATTGAAGCCGCAGCCGCTGGCGCCCATCCTCGCCGGGTCGGTCGCTTGGCAGGACGCGGTTGTCCAGATACGGCAGGTCCTCCATGATCGGGGCCAGCACCAGCCCGCCATTGAAGAAGCGATCGTAGATCGGCCGCACCGCCGGGCTGACCAGGCGCAGTGCCTTTGGCTGCCATCCGGGCTGGTTGGTGAACATATCCATGGACGCCAAATTCGCCATCGCGCCCGCGGACTGCACGGTGCCGTACTTCTGGCCGTCGGAGAAATAGAAATCGTTGAACCCGATTTCCTTGTTCTCGGCGGTGATCCTGCAACCGGGTTGCGGCCAGACTTCGATCCAATCCATCAGATGGCGCATCAGGTTGCGCCCCACCACATCTGAGCCGTTGGCCAGTCCGCGCGGCCACTCGCCGGAGCGGGAGTTGAGCAACAAGACCGGGGTGGCCAGCGCGCCGGCGGCGAGCACCACCACCTTGCCTTGCAACGCCAGCATGTCGGAGCGACGCTGGGCGATCACCTGCTGCACCCGGGTGCGATCGGCCTCGAGGCGCACGACCCGGCACTGGTCCAGCAAGTGCGCCCCGTGCTCGGTGACGGCGGGCAGCACGCCGTTTCGGCCCGCGTCGTTCTTGCAGGACCGCTCGCAGAGATGGGCCTGGCAGGTGGGACAGCCGTCGGTGTAGTCGCAGGCCATCGGCAGGTGGTAGGGGTGTAGTCCGCGCCCGGTCAGATAGTTGACCAGCGGCTGGTTGTCGGGCGAAAACGGCGGGGCCGCAGGCAAACCCACGCCGGCGGCCTCGGGGCGCAGGGGATCGGGTTCGCCGCGCACATTGAGGAGTTTTTCGGCCTCGGCATACCAGGGACTCAGCTGGTCGTAGCTGATCGGCCAGGCCTCGGGCACGGTGGACTCCCCGGGGTCGCGGAAGTTTTGCCGCGGGGTGAAGTCCTGGGCGAAGAACCGCTCGCAGACCATGCCGTACAGGGCCGAGGAACCGCCGGTGCCGCTGCCGATGAACGGCACGAAACGCTTCGGGCGCCGCCCGCTGATGTCTTCGATCTCGTCAGTGGAGCGCCCGGCCCGGGCCAGGGCGTCGTAGTAGGCCTCGGCGGAGCGGGCGGCGCGCGGCTCGGCGAGTTCGGGCATGGCGGCGCGAATCGTTCCCGGCGTTCCGGGCAGCGTCGAGCGGCCCTTTTCGACGAACAGCACCCGGCGCCCGGCGCGGGCCAGCGAGTAGCCCAGCATCCCGCCGCCCATGCCGGTGCCCACGACGATGACGTCCCACACCACGCGTTCGGCCTCGCGCGCACTCAGCTCGCCGACAGCCAAAATTCAACTCCTCAGCGGATGATGGCCCACGCTTGGCCCGGTCCGGGCGAATCGAGATCGTAGCATCGCATATCGCGGGCGAATGGGCGGAAAATCACGCCTCAACGCAGGCCGAGAATTGCGGTGAATTCATCGTCGTGACGGTCGCGTTGGAAGCGTGACGTTTCCACCGCGCGAAAGGCGAGCTTGCGACGCAGGTCTTCGTCCGATTCCAGCGTTATCAGGTTGGCTGCGAGTGCGTTTGCGTCGCCGGCCGGGCTTAGCAGCCCATTGATCCCCGGATCGATGATCTCCGGTGTGCCGCCCGCGTTCGTCCCGCACACCGGCAATCCGGCTCGCATCGCCTCCACGGTTACCCGCCCGAACGCCTCGCATTGGCTGCACATCAGGCCGACGTGGGCACCGGACCAGTAGGGGCTGACATCGCGCGTGCGTCCGTGGATCGCCACCAGGTCCTCGACACCCAGGCGTCGCGCGAGTTCGCGAAGCGGCTTCTGGTTGCCGGCGCCGACCAGGGTCAACTCGATGTCGACGCCGGCCTCCCTGGCGATGGCCACCGCCTCGACCGCGATGCGCTGTCCCTTCGCCTCGGAGAAGTAACCGATCAGCACAGCGCGCATGCGTTCGCCCGGGCGCCGCTCCGATGGTGTGCCGAGCGGGGTGTCGACGACCGGGTAGACGACGTGCGTCGTCATCGTCGGATCCACCGCGAGCAGAGCGTTCTCGACCGCGTGCGAATTGCAGATCACCGCTGCGGACAGCCGGCCGATGAGGCGGATGGTTCTGCGGTAGCCCAACAGGAACCAGAGCCGATGGTCGTCTTTGCCGAACTCGCGGACCAGCCAGTAATGGGGGATGCCGAGCAGTTTGGCAGCGATCGCGTGCGCGGGAATGACCATCGTATTGGTGAGCACCATCGTCGGGCGCTGTCGAACAAGTAGGAACAGCGCATGCAATATGCCGACAAGCAGAATGGCGAGATACGGAACCGTGCCGATGAGCGCCTCAATGCGTGGCGCGCGCGACCGGACGAGAAAGGCCCAGCCCGGTATCCAGGTGATCTTGGTCCGGATATCGTGCCGAGCGCATTCCGTCACCAGGCTGCCCTTCCACGGGCAGACGGCGACGACCTCGACGTCGGGCCGCTTTTCGTGGATGGCCAGGACCATATCGCGAAAGTCGAGCGCACCTCCTCCGCCAAAACTGCCCACGTTGGAGATCACCATCACGCGGGGGACAGGGCTGGCCTTGTGTGACGCTGTGATCGCGCGAAGCCGAGTTCCCACGCGGCGCAAGGCATCAGCGGCGACCATTGCGAGAGTGTATGTCGGCGCGTTTCCGATGAAATTGCGGACGCACTTCATTAAGCGCATGCACGTCGCGAAATCTGTCCGACCGACCTGCGGGTCGACTGCTAGCATCCCGTCCGTGTCTGGACGCGGCGCACCGGTGCGGATCGGCGTCCTGGGGGCGGCGCGCATCACGCCGACGGCGCTCATCAAACCGGCTCGGGACAACGCCGAGGTTGTGGTGGCCGCGGTGGCCGCACGCGACGTGTCCCGGGCGCAAGCCTTTGCCGTCAAACACGGCATCGCCCGGGTGCACGACAGCTACGAGGCCCTGCTCGCCGATCCGGACGTCGACGCTGTCTACAACCCGCTGCCGATCGGGTTGCACGGCAGGTGGACTCGGGCCGCGCTTGACGCCGGTAAGCACGTGCTCTGCGAAAAGCCGTTCACCGCCAATGCCGCCGAGGCCCGCGAGGTCGCCGAGCTTGCCGCCAAGTCGGATCGGGTTGTGATGGAGGCATTTCACTACCGCTACCACCCTTGCGCGGCGCGCGTGGAGGAGATCATTGCCTCCGAAGAGCTGGGCAAGCTGGAGCGCGTCGACGCCGAGTGGTGCTTCTGGATGCCGAGGCTCTCCCACAACCGCTACAACTACGCCCTGGCCGGTGGCGCGCTGATGGATCTCGGATGCTACGCCGTCGACATGGTGCGCAGGTTCGGCGGCTCGACTCCGGAAGTCGTTGCGGCACAGGCGAAACTACGCGGTCCTAACGTCGACCGAGCCATGACGGCCGAGCTGCGGTTTGCCGGCGGGCACACCGGGCGGATCCACTGCTCGATGTGGTCGAGCGCCCCACCGCGCTTAACCGTAAAGGTGGTTGGCGACCGCGGCGAGCTGCGGCTCAACCCGTTGATCCCGTTCCAGCGGTTCTCGGTCCGGTCGACCGCCGGAAAGCGGGTGGAGAACTTCACCGCGGGGCGCTCTACCTACGGACATCAGCTGGACGCCTTCGCCGCCGCGGTGTTGCGCGGTGAACCCGTGAAGACCACCCCGGAAGAGGCGATCGAGAACATGACCGTCATCGACGCGATGTATCGCGCGGCCGGACTTCCGCTCCGCGAGCCCGCTGCTTTGCACCAATAACACCGGCGGGTCGGACCTCTCCGCCGAGGTCGCAGCCCGTGAAAGCGCTCATTTGCAACAGACCTGATCTCTGGTCGCTCCTGTCGCATCAGTCACACAACAGGGGTGCGCGTTGCTGCGGCGGCCCGGGGTACGCAATTCATACTCGATTCAAACTTTCGGAATCGGATTCCAAACCGTATTAGACACGCGTAACCTACGCCTAAAATCACCCGCGTCCAGTAGCCGTCCAATCCCCACCGAGGGGGAGCCAATGTCTTCCTATGTGATCGCAACATCGGGAGCGTTGGCCTCTGCGTCGGCGGATCTGACCGGAATCGGGCAGACGATCGGTGCGGCCTACGCCGCCGCGGCGCCTTCGACCACGTCGGTGATGGCAGCGGCCCAGGACGAGGTGTCCGCGGCGATCGCAAAGTTGTTCGGCGCCTTTGCGCAGGAACAGCAGGCGCTGAGCGCGCAGGCGGAGGCGTTTCATGCACAGTTCGTGCAGGCGCTGAACGGCGCGGCGGGCGCCTACGCGGCCGCGGAGGCGGCCAATGCTTCACCGCTGGATTCCGCGCTGGCGGCGATCAATGGGCCCGTCCAGGCGCTGACGGGCCGTCCGCTGATCGGCGACGGCGCCGACGCGACCACCCCGGGCGCCAACGGTGGCGACGGAGGGATCCTGTGGGGCAACGGCGGTAACGGCGCGGCCGGGGCGCCGGGGACCGGGCAAAACGGCGGTAACGGCGGGTCGGCAGGCTTTTTCGGCCACGGCGGCAACGGCGGGGCCGGCGCGTCCGCTACGGCTGCCGGTGTGAACGGGGGAAACGGCGGGGCCGGCGGTAGGAATGGGCTGTTCGGCGGCGGCGCCGCCGGGAACGGCGGCAACGGCGGGGCCGGCGGCTCCGCCACGGCGGCGGGTCAACAAGGTGGGGCCGGAGGCGCCGGCGGGGCCGGCGGGGCGAGCGAGTCGCTGTTCGGGGGATCCGGCGGCAACGGCGGTGCCGGAGGCCAGGGCGGGTACAGCAGCGCCGGCGCCACCGGCGCTCCCGGCGCCCCGGGCTCGAGTTTTGCGGGCGGCGCCGGAGGGGCCGGCGGCGCTGGCGGCAGCGCCGTCGGGTTCCTGAGCTCCGGCGGCCACGGCGGTCAGGGCGGGACCGGCGGCAACGGCGGTTCCGGCGGTGCCGGCGGTGCCGGTGACTTCAGCATCAACGACGGCACGGGTGGCGCCGGCGGCGCGGGCGGGCAAGGCGGTGCCGCTGGAGCCGGCGGCGCCGGCGGCACGGCCGGCATCTTCGGCACCCCCGGTGCCGCCGGTACCGCCGGCGGTACCGGCACGTCGGGCGCCGGCGGCGCAGGCGGTCAAGGCGCGGCCGGCACCGCGCTCCACCCGGACGGCGGCAACGGCGGCGCCGGCGGAAGCGGTAGCAGCGGCGGCATGGGTGGCGCCGGCGGCAACGCCGCCGGCAATGGTCACGGCGGTAACGGCGGCACCGGCGGTGCGGCGCTTTCGCAGACAGGCACCGGCGGCGACGGCGGCGCCGGCGGCGATGGCGCCGGCAACGGCAACGGCGGTAACGGCGGTAACGGGGGCGCCGCCGCTTCGCAGGCGGGCAACGGCGGTAAAGGCGGCAACGCTCCAGGCAACGGCAACGGCGGCACGGGCGGTGCCGGGGCTGCCATCGTCACGGCCGGCACCGGCGCCGTCACACCCGGCACTGGCGGCAACGGTGGTAGCAGCGTCGGCGGTGTCGGCGGGGCCGGTGGGGCCGGGGGGGCCGTGCTGATCACGAATGGTTCCAATGCCGTCAGTGTCACCGGCGGCACCGGTGGCCATGGCGGAGGCGGCCTCTTCGGTGGGGCCGGTGGGGCCGGTGGGCAGGTCATCACCGCCGGAAGTGGTGACACCACCGGCGGCCACGGCGGCGACGGGGGCACCGCCAGCAACGGACTCGGCGGCGCCGGTGGGGCCGGCGGCAGCGTCCAATTCCAGAACAGTTCTTCGGCCGCCGTCACCGGCGGTGCCGGCGGCAACGGCGGGCAGGGCAGCGCCGGCGGCGCCGGTGGCGCCGGTGGAGTGGTCGTCTCGAACGGAACGGGAATCACCATCGGCGGCCACGGCGGCGGCGGTGGCGCCGGGAACGGCGCCATCGGTGGGGTCGGCGGCGCCGGCGGCAGCGTGCAGCTCCAGAATGCCGCCTCTACGGCCGCGGTCACCGGCGGCGATGGCGGTACCGGCGGAAACGGCACCTCCGGCGGTGCCGGTGGGGCCGGTGGGGTGGTCGTCACGAACGGAACGGGAGTCACCGGCGGCGGCCATGGCGGCGCCGCCGGCACCGGCGGCACCGGCGTGGGCGGTGCCGGCGGGGCCGGCGGTGGCGTGGCCATTCAAAATGCTGCCTCTTCGTCCACCGTCACGGGTGGCGGCGGTGGCATCGGCGGCGACGGCGCCTCCGGCGGCGCGGGTGGCGCCGGTGGGCAGGTCCTCACCAACGGCACGGGAACAATCAAGGCCGGCGTGGGCGGCGACGGCGGCAACGGCACTACCGGTGTGGGTGGTGCCGGCGGGGCCGGCGGTGGCGTGGCGGTCCAGAGTGCGTCCTCGTCGGTCGCCGTCACGGGCGGTGTCGGTGGTCATGGCGGCAACGGCGCCTCCGGTGGTGCCGGTGGCGTCGGCGGGGCCGTCATCACGAACGGAACGGGCAGCACCACCGGCGGCCATGGGGGCGCCGGTGGCACCGGCAGCAGTGGCGTCGGTGGGGCCGGTGGCAATGGCGGTGGCGTGGCTATCCAGAGCACCTCCTCCTCGGCGACCGGCACCGGCGGCGACGGTGGCGATGGCGGGAACGGCGGCGGCTCCGGTGGCGCCGGTGGGACCGGTGGGGCGGTCCAAACCAACGGGACGGGCAACACCATTGGCGGCCATGGGGGCGCCGGTGGCACCGGCGGCGCCGGCGTCGGTGGGGCCGGCGGGGCCGGCGGTGGAGTGGCCATTCAGAGCAGCTCCTCGGGCACCGGCACCGGCGGCGATGGCGGCAAGGGCGGTGACGGCAGTTCCGGCGGTGCCGGTGGGGCCGGCGGCTCGGTCATCACGAACGGAACGGGAGTGACCACCGGCGGCCACGGCGGGGCCGGCGGCAACGGCAGCCTGGGCGTCGGCGGGGTCGGCGGGACCGGCGGCGGCGTGACCATCCAGACCACTTCCTCGGCGGCCATTGGCACCGGGGGCGACGGGGGCGCCGGAGGAAACGGCTCCTCCGGCGGTGCCGGCGGCACCGGTGGTGCGGTAGTGACCAATGGCTTCGGGAACGTCGACGGCGGCCACGGCGGCGCCGGTGGCACCGGCAGCCTCGGAGTCGGTGGGGCCGGTGGCGACGGCGGTGACGTGACCATCCAGACCGCCACCTCGTCGGCCGTCGGGACCGGTGGCGCCGCTGGAGCCGGCGGGGCGGGCGCGTCCGGTGGGGACGGTGGCATCGGTGGCCAGGCCGTCACGAACGGATTCGGAAACGCCGACGGCGGCCGTGGCGGCGACGGCGGCGCGGCCACCAGCGGTGTCGGCGGCACCGGCGGGGCCGGCGGACTTGCGGCAATCACGTCTACCTTCTCCGCGGCTGCCGCCACCGGCGGCAACGGTGGGGACGGCGGGACCGGTGCCCCCGGCGGGCCTGGTGGGGACGGTGGAACGGCCACGACCCAGGGAATCGGAGCCGCCAACCCCGGCACTCCTGGTAACCCCGGCTGATGGCGGCATTGGCGGGTCTCGACGGCCGTCCGTTCGCCCGGTCGGCGCTTGGAGAGCCGGTTTCTATTCAACACGCGTATACCGACGGGTATGGTCTGACTTCGTGATCGAGCTAGATGGCGTAGCAAAGGCCTTCGGCGGAAAAATACACGCACTGCAGGACGTGAGTTTTTTCGTTCCGACGGGGTCGGTGTGCGCCCTGCTCGGTCACAACGGCGCCGGCAAGTCCACCGCGATCAAGATCCTCTCGACATTGCTGCGCCCCACCGCTGGCCGAGCCATCGTGGCCGGCCACGACGTCGTCCGAGAGCCGGCCCAGGTGCGGGCAAGCATCGGCAGCATCGGGCAGCTGGCCGCGCTCGATTTCGAGCTCACCGGCCGGGAGAATTTGGTGCTGTTCGGCCGGCTGCGGGGCATGCGGCGCAAAGAGGCGCGGCTGCGCGCCGACGCACTGATCGACGACTTCGATATGTCGCACGCCGCGGACCGGCCGGTGCACACCTATTCGGGTGGCATGGTGCGCCGCATCGACATCGCCGCCGGACTGATGGTTCCGCCGGAAGTGCTCTTCCTCGACGAGCCGACCACCGGGCTGGACCCGCGCAGTCGCCGGGATGTGTGGAACCTGGTGTCGTCCCTGTCTGCTCAGGGCGTCACGATCCTGCTCACGACCCAATATCTCGAAGAAGCCGACGTGCTCAGCGACTCGATCGTCGTCTTGAACAAGGGTTGCGTCGTCGCCAACGGGACCGCCGAAGAGCTCAAGCGCCGCGTGGGCTTGGGCTATTGCACGGTGAGCCCGGTAAATCCGGCCGACCTGGCCAAGATCCTGGAGGCGGTCGCCGACCTCGAGGGCGCCGAAGCCGATTACGAGGCGAACACCGTCTCGGTGCTGTCACCCGACGGTGTCGCGACGCTCGGTGAGGTGTTTCGCCGGGTGGACCGGCTTGGCGTTGAGCTACTCGACATCGCGCTGCGCAAGCCGTCCCTGGACGAAGCCTTCCTGCACCTCACGGCGAAAGTCACCACGTGACCGCGCTTGCCGCCCTCACCGAGCGTGCCGTGCAGAACGCGATGCGCAACGATCTGATATTCGCGGCGGTGTCGCCCGCCCTGAACTTCGTCGTCTTCAACTTCATGCTTGGCAACGTGATCGACACAGGTGGCATGGGCTACCCCCAATACGTCCTGCCGGTCGTCGTCATCCAGGTGATCTTCCTCGGCGCGCTGACCACCATCGACCGTGCCGCCCAGGACGAACGCAGCGACTTCGCGGATCGCCTCCGCACGCTTCCCATCGCCGCGGTCACACCGCTGATGGCTCGCATGTCCTATTGCCTGATCCGCGGTGCCCTCGGCCTGTTCGCCGCGATCGCCATCGGATACGCGTTCGGATTTCGGATGTTCGGCGGGTTGGTCTATGCCGCCGCCTTCGCCGTCCTCGTTCTCGTGTTGACGCTGGCGCTGTCGCTCGCCGCCGATGCGGCCGGCGTTATGTCCGTAGCCTCGCAAGGCCGGTTCGCGAGCAGCGGGGTGCTGGACCAGTTGCTCCTGGTTCCCCAAATGCTGCTGGTCATGCTGTCCACCGGGATGGCGCCGGCCGACTCGTTCCCCGACTGGTTGCATCCGTTCGTGCGCAACCAGCCGGTTTCGCAGGTCACGCAAACCCTGCGTGGGTTCACCACCGGCCATGTGGTGGCGAGCAATCTGGCGACCAGCCTGGCGTGGTGTCTTGGGCTGCTGGTGGTGTTCGGTGCCATTGCGGTGCGGGTTCAGGGGCGTCCGCAATGACCACGCACGCACCGCCGCGGACTTCCCTGGCCGGCGAAACTCTGCTGTTCGCAAGCCATCTGCTCACCCGGTGGCGGCGCCAGCCGATGGTGCTGATCCAGGCTCTGGTGTTCCCGACCTTTCTGCTGATCGCCTACAAACTGTTGGTAGGCAAGTCGATAATCAGGATCACCGGCACCGAAAGCCTCTACGGCCTGGTGCCGATGTGTGCCGTCGCCGGTGCGATGTTCGGGGCGCTCGCGACCGGCCGCCGCATGTGGATCGACCGCGACAGCGGCCTGATCGGACGACTGTGGGTGTTTCCCGTACACCGGGCCAGCGCGCTGACCGGCCGGCTGCTCGCCGAGGCCGCACGCACGCTGGTAAGTGCCTCGCTGATCACGGCGGTCGGGGTTGGGCTCGGGCTTCGCTTCAAGAACTGGCTCGCTGTCATCCCGTTCGTCCTGGTGCCGGTGCTGGTGGTCGTCGTCTTCTCGATGGCGGTGATAGCGATCGCGGTGCGGGCCAGGACCGGTTCCGCGCTCATGTGGCTGGGGGTGCCGGCCACCGGCGCGGTGTTCGCCAGCTCCGGTGTCGTTCCGACGCAAACGCTGCCTTCGTGGGTGCGGGTGGAGATTCGCCTTCAACCGCTGTGGTCAACGATCGAGTCGATGCGGGGACTTGCCCAAGGCGGTCCCGTGCTGTGGCCGCTCCTGGTGACCCTTGTGTGGTGCCTCGGCTTGGCCGCGCTGCTCGGGCCGCTGGCCGTCCGCGGTTACCGCGCCGCCGCCGAATCCGGGCACTGAAGCAACGAAAGGGCAAGACTCGCAATGAAATTCGCGCTGGCGTGCTATGGGGCGCGTGGCGATGTCGAGCCCTCCGTCGTCGTGGGCCGTGAGCTGGTGCGCCGGGGACACGACGTGCGCATGGCCGTTCCCCCCAACCTCGTCGGCTTCGCCGAGGGGGCCGGAGTTGCGGCCGTCGGCTACGGTTTGGACTCCCGGGTCATCATGGACGTGCAGCGCGACTATTGGACGCTGTTGTTTCGGAAGCCTTGGAGGATGCAGGAACTGGACAGGCTGGGACGCGAAATCTCGGAGATCGTGGCGCAGTGCTGGACGGAGGAAGCCTTCAATACGCTGAAGGCGCTGGCGGACGGCGCCGACCTGATCATCTCCGGCTACGGTTTCGAGCAGTTCCCCTTCAATGTCGCTGAGTACTACGACATTCCGTTCGCCATGCTGCATTGGTTCCCGATCCGGGCCAATGGGAAAGTCATGCCGTTGCTGCCGGCAGCGGTGGGCCGGGCCGCGATGCGCGGGTACGAGCGCCTGACGTGGGGCGGCCCGGCGAAGAATGCTGAGGACGAGCAACGGCGGCTGCTCGGCCTGCCTGCTGCGACGCGCCCCTGGCCGCGCCGGATCGAAGAGCGCGGATCCCTTGAAATCCAGGGCTACGACCGGCTTTTCATTCCGGGGCTGGAGGCCGAGTGGGCGAAATGGGATGGCAAACGCCCCCTCGTCGGCACGCTGACGTTGGGGTTTTCCCAGGACGCCGACGACGAGGTCCTGTCCTGGATCGCGGCGGGTACACCGCCGATTTGCTTCGCCTTCGGCAGTCTCGCTGTCGAATCCGCGGCCTCCGTGCTGGGCATGATCGCCGCGGCTTGCGCGCGGCTGGGCGAGCGGGCGCTGGTGTGCGCCGGCGTCAGCGACTTCAGCGACATCCACGAGTTCGACCACGTCAAGGTGGTGGGTGCGGTGAATTACGAGGCGATTTTTCCGGCCTGCCGCGCGGTCGTGCATCACGGCGGCGCCGCCACCACGGCCACGTGCCTGCGATCCGGCGTCCCGCAGGTGGTCCTCTGGACTTTTTACGACCAGCCGTTGGAGGGGGCGGCGCTCAAACGCTTGGGCGTGGGCACTTCCCGGCGTCTTTCGACCACCACCGAGGGCTCGCTGGTCAAGGACCTACGCCGGATCCTCGCCCCGGAATACCTCCGGCGGGCCCGCGAGCTTGCCCCGCGGATGACCAAGCCCGCCGTAAGCGTCGCGGCTGCCACCGATCTTGTCGAGAATTTCGCCCGTTTGCAGCGCGTTGGGTGATCAGACACGTGCGGGCGCCGGGATTTCCAATGTGGGTAGGGGTTTTGCGCGATTCCGGGCGCTTGACAAGCGCGCACCGCGCGGCGGATTTGCCCCACGGGCCTGCGCGAATGCGGCCAATTCGGCTGCGCAAATCCGGGGGCGAAAACGCCGTTTTCAGAAGGTATCGTCCAAGCTGTGATTGAGGCTTCGGTCCACGCTGTGCTGCGGGAACGCGCGAGTTCGCGGCCCGGTGAGACGGCGTTCACGTTCGTCGACTACGAGCAGGACTGGGACGGCGTTGCGGAAAGTCTGACGTGGTCGCAGCTGTATCGCCGGACGCTGAATCTCGCAGCGGCACTCGAAGGTCGCGGGTCAGTGGGTGATCGGGTGGTGGTCGCGGCGCCACAGGGGCTCGGGTACGTGGTCGGCTTCCTCGGCGCGTTGCAAGCCGGTCGGATCGCGGTCCCGCTGTCGGTCCCGCTGGGTGGTGTCACCGATGAGCGGTTCATTTCGGTCCTGAGCGACGCGTCGCCCTCGGCGATCCTCACGACCACCTCCGTCGCGGGCAACATCGCCGAGTACCTCAAGTCGAAGCCGGTCGAATCCGCGCCATCGGTGATCGAGGTTGATCTGCTGGACCTGGACTCCGAAAACGGTTCTCCTGCCGAGGTCGAGAGTCACCCCGACATCGCGTATTTGCAGTACACCTCCGGGTCGACCCGCGCTCCGAAGGGCGTCGAGATCTCGCACCAGAACGTCTTCGCCAACTTTGAGCAGATCAACGCGGACATCTTCGGCGGGGCCGCCCCGCAGGACACCACGATGGTGTCCTGGCTGCCCTTCTATCACGACATGGGTTTGTATCTGGCAATTATCTTTCCGGTCCTGGCGGGATTTCCCGCGCTGGTCACCAGCCCGGTGTCCTTCCTGCAGCGACCCGCCCGATGGGTGCAGGCGCTGGCGGGCAACAGTCATGCGTTCTCGGCGGCGCCGAACTTCGCGTTCGAGTTGGCGGCACGGAAAACGTCGGACGAGGACATGGCCGGGCTTGATCTCGGCAACGTGCTCGGCATCCTCAACGGCAGTGAGCGGGTGCAACCCGCGACACTGCAACGCTTCGCGGAGCGGTTCGCCCGCTTCAACTTTCATGACAGCATGCTGCGGCCCGCGTACGGAATGGCGGAAGCGACCGTCTACATCGCGACGCGCGAAGCGGGCCAGTCGCCGGAAGTCGTTCACTTCGAGTCCGAGAAGCTGACCGCCGGCCACGCGAAGCGATGCACCAGCGACGGCGGTACACCGTTGGTCAGTTACGGCGTGCCAAAGTCGCCGGCGGTGCGCATCGTCGACCCCGACACCAGCAGCGAGTGTCCGGCGGGAACCGTCGGTGAGATCTGGGTGCAGGGCGGCAATGTCGCGCAAGGGTATTGGGGGAATCCGCCGGGCACCGAAGGCATGTTCGGGGCGACCCTGGTCGGTGCGTCGGCCGGCACATCCGAAGGCCCGTGGCTGCGGACCGGGGATCTGGGCTTCTTCTCCGACGGCGAGCTGTTCATCCTCGGCCGGATCAAGGACCTCTTGATCATCTACGGCCGCAACCATTCTCCCGACGACATCGAGGCGACGATCCAGGAGGTCACCCGGGGCCGATGCGTGGCGATCGGGGTTTCGGATGACAGCGGCGTCGAGCAGCTCGTCGCCATCGCCGAACTCAAGAACGCGGACTCCGACGAGGCCGCGACGCAGCGGATGGGCGTCCTCAGGCGTGAAGTCACCACGGCGATATCGAAGGCCCACGGCTTGGGTGTGGCGGATCTCGTTCTGGTGCCGCCTGGTTCGATTCCCATCACCACGAGTGGCAAGGTCAGACGACGCGACTGCGTGCAGCTGTATCTGCGCGACGAGTTCACCCGCTTAGACGGGTCGGTCCGCCGGCTCGAGCAGCCCAAGGTCGAGGAGGAGGCCGACGCGGGCAGCGGCGCCGACTCGGAGTGGACGCAACGCCTGCGCACGCTCCGCCGCCAGCAGCAGACGCTCCGCCGCCAGGAGCACGACCTGCTGGTGGAGATGGTGCGCGCGCAGGCGGCGGCGGTGTTGGGGCGTCCCAGCGCCGACGACATCGACCCCGAATCCGCGTTCGGGGACTTGGGTTTTGACTCGGTGAAGGCCACGCAGTTGTTGGATCGGCTCAGGACCGAGACCGAGCTGCCGTTGCCGCCGACGCTGGCCTTCGACTACCCGACCCCCGACGAGTTGGCCACCCACCTCGGCGGGCTGTTGTACGGGTCCGTCGCGACGGCTCCCGCGGTGGAGTCGCGGGTGGGGGTGGACGAGCCGATTGCGGTGGTGGGCATGGCATGTCGGTTCCCGGGTGGGGTGGATTCGGCGGCGGCGTTGTGGGATCTGGTGGCCAGCGGCACGGATGCGGTGGGAGGTTTTCCGGTCGATCGTGGCTGGAATTTGGGGGAGTTGTTCGATCCGGATCCCGACGCCGTGGGCAAGACCTATACCCGCGCGGGCGGGTTCTTGGCCGACGCGGCCGAGTTCGACGCGGAGTTCTTCGGCATCTCCGCACGCGAAGCGCTCACGATGGATCCCCAGCAGCGGTTGCTGCTGGAGGTGTGCTGGGAAGCGTTGGAAACAGCGCGGATTGATCCGGGCGGTCTGGTGGGTTCGGAGACCGGGGTGTTCGTCGGGGCTTGGTCGCAGGCTTATGGCGCGGGCGGTTCGGAGGGGCTCGAGGGTTATGCGCTGACGGGTTTGTCGACGAGCGTGGCGTCCGGGCGGGTCGCTTATGCGCTGGGGTTGCAGGGCCCGGCGATCACGATTGATACGGCGTGTTCGTCGTCGTTGGTGGCCACGCATTTGGCGTGTCAGTCGCTGCGCAATGGGGAGTCTTCTCTGGCGTTGGCGGGTGGGGTGACGGTGATGACGACGCCGTCGGTGTTCACCGAGTTCGCCCGCCAGCGTGGGCTGGCCGCCGACGGGCGCTGTAAAGCGTTCTCGGCCAACGCCGATGGCACCGGCTGGGGTGAGGGTGCGGCGGTGCTGGTGCTCGAGCGGCTCAGCGATGCGCGGCGCAATGATCATCCGGTGGTGGCGGTGATCGCGGGGTCGGCGATCAACCAGGACGGCGCCTCCAACGGGCTGACGGCCCCGAACGGACCCTCTCAACAACGCGTCATCGCCCAGGCGGCGGCCAACGCGGGCATCGGGCTTGGTCAGGTCGATGTGGTCGAGGCGCACGGCACCGGCACCACGTTGGGTGATCCGATCGAGGCCGGTGCGCTGATCGCCACGTATGGTGCGGCCCGCTCGGCGGATCACCCGTTGTGGGTGGGCTCGATCAAGTCGAATATCGGGCACACCCAGGCCGCCGCGGGGGTGGCGGGGTTGATCAAGATGATCGAGGCGCTGCGCCACGACAGTTTGCCGCCGACGCTGAATGTGGAGGCCCCGAGCCCGCATGTGGATTGGTCGGCGGGCACGGTGCGGCTGTTGACCGAGCCGGTGCCCTGGCCGCAAACCGATCATCCGCGCACCGCAGCGGTGTCCTCGTTCGGGATTAGCGGCACCAACGCCCACGTCATCGTGCAACAAGCCCCACCGGTCGCGGCACCAGTCGATGCTGAGTTGTCGGGCGAGCAGACCGGGCTGGGGTTACCCGTGTGGCCGGTGTCCGCGCGCACGCCCGCGGCGTTGCGCGCGCAGGCCGACCGGCTGCACGAATACCTGCTGGCTCGTCCGGAGCTGGACCTCGCCGATTTGGCCTATAGCCTGGCCACCACGCGCACTCATCACCCGCATCGGGCGGTGATCACCGCCGCCGCGCGCGACGACGTATTGACCGCGATGGCCGCGCTGCGCGACGGCCACCCCCACCCCCAGGTGACCCAGCATCACTTCTTGGCCCACCTGCGCGGCAAGACGGTGTTCGTGTTGCCCGGGCAGGGCGGCCAGCACCCCGGCATGGGCCGCGAACTCTACGAACAGCATCGGGTGTTCGCCGCGATGGTCGATGACTGCGATGAGGCGTTGCGCCCGTTCACCGGCTGGTCGGTGCGCGACGTGTTGCTGCAGGCCCCGGGTGCGCCCGGGCTGGAGCGGGTCGACGTGGTGCAGCCGGTGTTGTTCACCCTGATGGTGTCGCTGGCCGAGGTGCTGGCTCACTACGGCATCACACCGGATGCTGTGATCGGGCACTCGCAGGGTGAGATCGCCGCGGCGTATATCGCCGGGGTGTTCTCGTTGCCCGAGGCGGCCAAGATCGTGGCCCGGCGCAGCCAAGCCCTCAGTGCGCTGTGTGGGTCGGGGGCGATGGCCTCGGTGTTGCTGGGCGCCGAGCAGCTCGAGCCGCTGCTGGCGCCGTGGGGGCCCGCGCTGAGTATCTCGGCGATCAACGGGCCCACCCACACCCTGATCAGCGGCGAGCCCGCCGCGCTGGAACGGTTCGCTGAAGCGTGTGAGCGCGACGGCATCCAGATCCGGGCCATCGCGGTTGACTACGCCTCGCACTGCGCCCAAGTCGAAGCGGTGCGCGAGCGCCTGCTTTCCGAGCTGGGTGAGCTCAACCCCGCCATGGCTAGCATCCCGCTGTATTCGACTGTGGGACAGGCCGTTTCGTCCGAGCCGCTCGATACTACCGCGATGGACGCCGATTACTGGTATCGCAACCTGCGCGAACCGGTGCACTTTCATGACCGGGTGCTCGCCCGGCTGGCCGCGGGTGAGTGCACGTTCGTGGAGCTGTCCCCGCACCCGGTGTTGGCGCCCGCGCTGGCCGACACGCTGGCCCAAACCCCGGCCCGCACCCAATCGGCCGTCGTCATCACCTTGCACCGCGATCGCCCCGACCACGACAACCTGGCCATGGCACTGGCCCAGCTACACACTCACGGCCACAGCCCCGACTGGCCGACCCTCTACCAGCACGCCCACACCGTCGCCCTGCCCACCTACCCCTTCGACCACCGCCGCTACTGGCTCGCCCCCACGCCGGTCGACGGCGCCCCACTCGTCGCCCTGGCCGACCGGGACGCCGACCAGGAACAGGCCAACCCCGACACACTGGTCGCCACATTGGCCGCGCAGACCCCTGAGCAACGGCGTGACACCCTCACCGCGATGGTCACCGCTGCCGCCGCCGCTGTGTTGGCCCATCCCGATCCTGCCGGACTCAATCCGGAGGAGCTCTTCAAGGATCTCGGCGTCGACTCGTTGGCGGCAATGCAGTTACGCAACGCCCTCAGCCGACACACCGGCCTGGCCCTGCCGGCAACGCTGGCCTTCGACCATCCCACCCCCGCGAGGCTCGCCGGCCACCTCGCCGACCTACTCAATGACACCGCTGCGCGCGCGGTCCCGGCCGTTCCGGTCAGCGCAGATAGCGATCGGCCGGTGGACAACAGGCTCGCCCACGTGGATCAAGCGGTATTTCTCATGATGCGAGCGGTTCACGGCACGCAGGTCCAGTTCATCTGGGTTTACGACCGCGGCGTGAATATCGATGGGCTGCAGCGTTTTCAGCGCAACCTTGGCCGCGGGTTGTTGGGACGCAGGGTCGAACGCTCCCCGATACCGTTCGCGCGCGATCACTGGGTGATGGCTCCGGCCCCGGAGGAGCTCGACATCGCCGCAACGCCCCGGCGGCGCGCCGACGTGAGCGCCTGGGCCGACGAGCGGGTGCGCCTGCCCGTCGACCCGGAGTGGGGACCCGGCTGGCATCTCGGAGTGCTCCCGCTCGAAGGCGGCGGGGCCGCGATAAGCCTGGTGGTTTCGCACACGATCGTCGACGGGATCGGGTTGGTCCAGGCGATAGCCGACGCCGCCGAGGGCAGGACCCACGATCTGGGCTATCCGCCCGCGCGATCGCGCACCGTCGGACGCGCCTTTCGGGAGGATCTCGGGCAAACCGTCAAAGAGCTGCCCGACATTGCGCACGCCTTGGTTGCCACGGCCCGGAGGGCCTGGCCCGACCGCAAAGAATTCGCATCGTCGATCAAGGCGGCGCCGTCGTCCCCGAAGGCGGCAGGCGGCGATCAGGCGGTGGAGGTACCTGCCCTGACCGCATACATCGATCCGGCGGAATGGGATGCGCGCGCGAAAAGCCTTGGGGTGAGCAGTAACTCGCTGGTGGCGGGAATCGCGTGCAGGCTCGCGGCGCGGGTGGGGCGGGTCCGCGACGACGGAACGGTCACCCTACGATTTCCGGTATCGCTACGCACCGAAGGCGATACCCGCGGCAACGCGCTCACGGTGGTCGACGTCGCGGTCGACCCGGCGCACGCGACCACGGACCTCAGGGACACGCAGGCCAAGATCTCGCGAGCAATTCTGGCGGGGATGGAAAACCCCGACGAAGAATTTTTGGCGACATTCCCACTCGCGGCAATGGTTCCGAAGCGGCTGAACCGGAGATTGGCAGGGATGGCTGCGGGCGGTGCCAGCCTTCCGGTGACGGTCTCCAATTTCGGTGACCTGTCCGCGGCGGTGAACCGGCCCGACGGCAGCGATGCCGACTATGCGTACATGCGCTCCTACGAGCCCGACATCAAGAAAAGCACCCTCGAGCACATCGGAGGACAACTGTTTGTCGGTTCGGGGCGGGGCAACGGGAAGGTCTTCATCAGGATCTCCGCGTATGTTCTCGGCCGGGAAAATACTAAAGATGAGCTGCGGGAGATCATTTCGCGTACCTTCGCCGAATTCGATCTGACCCCACAGATCGATAGCTGATTTCGCCAACCTAGCAGCTTGTTGAACACGCGTGTGATAATCCTCGCTTGGTGACCTCTCAACAGTCCGACAGCGTCAGACCCACCGAAGAGACGCAGAGTCGGCCATCAGCACAGACGCGATTTCGCCCCGACATCGAGGGGTTGCGTGCCGTCGCGGTGTTGGCCGTCGTCCTCTTCCACGCGGCGGTGCCCGGCCTCAACGGTGGGTTCGTCGGCGTCGACGTGTTCTTCGTCATTTCGGGCTTCCTCATCACCGGGCTGCTGTGGCGCGAGGCGAATGCCAGCGGCAAGGTCCGGCTCGGCGGCTTCTACGGGGCCCGGGCCCGCCGACTGTTGCCGGCATCGGCCACGGTCGGCGTGATCACCGCGATCGGCTCGTTTGTCCTCCTACCGCCATTGCAGGTCGGCAGCGTCCTTCGGGACGGCATCGCCAGCGCGTTGTATGTCAGCAACTACTGGTTCATCAACGGAAGCGTCAACTACTTCGGGAGCCACCGGCCGCCGTCGCCGTTCCAGCACTACTGGTCGTTGGGCGTCGAGGAGCAGTTCTACCTGGTGTGGCCGGCGCTAATCATCGGCACGGCCTTGGTCATCCGGCTGGTGGGTCGGCGCAGCAGGGTCCAGGCCACCGCCTCGAAACGCCCTTACCTGGTGGTCCTCGCGCTGGTCGCGCTCCTGTCCTTGGCGCTGTCGCTGGTGGACACCCTCTGGTTGCCTCCCGTGGCGTTCTATTCGTTGCCGACCCGGGCGTGGCAGTTGGCGGTCGGCGGCCTCGTCGCCCTCACCGCCGATCAATGGCGCCGACTGGCGCCACGAACTGCCGCGCCGGCCGGATGGGTCGGGCTGGCCCTGATCCTGTTGGCCTGCACCTGGTTGGGCCCGACGACGCCGTATCCAGGCATCGCGGCGCTGTTGCCCGTGCTGGGCGCGGCGCTGGTGATCGGCGCCGGCTGTGCTGTCCCGTCGCAGGGGTGCGGCCGCATCCTGGCAGTGTCGCCGATGCGAGCGATCGGCCGGATTTCCTACTCGTGGTATCTGTGGCACTGGCCTGTGCTGGTGCTGGCACCGGCTTTGCTGGGCCACCCGCTGGGCCTGGCCGCCAGGTTGGCGGCGGCCCTGTTCTCCGGCGGGTTGGCGGTGCTCACCCTGCGATTCATCGAGAACCCGCTGCGATTCGCTCCTCCGATACGCCGGTCCGCCGTGGCCAGTCTCGCGCTGGGCGGCGCCGCCACAGCGGTTGCGGTGTCCGTGGGCCTGGTGCTGCTGGAGCATGTCCCGACCCCGGTCGGGCGTGGCCCGGCGGTCGCGCCGCTGACCATCACCGCGGCGTCGGTTCCCGCCGGATCCAACATCGACGCCTACGACGCCGCGGTGCGGCAGGCGTTCGGCCAAGTGCAGGCGGCGGTCGCGGCGTCGGCGGACCTCAAAGCCGTCCCGTCGAACCTGAGCCCGCCCTTCGCGACGTCCGAAGACTTGTTGTTCAACGGCTGCCTGCGCAACATCGCCGAAGTCGGACAGCCCGAGTGCGCGACCGGCGATACCGCCTCGACGACAACAATCGCCCTGGTCGGCGACTCGAACGCCGCGATGTGGAATCCGGCGTTCCAGCAGATCGCGCCGCAGCGGCACTGGCGGCTGGAGATGCTGGCCAAGGGGGCGTGTCCGTTGATGGACCTGCCCAGCACCAACCCGCTGCAGCGGATGGCCGAGCGATATTCACACTGCGAGCAGTGGCGCGGTCAGATCATCGCACGGTTGCGCGCCGAGCGCCCGCGGCTGGTTGTGCTCAGCATGTGGCGGGGCTACCGCGCCGACACCGATCGGCTGCTCGGCGTCGACGCGTTCGGCCCGGGCTGGCTCGACAGCCTGACCCGTCTGGTGGCGCAGCTGCGCGGTATCGGGGCCAAGGTGCTCGTGCTCGGGCCGATCCCGGATCCGCAGTCCGAGGTGCCCATCTGCCTGTCCGGGCACCTCGATGACGCGACGGCATGCTCGCCGCCCACGTCGTCCGCGGTCAACGAAACCGGCATCGCGGCCGAGTCCGCCGCCACCAGGGCCGCCGGCGGACAATACGCCGACCTCACCGAGCTGTTCTGCACCAAGGCCCGCTGCCCGGTCATCGTGGGCAACACCCTCGTATACCAGGACTGGCGTCACGTGACGCACGAATACTCCCGGGTGTTGGCACCGGTAATCGGGGCGCTGGCCGACCGGTCGCTCGCCGACGGCTGAGACGTCACGTGGCGAAATGCGCCTGGTTCACGTGCGTCCCCACCCGCAAGGCGTTGGCCGCGACCGTCAGGCTGGGGTTCAGACCGGCGCTGGACGGGAAGAACGAGGTGTCCACGACGTAGAGGTTCTCCACTTCGTGCGCCCGGTTTTGGGGGTCCAGCACGCTGGTTTTCGGATCGGTGCCGAAGCGGCAGGTGCCGCAGACGTGGCCCAGGTTCGCGTTGTCCTTGCCGGTGCCCAGGGTCAGATTGCGGAACGGCCCCAACACCTCTTTGAGCTGCCGCACGAACGTCGCGCGGCGCTCGAGCTCGCTGGGGTGTAACCGGTACCGAAGCCGCAGCCGCTGGCGGTCGTCCGCGCCGGGCCGATCGGGTGGCAGGACCCGGTTGTCCAAATACGGCAGGTCCTCCATGATCCCGGCCAGCACCAGCCCGCCGGTGACGAACCGCTGATACATCCGGCGTCCCGCAAAGCTGGTCGCGCGCAGCGCCTTCCCCCGCCAGCCGGGGCGGTTGCTCAGCCACTCCAGCGGCGGTATCTCACCGAACGACTGCACGGTGCCGTACTTCTGCCCGTCGGAGAAATAGAAGTCGTTCAGCCCGATTTCCTTGTTCGGCGCCGTGATCGTGCTTTTCGGGTTTGGCCAGATCTCGATGGGCTCGAGCAGGTGGCGCATCAGGTTGCGGCCCACCCAGTCCGAGCCGTTGGCCAGTCCGCGTGGCCACTCGCCGGAGCGGGAGTTGAGCAACAACAGCGGGGTGGCCAGCGCGCCGGCGGCCAGCACCACCACCTTGCCTTGCAACGCCAGCATGTCGGAGCGACGCCGGGCGATCACCTGCTGCACCCGGCTGTGGTCCGCCTCCAGGCGCACGACCCGGCACTCGGTCAGGAGCTGGGCGCCGTGCTCGGTAATCGCGGGAAGCACGCCATTGCGGGCGGCGTCGTTCTTGCACGACCGGGGGCACAGGTACGTCTGGCAGGTGGCACAGCCCTCGGTGTAGTCGCAGGCCATCGGCAGGTGATAGGGGTGTAGTCCGCGCCCGGCCAGGTAGTTGACCAGCGGCTGGTTGTCGGGCGAAAACGGCGGCGCCGCAGGCAAACCCACGCCGGCGGCCTCGGGCCGCAGCGGATCGGGCGCGCCGCGCACCCCCAGCAGTTTTTCGGCCTCGGCATACCAGGGACTCAGCTGGTCGTAGCTGATCGGCCAGGCCTCGGGCACCGTGGAGTCGCCGGGGTCGCGGAAGTTTTGCCGCGGGGTGAAGTCCTGGGCGAAGAACCGCTCGCAGACCATGCCGTACAGGGCGGACGAGCCCCCGGTCCCGCTGCCGATGAACGGCACGTACCGCTTCGGGCGTCTGCCGCTGATGTCTTCGATCTCGTCGGTGGTCCGTCCGCCGCGGGCCAACGCGTCGTAATAGGCCTCCGCGGAACGGACCGCGCCGGGTTCGGCCAGTTCGGGCATGGCGGCGCGAATCGTTCCCGGCGTGCCGGGCAGCGTCGAGCGGCCCTTTTCGACGAACAGCACCCGCCGGCCGGCGCGGGCCAGCGACAGGCCCAGCATCCCGCCGCCCATGCCGGTGCCCACGACGATCACGTCCCACACCACGCGTTCGGCCTCGCGCGCGCTCAGGTCGCCGTCAGCCAATCGAGCTCCTCAGCGGATGATGTCCAACGCTTTGCCCGGTCCGGGGCGAATCGCGATCCTAGCATCGCGTTGCCGTCGTCCGATCCGTTCAAAATTGTCGCGGTGGCCAGCCGGATCGGCTGTTAGCATCGCCCCCATGTCTGCAGGCGGCGCCCCAGTACGGATCGGCATTCTGGGTGCTTCACGTTGGGCGCCGACGACGTTCCTGACCCCGGCCAAGGAGAACGCTGAGGTCGTCGTGGCGGCGGTGGCCTCCCGCGATGCGTCCCGGGCCCGGGACTTCGCTGCCAAACACGGCATCCCCCGGGCACACGACAGCTACGAGGCGCTGGTCGCCGACCCGGAGCTGGACGCCGTCTACAACCTGCTGCCGACCAGCGTGCACGGCAGGTGGACCCGGGCCACGCTCGACGCGGGCAAGCACGTGTTGTGTGAAAAGCCGTTCACCGCCAACGCCGCCGAGGCCCGCGAGATCGCCGAGCTTGCCGGCAAGTCGGACCGGGTCGTGATGGAGGCGCTCCAGTACCGGTTCCATCCGCTCACCCAGCGCGTCGAGCAGATCATCGCGTCGGGGGAGCTGGGCAAGCTCGAGCGGGTGGAGGTCGCCGTCTGCGTGCTGCTGCCGAAGCGCTCCAACGCCAACGTCTACGACTACTCCCTCGCCGGCGGCGCGGTGATGGATGCCGGCGTTTATACGGTCGACATGCTCCGCACGTTCGGCGGCTCGACGCCCGAAGTCGTCTCCGCGAAGGCGAAACTGGACGGTCCTCAGGTGGACCGGGTCATGACGGCAGAGGTGCGGTTCGAAAACGGGCACACGGGCCGGCTGCATTGTGCGCTGTGGTCGTCGAATCTGTTCTGGGCGAACGCCAAGATCGTCGGCGATCGGGGCCAGCTGAGCTACTTCAGCCCGGCGGCGCCGCACCTGTTGCCCCGGCTGTCGATCCGCTCGGCCGACGGAAAGCGGGTGGAGCGCTTCCCGCGGCGCACCACCTACGCGTATCAGCTCGACGCGTTCGCCGGGGCGGTGCTGCGCGGGGAGCCGGTGAAGACGACCGCGGACGGCGCGATCGAGAACATGACCGTCATCGACGCGATCTATCGCGCCGCCGGCCTCCCGCTACGCCAACCGGGCTGAGCCGCTCAGCGACGGCGCGACTTCGGCAGCGCGATCTCGGGCGGCAGCGCACCATCGGTGAACCACGCGTCGAGGGTGCGCGCGAAGAGCTCCGGATAGCGCGTGGGCCAGTCATGGGGCATGCCGAGTGCGACCCTGTCGACCCCGTTGGGCATTTGCTCGGCGAGCGCCGCGGCCCATCGCCGGACGAGCGGCAACTCCTTGGCGCCGGTCACGAACATCGTGGGCGAATCGGACTGGCCAAGTTCCGCCGGAAGCCTGAAACCCGAGGACGCCATCGTGACATCGGCGAGCTGCCCGCTGGTGATCAGCCGTACATCCTCGCGGTAGTCATCGATGTGGGCCGCGGGAACCCTTGCCTGCCAAGCAGTCCGGTAGCGGCGGACCATCCAGCGGTACGCCGAGTTCCGGGCGGGCAGTGACATCAGGCGCCGCGTCACCTCCACGAACGGCACCCGGTTGAGGATGGTCCCGCACAGCACCGCCCGATCGACGAGTTTCGGCTCGGTTGCCAGTAACTGCACCCCGACTTGGGCCCCGAGCGAGAGGCCCACCACGTGCGCCCTGCCCGTGTCGACCCGGGAGCGGATGAGCTCCGCCGCCGCCGCGGCGGCCCGGCCCATCTCGAACGGCCCCTGCTCGAAGCTTTTGCCGTAGTGCGGCAGATCGGGGACTAAACAGCGGTATTGCTGCAGGCGTTCGACCACCGGTTCCCAGTACCAACCGCTCGTATACGCGCCGTGCAGGAAGACGATTGTCGGTGCCCCGGTCGGACCGGATTCGCGCACGAACAGGTCCATGCCGGGGACCTTATCAGTCATGCGCGGGGATCTTCCGGTCTCTCGCGGTCGCCCACGGGCGGTACTCCCAGCCCAACTCCGGACGCCTGTCCAAACTTCTGGTCTATTGTACCGGTGTTGGATTAGACTGCCGGACGGGTTAGCCAGGGGCGGGAGGCCCCTTCCATTCCACAACGCGCACGGGGGACCGAAGGGTTGGGTTCCGCGATGGCTGAAGGCGTGTTCGGGCGCAGCGACGCTGAGACCGATCTACTTGTCCGTGGCATGCGGTCAGGGATCGCGGTGGTCGGCTTCGGCTACATCGGCACGGTGATCGGTGCCGTGCTGGCCGATCGCGGCTGGCCCGTGACCGGGATCGACGTGCGGCAGAACGTCGTCGACGAGATCAACTCGGGCAAGACGAGTGTGCCCGAGCCGGGGCTCGGCGAGATGGTGGCCACCAACGTGCGCGTCGGCCGCCTTCGGGCCACGACCGATTTCGGCGCCCTGGCCCACAATGACTTCGTCATCGTGACAGTGGGCACGCCGCTGGGTCCGGACTATGAGCCCATCGTCGACGACATCAAGGCGGCGGCGCGGGCGGTGGGCGAGCACCTGCACCGCGGCCACCTCGTCATCCTCAAGAGCACCGTGCCGCCCGACACCACCGAAAACATCGTGTTGCCGATCCTCGAAGAGGTCTCGGGGCTGCGGGCCGGCGTCGACTTCGGGCTGGCGTTCTGCCCGGAACGGCTCGCCGAAGGCCAGGCCATCCACGAGCTGACGTCGATCCCGGTGGTGGTCGGCGCGGTCGACGAGGTCACCGCGCGCGCCTGCTCGACGCTGTGGCGCCACGCCCTGGGCGTGGAATCCATCGTCGTCGACGATCCGCGGACCGCCGAGATGGTGAAACTCGCCGACAACCTCTGGATTGATCTGAACATCGCGATGGCCAACGAACTGGCCAAGGTGTGCGACCGGCTCAACATGGACGGGCTGCAGGTCATCGACGCGGCCAACTCGATGCCCAAGGGCACCCACAAGGTGAACATCCTGCGGCCGAGCATGGGCGTCGGCGGCTACTGCCTGACCAAGGATCCGTGGTTCGTCAACCATCTCGGCCAGTCGCTGGGGTTGGAGCTGGGCATCCCGCGCACGTCGCGGACCGTCAACGACACCATGCCCGCCTACACCTATGGGTTGCTCACCCAGCTGCTCGCCGAGCAGGACAAGGCGATCGAGACCAGCAAGATCGCGGTGCTGGGCATCGCGTTCAAGAACAACACCGGCGACTGCCGGCTCACGCCCACCAAGTACGTCGTCGAGTTGCTCGAGGCGTCCGGCTGCGAGCTGTCCATCCACGACCCCTGGGTGCCCGACGAGGAGGCACCCACGGTGACCAAGATCCCGTTGACCCCGGACATCGAGTCGGCGGTCAAGGACGCCGACGCCCTGGTGGTTCTTGCCGGTCACCGGGAGTTCCACCAGATCCCGCTGGCCCGGCTCGCGGACCTGACGGCGCCCGGCTGCGTGTTCCTCGATGGGCGGAACAGCTTCGACCCAGCGGCGGTGCGCGCCGCCGGTTTCGTGTACAAGGGGATCGGCCGGTAGCCATACTGCAGGCGAAGGTAACCCCGTACAGAGAACTGAAAGAGCAAATATGTCTCATGTCGTCGTAACGGGCGGCTACGGCCTGATCGGGTCGCATCTGGTGTCCACGCTGCTGGACCGGGGCGACACGGTGACGGTCTTCGACCAGGCCAAGAACACCCGCGACACCAGCATCGACTTCGACCGGCACGCCAACTTCCGGTTCGTGCAAGGCGACGTCACCGATCTGGCCGCGCTGTCCGAGGCCCTGACGCCCGGCGTCGACAAGGTCTTCCACCTGGCCGCGGTCGTCGGCGTCAAGAACTACATGAAGGACCCGCTGCAGGTTCTCGACGTCAACGTGACCGGCACGCGCAACGTCCTGGAGCTGAGCCAGCGGCACGGCACCCGGGTGGTGTTCGCCAGCACCTCCGAGGTGTTCGGCAAGAACCCCAACCCGCCGTGGGCCGAGGACGACGACCGCGTACTCGGCTCCACCAGGACCGCCCGCTGGAGCTACAGCACCAGCAAGGCCATGGCCGAGCACCTGGTCTTCGCGATGCACGCCGCCCACGGGCTGCCGGTGACGGTCGTACGGTACTTCAACGTCTACGGCCCCCGGCAGAACCCGATCTTCGTGATCTCGCAGTCCATTCACCGCATCCTCAATGGCCTCCAACCGCTGCTCTACGACTCGGGTGACCAAACCCGGTGCTTCACCTACGTCGACGACGCCATCGCCGGCACCCTGCTGGCGGCCGACAGCGACGCGGCGATCGGCGCGGCCTACAACATCGGCAGCATGACCGAGACCACCATCCGCGACGCGGTCGAGCTGGCGATCAAGATCGCCAACGTCGATTCGGTGTCCGAACCCGAAGTCGTCGACACGGCCGCGCGCTACGGGCGCCGCTACGAGGACATCCCCCGCCGCATCCCGGACTCCACCAAGGCGCAGCGCGAGCTGGGTTGGCGCCTCAAGGTCGACGTCGAGGAGGGAATCCGCCGCACCATCGACTGGGCGCGGGCCAACCCCTGGTACCTCAAGGGACCCGCGGGGGACTAGCCGGCGAGCGCGCGGTCGGCGAGCGCCCCCATCGCCGGTGCCAACTGCCCGGAGTACTCGGCCGTGATGTGGTTCCAGTCGAGGTAAACCATGGTGTTGCCGACGATGACGGGGCAGCGGTTCGTGGTGCAGAACAGCTCGGTCAGGTCGGCGTACTGCCCGCCGCCGGCCTTGGTGGCGCCGCTCTCGGCGGCGATCCCGGCGTCGTTGACCGCGGACGACCGTGGCGGCGAGCAGGCCGCGGCGTCGTCGAGGTGGCCGGACAGGCATTGCGGTACTACCGTGCCCGGGTCCGGGACCGGTCCGAGCACCAACACCTTGGCGCCGTCGCTGCGCAGCTGCTGCACCAGGCGGGTGAGGCTGTCGAT
The DNA here is from genome assembly GCF_059812245.1 of Mycobacterium sp. NGS64. Classification (NCBI taxonomy): domain Bacteria; kingdom Bacillati; phylum Actinomycetota; class Actinomycetes; order Mycobacteriales; family Mycobacteriaceae; genus Mycobacterium; species Mycobacterium sp. NGS64. The sequence goes on along the minus strand of NZ_JCALCI010000010.1, from coordinate 50,102 downwards.
CCACGCCGGGTCGTAGGGCGTGTAGCCCGCCTGCCAACTGCCCTCGCTGCGCTCCCGCGACATGCTCACCACGACCAGCCGCGGGTGCTCGGCGCGTAGCCGGGCCAGGATCAGCGCCCGCCACTGGTCGCAGTGCATGAAGCGCTCGATCAGGCCGTCGAGGTGTTTGGCGATGGGCACGTCGAGCAACGGGCAGCCCGCCTTGGCCATCATCTCCAGCCGCCAGTGCCGCTGTTCGGCGATCTGCTGAAACGCCGGATCCCACATGGCGGCGTGCGAGTCACCGACCAGGGCCACCGTCGTGCTCGAGGCGGTGTCACCCGTCGCGCACTCTGGCTGCCCGCTTTGGTTGGCCCCGCGGAAGCAGCCGCTGGACCACATCGCAGTCTGCCCGGCCGTCGCTTCGGCCACCGGGGGCTGCAGGTTCGACGGGACGACCCTCAGGTCGGCCGACGTCGCGACCGCGGTCTGCGCCTGCGCGAACGCCTGCTGCACCGCCGCGTCGTAGGCGTCCACGCCGGCGCCCGGTGGGACGGGTGCCGCGGTGATGGTCAACGCCGTGCCCGGGGCGCCGCGGCCGACCGGGATCGGAATCCACGCCAGCATCGCCACGCCCACCCCGACCGCCACCGCGGTCGCGGCCGCGCCGACCGCGAAACTGGCCAGCGGGGACTTGCGCAGCGGGGCGGCGTAGCGCAGCGGGTTCTCGACAAAACGCAGCGTGAGCATCCCCAAGCCGCCGGAGATCACGACGGCCACCAGCCTGCCGACCAGCCCGAGCTGATGGCCGAGCAGCGGCGCCGCCAGGACCAGCACCGGCCAGTGCCACAGATACCACGAGTAGGACAGCCGGCCCATCTCACGCATCGGCTTGAACGCCAGGATGCGGCCCGCTCCCTGCGTGGGAAGGGCGCAGCCGGCGCCGATCACCAGGACCGTGCCGAGCAGCGGCCATATCGCGGCGGTGCCGGGATACGGCGTGGCCGGGGTCAGCCGGTTGCAGACGAGCACGATCAGGGCCAGCCCCGCCCATCCGGTGATCGCGGCGGCTCGTGCCGGCAGCCGGCGCCACTGGTTGGCCGTGAGGGCCAGCATGCCGCCGACGGCCAGGTCCCAGGCCCGCGTGGGCAGCGAGAAGTACGCCGCCGGGGGTACCAGGTAGGTGGTCAGCAGGGAGAGCGCGAACGACGAAATCGCGACCAGCGCAAAGACTGTCAGGAAGGTGCGCTTGGGGGCGTTCGACAGAGTATTAGTAGTAGCGCCGGTGCGCCGGCGCGCGCGCCGGATCAGCCACCAGGTACCGATGATCAGCACCGGCCACGCCAGGTAGAACTGCTCCTCCACGCCCAGCGTCCAGTAGTGCTGGAACGGCGACGGCGGCTGATGGCCGCCGAAGTAGTCGACGTTTTCGTGAATGAACCAGTAGTTGCCGACGTACAGCGCGCAGGCGATACCGTCCTCCACGACGCCTTTGGCCTGCAACGGCGACAACAGGACGGCCGAGGCCATCACGGTCACGCTGCCGATGAGGGCGGCCACCGGCAGCAGGCGGCGGACCCGCGCGGCATAGAACTTGCGCAGCCCGATCGTGCCGGTGCCGCTCACCTCGCGCCAGAGCTGCCCGGTGATGACGAAACCCGAGATGATGAAGAAGATGTCCGGGCCGACGAACCCGCCGCTCGCGCCGGGCACGTCGGCGTGAAAGAGGAGGATGGCCACCAGCGTCAAGGCGCGCAGGCCCTCGATGTCCGGGCGGAATTCCTTGTGTGCCGAGCGCCGATCTTGCGCCGCCCCGATCGGGCTAACGCTTTCGGCCTGGACCACGGTCACCCACCTGTCTGAGGAGGCGTTCATCGAATCGAGGCATTATCACACACACGTTCAATGCCTCTCGGCCGAATCCGCCACTCCTGGGCGGCGGCCTGGTTATGCTGCTGGGCGGCTGAGCCGGAGACCCGAGAAAGGCAAAGGATCTCGCCGATGAAATTCGTGCTGGCAAACTGGGGAACTCGCGGCGAAGTCGAGCCCTACGTCACTGTCGGCCGCGAACTGGTGCGCCGCGGGCACGACGTGCACATGGCCGTCGCCCCCGAAATGGTCAGCTTCACCGAGGCGGCCGGGCCCACGGCGGTCGCCTACGGACCCGAATTGAAAGCCATCCTGGACCCGCATCGTGATTTCTGGGCGGGCCTGTTCGCCACCCCCTGGAAGGTCCGGGAGCTGGGCAGGTTGTCGGCCGAATACTCCGCCCCCCTTTCCCAGTGCCGGCCCGAGGTCAGCGCGACGCTGACCTCGCTGGCCGAGGGCTCCGACCTGCTACTCACCGGCATGAACTTCGAGGACGACGCCCTGAACGCGGCGGAGTACTGCGGCATCCCGCTGGCCACCCTGCACATCTTCCCGCTGCGTGCCAACGGCCGGCTCCTGCCGTTTCTGCCGGCGCCGCTGGCCCGCTCCGCGACACGGACGCTCGACTGGCTGGCTTGGCGCGGCGGGAAGCAGGTCGAGGATGCGCAGCGCCGCGACCTCGGTTTGCCGGAGGCGACGCGCCCCTGGCCGCGTCGGATCGCCGAACGCGGGTCCCTGGAAATCCAGGCCTACGACGCGGTGTGCTACCCCGGGCTGGCGGCCGAATGGGCGAAATTCGGTGGCCGGCGGCCGTTCGTCGGCGCACTGACGATGGAGTTGCCGACGGACGCCGACGACGAAGTCGCGTCGTGGATCGCCGCCGGAACGCCGCCGATCTGCTTCGGATTCGGCAGCGTCGGCGTCGAATCCGCTGCCGACACGCTCGCGATGATCAGCTCGGCGTGCGCGCAGCTGGGCGAGCGGGCGCTGGTCTGCGCGGCCGGGTCGGACTACAGCAACGTCCCCCACTCCGAGCACGTCAAGGTCGTGGGCGTGATGAACTACGCGGCGGCCTTGCCGGCCTGCCGCGCGTTCGTGCACCACGGTGGCTGCGGCACCACGAACGCGGGCCTGCGCGCGGGACTGCCGACGTTGATCCTGTGGACGTTGCCCGATCAGGGGCTCTGGGGAGCCCGGGTCAAACGCCTGAAAGTCGGCACCGGGCGGCGGTTTTCGGCGACCACCGAGAAATCGTTGGTCGCGGACCTGCGCACCATCCTGGATCCGCAATGCGCGATCCATGCCCGCGACCTCGCCGCCCGGATGACGAAACCCGCCGAGAGCGTTGCGGTCACCGCCGATCTGGTGGAAAACTTCGCGCGCCGCAAGCGGATTGGCTGATCGGCGGGCTCAAGCGTGGGCGAGCGCCCGGTCGGCCAGCGCCGCGATCGCCGGTGCGAGCAGCCGGGCGTATTGGAAAGTCAGATGCCCGGGGTCGAGATAAACCAGGGTGTTGCCGACGATCACCGGGCAGCGATTGGTCGTGCAGAACAAGTCGGTGAGGTCGGCGTACTGCCCACCGCCGGCGGCGGTGGCGGCGGATTCGGCCGTGATGCCGGGCTCGTTCACCGCGGTCGATCTCGGCGGCGAACAGGCCGTGGCGTCGTCGAGGTGGCCGGACAGGCAGATCGGCACATACGACTGCGGGTCGGGGATGGGCCCGAGCACCAGCACCTGCGCGCCGGTGCCGCGCAACTCCCGCACCAGCCGGAAGAAGCTGCTGTTCCACGCGGAGTCATAGGACGTGAAACCCGACGGCAAACCGTAGCGCTCGCCGTAGCGGCGCATCACGTCGAGCACGATCAGCCGCGGGTGCTCGTTGCCCAACCGCGCGATGATCTGGCCGCGCCACCGCGTGCACTCGGTGTATTCGCGGTGCAGGGTGGGGCTGAGGATGCGCAGGTCAAGCAAGGGGCAGCCGGCCTTGGACATCATGTCCAGCCGCCAGTGCCGCTGGGTGGCGACCTGCTGCAAGGCCGGGTTCCACATCGCGGCGGTGGAGTCGCCGACCAGCGCCACCGTCGTCGCCGAGGTGGTGTCGCCCGCGGCGCACTCGGGCTGCCCGTCTTGGAAGAAATTGCGCATGCAGCCGTCGCGGAACAAGGTCCGGTGTTCCTCCGCGGCGTCGGCTAAGGACGGATCGAGGTTCGACGGCACGGCTCTGAGGTCGGCCGATGCCGCGACCGCGGCGTGCGTCTGGGCGAACGCCTGCTGTACCGCCGCGTCGTAGGCGGCCATGCCGGAGCCCGCGGGCGGAGGCGCCGCGGTGATGGACAGCGGCGTAGCCGGCGCGCCCCGGCCGATCGGGGTGGGCACCCACAGCAGCAGCGCCACGCCCACGCAGACCGCCACCGCGGTGGCCGCCCCGCCGAGGGCGAGGCTGGCCCGGGCCGAGCGGCGCACGGGATCGGCGAACCGCAGCGGGTTTTCGATGAATCGCAGCGTGATTGCGGCCAGTGCGCCGGAGACGATGGCCGCGGTCAACCTGGCGGCCAGCCCGAGCGGGTGGCCCAGCAGCGCGGGGGCGAGCAGCAGCACCGGCCAGTGCCACAGGTACCACGAATAGGAGATCCGCCCGATCGCGCGCAGCGGCGACGTTCCCAACACGCGCCCGCATCCCTGCGACGGTGCGGCGCAGCCGGCGCCGATCACCAACATCGCGCCGAGCGTGGGCAGCAGCGCGGCGGTACCCGGATACAGGGTGGACGAGCTCAACTGGTTGCTGGCCACCAGGATCGCCGCGAGGCCCGCCCATCCGACGAGCGCGGCGGATCGTGCCGGCAAGCGTCGCCATTGGCCCGCGGTGAGGGCGATGAGCCCGCCGGCGGCCAACTGCCAGGCCCGGGTGGGCAGCGAAAAGAACGCCACGGGAGGCGCCAGATAGGTGACCGCCAACGAGAGCGCGAACGACGCGGCCGCGACCAGCGCCAAGACCACGAGATAGGGACTCTGAGATGAAGGCGAGGAGGCGGCGTTTGTCTTGGTGCGCCGACGCGCACGCCGGATCAGCCACGCCGTCCCGATGATCAGGGCCGGCCAGATCAGGTAGAACTGCTCCTCCACCCCGAGCGACCAGTAGTGCTGGAACGGCGAAGGCGGCGCCATGCCGCCGAAGTAGTCGACGCCTTGCTGGATGAACCAGTAGTTACTGACGTAAAGCGCGCTGGCGATGCCGTCGAAGATGACGGATCGGGCCTGCAACGGGGGGAGCAGGACGGCCGAGCCGACCAGGGTGATGACGCCCACGGTGGCCGATGCCGGCAGCAGTCGGCGGGCCCGGGCCCCGTAGAACTTGCCCAGCCGGACGGTGCCGGCGCCGCTCACCTCGCGCCACAGCAGTCCGGTGATCAAGAAGCCCGAGATGACGAAAAACACGTCCACGCCGACGAATCCACCGTCGAACCCGGGCACGTCCGCATGAAACAGGACGACCGCCAGCACGGCGACGGCGCGCAAGCCCTCGATGTCCGGTCGGAACCGCGACTGTGCCGAGGGCCGACCCCGCGCCTCTTCGGTAGGGCGAACGCTGTCGGACTGGCGCAAGGTCACCTACCTGGAAGCGGACACGTTCTCTCGAATCGAGGAATTATCACACACGCGTTCAACACGCCCGACCGACTTCACCACTATTCGCAGGCCCGCCGGCCGGGCCCGGGCCGGCGCTAGACCGAGGATTCGGGTTGCTCGCCGATCCATTCCAGCAGGGCGGGCAGACCGTCCTCGAGCGTCCACTTCGGACGCCAGTCGAGCCCGTTCTTGGCCGGGTCGATGTCACACCTCGCGGCGCGTACGTCGCCGTCGCGGAATTTCCCGACGACGTTCGGTCGGGGGGCGTCGCAAATGGCGGCGATCTTTTCCGCCAGCTGATGGATGGTCGTCGGGATCCCCGACCCGATGTCGAGGCAGCGCGTCCCGTTCGCGGGTTTCTCGATCGCGGCGAACAGGGCCTCGACGATGTCGTCGATGTATACGAAGTCACGCAGGATGTGTCCGTCTTCGTAGACTTCCAACGCGCATCGCTGCCGCGCCAGTCGTGCGAAAAGGGCAACAATTCCGGTGTAGGAGTTGGTCAGCGACTGTCCCGGTCCGTAGACGTTCTGCAGACGCAGCATGCTGAGGTTGGTGTCGTGCGCGGCCGTCCAAGCGGCCAGGATGTGCTCTTGGGCGAGCTTGGTCGCGGCATAAATGTTGGTGGGCCGCGGCTCGGTTCGGCCGGCGCAGCTCGCAAGCGGGACAACCGGATCGTCGGTGGGGCCCTGCGGATCCCAGATGCCGGCCTGCAGCTGCGCGTGGCTGCGGGGCTGCGGATAGAAGATCTGGGAGCCGCATTGCCAGGAGCCCTCGCCGTACACGGCCCTCGACGACGCCAGGACCAGTTGGTCGGGCGCGTGTCCGCAGCGGCTCAGGGCGTCGAGGAGTTGCGTCGTTCCCACCACGTTCACCGAACCGTGGCGGGTGGCCTCGGAAAGCGACTGCGCCGTTCCCGTCTCGGCCGCCAAATGGACGATCTGGGTCGGACGGACCAACCGAAGCACGGCGTCGCAGTCCGGGGCGTGGGTGACGTCGCCGGTGAAGAACCGCACCGACGGCGGCAGCTCGATCGCCGCGCTTTTGCCGTGCACCTGCGGGTGCAGGACGTCCATGACGGCGACGTCATAGCCGGCGCCGACGAGACGGCGCGCGAGCGCCGACCCGATGAATCCAGCCCCGCCAGTGATCAGAACGGGTGTTGACAACGGCCGACGCCTCCGGTTCCTCGGTACAGAAGTTCAGGTAGACCGGCAGGCGTTGCCTGGGTGCGGTCCGCGTGATCATACCGAGAGCCCGCATTTTCATCGCCGGTATCGGCGATAAGAAAACGACCGTCCTGCCGGACGGATCAACCGCCGGTAGACGTGCGGCCGGGCACCGTATCCGTGGCCGCCGCGCCGGCGAGCGCGCGGTCGGCGAGCGCGCCCATCGCGGGTGCGAGCGCCTGCGCGTACTGGCTCGTCAGGTGATCGTCGAAATACACCATGGTGTTGCCCACGACCACTGGGCACCGGTCGCCGGCGCAGAACAGCGGGGTGAGGTTTTCGTAGCGTCCGCCGCCGGCCTTGGTGGCAGCGGTCTCGTCGGCGATGCCGGCTCGGTTCAGCGCCTTCGCCCGGGGCGACGAGCAGGCCGTCGCGTCGTCGAGGTGATCGGACAGGCAGATCGGCACCGACTCGTAGGGATTCGGAACGGGCCCGAGCACCAGCACCTGCGCGCCGGCACCGCGCAGCTCCTGCACCAGCCGGGTCAGGCCGTCGGACCAGGCCCGGTTGTACGGCTTCGGCAGGTAGTCCAGGCCGCCGTACCCGCGGGACATGCTCACCACGACCAGCCGGGGGTGCTCAGCGCGCAACCGGGTCATGACCTCCCCGCGCCACTGCTCGCAGCGTTGAAAGTAGTCGACCATGCGGGCGACGAAGCCGGTGATGGGCAAGCTCATCGGGGGACACGCCCCCTTGGTCAGGGTGTCCAGCCGCCAGTGCCGCTGCTCGGCGACCTGCTGGAACGCCGGAGCCCACATCGTGGCATGCGAGTCACCCAAGAGGGCCACCGTCGTCTTCGAGGCGGTATCGCCCATCACGCACCCGGGCTGTCCGCCTCCCAACAGATTGTGTTGGCAGCCGTTGAAGAACTCGGCTCTGTATTCGGCGGCCGCGTGCGCGAGAGACGGCTCGAGGTTCGACGGCACGGCCCTCAGGTTTGTTGCCGCCGCCACCGCGGCCTGCACCTGGGCGAACGTGTCGTGTACCGCCGCGTCGTACGCGTCGATGCTGGAGCCCGGAGCGGGGGGCGACGCCATGACGGTCAACCGCGCGGCCGGCGCGCCGCCGCCGACGGGGTTGGGCACCCGGGCGATCATCACCACGCCCACGCACACCGCGGCCGCGGTGGCGACACCACCCAGCGCGAGGCTCGCGAGCGCGGACCGGCGTATCGGGGCGGCGAACCGGAAGGGGTCCTCGATGAAACGCACCGTGAGCACGGCCAGTCCGCCGGAGATGAGGACCGTCGCCAACCGGCCGGCCAACCCCAGGGGATGGCCCACGACGAACGGTGCGAGCAGCAGCACAGGCCAATGCCACAAGTACAAGGAGTAGGACACCCGGCCGATCGCCCGCATCGGCGCCGCAGCCAGCACGCGTCCGCAGCCCTCGGCGGGCGCCGCGCAGCCGGCGCCAATCACCAATACCGCACCCAGCACCGGCAGCAGCGCGGCGGTGCCCGGATACAGGGTGCCCGGGCCGAGCAGGCCGCAGGCCAGCAGGATCACCGCCAGACCCGCCCATCCCGCGATGGTGGCGGCGCGCGCCGGGAGGCGGCGCCATTGGGTGGCCATGAGCGCCACCAGGCCGCCCGCCGCCAACTGCCACGCTCGGGTGGGCAGGGAAAAGAACGCCACCGAGGGCGCCACGAAAGTGGCGGCCAGCGACAGCGTGAACGACACCGCCGCGACCAGGGCAAGGACCACCAGATACGGGGTTTGCCTGGAGGGGGTTTCGGCCTTGGTGCGCCGGCGTATGAGCCATATGAGCCAGGTCGTGCCGATGATCAACGCCGGCCAGACGAGATAGAACTGCTCCTCCACGCCCAGCGACCAGTAGTGCTGAAACGGCGACGGCGGCTGCACCGGGGAGAAGTAGCTCAAGCCCTCATGCGCGAAGTGGTTGTTGCTGACGTAGAGGGCGCTGTAGATCCCGTCCACCAGCACGCCGTGGGCCTGCAACGGGGGCAACAGGGCGGCCGAGCAGATCGCGGTGACCACCCCCACCGCGGCCGAGGCCGGCAGCAGCCGCCGAGCTCGGGCCCCGTAGAAGCGGCTCAACTTCACGGTGCCGGCGGAGCTCACCTCGCGCCACAGCAGCCCGGTGATCAAAAAGCCCGAGATGACGAAGAACACGTCCACGCCGACGAACCCGCCGCCCACACCCGGCAGGCCGGCGTGAAAAAGGACGACCGCAGCGACCGCGACAGCGCGCAGGCCCTCGATGTCGGGGCGAAAGCCCGACGCTATTGAGCGCTGGCTGCGCAGTCCTTCGCTGCGTACAACGCGGTCGGCATGAAGCACGAAGCAACCTTGAAAAGAAGAAGAAAGAGGACGTGTCCCCCCGGTCCGGGGAAGTATCACACACGTGTTGAACGCATTGGGTATGTTTGCGAATCATTGTTCATCGTCTTGGGAAGGCGGAGCTCGCGCATGACCAACCTGGAGGTGCGGTGAGCGTCGTCGATAGTCCGACCGTGCAGAGTCCGGACGTCGATCGGACGAACCTCCACACGGTATGGAAAGCGGTTCTGGTCTGCGTCGCGCTTCTGCTGGCCGCGGCATGCTATGTCCAGCCTTTACTCCTCGTCGGGTTGGGCGGCCTTCTGCTGCTGTGGCTGATCGCACGCCTGGTCTACCGCGACCGCGACCGCTACATCCCGAACCTGTATGCCCGGGACACCCGGGTGTACGACGACGCATATCGCGCGTTCATCGCCCGCACGCTCGAGGACATGCGCCAGTGCAAGATTCGCGGCCACACGCTTTTGTGGGAGGCGTCGCGACTACCGAAACCAACCCGCCAGGACTCCGACGAACTGCTGCTCGACCTCGGCGTCTGGCTCGGATGGTCGACGAGGCTCATGTCGGACGCTTCCGGCCGCCAGGTGTACGGCTTCGACACCTTCGAGGGTCTCGTCGAAGACTGGCAGATCGACGACCAGGCCCTCATCAAGCAGGGCACCTTTTCGCTGGCCGAACCGCTCGCGCAACGTTCGATGCAAGACACCGGGGTGAGCTTGCACGACGGCGTCCCCGACGCGCTCGGTCGCAAAGTGCAGTTCGTCAAGGGGAGCACCTACGACACGCTGGCCCCGTTCTTGGCCGAACGACCGGACGCGCCCATCGCGTTATTCCACATGGATTTGGACACCTACGAGAGTTGCCTGCACGCGCTGGAAACCTGCAAGGACCGTTTCGTCGAAGGATCCATCCTCGTCTTCGACGAATACCTCGTCACCAACGCCGAAATGCTGGCGTTCTTCGAGTTCGTCAGCAAGTACGAGCTTCAGTGGCGATACCGCGCGTGGGGCCTGGAGATCATGGAGATGAATCTCGAGATGGTCGTCTCGCGGTGGAAGCGCGCGACCTACTATCTGCCCTGGATTGCCGGGTATTGGTTGGTGGGCGACGGCAGCTACGTCTGGAAGTTCTTTCGCAAGCGGTTTTGGCGATTCTGGTTGGGCGCTCCGGTCGGCGACATCTTCTTCATGCTCGGTGCCGCCGGACAACGCAAGTCGGTCAGCCTGGAAATCACCGGCCTTGGCAAGCTCGACCCGGCCCGCCAGCGTGACCGAACCGGATGACCTAGGTCCAGGGCCGCGGCGATGAAGTTTGTGTTGGCGAGCTGGGGAAGTCGCGGCGATGTCGAGCCCAACCTGGCCGTGGGGCGTGAGCTGGTGCTCCGGGGGCACGACGTGTGCATGGCCGTCCCGCCCGATCTGGTCGCCTTCACCGAGGCGGCGGGGGTTCGGGCGGTCGGCTTCGGACCCGAAGCGCGGTCCATCCTGGACTCGCACCGCGATTTCTGGACGTGCTTTTTCAGCCACCCCTGGCGGGTTCGGGAGCTGATCAGGTCGCGGCTCGCGATCGCCGGGCCCCTGCTGCGGGGGTGGCAGGAGATGAGCACGACGCTGAAGTCGCTGGCGCACGGGGCCGACCTGATATTCACCGGCATCAATTTCGAGGACGCCGCCGCCAACATCGCGGAGTACTACGCCATTCCGTTGGCCACGTTGCATTACTTTCCGCTGCGCCCCAACGGTCTGACCCTGCCTTTCCTGCCGGCGCGGCTGCGGCGCTCGGCGGTGGCGGCGTTCTGGTGGGTGTCGTGGCGGGGGATGAAGAAGGCGGAAGACGCCCAGCGCCGCGAGCTCGGCCTGCCCAAGGCAACCGGGTCCGCGCCACGACGGATTACCGAACGCGGATCGCTGGAGATCCAGGCCTACGACGAGGCGTGCTTTCCGGGGCTGGCGGCCGAATGGGCGAAGTGGGATGGTCAGCGCCCGTTTGTGGGCACGCTGACGCTGGAAATGCCGACGGACGCCGACGAGGAGGCCGCGTCCTGGGTCGCGGCGGGAACGCCGCCCATCTTCTTCGGCTTCGGCAGCATTCCGGTCGAATCTCCCGCCGACACGATCGCGATGATCGCCGCGGCCTGCGCGCAGTTAGGCGAGCGGGCATTGGTGGGCGCCGCCGGGACCGATTACGGTGACGTCCCGCATTTCGACCACGTCAAAGTGGTGGGCACCATCAATTACGCGACGGTCTTTCCCGCCTGCCGCGCGGTCGTTCACCACGGCGGTTCGGGCACCACACCCGTTGCCATGCGCGCGGGGGTCCCCCAGCTGATCCTTTATTGGGACCTCGTGCACGCGGTCTACGGTTCCGCGGTCAAGCGGCTCAAGGTGGGCACCGCCCGGCGTTTTTCGACCGCCACCGAGCGATCGCTTGTCGCGGATTTGCGGACCATCCTCGCCCCGGAATACGCCGCCCGTGCCCGCGAGCTGGCCACCCGAATGACCGAACCCGCCAAAAGCGCGGCGGCCGCGGCCGACCGCTTGGAGAACTTCGCCCGCTTCAAGCGCATTTGTTGATCGGCGGAAGTATGGTTTAGCACTTGTTAGACCCAAGTAGAAGAGCAAGGGAGCTCCATGAAGTTTGTGCTGGCGTGCTGGGGAAGCCGCGGCGATATCGAGCCGGTCGCCGTCGTCGGCCGTGAGCTGGCGCGCCGCGGGCACGAGGTGTGCATGGCCGTCCCGCCCGACCAGATCGCCTTCGTCGAGAAGCTCGGGCTACAGGCCGTCGCCTACGGGGTCGACTGGTCCGAGAGCATGAAACCGTTGCGCAGCTTCATGAGTTTGTTTCGCCGCCACCCCTGGAAAGTCGCGGGCCTGATCAAGTTCTGGCGCGACCGGTGGGATGTCTTCACCGGGTGCTGGATGGACATGAGCAGGACGCTCGTGTCGGCGGCGGAGGGCGCCGACCTGCTGTTGACCGGCCAGAGCTGGGAGGAGCAGGCGAGCAGCGTCGCGGAGTACTACAACATTCCGTTGGCCACGCTGCATTACAACCCGATCCGGGCCACGGCCGCCCGACAGGTAAGGGCGTACGAGTGGGGATATTGGCTGCTGAGCAAGAAGGTCGAGGCCGCGCAGCGCCGTGAGCTCGGCCTGCCGAAGGCCACCAAACCCGCGCCACAACGGATCGTCGAACGCGGTTCGCTGGAACTGCAGGCCTACGACGCGGCACTCTTCCCCTGGCTGCCGGCCCAGTGGGCGGAATTCACCAAGGAGCGGCCCAATGTCGGCACGCTGACGTTGGAGTGGCAGACGGATGCCGACGACGAGATCGCGGCATGGATCGCCGAAGGGGAGCCGCCGATTTCTTTCGGCTTCGGCAGCATCCCGGTGGACGACCCGATCGAGATCATGACCATGATCGGCGCGGCCACCGCGGAGCTGGGGGTGCGCGGGCTGGTGGTGTCGGCCGGCAGCGACTACAGCAATGGCCCCCACTTTGACCACGTCAAGGTGGTGGACACGATGAATTACGCCAGGATCTTTCCCACGGTTCGCGCGATCGTGCACCGCGGGGGTTCGGGCACCACCAACGCCGCGCTGCGCTCGGGCGTCCCCGCGTTGATTCTCTGGAAGTTGCCCGACCAGTTCTTCTGGGGAAATCAGATCAAACGATTGAAGGTGGGCACCGCGCGGCGCCTTTCGACCGCTACCACCGAAACGCTCCTGCAGGACCTCCGAACCATTCTCGCCCCGGAGTACGCCACCCGGGCGCGCGAAGTCGCCGCCGAAATGAGCGTTGCGTCCAAAGGCACCAAGGCCGCCGGCGACCTGGTCGAAAATTTCGCCCGGTCGCGGGTCGCCGGCTGACCGGCGGATCGGCGCGCCGGTCGGCAACCGGGGTGACCGCAGTCTCACTTACCTATTCGCGTGACAGGCGTCTCACCCAGCAAGTATGGTCTAGAACTTGTTATACCCATGTCGAGTAGATGGTCTGGAGACGCGGTTGAGCATCAATCCCTTCGAAGACGGCGGGGGCTGCTTTTTCGTCTTGGTTAACGACGAGGAGCAACAGCAGATGATCGGCGGCCGGAAATGACTGATCTACGTGGATCACAGGGGACGGGTGACAGCTTCGCGATAGTCGGGTATGCCGCGCGCCTTCCGGGCGCCGCCGACGCCGACGAGTTCTGGGAGGTGCTGGCCGAAGGCCGGGATGCGCTCTCGGAGGTGCCACCGGACCGCTGGGACGTCGACCAGTTCTATGACCCGGACCCCGACGCGCCCGGAAAGATCGTCAGCCGCCGGGCCGGGTTCATCGACGACGTAACGGGATTCGACGCGCCGTTCTTCGGCCTGTCCAACCGGGAAACCATGCTGATCGACCCGCAGCACCGGATCCTGCTGGAGACGGCGTGGCAGGCGGTCGAGCACTCGGGAACCGCCCCGTCGGCACTGGCCAACACCAAGACCGGTGTGTTCATGGGTCTGGGCACCCACGACTATCTGGGCCTGATCTCCGAACAGCTGAGTTACGAGGAGATCGAGGCCTACGTAGCGATCGGGACGTCGTCCGCCGCGGGAGCGGGCCGCATCAGCTACGGGCTGGGGCTGCAGGGCCCGGCGGTGTCCGTCGACACGGCGTGCAGCTCGTCGCTGGTGGCCGTCCATCAGGCGTGCCAGGCGCTGCGCTTCGGAGAATGTGACCTGGCTTTGGCCGGCGGCGTGAACGTCCTGCTCAGCGCGAAGACCGCGATGACCTTCTCGCACGCGCACATGCTGGCCCCGGACGGGAAGTGCAAGACCTTCGACGCGTCCGCCGACGGCTATGTGCGCGGCGAGGGCGCCGGTGTCGTCGTGGTGAAGCGCCTCGAGGACGCCATCCGGGACGGCGACCGGATCCGGGCCGTGATCCGCGGCAGCGCGGTCAACCAGGATGGCGCGTCGGGCGGATTGACGGTGCCCAACGGCGTTGCCCAGCAGCGGGTGATCGCCGAGGCGCTGCAGTGCGCCGGCGTCGCACCCGGCGACGTGGGATACCTCGAGGCGCACGGGACCGGCACCTCGCTTGGTGATCCGATCGAAGTCCAGGCCGCCGGTGCGGCGTTGGGCAAGGGCCGCGACGCCGACCGGCCGCTGCTGATCGGGTCGGTGAAGACCAACATCGGGCACCTGGAGGCGGCCGCCGGAATCGCGGGCCTGATCAAGGTGATCCTGTCGCTCGAGCACGAGGTGCTGCCGAAGCACTTGAACTTCAGCAAGCCATCGCCGCACATTCCCTGGGATCGGCTTCCGGTGCGGGTGGTGGAGGAGGCACAGCCCTGGCCACGCGACGGGCGGCCCCGCATCGCCGGGGTCAGCTCGTTCGGGTTCTCCGGGACGAACTCGCACATCATCATCGAGGAAGCTCCCGAGCCAGCCCCGGTTGCAACCGCGGCGCCGTCGGACGACCGGCGCTTCAGCCTGTTGCCCCTCTCGGCGCGCAATCCCGCCGCGTTGGCGGCGCTCGCCAAGGCCTACGCCGATTGGCTGGGCGCCCACCCGGACGCCTCGTTGGCCGACGTCTGCTTGACCGCCGGGGCCGGGCGATCACACTTCGAGCACCGGGCCGCCCTGGTGGTGAATTCGACGGACTCCGCGCGTGAGCAGCTGGCCGCGCTGGCCGACGATCGCCCGGCGCCGGGCCTGCTGCGCGGTGATTGCACCGACCGGCCGAAGACGGCGTGGTTGTTCACCGGGCAGGGCAGCCAGTACGCCGGCATGGCGCGGGAGCTCTTCGAGACCGAGCCGGTGTTCGCCGAGACGATGACCCGGTGCGCGGCGGCGGTCGCCGACGTCCTCGAAAGACCTTTGCTTGACGTGATTTTCGACCCGGACGGTGACGACGCCCTGCGGCAGACCAGTTACGCCCAGCCCGCCTTGTTCGCGGTGGAGATGGGCCTGGCCCGCCTCTGGCAGTCCTGGGGCTTCGAACCGGACGTGGTGATCGGCCACAGCGTCGGCCAATACACCGCGGCCTGCGTGGCCGGCGTGTTCGGGCTCGAGGACGGAATGCTGCTGATGGCCGAGCGCGGCCGCCTGTTCGGCAGCCTGCCCGACGGCGGCCGGATGGTCGCCGTCTTCGCCGCCCCCGAGCGGGTGGAAAGCATGACCGACGAGTTCCCGAGCCTGTCGGTGGCCGCCTACAACGGCGCCAACACCGTGCTGTCGGGACCCGTGCAGGATCTCGACCAGGCGGTGGCCGGCTTGGAAGCCGACGGTGTGCGCTGCGACTGGCTGGACACCAGCCACGCCTTCCACTCGGCGCTGCTCGATCCGGTCCTCGACGAATTCGAGGCGTACGCGAACCGATTCGAGTTCGGCGCGCCCCAAAAGACGTTGGTGTGCAACCGCACCGGCGCGGCCCTGGGCAGGAGCGCGAAACTGGACGGCGCGTACTGGCGCCGCCACGCGCGGCAGCCGGTGGAGTTCGCCAAGAGTGTGCGCACGCTTTCCGAACTGCACTGCACGATGCTGCTGGAGATCGGCCCGCAACCGATCCTCACCGCGGCGGCCATGCGTGCGTGGCCGGACCCGGCGACCGCGCCGCGGGCGATCGCGTCGATGCGGAAGAACATCGCCGATCACCGCCAGATCACCGAAGCGCTCGCCAACGCCTACATCGTCGGGCACCGGCCGGACTTCGCCGCGTTGGCGCCGGTGACCGCGCGCAAGCTCGACCTGCCCACCTATCCGTTCCAGCACCGCGAGTACTGGTTCCGTGAGCAGCGGGCCGCGGCCACCCAGACCGCCAGCCAGCCGTCGGCCGTGCGGACCCAGGCCGTCGGGCTCCTGGAGGACGGCCGGATCGAGGAGCTCGCGGCGCTGCTGGGCGGCGGGAACACCGATCCGCAGACCGTCGATGTGCTGAGACAGCTTGCGGCAGAACACAACCAGCAGCGCAACGCCCAGTCCATCACGGACTCCCGCTACGAGATCCGCTGGGAGAAGTCCGCCGCCAAGGCCGCCGCGGCGGCCGGCGATGGCTCGTCGTGGCTGCTCGTCAGCGACGACGCCGCGGCGGTCCAGCCGTTGGTCGACGCGCTGACCGCGCGCGGGCACCGGGCCCGAATCGTGGGACTGCCGGTATCCGACGCCGACGCCGAGCGGCTGCAGGGCGTGTTGCGCGACGCGGTAGCGGACGAACCGGCGCTGCGCATCCTGCATCTCGCGGCCCTCGGATCGGACCCGTCACCGTCGACGCAATCGCTGTTGCGGATGCAACACCAGATCCTGAGCGGAATGCGGCGACTCTTCTGCGCCGCGGCCGCCGCCGACCTGCGCGCACCGATCTGGCTGATAACCCGTGGCGCGCAACGGGTCACCGACGCGGACAAGGTGTCACCGGCGCAGTCCTGCCTGTGGGGCTTCGGTCGCGCCGCGGCGCTGGAACATCCCCGACTGTGGGGCGGACTGGCGGATCTGGCCGGCAGCGGTGCCGACCAGTGGTCCGCGCTGATCGACCAGCTGGTGTCGGCGCCGGCGGGTGAAGACCAAATCGCGCTTCGGGACAACGCGGTCTACGCCCCGCGGCTGACCCGACGCTCGGGTCAGCCGGCCGCGACGCCGCTGGCGCTGCGCGAGGACGCAACGTATCTGGTGACCGGCGGGCTCGGCGCGATCGGGCTGGAAGTCGCCGAATACCTGGCCGCGCACGGCGCCCGGCATGTGGTGCTGACCAGCCGCCGCGCACCCAGCGAGGCCGCGCAACAACGCATCGACGCGATCCGCGAGCAGACCGGCGCCGAAGTCCGGGTCATCACGGCCGACGTGGCCAACCCACACCACGTCGCCCACGTGCTGGCCACCTTGCGGGCCGACCTGCCGCCGCTGGCCGGGATCGTTCATGCCGCGGGCGAGATCAGCACCACCCCGCTGCAAGCCCTGGATGACGCCGAGGTAGATCGGGTTTTCGCCGGGAAGGTTTGGGGCGCTTGGAATTTGAGCGAAGCCACCACCGACCTGAAGCTGGACTTCTTCCTCAGCACCTCCTCGATCGCCGGGGTCTGGGGCGCCGGCGGCCAGACCGCTTACAGCGCGGCCAACGCCTTCCTCGACGGGCTGGCCTGGCGCCTCCGTGAGCAGGGTGTGCCCGGGGTCAGTGTCAACTTCGGCCCGTGGTCGAACGCCGGCATGGCCGACGAGGCCGCCCGCGCGGAACTGGACAAGCGTGGCGTCCGGCCGTTGTCGCCCGCCGATGCCTTGGCGGGGATGGCGGAGCTGATGGCGTCTTCCGGCAAGGGCGCGGCACACGGCGTGGTGGCCCGGATCGACTGGGCCAAGTTCCTGCCGCTCTACCAGATGGCGGGGAAGCGAGCGTTCTTCACGCAGTTGCAGCGTGAGGTGCCCGAGTCGGAACAGGGACCGTCGTCGGCGTCGGGGTCCACCCAGTTGGTCGACCGGCTCACCGCCGCCCCGGTGCAGCAGCGCAAGAAGCTCGTCGTGGACTATCTGCGCGACGCCGTCGCGGAGGTGACCCGCATCGACCCCGCGGAAGTCCGCGAGGAGGCCGGGCTTTTCGACCTCGGCATGGATTCACTGATGGCCGTCGAACTGCGGCGCCGGCTCGAGCGAGCGGTGGGCGCGGAGCTGCCGTCGACGCTGGCGATGGACTACCCGCGCATCACCGACGTCGCCAACTTCCTGGTCAACGACGTCCTCAGCTTGGACGCCCCGGCGCCGGCGGCCGCGCCGGCGCAGCCTTCGCCGGCCGCGGCCGCGGTGACGGCGCGCACCGACGAGCCGATCGCCATCGTCGCGGTGGCCTGCCGCTTCCCGGGCGCGCCGGATCCCGAGGCGTACTGGGACCTGCTGTCCGGCGGCGTCGACGCGATCCGGGAGATCCCGGACGACCGCTTCGACGTCGACGAGTACTACGACCCGGATCCCGAGGCACCGGGCAAGATCTACACCCGCTACGGCGGATACCTGGAAAGCATCGACGGATTCGATCCGGAGTTCTTCGGCATCTCCCCGCGCGAGGCCGTGTGGATGGATCCCCAGCAGCGGTTGATGCTCGAGATCGCGTGGGAGGGCCTGGAGCGTGCCGGGTACGCGCCCGCGGGGCTGCGCGGCAGTCGAACCGGCGTGTTCGTGGGCGTGGCCGCCAACGAGTATTCGCAGCTGCTGAACGCCAACTCGGTCGACACCATCGAGGCCCACTTCATCACCGGCAACGCGCTCAACGTCATCGCGGGCCGCGTCGCGTTCGCGCTCGGGCTGGAAGGGCCGGCCATGGCGGTGGACACCGCGTGCAGCGCCTCGCTGGTGGCGGTCCATCAGGCCTGCCAGGCCCTGCATTCGGGTGACTGCGACATGGCGCTGGCCGGCGGGGTGAATGTCTTGGTGAGCCCGGCGTCCATCGTCGCCACCTCGCGCGCCAGAATGCTTGCCGCCGACGGCCGTTGCAAGACGTTCGACGCGGCCGCGAACGGGTACGCGCGCAGCGAAGGCTGCGGGATCCTGGTGCTCAAACGGCTGAGCGACGCCGAGCGCGACGGCGACCAGATTTGCGCCGTCATCCGGGGCAGCGCGGTCAACCAGGACGGCGCGTCCAGCGGGTTGACGGTGCCCAACGGTGGTGCGCAGCAACGGCTTATCGCCGCGACGCTGGCTCGCGCCGGTGTCGAGGGCCGCGAGGTCGACTACCTCGAGGCGCACGGCACGGGCACCTCGCTCGGCGACCCGATCGAGGTCCAGGCGGCCGCGGCCGTCTACGGCGCCGGCCGTGACCCGAACCAGCCGCTGCTGATCGGATCGGCGAAGACCAACATCGGCCACCTCGAATCGGCGGCCGGGATCGCCGGCCTGATCAAGGTCGTGTTGTCGCTGCAGCACGAAGTCCTGCCGCAGAACCTGCACTTCGAGAACCCGTCGCCGAACATCCCGTGGGACTCGCTGCCGGTGCGGGTGGTGGACAAGCCGCTGCCGTGGCACGCCAACGGCCGGCCGCGCCGCGCCGGGACGAGTTCCTTCGGGTTCTCCGGCACCAACGCGCACGTCCTCATCGAGGAGGCGCCGCCGAAATCCGATGTCCCCGAGGAATCTTCGGCGGGCGACGTCGCGCCCGACGTCACCGCGGCGGCCGAGCAGGCCGCCGGACACGAACCGGTCGGCGTGCTGCCCCTGTCGGCGCGGTCACCGCAGGCACTGGTGTCGTTGGCGCAGCGGTACGGGGCCTGGCTGGACGAACACCCCGAGGCCGACATCACCGACGTGTGCTACACGGCCGCGGTGGGGCGTTCGCACTTCGAACACCGGGCCGCGCTGGTGGTGGACTCGGTTCAGGCAGCCCGCGATCTGCTGGCCGGGCTGGCCGAGAACCGGCTGGGGCCGGGTGCGGTGCGCGGCGAGTGCGGTGACCCGCCGAAGACGGCGTGGCTGTTCACCGGGCAGGGCAGCCAGTACTCGGGTATGGCGCGCGAGTTGTTCGACACCGAGCCGGTTTTCGCCGACACCGTGAAGCAATGCGCGGCGGCGATCGACGGGATGCTGCCGCGCCCGTTGCTCGAGGTGATGTTCGACGACGACGCGGGAGACACCCTGCGGCACACCTCGTTCGCCCAGCCGGCGCTGTTCGCCGTCGAAATGGGCCTGGCCCGGCTGTGGCAGTCCTGGGGCATCGAGCCCGACGTGGTGCTGGGTCACAGCGTGGGCCAGTACGCGGCGGCCTGCGTGGCCGGCGTGTTCAGCCTCGAGGACGGGGCCCGGCTGATGGCCGAGCGTGGCCGGCTGTTCGGGAACCTGCCCGAGGGTGGGCGGATGGTGGCGGTTTTCGCCGACGCGCAGCAGGTGGAACGCATCGCCGACGAATTTCCGCACATCTCGGTCGCCGCTTACAACGGCCCCAACACCGTGCTGTCGGGTCCGGCGGGCGATCTGGAACAGATCGTCGCCAGGCTCAGCGGCGACGGCACCCGCTGCACCTGGCTGGAAACCAGTCACGCCTTCCACTCGGAGTTGCTGGAGCCGGCGCTCGACGAATTCGAGTCGTTCGCAAACGGTTTCGAGTTCGCCGTTCCGACCCTGCCCCTGGTGTGCAACCGCACCGGCGCGGTGATCACCGCGGAGACCCCGCTGGACGCACAGTATTGGCGGCGGCACTCCCGCCAGCCGGTGCAGTTCGCCGAAAGCGTGCAAACCGTGGCGGCGCTGGGCTGCTCGGTGTTGATGGAGATCGGTCCGCAACCGGTCTTGACCGGGGCCGCGGTCCAGGCCTGGCCGGAATCCTCGGCCACCCCGCGTTCCGTCGTGTCGCTGCGCAAGGGCGTCGACGCCTGGCAGCAGATGGCGGAAGCGCTGGCCGCGGTGTATGTCGCGGGCCACCGGCCCGATTTCGCCGCGCTGTACCACCGGCCGCATCGCACGGTCGAATTGCCCACCTATCCATTCCAGCGCCGTCGCTTCTGGCCCAAGACCGCCGACGTCGCGATCGACGGCGCCGTCGCATCCGGAATCCTGGGTAGCGCAAAGGATCTCGCGTCTGGCGACTCGGTCTACACCAGCAGGTGGTCCGTCAAGTCGCAGCCGTGGCTGTCCGATCACGTCATCTATGGCACCGTCGTCGTTCCGGGCGCGACGTACGCGGCGATGGCCATCGCCGCGGTCGGGGCGCCGGCCCAGGTGCGCGACGTCTTCTTCTACGAACCGATCATCCTGCCGGACAAGAACTCCCGGGAGGTGCAGCTGACCGTGCATCCCCTCGAGGACGGGAGCGGCTGGACCTTCCAGGTGCACAGCCGCCCGTACGGCGATCGCGACGCCGAGTGGGCGTTGAACGCCGACGGTCGGATCGTCGGCGGCGACGGTGACGCTGCGGACGAGCCCGCGCTGGAGCCGACGGAATCCATCGACGCCGCGTGCGAGCGGCTGGGGCGCACGCGCCCGCAGCAGCTGTTCGACACCTTCGCCGACATGGAGCTGACCTGGGGTCCGACCTGGTCCACGTCGCTCAAATCGCTGTGGGCCGGCGACGGCGAGGCGGTCGGCGACATCGCGATCGGCGAGGAGCTTGCCGAGCAGCTCGGGAGCGAGCCCATCCACCCGGTGCTGCTCGACCTGTGCACGGGAATCGCCTTCCCGGCCTTGGAGGCCGCGCTCTCGGCGACCGAGGACGGCCAGGGCCTGAGCGACCTGTTCCTGCCGCTGCGGTACGGGCGGGTGGTGCTGCACGACAAGATGCCACGGCGGTTCTACTGCCGCGCGCGGTGGCAGAGTGGCGGCCTGGACAGCGAAACGCAGGCCTTCGACCTCGATTTCGTGGATCGCGACGGTCGCCAGCTGGGCGAGATTCGCGACTTCACGGTCAAACGCGCGCCGCGGGAGGCGCTGCTGCGCGGGCTCGGCGGCGATGCCACCCGCAACCTGTACACCCTCGGCTGGGAGGAAGTGCCGGCGCCGGCGTCGGACGGCGCCGACAAGAGCGGCGACGGCACCTGGCTGATCGCCGGGTTCGACGGGCTGGCGGCCGAGGTGCCGGGCGCAGTCTCGGTGGACAGTGCGGTCGATCCCGAGCAATGGAGGCGGCTGCTCAATGAGGCGCAGGAGCGCGGCGCCCCGGTCTCCGGCGTCGTCTGGCGCAGCCCCGGACGGCCCGAGACGGAAGAAACCGGCCCCGAATTTGCCACCCGGCTCGAGACCGAGATCGACGAGCTGCTCACGGTGGTGCGCACGCTGCTGGCGCAGCAAGACCTGAAGCTCACCGGCGGGCTGTGGATCGTCACCGAACGCGCGGTGGCGACCGAATCCGGCGAGCCGGTGGACTCGGCACAGGCGGCGCTGTGGGGCTTCGGGCGCACCGTGATCACCGAGCAGCCGAGCCTGCGCTGCCGGCTGGTCGACTGCGACGGTGCCGAGGATGCCGGGCGCGCGCTGGCGGGCCTGCTCGGCACACCCAATGACGAGCCCGAACTCGCACTGCGCCAAGGAAAGTATTTCGTGCCGCGGCTGCTGCCGTGGGCGCGCGACGGCCATCTCGAGGTACCGCGCTCCAGCGATTACCTCCTGGATGTGACCGAGCGCGGCGCGATCGACAATCTTCGTCTGTCCGAGATCCACGTCCCGCCGCCGGGCGCGGGCGAGGTGCAGATCCGGGTGGAGGCCGCCGGCCTCAACTTCCGGGATGTGCTCAACGTGCTCGGCCTGTATCCGGGCGACCCGGGACGGATCGGCGGCGGTGACCTCTCCGGCGTTGTCACCGAGTTGGGTTCCGGCGTCACCGGTTTCGAGGTCGGCCAGCGCGTCTTCGGCTTCATGCCGGGGTCGTTCACCACCCGGGTCAACGTGCCAGCCCAGTTCCTGGCGGCCGTGCCGAGCGGGGTGAGCGCCGTGGGAGCGGCGACCATCCCCGCCGGGGCGCTGACGACGCGGCTGGCGTTCGACTGGGCGCAGGTCGGGCCCGGTGATCGGGTGCTGATCCACGCCGCCAGCGGTGGCGTCGGTCTGGCCGCGATCCAGATAGCCCAGCAGCGCGGTGCGACCGTGTTCGCCACCGCCAGCGCGTACAAGCGCGCGACGCTGCGCAAGATGGGCGTGCAGCACATCTACGACTCGCGCAGCACGGATTTCGCGGACCAGATCCTGGCCGACACCGGCGGTGCCGGGGTCGACGTGGTGCTCAACAGCCTCACGAACGAGGGCTTCATCGAAGCGACCGTGCGGGCGACCGCGCAGGGCGGCCGGTTCGCCGAGATCGCCAAGCGGGACATCTGGACGCGCGAGCAGATGGCGGCGGCCCGTCCCGACATCGCCTACGAGATCATCGCGCTGGACTGGTGCATCGAAAACGAACCCGAGCGGACCGGGAACTTGCTGGCCGAACTGGCGGACAGCATGGCCGCCGGCGAACTGACGCCGCTCGCGGCCGAGGTCTACCCGGTGACGGAGGCCAAGACCGCGTTCCGGCGCATGCAGCAGGCCCGGCACATCGGCAAGATCGTGCTGCAGATGCCGCAACCGCTGCAGCCGCGCGGGGACCGCAGCTACCTGATCACCGGTGGCGTCGGTGCGCTCGGCCTGCACACGGCGGCCCATCTGGCCCAGCTCGGCGCCGGTGACATCGTGCTGACCAGCCGTCGCGCCCCCGATGCGGACGCACAGCTGGCCATCGACGACATCACCGAGCGCTACCGGAGCCGCATCCACGTCTTCACGGCCGACGTCGGCGACGAGCCGGAGGTCGAAAAGTTGTTGGAGCGGATCCGGGCTGAGTTGCCGCCGCTGGCGGGGGTGGCGCACCTGGCGGGCGTCCTCGAGGACGCGCTACTGCCGCAGCAGAGCCTCGAAGGGTTCCGCAAGGCGCTGGCGCCCAAGGCCTTCGGCGGCTGCCACCTGCATCGGCTCACGAAGAACGACGACCTCGATTTCTTCATCGTCTACTCGTCGGCCTCCAGCGTGATCGGTTCGCCCGGCCAGGCCAACTACGCGACCGCCAACGCGCTGCTCGACGGGCTCGTTGCGGAGCGCAGGGCCCAAGGGCTGCCGGCGACGGCGATCAACTGGGGTCCGTGGGCCAAGGGCGGCATGGCCACCTCGCACGCCGCGCGCGCCAACCTCAGCGCGCAGGGCCTGATCCCGCTGGAACCCTCGGCGGCCCTCACCGCGCTCGACGAGATCCTCGCCCACGGAACCGGGCAGGCGACCGTCATCAAGGCCAACTGGCAGCGCGCCGCGAAGGGGCTGGGCGCCTCCCGCCCGGCGATGCTCGACCACGTGCTGCCGAGCGCTGTCACGGCCACCCGCGGCGACAGCGAGTTGTTGCGGCAACTGCACGAGGTGCCCGAAGCGGAGCGCGGCAGCTTCCTGACCGAATACCTGCGGTACGAAGTCCAGAATTTCCTGAGGCTCGCGCAGCCGCCGGCGGCAACCAGCCGGTTCCTGGAGCTGGGCACCGACTCACTGATGGCGGTCGAATTCAGCAACCGGTTGCTTCCGCAATTCGGCGGCGCGTTCACGATCAGCGCCACCGCGGTATTCGACTATCCGACCATCGGGTCGCTGGCCGAGTACCTGGCCGGTCAGGTGCCGGAATCGGATAAGGCGGATTCGGTGGGATTGGCCGAGCCCACGTAATCATCTCCCGGAAGTCAACGAAGGGTCGCTAATCAAGAGGCCGATAACGTTCCGTTGCGCCTCGCCAGAAGGTCAAAACTAGACGGGAGCACGCGGGACGTGGCCATTGCAGGGGAGTGCGCCGACCCACCCAAGGTCAGAAGGCGGATTCTCGTCACCGGCGCGCCCCGATCGGGCACGACCTGGACCGGCCGAATGATCGCCCACGCGCCGGGAATGGGCTATATTCACGAGCCCTTCACTCCGGAAAACGGCGATTTGTGCGGCTTCGCCAATCCCATTAGGGCGAAATTCCAGTACATAACGGACGAGAATTCTCACCGATTCTCGAGATATCTTAATGATCTGGTTGATTTCAAATACCCGGTGCGAACAAATCTCCTGCACTCCAGGAGCGTGCGCGAAGCGGGACGAAGTCTATTGGCCTTTGCCAATCTTTCCACGCACCGGATAAGGAAAGACACGGCGGTCATGAAAGATCCGCACGCCCTATTTTCCGCGCCCTGGTTGGCCCGCCAATTCGACATGAACGTGGTGGTCATGATCCGGCATCCCGCGGCGCTGTGCTCCAGCCTGAAGATTCTGAATTGGAAATTCGACTTCAACCACTTCCTGCGTCAGCCGCAGCTCATGCGCGAAACCAGGCTGGCGGACTTCGAATCGGAGATTCGTTATTTCGCCGAGCATGAGCAGGAAATCGTCCCGGTAGGCGCCCTGCTATGGAACTGCATATACGCGGTGATCGACGAGTACCGCACGCGCCATCCGGGGTGGCTGTTTCTCAAGCACGAAGAATTGTCCATGGACCCGGTGGGTAGTTTTCGGAAAGTCTATGCGACGCTCGGCCTGGAATTCACGGCCGGCGTCCGTACCGCCATCGAGTCAAGCTCGGGGGAACAGAACCCTTCGGAACCGCAGCGGGGCGACGAATTCAGCATCAGACGCAACAGCAGAGTGAATGTCTCGAACTGGAAGAGCCGGCTCAACGACCGCGAAATTCTCACCGTCAAAGAGCGAACAAGCGAGGTATCGACGCTCTTCTATTCAGACCTCGAGTGGTGATGTCTTCCGGAGGCTAGCCGGCTTCGGTGCGCAGTTGGGATCTCAGGATCCGGTACTCCAACAGGCCGGCCCGCATCTGCTCGTAGATGGCGGAGCCCGGCAGAGCGAGGAAATTCGCGACGCGGGCATTTCCGTCGCCGTAGACCTGGGCCCAGGTGTCACTGGCCTGGTCGCGCGAGGCCAGCACGTTCGCCGTAATGTCCCGGTCGTTTTCGGTGACGAAGCCCGAGCGCTTCAACCGCATCCGCACCTGGTCCCAGTCCTCGGGGCTCAAGAAGTCGGTGTGTAGGAACCATCCGCCGGGTCGGCTGATCCTGCGCACCTCACCCAGGAATTTCGGCAGGTTGCCGTACGAGTGCGAGGACTCGATGTTGACGATGGCATCGCACGACGCGTCGGGTAGGGGGACATTCAATGCGTCGCCGACCATGAAGTTGATCGGGCGTTTGACGTGCGTCTTGCTGCAGAAAGCGATGGCTTCGGAGGACATGTCGATGCCGATCACCTGGGCGTTGAACTTCTCCGCCACCAGTGCGGCGTTGCCGCCGCGGCCACATCCGATTTCGACGACGGTGCGGTCGTTGAGGTCTACGGACCCGATGACTTCGAACACCAGCCGGACCGAGTTGGCGTTGAAGGTTCCCGGGCGAATGGTGAACGCGGATTCGTCGTCGGTTCCCATCGGGGCGTAGCCGTAATTGAGGAAGAACGATGAATCGGCGACCCCCGCGTCCTCGAGGCGGCGGCTGAGCAAATTATAAAAGCTTTTCCACCCGACGGCGGTCGTGGACAGCAGGTCGTCAGCGAGGTGCTCCGACATTGCGACCGATGAATTATCCTTCGATTCAACCTGCGCCGAAGATTCGCTATGGCTGTCCATTTATTTCGCCCCAACCAGCTCTAATTTGTGGATATTTTGATTCCGAATACACTGTTCGCGCCGCTCAATCACGTTGGATGCTACACGACCGGCTCGCGTCTGGTGAGGGCTCAACCCGGACCCGTTAACCTCATAAATTCATCTGGTCCGGACGCCTCCAATTCGCCCCGGCCGGCGCCGCCGGCTCATCGGTCAGGTCGCCGCGGCAAGGCTGCTTTCGCCGTCCGAAGGGCACCCGAGGGGACGCGGGCGTTGCCCGGTAGCCGGCACGGCCCGCCGAGACGACGCGCGGCGGTTTCCGCCACCTAATACATATCGTGTGCGGGCGGCGCCGAGCGAGGGTCCCGGTGCCTCGCGCGGGCAGGGCGGTGCGGCCCGAAGGCGAAACCGGTTCCCGGTTACTTTGACCCCCCGACGGATCTCCCGGTGTCGTTCCGGGCCGGGGCCATGGCGACGACGGAGGCCACCGCGTCGGCTCGTCGCACTTTCTCGCCAGTCGTTGCAGGTCGCGGCAGGGGTGCGTGGACCGATGCCGCGCCGCAGACCACCGATAGGGAACCGGCCCGTAAAACCGTACCATTAGTTTGTCTAGGCAAGATTCCGGATGTGATGGCGTTAGTAGATCCCGGCCGCCGCAAATTCCACGAAGGCTTAGACAACCTCTGTGGGCCTCCAGTATGGTTTAGAACTTGTTATACCCATGTCCAGTTAGACGGTCTGGAGACGCGGTGAGCACTAATCCGTTCGACGACGACGACGGCAGTTTTTTCGTCTTGGTCAACGACGAGGAACAACACAGCCTGTGGCCGGCGTTCGCCGATGTGCCGGCCGGCTGGCGGGTGGTGTACGGCGAAGCGGACCGCGCAGCGTGCCTGGACTACATCGAACAGAACTGGACCGATATACGGCCGAAAACTCTGCGCGAAAGGTTAGCGGCGGGACAGGGGTTTGATAGGTAATCCGGATGGAACTTGATGACCGGGCTCTCCCGCTGACGCGGGGACAGCTGGACATTTGGCTCGCGCAAGAAACGGGTCACTCCGGCACGGAGTGGCAGCTTGGCGTGCTTGTCCGATTCGACGGCACCGTAGACCGCGAATTGCTTCAGCGGGCGATCCGCCACGTGATGCGGGAGGCCGAACCGGCCAGGGCCGCCGTATTCGAGGTGGACGGCCAGGTCTTTCAAAGAGCGATCGAATACCCGGACCTCGAAGTGGCCTTCCACGACCTGAGCGACACCCGCCATCCGGTGCAGGAAGCCCGTCGAATGGCATTATCGATCCAACAGACGCCGATGCCCCCGGCCGGACCGCTTTTCAAGTTCACGTTATTCCAAACATGGTCCGATGAATTCTATTTGTTCGGGTGCTTCCATCACATAATTGTGGACGGCACCGGAATCACGCTTATCGCGAATCGAATTGCGACCGTGTACGCCGCGATTGTTGCAAACGCAACCATTCCGCCCGCGTTCTTCGGCTCGTTGCCGGACTTGGTTCGCCTCGAGTCGGAGTACGAAGTGTCCACCGATTACCGGGACGATCAGGACTACTGGACGGCGAACCTGCCCCCGGAAAGCGGACCGCACAACGGGTTCCTCCCGGCCGCGGATGAGGGGGAGCGGTCCGCGCCGTCCGCGCCGGTTCGCCTGGACCCGGCCGTCCTCCGACGAGTCCAGGAGTTGTCCGACGAGTGGAAGGTGCCGCGCTCGTCGGTCATCACCGCGGCGTGTGCGCTGTTGGTGCGCGGGTGGTGCGCCGAGGGCTCGGAGGTGGTGCTCGAGTTTCCGGTCAGCAGGCGCGTGCGTCCGGAGTCCAAGACGCTGCCGGGGATGGTCTCCGGGGTGGTGCCGCTGGTGTTGAGCGTTTCGCCGAACTCCACCGTCGCGGGCTTCTGTGAGTATGTCGATGCGCGAATCCGGGAGGCGCTGGAGCATCAGCGGTTCCCGGTGCACGCCCTGGAGCGCAAGGCCGGTCAGGGGCGGTCGACCAATCGGGTGAGCGTCAATTTCATGCCGTCGAAGATGACCATGGACTTCGCCGGCGTCGCGGCGTCGGCGTCCTTCACCAACCCCGTTCAGGTAGGCGCCTTCGCGTTGATGTTCTCCGGCGGCGGGGACCAGATTTTCCTCAGCACGGCGGGCACCGGCAGCCCGTTGGCGAATTTCGACGTCGCCGAGTTGGCGAGGCGGCTGGGCCGGGTGCTGGTCGCGATGACCGCCGACCCGGGGCGGCGGATCTCGTCGATGGAGCTGTTCGATGCCGCGGAGCTGGAGGGGCTGGACGGTTGGGGCAACCGGGCGGTGTTGAGCCAGCCGGCGCCCGCTTCGCAGTCGATTCCGGCGATGTTCGCCGCGCAGGCCGCGCGCGCCCCGGAGGCGGTGGCGATCACGTTCGGGGACTCGTCGTGGACCTACCGCGAGGTAGAGGAGGCCGCTGACCGGTTGGCGCACGTGCTGGCCGGCCACGGGGTGGGCCCGGGGCGGCGGGTCGCGCTGCTGCTGGAGCGCTCGGCCGAGGCGATCGTGGCGATCCTGGCGGTGCTCAAGACCGGGGCGGCGTACGTGCCGATCGACCCGGCGGTGCCGGCGGCCCGAATCGATTTTATGCTCGACGACGCCGCGCCGACCGCGGCGATCACCGCCGCCGGCCTGGTCGACCGGCTCGGCGGGCGCGATCTGCTGATCATCGACCTCGCTCAGCTCGCCGACCCCGCCGTCGGCCCCCAACCCGGCACGGCGCTGCCGGTGCCGGAGCCGGACAACGTCGCCTACCTCATCTATACGTCGGGGACGACCGGCGTCCCCAAGGGCGTGGCCATCACCCACCACAACGTCACCCGGCTGCTGGAGTCCCTGGACGTCGAGCTGTCGCCGGGGCATGTGTGGTCGCAGTGGCACTCGCTGGCATTCGACGTCTCGGTCTGCGAGATCTGGGGTGCGCTGCTGTCCGGCGGGCGCCTCGTGGTGGTTCCCGAGTCGGTGGCGCGGTCGCCCGAGGACTTCCATGCCCTGCTGGTCAAAGAACGGGTCGAAGTCCTCAGCCAGACCCCGTCGGCGTTTTATGCGCTGCAAACCGCGGACGCGCTCGCCCGCGAGCTCGGACGTCAGCTGCAACTCCGGGCGGTGATCTTCGCCGGTGAGGCACTGGAACCGCAGCGGTTGCGGACGTGGCTGGACAACCACCCTGAATCACCGCGGCTGCTCAACTTGTACGGCACCACCGAGACGACGGTGCACGCCTCGTTCCGGGAGATCTTCCCCGCCGACGTCGACAGCCCCCTCAGCCCCATCGGCGTGCCGTTGGGCCGGTACGCCTTCTTCGTCCTCGACGCGTGGATGCGACAGGTGCCGGCCGGGGTCGTCGGTGAGTTGTACGTGGCCGGCGGCGCCGCCGGGTGTGGGTACTGGCGGCGGCCGGGCTTGACGTCGACGCGGTTTGTCGCGTGCCCGCTCGGGCAGCCCGGTACTCGCATGTATCGCACCGGGGACCTGGCGTGGTGGGGCGCCGACGGGCAGCTGCGCTACGTGGGTCGGGCCGACGAACAGGTCAAGATCCGCGGCTTCCGCATCGAGCTGGGCGAGGTCCAAGCCGCACTCGACGGCCTGGACGGGGTCGAGCAGGCCGTCGTGATCGCGCGCGAGGACCGCCCCGGTGACAAGCGCCTGGTGGGGTATGTGACCGGGACCGTCGAGCCGGCCTCGTTTGCAGCGCGAGCGCGCGCCGCGCTGGCCGAGCGGCTGCCGGCCTACATGGTGCCGGCCGCGGTGGTGGTGATCGACGCCGTCCCCCTGACCGTCAACGGCAAGCTGGACAAGCGGGCCCTGCCGGCACCCGAGTACCAGGACGTCGATCGCTACCGGGCCCCGGGCAACGCGGTCGAGGAGATCCTGGCCGACATCTACGCGCAGGTGCTCGGGCTGGAGCGCGTCGGGGTGGACGAGTCGTTCTTCGAGCTCGGCGGCGACAGCATCTTGTCGATGCAGGTGGTGGCGCGCGCGCGGGCCGCCGGGGTGGTGTGCCGACCGCGGGACATCTTCGTCGAGCAAACCGTGGCCCAGCTGGCCCGGGTCGCCGAAGTCGCCACCGGTGGTGCCGACGCAAGCGACGAGGGACTCGGCCCGGTGGTCGCGACACCGATCATGCGCTGGCTGCGCGGTGTCGCGGGACCGGTCGACGAGTTCAACCAGACCGTGTTGGTTCAGGCGCCCGCGGGGGCGACCGAGGCCGACGTGGTGGCGGTGTTGCAAGCCGTGCTGGATCGCCACGCCACGCTGCGGCTGCGGGTCGACGGCGACGGTGCGGACGGCTGGTCGCTGACGGTGCCCGAGGCCGGCTCGGTGGACGCCCGCGGTTGCCTGCGCGCGGTGCCGGCGTTGTCCGACGAGGCGGTGATCGAGGCGCGGTCGCGGCTGGACCCGGCCGCCGGGGTGATGCTTAGCGCGCTGTGGGTGCCCGACACCGGGCAGTTGGTGTTGATCGTTCATCACCTGGCGGTGGACGGGGTGTCGTGGCGGATCCTGCTCGAGGACCTCAACATCGCCTGGGCCCAGCATCGCGGCGGGCAGCAGTTGGTGTTGCCGGCGCCCGGAACGTCGTTTGCGCACTGGTCGTCGCTGCTGGCCGAGCATGCGCGCAGCCCCGAGGTGGTGGCGCAGGCCGACGCCTGGCGGCGGATCGCGGCGGCGCCCGCGGCGCTGCCGGCGGTGCGCCCCGAGGTGGACACCTACCAGACCGCGGGCAGCCTGTCGGCGCAGCTGGATGCCGAGACCACCCGCGCGCTGCTCGACGAGGTGCCGGCGGCGTTTCACGCCGGGGTGCAGGACATCCTGCTGATCGCGTTCGCCTTGGCGGTGGCGGAATTCGTGGGCAGCGGCGGCGCGCCGATCGTCATCGACGTGGAGGGTCACGGGCGCCAGGAGGACCTGGCCCCCCATGTCGACCTGTCCCGCACGGTCGGCTGGTTCACCACCAAATACCCGGTGTCGGTCTCGGTCGGCGGGCTGGACTGGGCGCGGGTGGTGGCCGGTGACGCGGGGCTGGGGACGGTCGTCAAAGACGCCAAAGAGCAGCTGCGCGCGCTGCCGGACGGCTTGACCTACGGTCTGTTGCGCTACCTGAACGGCGACGTCGAGCTGCCCCCGTCCGACCCGCCGATCGGGTTCAACTATCTGGGGCGGCTCGGTGGGGCGGCCGAGGCGTCCGACGACGTGTGGCGGCTCGGTCACGACGGCTGGTCGGTCACCGACGTCGCCGCGGCCATCCCCATGCCGCTGATGCACACCGTGGAGCTCAACGCCAGCACGGTCGACGCCGACACCGGCCCGCAGCTGCACGCCCGCTGGACCTGGGCGCCCTCGACCCTGAATCACGCGCAGGTCAGCCGGCTGAGCCGGTTGTGGTTCGACGCGTTGGCCGGCATCTGCGCGCACGTGCGCGGCGGCGGGGGCGGGTTGACGCCCTCCGACATCGCGGCCGGCCTGAGCCAGCAACAAATCGACGACCTTCAGCGGCAATATGCGGATAGCTGACGTATTGCCACTGACCCCCCTGCAGCAGGGGCTGTGGTTCCATGCCATCACCGCCCAGGGCGGCGACGACATCTATTCGGTGCAGCTGGAGATCGCGCTGAGTGGTCCGCTCGATCAGGACCGCCTGCGCGACGCCGTGCTCGCGGTGGTTACCCGCCACCCCAACCTCGCGGCCCGATTCTCCGACAAGTTCGACCAGCCGGTGCAGATCATCCCGGCCGATCCCGTGGTGCCGTGGCGCTACGTCGACCTGCGCGGGGGCCGCCCGGACACCGACGAGCAGATCCGCGAGGTGTGCGCCGCCGAACGCGCCGCGGTCTGCAATCTCACCAACCAGCCGGCCTTCCGCGCCGCGCTCATCGGCATCGGCGAAGATCAGCACCGGCTGGTGCTGACCAACCACCACATCGTGATGGACGGCTGGTCGCTGCCGATCCTGCTGGGTGAGATATTCGCCAGCTATCACGGGCAGTGGCTGCCGGCGGCGGCGAAATATCGAAGCTTCGTCACCTGGCTGACGAGCCGTGACCTCGATGCCGCCCGCGAAGCCTGGCGCGAGGCGCTGGCCGGATTCGACACCCCCACGCTGATAGCCCCGCCGGGCCGGTTGGGCCTGGGGCCGCGCGGCGTTGCGTCGTTCCACGTGCCCGAGCAAACCACGCTGGCGTTGGGCGAGCTGGCGCGCTCCAGCCACACCACCGTCAGCACCGTGGTGCAGGCCGCGTGGGCCCAGCTGCTGATGTGGCTGACCGGCCGCAACGACGTCACCTTCGGCACCACGGTCTCGGGGAGGCCGCCCGAGGTGCCCGGCGCCGACACGATGGTGGGCTTGTTCATCAACACCGTGCCGGTGCGGGCGAGCATCACCGCGAACACCACCACCGCCGACCTGCTCGATCAACTGCAGAACGCCTACCGCCACACGCTCGACCACCAGCACCTGGCGCTCAGCGAGCTGCACCGGATCACCGGCCAGGACCAGCTGTTCGACACCATGTTCGTCTACGAGAACTACCCGCTCGACGCGGCCGCATTGTCGGGCGGCCAAGGTGACCAAGGCTTGGCCATCACCGATTTCACCCACCGCGAGTACAACCACTACCCGCTCGCCGTCCAGGCCATGCCGGGCGGCGCGGAGATGGGTCTGCGCGTCGAGTTCGACACCGACGTGTTCGACGCGGCCGACATCGAAACGTTGATCGAGCGGTTCAAGCGGGTGCTGGCGGCGATGACGGCCGATCCGGGTCGGCGGTTGTCGTCGATGGATGTGCTGGACCCCGCCGAGCACGCCCGGCTGGAGCGGTGGGGCAACCGCGCGGGGTTGACCCAGCCGGTGGGTGTGCCGGTGTCGATTCCGGTGCTGTTCGGCGCGCAGGTGGCGCGCACGCCGGAGGCGGTGGCGATCACCGCGGGAGACCGCTCGTGGACCTACCGCGAAGTCAAGCAGGCGGCAAACCGGTTGGCGCACCGGCTGGCCGGCCAGGGCGTGGGTCCGGGGCAACGCGTGGCGCTGTTGTTGCCGCGGTCGGCCGACGCGGTCGTCGCGATGCTGGCGGTGCTGAAGACCGGGGCGGCGTACGTGCCGATCGATCCGACCGTCCCGGCCGCCCGGATGGGGTTTGTGCTCGACGATGCCGCGCCGATCGCCGTGATCACCAACGCCGGCCTGGCGGACCGGCTGGACGGGCGCGATGTGGCGGTCATCGACATCAACGACCCCGCAATCGATCGCGAACCCAGCACCCCGATGCCGGCACCGGCCCCCGACGACGTCGCCTACCTCATCTACACGTCGGGCACCACCGGAACCCCCAAGGGCGTGGCGATCCCGCACCGCAACGTGACCCGGTTGCTCGAAACGCTGGACGTCGACCTGGAATTGGCGGGCCAGGTCTGGTCGCAGTGTCACTCGCTGGCGTTCGATTTCTCGGTGTGGGAGATCTGGGGGGCGCTG
Organism: Mycobacterium sp. NGS64; assembly: GCF_059812245.1. NCBI lineage: Bacteria > Bacillati > Actinomycetota > Actinomycetes > Mycobacteriales > Mycobacteriaceae > Mycobacterium > Mycobacterium sp. NGS64. The sequence continues at coordinate 16,565 of NZ_JCALCI010000010.1, read as the reverse complement.
CTCTACGGCGGCCGGCTGGTGATCGTGCCCGACTCGGTGGTCCGCTCGCCGCAGGAGCTGCACGCCCTGTTGGTGGCCGAAGAGGTCACCGTGCTGAGCCAGACCCCGTCGGCGTTTTACGCGTTGCAGACCGCCGACGCGGCGCAGCCCGAGCCGGAACCCCGCCTGAAGCTCGAGGCCGTGGTGTTCGGCGGCGAGGCGCTGGAACCGCAGCGACTGCGGGGCTGGCTGGACAACCATCCCGGTTTGCCGCGGCTGATCAACATGTACGGCATCACCGAGACGACCGTGCACGCGTCGTTCCGCGAGATCGTCGCCGGCGACGTCGACAGCATCGCCAGCCCCATCGGGGTGCCGCTGGCCCATCTCGGATTTTTCGTGCTCGACGGGTGGCTGCGGCCGGTTCCGGCAGGCGTGGTCGGGGAGTTGTACGTGGCCGGCGCCGGGGTGGCGGACGGTTATGTCGGCCGGCCCGCGCTGAGCTCGACGCGGTTCGTGGCCTGCCCGTTCGGGGAGCCGGGTCACCGGATGTACCGCACCGGCGACCTGGTGTGGTGGGGCGCCGACGGCCAGCTGCGCTACGTCGGACGCGCCGACAAACAGGTCAAGATCCGCGGCTACCGCATCGAGCTCGGCGAGATCCAGGCGGCGCTGATGGCGCTGGACGGAGTCAAGCAGGCGGCGGTGATCGCCCGGGAAGACCGCCCCGGGGACAAGCGCCTGGTCGGCTACGTCACCGGCAGCGTGGACCCGGCCTCGTTCGGGGCGTCGGCGCGTGCGGCGCTGACCGAGCGGCTGCCGGCGTACATGGTGCCGGCCGCGGTGATGGTCATCGAGGCGCTGCCGCTGACGGTCAACGGCAAACTCGACACCCGGGCCCTGCCGGCACCCGAATACTCCGACGGCGACCACTACCGCGCCCCGACCACCGCGGTCGAGGAGCTGCTGGCCGGCATCTACGCGCAGGTGCTGGGTGTGGAGCCGCCGCGGCTGGTCGGGGTGGACGACTCGTTCTTCGACCTCGGCGGGGATTCGCTCTCGGCCGTGCGCCTGGTCGCCGCGGTCAACACCGGCCTGGATGCTGGTCTTTCGGTGCGCACGTTGTTCGAGGCGCCCACGGTCGCCCAGTTGGCGACCCGAATCGGTGGGGAGGAAGCCCGGTTGGAGCCGCTGCTGCCGTTCGCGGCGGTGGAGCGGCCCGCGGTGATCCCGCTGTCGTTCGCCCAGAGCCGGTTGTGGTTCATCGACCAGTTCCAGGGCCCGTCGACGATCTACAACATGGCGGTCGCCCTGCGGTTGCGGGGGCGGATGGATGCCTTCGACGAAGAAGCGTTGGGCGCCGCGCTGTCCGACGTGGTGGTCCGGCAGGAGAGCCTGCGCACGCTGTTCGCCGCGCACGACGGCATACCGCGCCAGCTGATCGTGCCCCCCGAGCGGGCCGACTTCGGTTGGGCCGTCGTCGACGCCGCCGGCTGGTCGGAAAGCCAGCTGGCCGAGGCGTTCGACGCCGTAGCCCACCACCATTTCGACCTGGCATCCGAGATCCCCATGCGGGCAAGGCTTTTCCGGATTGCCGACGACGAGCACGTGCTGGTGGCCGTGGTGCATCACATCGCCGCCGACGGCGCGTCGATCACCCCGCTGGTGCGGGATCTCGGGGTGGCGTACGCCTGCCGCAGGGTGGGGCAAGCCCCCGACTGGACCGATCTGGCGGTGCAGTACGCCGACTACACGCTGTGGCAGCGCGGGCAGCTCGGGGATCTCAGCGATAGCGGCAGCCGGATTGCGGCGCAGTTGGCCTATTGGCAAGAGGCCCTGTCGGGGATGCCGGAGCACCTGCAACTGCCCACCGATCGGCCCTACCCGCCGGTCGCGGACTACCGCGGCGCGAGCGTGTCGGTGGACTGGCCCGCGGAGCTGCAGCAGCAGGTGGCCCGGGTGGCCCGGGAACACAACGCCACCAGCTTCATGGTGATGCAGGCCGCCATGGCCGTGCTGCTGGCCAAGCTCAGCGCGAGTTCCGATGTGTCCGTAGGGTTTCCGATCGCCGGACGCGGGGACCCCGCGCTGGACGAGCTGGTGGGCTTCTTCGTCAACACCCTGGTGTTGCGGGTCGATCTGGCCGGCGATCCCAGCGTCGCCGAACTGCTCGCTCAGGTGCGCGCGCGCAGCCTGGCCGCCTACGAGCACCAAGACGTGCCCTTCGAGGTCCTGGTGGAAAGGCTCAATCCCACCCGCAGCCTGACCCACCACCCGCTGGTCCAGGTGATGCTGGCCTGGCAGAGCGGGCAGGGCACCGGCGGCCCCGCCGCCGGGCTCACCCTGGGAGGGCTGCAGGTCACACCGCTGCCGCTCGACACCCGGACCGCCCGTACCGACCTGGCGTTCTCGCTGGGGGAGACGTGGACCGACGACGGCGAGCCGGCCGGAATCGCCGGGTCGGTGGAATTCCGGACCGACGTGTTCGACGCCGCCAGCATCGAAACGCTGATCGAGCGGCTCAAGCGGGTGTTGGCCGCCATGACGGCGGATCCGGCGCGGCGGCTGTCGTCGGTGGATCTGCTCGACGAGGCCGAGCACGCCCGCCTCGACGAGGTGGGCAACCGCGCGGTCTTGAGCCTGCCCGCGCCGGCCGCGGTGTCGGTACCCGAGCTGTTCGCCGCGCAGGTGGCCCGGGCCCCGGAGGCGCCGGCGGTGACCTTCGCGGGCCAAACGATGACCTACCGGGAACTCGACGAGGCCGCTAACCGGTTCGCGCACTTGCTATCTGGCCGCGGGGTGGGCCCCGGTGGTTGTGTGGCGTTGCTGCTGGAGCGTTCCGCCCGGGCCGTCGTGGCCATGCTGGGGGTGCTGAAGACCGGGGCGGCCTACCTGGCCATCGACCCGGCGCTGCCCGCGGCCCGGATCGGGTTCATGCTGGGTGACGCCGCGCCCGTCGCCGCGGTCACCACCGCCGGGCTGGCCGACCGGCTGGACGGGCGGGACCTGACGGTCATCGACATTGACGACCCCGCCGTCGAGGACCAACCGGCCACCGCGCTGCCGGCGCCGTCGGCCGACGACATCGCGTACCTGATCTACACCTCGGGGACCACCGGGACGCCCAAGGGCGTCGCGATCGCCCACCGCAACCTGGCGCACCTGGCGCAGTCGTCGCACCCGGCGCTGCCGGCGACGCAGGTGTGGACGCAATGCCACTCGTACGCGTTCGACTTCTCGGTCTGGGAGATCTGGGCCGCGCTGCTCGGCGGCGGGCGGCTGGTGGTGGTGCCCCCGTCCGTCGTCGCCTCACCGGACGACTTCCACGACCTGCTGGCCCGGGAACGGGTCAGCGTGCTCACCCAAACCCCGTCGGCGGTGGCCGCCCTGTCCCCGCAACGGTTGGAGGCCGAGGCGGTGCTGCTCGGCGGCGAGGCCTGCTCGGCCGAGGTGGTGGACCAATGGGCGCCCGGGCGGGTGGTGGTCAACGCCTACGGACCCACCGAGGCGACGGTGTACGCCTCGATGAGCGCGCCGCTGCGGGCGGGGTCCGGCGCGGCTCCGATCGGTGCGCCCGTGTCGACGGCGGCGCTGTTCGTCCTGGACGAGTCGCTGCGGCGGGTGCCGGCCGGTGTGGTCGGGGAACTGTACGTGGCCGGGCGGGGCGTCGGCGTCGGATACGTCGGCAGGACCGGGCTGACCGCCTCGCGCTTCGTGGCCTGCCCGTTCGCCGGCGCGAACGCGCCCGGGACCCGCATGTACCGCACCGGCGACCTGGTGCGGTGGCGCGCCGACGGGCAGCTGCAATACCTGGGCCGCGCCGACGAGCAGGTCAAGATCCGCGGATACCGCATCGAACCGGGCGAAGTCCGGGCCGCGCTGGCCGCGTTCGACGGTGTGGAGCAGGCGGTGGTGGTCGCCCGCGAGGACCGCCCCGGCGACAAGCGCCTGGTCGGATACATCACCGGGACCGCGGACCCGGCCGCGCTGCGATCCGCGCTGGCCGAGCGGCTGCCGGCCTACATGGTGCCGGCCGCGGTGGTGGCGCTGGACGCGTTGCCGCTGACGGTCAACGGCAAGCTCGACGCCAGGGCCCTGCCGGCACCGGAATACGAGGCCACCGATCGTTACCGTGCCCCGAGCAACCCGACCGAGGAAATCCTGGCCGGCATCTACGCCCAGGTGTTGGGCGTGGACCGGGTCGGGGTGGACGACTCGTTCTTCGACCTGGGCGGGGATTCGCTGTCGGCGATGCGCCTGGTCGCCGCGATCAAGACCGGCCTGGGCGCCGGGGTCGCGGTGCGCGCCGTGTTCGAGGCGCCCACGGTGGCCCAGTTGGCGACCCGCCTGCACGGTGGCGAGGGCGGCCTGGACCCGTTGGTGGCCGTCGAGCGGCCCGCGGTCATTCCGTTGTCGTTCGCCCAGCACCGGTTGTGGTTCATCGACCAGCTGCAGGGCCCGTCACCGGTCTACAACCTGGCGGTGGCGCTGCGGCTGCGCGGACGGCTGGATGCCGACGCATTCTGCGCGGCGCTGGCCGACGTGGTGGGCCGCCACGAAAGCCTGCGCACGCTGTTCGCCGCCCCCGACGGGATACCGCAACAGCTGGTGCTGCCCGCCGAGCGGGCCGACTTCGGTTGGGACGTGGTCGACGCGACCGGGTGGTCGCGACGCCGGCTGCAGGCGGGCATCGAGGAGACGGCGCGGCACAGCTTCGATCTGGGAGCCGAGATCCCCTTGCGGGCAAGGCTTTTCCGCGTCGCGGACGACGAACACGTGCTGGTCGCCGTGGTGCACCACATCGCCGCCGACGGCCTGTCGATCCCCCCGCTGGTGCGTGACATATCCGTCGCCTACGCCAGCCGGTGTCTCGGACAGGCACCCGGTTGGACGCCGTTGCCGGTCCAGTACGTCGACTACACGCTGTGGCAGCGCGCGCAATTCGGCGATCTCAACGATCAGGACAGCCCCATCGCCGCGCAGCTGGCGTACTGGGAGCAGGCCCTGGCGGGGATGCCCGAGCGGCTCGGGTTGCCCACCGACCGGCCCTACCCGCCGGTGGCCGATCAGCGGGGCGCCAGCGTGGTGCTGCAGTGGCCCGTCGAGTTGCAGCGGCAGGTCGTGCGGGTGGCCCGCGAACACAACGCGACCAACTTCATGGTGATGCAGGCCGCGCTGGCCGTGCTGCTGGCCAAGCTCAGCGCGAGTTCCGATGTGGCGGTGGGCTTCCCGATCGGGGGACGCCGCGACCCCGCGCTCGACGAGCTGGTCGGCTTCTTCGTCAACACGTTGGTGTTGCGCGTGGACGTGGCGGGCGACCCGAGCGTCGCCGACCTGCTGGCCCAGGTGCGGGCGCGCAGCCTGGCCGCCTACGAACACCAGGACGTGCCCTTCGAAGTGGTCGTCGAGCGGCTGAACCCGACCCGGTCGCTGACCCACCACCCGCTGGTGCAGGTGATGCTGGCCTGGCGGACCCTGCACGACACCGCCGGCGACCCCACCGCCAGGTTCGCGGCGGGAGAGCTGGAGCTCACCCAGATGCCGGTGGACACCGGCACCGCCCGCATGGACCTGGCGCTTTCCCTGGAAGAGCACTTGGACGCGGACGGTGAGCCGGCCGGCATCGGCGGGGTGGTGGAATTCCGCACCGACGTGTTCGACGCGGCCACCATCGAAACCCTGATCGAGCGGTTGCAGCGCGTGCTGGTGGCGATGACCGCTGACCCGACCCGGCGGCTGTCGTCGATCGGCGTGCTCGATGACGCCGAGCGAATCCGGTTGGAGGACTGGGGCAACCGGGTCGCGTTGACCGAGCCGGCGAGGCCGCCGGTGTCGATTCCGGAGCTGTTCGCCGCGCAGGTGGCGCGGGTGCCCGACGCGGCCGCGGTGACCTTCGAAGGCCGGTCGATGACCTACCGCGAACTCGACGACGCGGCAAACCGGTTGGCGCGCCTGTTGGCCGGCGGGGGCGTAGGGCCGGGCCGGCGCGTGGCGCTGCTGCTGCCCCGCTCGACCGAGGCGATCGTGGCGATCCTGGCGGTGGTGAAGACCGGTGCGGCGTACGTGCCGATCGATCCGGCGGTGCCGGAGGCCCGGATGCAGTTCGTGCTCGGCGACGCCGCGCCCGTCGCCGCGATCACCACCGCGGAGTACCGCCCCCGGCTGGACGGACACGATCTGCTGATCATCGATGTCCAAGACGCCGCCGGCGACGCCGCCGACCCCGCCGTTGACGCCCGCCTCGGCACCTCGTTGTCGGTGGCCTGCCCGGACGACGTCGCCTACATCATCTACACCTCGGGCACGACCGGCACCCCCAAGGGCGTCGCGGTCCCGCATCGCAACGTCACCCGGCTGCTGGACACCCTGGCCGGCGACATGGACCTGGTGGGCCGGGTGTGGTCGCAGTGTCACTCGCTGGCGTTCGACTTCTCGGTGTGGGAGATCTGGGGCGCGCTGCTCTACGGTGGCCGCGTGGTGGTGGCGCCCGACTCGGTGGTGCGCTCGCCCGAAGACCTGCATGCACTGCTGGTGACCGAAAGGGTCAGCGTCCTGAGCCAGACGCCGTCGGCGTTCTACGCCCTGCAGGCCGCCGACGCGTTGCAGCCCGAGCTGGCGTCCCAGTTGCAGCTGGAGGCCGTGGTGTTCGGCGGCGAGGCGCTCGAACCGCAGCGCCTGCGCGCGTGGCTGGACAGTCACCCGGCCCGGCCCCGGCTGATCAACATGTACGGCATCACCGAGACGACGGTGCACGCCTCGTTCCGCGAGATCGTCGCCGACGACGTCGACACGGCCGTGAGCCCCATCGGGGTGCCGCTTGGCCACCTGGGTTTCTTCGTGCTCGACGAGTCGTTGCAGCCCGTGCCCCCCGGTGTGGTCGGCGAGCTGTACGTCGCCGGCGCCGGCTTGGCGCACGGGTACGTCGGGCGCGCGGGCCTGACCGGGACGCGGTTCGTCGCGTGTCCGTTCGCGGGAGCGCCGGGACAAAGGATGTATCGCACCGGCGACCTGATGAGCTGGGGCGCCGACGGGCAGCTGCGTTACATGGGCCGTGCCGACGAGCAGGTCAAGATCCGCGGCTACCGCATCGAGCTGGGCGAGGTTCAGGCGACGCTGAACGGCCTCGACGGCGTCGAGCAGGCGGTGGTGATCGCCCGCGAGGACCGCCCCGGCGACAAGCGCCTGGTGGGTTACGTGACCGGAACGGCGGACCCGGCCGAGGTGCGCGCCGCGCTGGCCGACCGGCTGCCGGCCTACATGGTGCCGGCCGCGGTGGTGGCACTGGACGCGCTGCCGCTGACGGTCAACGGCAAACTCGACACCCGCGCCCTGCCGGCGCCGGAGTATCAGGACGTCGATCACTACCGCGCCCCGGCCGATGCGGTCGAGGAGATCCTGGCCGGCATCTATGCGCAGGTGCTGGGGCTGGAGCGGGTCGGGGTCGAGGAGTCCTTCTTCGAACTCGGCGGGGACAGCATCCTGTCGATGCAGGTGGTGGCGCGGGCGCGCGCCGCCGGCGTGGTGGTTCGGCCGCGCGACATCTTCGTCGAGCAGACGGTGGCCAAGCTCGCCCGGGCGGCCGGGGTGGTCGCCGACGAGGCCGAGGTGATCGACGAGGGCGTCGGCGCGGTGGTGGCCACGCCCATCATGCGCTGGCTGCAGAGCGTGGATGGACCGATCGACGAGTTCAACCAGACCGTGCTGGTGCAGGCCCCGGTGGGGGTGACCTCGTCCGACGTCGTGGCGGTGTTGCAGGCACTGCTGGATCGGCACCCGATGTTGCGGCTGCGCGTCGACGACAACAACACCGACGGCACCGACGGGTGGTCGGTGACGGTGCCCGAACCCGGCGCGGTGGACGCGCGCGGGTGCCTGCAAACGGTGGACGTGCTGTCCGACGACGCGGTCACCGCGGCGCGGTCGCGGTTGAACCCGGCCGCCGGGGTGATGCTGAGCGCGCTGTGGGCGGCTCCCACCGGGCAGTTGCTGTTGATCGTTCACCACCTGGCGGTCGACGGGGTGTCGTGGCGGATCCTGCTCGAGGACCTCAACCTGGCCTGGGCGCAGCACCGCGGCGGCCAGCAGGTGGTGTTGCCGGCGCCGCGGACGTCGTTCGCCCGGTGGGCGGCGCTGCTGGCCGAGCACGCCCACCGTCCCGAGGTCGTGGAGCAGGCGCGCGCGTGGCGGCAGATCGCCGCGCTGCCCGCGGAGTTGCCGGCGGTGCAACCCGAGGTGGACACCTATGCGACCGCCGGGAACCTGTCGGTCGAGCTCGACGCCGAGACGACCCGGATGCTGCTCGGCGAGGTGCCGGCGGCGTTCCACGCCGGCATCCACGAGATCTTGTTGATCGCGTTCGCCTTGGCGTGTGCCGAGTTCTTGGGCACTGGCGCCGCGCCCATCGTGATCGACGCGGAAGGTCATGGGCGCCAGGAGGAGCTGGACGCAGGCGTCGACCTGTCGCGCACGGTGGGGTGGTTCACCACCAAGTACCCCGTGGCGCTCGCGGTGGGCGGGCTGGACTGGGCGCAGGTCCTGGCCGGTGATGCGGGGCTGGGCGCGGTGATCAAGGACGCCAAGGAGCAGCTTCGCGCCCTGCCGGACGGTCTGACCTACGGGATGCTGCGCTACCTGAACAGCGATGTCGACCTCGAGGGGCCCGACCCGACGATCGGGTTCAACTACCTCGGGCGGCTGGGCGCCGCGGCGACCGAGGTGTCCGGGGACATCTGGGAGATCCGCCAGGACGGCTGGTCGGTGACCGGCGTTGCCGCGGCGACGCCCATGCCGCTGATGCACACCGTCGAGCTCAATGCGGGCACCCTGGACGCCGAGACCGGCCCGCGCCTGCGCGCGGGGTGGACGTGGGCCCCGTCGGCCCTGGATCAGGCGCGGGTCAGCCGGCTGAGCCGGTTGTGGTTCGACGCGTTGGCCGGCATCTGCGCGCACGTGCGCGGCGGCGGGGGCGGCTTGACGCCGTCGGACATCGCGCCGGCCCGGCTGAGCCAGCTGCAGATCGACGAGCTGGCGCGGCAATACCGCATCGCCGACGTGCTGCCGCTGACCCCGCTGCAGCAGGGGCTGCTGTTTCACGCCAGCACCGCCCAGGGCGGCGACGACGTGTACGCGGTGCAGCTCGACGTCACGCTGAGCGGTCGGCTCGACCAGCACCGCCTGCGGGACGCCGTGCACACCGTGGTCGCCCGCCACCCCAACCTGGCGGCCCGCTTCAGCGCGCGGTTCGACCAACCGGTGCAGATCATCCCGGCCGACCCCGTGGTGCCGTGGCGCTATCTCGACCTCAGCGGGGGCGATGCGGACGTCGACGAGCAGATCCAGGAGGTCTGCGCCGCGGAACGCGCCGCGGTCTACGACTTGGCCGACCATCCCGCCCTGCGGGTCGCGCTGATCCGCACCGGGCAAGACCGGCACCGGTTCGTGCTGACCAATCACCACATCGTGCTGGACGGGTGGTCGCTGCCGATCCTGCTGGGCGAGCTGTTCGCCAGCTATTACGGCCAGCGGCTGCCCGCGGCCGGGTCGTACCGCAGGTTTGTGTCGTGGCTGGCCGGCCGTGACGTCGACGGCGCCCGCGCGGTGTGGCGCGAGATATTCGACGGCTTCGCCGCGCCCACACTCGTCGGGCCGCCGGACTGGTTCGGGCTGGGCCGGCGCGGCGTTGCGTCGTTCCGGGTGCCCGAAGACACCACCCGGGCGCTTGGCGAGTTGGCGCGCACGCGGCACACCACGGTGAGCACCGTGCTGCAGGCCGCCTGGGCGCAGCTGCTGACCTGGCTGACCGGCCAGCGCGACGTCGCCTTCGGCGCCGTGGTCTCCGGGCGGCCGGCCGAGGTGCCCGGCGCGGACTCGATGGTCGGGCTGTTCATCAACACGGTGCCGGTGCGGGCGACCATCACGAACGAGACCACCGCCACCGACCTGCTGGATCAACTGCAAGGCGAACACAACCGCACGCTGGACCACCAGCATCTGGCGCTGAGCGAGGTCCACCGCGTCACCGGCCACGCAAGGCTCTTCGACACCGTGTTCGTCTACGAGAACTACCCCGCCGATCCCGCCGCCTTGGCGGGGACCGACGGGTTGGCCGTCACCGACATCGCCAACCGCGACTACTACCACTACCCGCTCACCGTCCAGGCGCTGCCGGGCCGGGAGTTGGAGCTGCACGTCCAATTCCGCGCGGACGTTTTCTCACCGGCCGACATCGAGGCGCTGATCGAGCGGTTCCAGCAGACGCTCGTCGCCATGACCACCGGCCCGACGCGACCGTTGTCGTCGATCGCGGTGCGAGACGACGGGAAGCACGCGCGCCCGGACCGGTCGGGCTACCACCCGGCGCCGGCGCCGTCGGTGCCGGATCACAATGGCAACGGAAACGGCCACCATGCCCCCACCAGCCTGGTCGAACGGATCTTGACCGGCATCTACGCGCAGGTGCTCGGGCTGGACCACGTCGGAATCGACGAGTCGTTCTTCGAACTCGGCGGGGACTCCCTTGCCGCGATGCGAGCCACGGCCACGATCAACACGGCCCTCGACGCCAACCTCGAGGTGACCGCGCTGTTCGAGGACCCGTCGGTCAGGCGGTTGAGCCAGCGCTTGGCCGGACATGCCTGCGCGGTGGATGTTCCCGCCGCCAGCCCGGCCGGCGATTAGCCGCACACGGGGCCGGTGCGGTCGCTACCACATGGATGGCACTAGGCGGTAGCGAACCTTCTGCGTGTACTCGAGGTACCCCTCCAACTCCTTCTGGAGCAGCTTCTCCTCGTCGCGGATGCGCGAGGCCAGCACGAGCAGGCCGGGAACGACGAGAACCAGTCCCCAGTAAGAACCGAGCGCGAGGGGGATGCCGACCATCATGATCACGTTGCCGGTGTACATCGGATGCCGCACCAGCCCGTACAGACCGCTGGAGACGACCTCTTGGCCCGACTGCACCTGGACGGTCGCCGACGCGTAGCTGTTCTGGATGATCACCAGCGCCACCACGCCCAGGCCGATGGCGACCAGGACGTCTCCGACCCCGCAGACCGCCGTCGGCACCGGCGACCAGCCGAAGCGGTGATCGAGGGCGCTGACCACGACCATGGCGGCCAGCGATACGTACAAGCCGGCGATGATGACGCGCTGCGCCGTCCGGCCCTCGGCCGCCGGGCCCCCGCGCATCCGGGCTTCCAGCGCGGCGGGATTCCTACGGAGTAAGTAAACGGCGGGGATCCAGGCCGTGATTCCGACGACGACCAGAAAAACCCATGCCTGCCAGTAATTGAATGTGCCCGCGGGAAAAAATAGCATCGCGCCGAACACGACGAACTCAACAACACCGAAGACCAGCATTTTAGGAATGGCTTTCACCCATCCTCCTTCGTCCGTCGGTACGGGACGCCAAGAGCGCAGCGTTCATTGCCGCAGCCGCCGGCGGCACAGCACTGAAACTACCGTCGCCCACCCGAAGGATGTGTGCGATTCGTGATAGCCATACGCCGGACCCCGGGGCGGGTCCGGCGCGGGCGTCGAGTCGGCTAAGGCTTACGGAAGGAGGCGCTCAGCCGGCACCTGCGCTACCGGAAGCAACGCGAAATCATCTACGGGCGCGCATTCCCTGGGTGTGTCCCGGCAGGAACCCCCGCGCCGCAGTTTCTCGATCGCGGCGAGCACTTGGCGGCCCACCGCCATCTGGTACTCACGCAGGTATTGCGCGCGGCGCGGGTCGTCCTCTGCCAAGTGGTGGGTGAGCGGGTGCTGCGTCTTCCAAACCGCGTCCTGCGCCGCTTCCCCCACGGCGACCAGAAAGTCGTCCTCGTCCATGCTCCCCCAATCGCGCGCCACCGCTCCAGTATCGGTAATTCTCCATCTGGAAGGCAGTTTTAGCAATTTTTACCCACGGCATTTCGTTATTAAACATCTGCCAAGTGAGAATGGATCCAGTAAACATTTTCATGTCGGCAACTATCGCCCGGAAATGAGCCTCGCGTACGGTCATTACGAACTGATCGCCCTGCTTGACATGGCATCTGGTACCGGCGCGGGTTCGTGGAAGGCTCGAGGGTACGGGTCGTAGGGGTTGGGGAGGGCAAATTCCTTTTCGAAGCCGGCGAAGTTCCCCTGACGCAAATTAAGGTTTTCACTTGGTTTGCCGACCCGCCCGCTGTCTGCCCAACGTAATTGGAGTTCACCAGCCCGAACGGCGGCGACGAGACAGGCGCCGCCGAGCTCGGGAAATTGCCGGCAACGGAAATTTCACCGGCTCGATGGAGCCGGCCAACCGTGGCGGGCGGCTCTGGGTGCGTCGACGCGCCCGCCGATGGCATCCGACGTCCTCGAGTAGCGGCATCCCGGCGCGTGTTCGCGAACTTTCGCGCCGAACCACCGAAAGATACGCAAAGTTGAGAATGCCGCACCGGATCGTGATTTAGGATCGATTACGGCGGAATGAGATGAACGAAGTTATGTGTGCCGATCATGACCGGGGTTGGCAACGGTGACCGCGCTGCGATGGCAAGCGCGAACGCCGGGACCCCGCCTGATCGCCGTTTGCGACCGGCCCGCCGCGGGCGCAGAACACCACGGACGAAATCCCGTGAAACGTTGTAAGGCACGTGTACAACGGGATAGGTTTTCACTTTCGTCCTTGGATTGTGATCGTCGCGTGAAGGCCTGCGAGCCGGAGGCGGTCTTCGGAGGTCAGCGGTGTCCTATGTGATCGCAGCGCCGGACGTGCTTGCGGCCGCGGCGGCGAAGGTGGCGAGCATCGGCTCGTCGGTCAGCGCTGCGAATTCGGCGGCGGCGGCCTCGACCACCGGTGTCGTCGCGGCGGCCGGTGACGAGGTTTCGGCGGCGGTCGCGTCCGTATTCTCCGACGTCGCAAAGCAGTTTCAGGCCTTAAGCGCTCAGGCAGCGACCTTTCAATCCCAGTTCGTGCAGGCCCTGACGGGGTCGGGCGGGGCATATGCGGCGGCCGAGGCGACCAACGCCGCCAGCATTTCGCCCTATTCGATCTTCGCGCCGATCTGGAACGCGGTGGCCGACGCCTCCGGGGCGACCCCGCCGCCCAGGACGGACGTCCTGGGGACCGTGATGTACGAGTTGAACCAGACCAGCCAGCAGCTCGTCGGGGCACCGCTGTTCTTCAACGGCGCCGACGGAACGCAGGCCAGCCCGAACGGCCAGAACGGTGGCCTGCTGCTCGGCAATGGCGGCAAAGGCTGGGACTCCACCGTCGCCGGCGTGGCCGGCGGCAATGGCGGGCAGGCCGGGATCTTCGGCAACGGCGGCGCCGGCGGCCTGGGCGGCGCCGGTGCCTCCGGCGGGAACGGCGGGGCCGCCATTTGGGGCGGCAACGGCGGGGCGGGCGGGGCCGGCGGGGCCTCCCTCACCTCGGGGGTGAACGGTGGTAATGGCGGCACCGGCGGGCCCGGTGGGTTCCTGTCGGGTGTCGGTGGTGCCGGCGGGGCCGGCGGGAACGCGACCGACGCGACCGGCGGCACCGGCGGAGCCGGCGGCAACACGGGCTTCCTCGGCGGCGCCGAATTGGGGGTGGGCGTTCCGCAAGGCGGTACCGGCGGGGCGGGCGGCATGAGCCTCACCGGCCAGGGCGGCACCGGCGGGGCCGGCGGCGCCGGCTTCACGTTGGGCGGGACCGGCGGGGCCGGCGGCCAGGGCGCCACCGGCGGTGACGGCGGCGCGGGCGGTGTCGCGTTCAACCTGGGCTGGGGAACCGCCACCGGCGGGACGGGCGGCGAGGGCGGCATCGGCACGGTCGGCGCCGGGGGCAACGGCGGCCACGGGGGCGGCGCGATCATGGGTCCCTACAACTTCACCATCGACACCTTCAACGGCCTGGCGCTCTACCCGCCCGAGTGGGGCACGGCCACCGGCGGGCTCGGCGGCGCAGGTGGCTTCGGCGTCACGGTCGGCGGTACCGGCGGCACCGGCGGCACCGCGCAGAACTACTTGGCGACGGGACATTCGATCGGCGGCACCGGCGGGACCGGCGGCGGCGGCGCCACCGGCGGCAACGGGGGCAACGGGGGCAACGTCTTCGCGATCACCGCGGGCAATACCACCGTCGGAACCGGCGGCGCGGCCGGCGGGACCGGCGGGACCCCCGGCAACCCCGGGCAGGTCATCACACCTTAGCGACGGCCGATGTCGCCCGCCCCGTAGGCTGAACGCCCATGAATGCCTTACCGCGGGCACCGATCGAGCTATCACCGCTGGCGTGGCTGGACGCGGTGGAGAAGCAGCGCCGCGAGGCCGGGCTGCGACGCTCGCTGCGCCCGCGTCCCGCGGTCACGACCGAGCTGGACCTGGCTTCCAACGACTATCTCGGGCTGTCGCAGCACCCCGACGTCATCGAGGGGGGCGTTGCCGCGCTGCGCATGTGGGGCGCCGGGGCCACCGGCTCGCGCCTGGTCACCGGCGACACCGAGCTGCACCAGGAATTCGAGTCCGAGCTCGCCGACTTCGTCGGCGCCGCCACGGGCTTGCTGTTCTCCTCCGGATACACCGCCAACCTGGGGGCCGTCGTCGGCCTGTCCGGCCCCGGTTCGCTGCTGGTGTCCGACGCCCTTTCGCACGCCTCGCTGGTGGACGCGTGCCGACTGTCGCGCGCCCGGGTGCGGGTGACGCCGCACCGCGACGTGACCGCCGTCGACGCGGCTCTGGCCTCCCGCGACGAGGAGCGCGCCGTCGTCATCACCGACTCCGTCTTCAGCGCCGACGGCTCGCTGGCCCCGGTGCGCGAACTGCACGAGGTGTGCCGCCGCCACCGCGCGCTGCTCATCGTCGACGAGGCGCACGGCCTCGGGGTGCGCGGCGGTGGGCGCGGGCTGCTGCACGAGCTCGGCCTCGCGGGCGCGCTCGACGTCGTGATGACCACGACGCTGTCCAAGGCGCTCGGCAGCCAGGGCGGGGTGGTGCTCGGCCCGGCCCCGGTGCGCGCGCACCTGATCGACGCGGCCCGGCCGTTCATCTTCGACACCGGCCTGGCGCCGGCGGCGGTGGGCGCCGCGCGGGCCGCGCTGCGGGTGCTGCAGGCCGAGGGGTGGCGGCCGGACGCGGTGCTGCGCCACGCCCGCTTCCTGGCCGAGACGTGCGGCGTGCCGGACGTGCCGGCGTCGGCGGTGGTGTCGGTGATCCTGGGCGATCCGGAAGTCGCGCTGGCCGCCGCGACCGCCTGCCTGGACGCCGGCGTCAAGGTGGGCTGCTTCCGCCCCCCGACCGTGCCCGCGGGGACGTCGCGGCTGCGCCTGTCGGCGCGCGCGTCGCTGGACGCCGACGACCTCGACACCGCGCGCCGGGTGCTGACGGACGTGCTCGGCGTGGCGCGCCGTTGACGGTTCTGGTCGTCACCGGCACCGGCACCGGGGTCGGCAAGACGGTCGTCACCGCGGCACTGGCCTGCCACGCCCGTCAGGCCGGTCTCGACGTGGCGGTGTGCAAGCCGGTCCAGACCGGCACCGACGCGGGCGACGACGACCTCGCCGAGGTGGGCCGGCTGTCCGGGGTGACCGAACTCGTCGGGCTGGCCCGCTACCCGCTGCCCATGGCGCCGGCCGCCGCGGCCGAGCAGGCCGGGACGACGCTGCCCACCGGCGAGCGCGTGCAAAGGCTCATCCGCGACCTGGACCGCCCCGGGCGGCTGACGCTGGTCGAAGGCGCGGGCGGCCTGCTGGTCGAACTCGCCGACCCCGGCGTCACGCTGCGCGACCTCGCCGTCGGGCTGGGCGCCGCGGCGCTGGTCGTGGTCGGCGCCGAGCTGGGCACCCTCAACCACACCGCGCTGACCCTGGAAGCCCTTGCCGCCCAACGAGTTCCGTGCGCCGGGCTGGTCATCGGGAGCTGGCCGGCCCGGCCCGGCCAGGTGGAGACGTCGAACCGGTCGGCGCTGGCAAAGCTGGCCCCGGTGCGGGCCGCGCTGCCCGCCGGCGCGGCATCCAGGCCCGACTTCGCGGCCATGAGCGCCGAGGCGTTCGACCGCGACTGGGTGACCGCGCTGGTGCGCTGATGGTCCATTCCATCGAGCTGGTCTTCGACCCCGACACCGAAGAGGCCGTTCGTGGCATCTGGCGGGAGTTGGCCGTCGCCGGCATCCCCAGCCAGGCGCCCGCGAGCCGGCCGCACGTCACGCTTGCCGTCGCCGAACGCATCGACCCCCAGGTCGACGCGCTGCTCGGTCCGGTCGCCCGACGACTCCCGCTGGACGCGGCGATCGGCGCGCCGGTGCTGTTCGGGCGGGCGAACGTCGTGTTCGCGCGCCTGATCGTGCCGACCAGCGAACTGCTGTCCCTGCACGCGGATGTGCACCGGTTGTGCGGTCCGCATCTGGAGCCGGCGCCGATGTCGAACAGCCTGCCCGGCCAATGGACCGCGCACGTGACCATGGCGCGCCGCGTCGGTGGCCACCAGCTTGGCCGTGCGCTGCGCATCGCGGGCCGACCGTCGCAGCTGGACGGCCGCTTCGCCGGTCTGCGCCGCTGGGACGGCGGCAAGAAGGTCGAGCACCCGCTGTAGGGCGCGTGCATCCTGGGCTTCGCGTGTGAAGCCACGGCGCGAAAATCGCC